>JBFMAB010000060.1:0-39906 GCA_040755835.1 Myxococcota bacterium
CCGACGCCACCACCGACGCCACCACCGACGCCACCACCGACGCCACCACCGACGCCACCACCGACGCCGCCACCGATGCCGCCACCGCTGCCAGGCGGGTAGCATTCACGCTCGATGCACCGCCAGCCGCTGCCGCAGTCCTGGTCCGTCTGGCACTGCACCTCGACGACGGGTGTCCAGCACGACGCGCCCAACAGCGCGACGACGGCGGCACCCAGCCACACCCGGAGACTCATCGCGGAACCTCGAAGACGGGCCGCGGCCGGGGCCCGACGGCGATCAACCCGCCCGCCGCACGAAAACGCAAGCCGGTCACGTCAGCCGCTCCAGCACGAGCGGCCGCTTCGCAGGCGCCGCGTCTCCGATCTGCCACGCCTTCACCACGCGCGTCGTCACCTCTGCGAGCCGCGACGCGTCGTTGTAGTGAATGGTGAGGAGCGCCTCGCCGGCCTGCACCGCGTCGCCCAGCTTCTTGTGCAGCACGAAGCCCACCGCCGGGTCGATGACGTCGGTCGTCTTCGCGCGTCCGGCGCCGAGCGACATCGCGGCCAGGCCCACCGCCTCGCTGTCGATGTGCGTGACGAAGCCGCTCCGCGGCGCGGGCACCGCGACCGTGTGCCGGGCCTTTGGCAGCTTCGAGAGATCGCTGATGGCGGCCGGGTCGCCGCCCTGCGCGGCGACGATGTCACACAGCTTCTTCTCCGCGGCGCCGGAGGTGATGGCGTCCTGCAGACGCTTCCGTGCCTCGTCGGGCGTCTTCGCCTTGCCACCCAACACGAGCATCTCGGCGGTGAGCGCCAGCGTCACCTCGGTGTAGTCGGCGGGCGCGTTGCCGCGGAGCATCTCGACGGCCTCCATGACCTCGAGCGCGTTGCCGACGGTGTTGCCGAGCGGCTGGTCCATGTCGGTGAGGACCGCGACGACGTTCTTCCCCATCTCCTTGCCGATGCCGATCATCGTGCGGCCGAGCGTGCGCGCGTCCTCGATGGTCTTCATGAAGGCGCCGCTGCCGACCTTCACGTCGAGGACGAGCGCGTCGATGCCCTCGGCGAGCTTCTTGGACATGATGGACGACGCGATGAGCGGGATGCAGTCGACCGTGGCGGTGACGTCGCGTAGCGCGTAGAGCTTCTTGTCGGCGGGCGCGAGCGTGGCCGTCTGGCCGATGAGGCATGCGCCGACGTCGCGCACGAGCTGGCGGTAGCGCGTGACGTCGAGGTCCACGCGAAAGCCCGGAATCGACTCCAGCTTGTCCAGCGTGCCGCCGGTGTGGCCGAGCCCGCGCCCGGAAATCATCGGCACCGGAACGCCGCAGGCCGCCGCGAGCGGCGCGAGCGACAGCGACACCTTGTCGCCGACGCCGCCGGTGGAGTGCTTGTCCACCTTGAGGCCCTTCGTCTCGGAGAGGTCCAGCACCTCGCCCGACTCGAGCATCGCCCTGGTCCACGCCGCGAGCTCGACCGAGGACAAACCGCGAAAGAACACGGCCATGCACATCGCGGACATCTGGTAGTCGGTGACGTCGCCTTTCGTGTAGCCGTCGATGAAGGCGTGGATGTCGGCGGGCAGCAGCGCCTGACCGTCGCGCTTGGCCTTGATGAGCTCGTAGGGACGCATGTCGCTCGCACGGTAGGGGCGGCGGGGGCGCGGCGCCACTTCTCGGTCAACCACGCGACGGCGGCACCAACGCGCGCTGCATGCGCCGCTCCGGAGTGGCGAGAGGCGGGTCAACCGAGCCGGTGCAAGAGAAGGCCCCCGGCCGCCCCGGCCAGCACCAGCCACGTCGCGTTGGTCTTGAAGCGCAGCAGCACCACCGCCGACAGTGCCCCCAGCACCAACGTCGGCGCGTCGACCACCGCGGCGCGCGCCAGTTGCGCCGTCACCACCAGCATCAGCGCCAGCGACGCGACGTTCACCCCGTCGAGGAAGGCCGCCGCGCCCCTCGAGGCCCGCAGCCTCGGCAACAGCGGCGCCGACGCCGCGACGTAGACGAAGGCCGGCAGGAAGATGCCAAGGGTCGCCACCAGCGCGCCGGTCCAACCACCCAGCACCATTCCCACGAAGGTGGCCGTGGTGAACACCGGCCCCGGCGTCACCTGGCCCGCGGCGATGGCGTCGATGAGCTGCGCCTCCGTCAGCCAGCCGAGGCGCTGCACGAGGTCCGCGCGCAGGAAGGCGAGCAGCACGTAGCCGCTGCCGAACAGCAGCGCGCCCGCCTTGAGGAAGACGCCAAAGAGGCCC
Source organism: Myxococcota bacterium (assembly GCA_040755835.1). Classification (GTDB taxonomy): domain Bacteria; phylum Myxococcota; class Myxococcia; order Myxococcales; family Myxococcaceae; genus JADLDB01. The sequence continues at coordinate 2,242 of JBFMAB010000060.1, forward strand.
GCCATGGACACCGGCGCCGCCGACGCCGCCGCGGCCGAGGCGAGCGGCGCGCCCAGAACCACCGCGGCCGGCGGCGTTCCCCGCGCGCGCCGCGCCACTACCACCAGCAGACCTGAGGCGAACAGCACCGCCAGCTCGTGCACGCCCAGCGCGTTCGCCGCCGCGCACGCCGCGCCCAACGCGCGCAGAGGCCACGTCTTGAGCGCCTTCGTCCCGAGCGTCCACAGCGCCTGCACCACCACCGCGAGGATGACGGGCTTCACGCCCGCCAACACCCAGCCCACGTCGGGCAGCGCGCCGTAGCGCACGTACGCCCAGCCCAGCAGCGCCGTCATCAGCATCGCCGGCACGATGAAGCACGCGCCCGCGACGAGAAGCCCCGGGAAGCCCGCGCGGCGGTAGCCCAGGTGAATCGCCAGCTCGGTCGAGTTGGGGCCGGGGATGAGGTTGGCCGCGCCGACGAGGTCCAGGAAGTCCTCATCGGACAGCCAGCGCCGCCGTCGCACCACCTCGGCCTGCAGCATCGCGACGTGCGCCGCGGGCCCGCCGAAGGCCGTCGCGCCGAGCCGCAGGAAGAGCCACGCAAGCTCCCCGAGCCTCCCGGGCGTCTCCGGTCGCGTCGACACGCGCGCCGCTCTACCTCAACGCCGGAGTACCACGAAGCGCGGCCGCGCACGCCGGGGTGCCTCCCTCACCCACGGGGACGGGCGTCGGACCGCGTGCGCTCCGTCGGTCCAGCCCCGTGCTCACGACTCGCTGCTACGGCGTCTCGAGCGAGCGGCCCCGCGACATGAGAAAGCGCACCGCCTGCTGCCGCACCTCGGGCGCGTCCCAGAAGATGTTGTGCGGGTCCTCCACCGCGGCCTTCGTCGGCGACAGGTACCTCGCCGGGTCCGCCTCGAAGCTGCGCCGCAGCGGCGTCGTCCCAGACTCGGGCTGCGTGGCGAACGGCGCGCCCAGCACCGCCGCCAGGTCTCTCGTCGCGTCGTTGGGCATGGTGCGGTCGCCGAGGCCCTCCTGCAGCAGGAGCGCCTGGTCCTCGCTCGGCGCGTGCGCCAGCGTCACCGGGTCGCCGGGGTCGATGAAAACCTGTGCCAGCGCGCGGAAGAGCGGGAAGGCCGCGTAGTACTCGGTGCTGCCGAACGCGAGGTCCGTCTCGGCCACCATGAGCAGCCCGACGCGGTCGCGGATGGTGCTGGAGTTGAGGATGTTGCCCAGCCCCGCGCCGCCGACGTTCAGCACCACCGTCTTCACCTGCGGCGCGAAGGAGACGAAGGTCGCCCCCATCACCGAGCCCATCGAGTTACCGAAGTACGCCAGCTCGCCCACGTCGCTGGCACCGTCGCCGTCCACGTCCAGCGACGAGGCGAGGCGCGCCAGCTGCAGCTGGTCGAACGCCATCTGCCGCATCGAGTCGCGCACCAGCGCGATGTCGGTGAGCGAGAAGAAGTCGATGACATTGCCGCGCAGGCCGTGGCTCGGGGCGTCGATGCCGAGGCACGCCAACCCTTCCCTCGCGAACAGCTCCGCCAGCTCGAGGCAGAAGGCCGTGTCGTTGCCCTGCTGCGGCAGGTTGCGCCCGCCCAGCCCGTGGCCGCCCAGCACCACCGTCCAGCCGCCCGCGGGCTTTGCGCCCGCCGGAACCGTCAGCACGAAGGGCAGCTGCACCTCGGGCGCCGCGGAGGGGTTCGACACCCAGTCCGCCTTCCACAGCCCGCCCTCGCGGAGGTCGCGCGTCGGGAAGGTGCCGATGGTGACCTGCCCGACGTGGCTCGCCGGGCGCGCGTACGACGGCTTCTCCAGCCACGGCGCGACGAGGTTCCACTCGGTGTCGGCGGGGTGGAAGGTGCCCGCCGGCCGCGTGACGCCGCTCTCGGTGACGAGGCCGGGCGTCGCGGGCACCACCGCCACGGGCGCGGGCTGCGCCTCCACCCACGCGGCGAGCGCGGTGAGCGGCGCGCGGGCCTTCGCCGCCATCTGCGGTAACACGAGGAGGATGCGCGACGCGTCCACGCCCAGCGCCTCGGCGGCCTTCGCAACCGTGTCGGCAGTCCCGCTCGCGTCCTCGAAGTCGTAGCCGCGGCCGAGCACCACGCCGCCCGCGCCCTTCAGCGAGTCCAGCACCACGAGGAGCCCTTCGCCGCCGTCGGGCAGCGGGACACCGGGACGCGCGAGGATGAAGTCGGGGTACGCCGCGTCGGGCTCGCGCCCGGTGTCCTGCAGCGCGGCCCGCGAATGCTCGACGCGCACATCGCGCTCCAGCACCTGGTAGCCGTCGCCCACCTCCACCAGTCGCGCCACCGAACCCGTCAGCGTCGCCGGGTCGAGCGGCACCGACGCGCGCAGCAGCGTGGGGCTGAAGGCGCCCACCGCCGTCACCTCGGCCGCGCTGCGCACCGCCCAGCCGTCGAGCAGCTTCTTCACCTTCGCCGTCTGCGCCTTCGGGTGCAGGTACGGCAGGTACCAGCCGGGCCGCGTCGCGAAGCCCCGGCCAGCGAGGCGCGCGTCGGGGAACGGGTTGTCCAGCGACGCGACGTCCGCGGAATAGAGGAGATGCGGCGGCTCGGGCGCGCGGGGCGAGCCACAGGCAGCGACGAGCAGCGAGGCGACGACGGCGAAGCGGCGGGACATACCGCGCGCTTCAGCACGCCGCGCGGGCGGAAGGGAGGGCGGACCTCGCGCATGCAACCCGCGGGTGTCGCGCAGCGCGTCATGGCAGCGCCATGCACTTGCGCAGAAGGGGCACGCCATGCCTCTTTTGCGCGACTGGATTTGCCGACCGGGCTGCACGCGCGGCTCCGCACCGCCGCCCGACTGTGCTTTATGCAGCGCATGCGCCTCGCCTTCGTCACCGTCGCCGCGTCGCTCGCCCTGTTCGGTTGCAAGAAGGACTCGCCCACGCCGCCCGCGGCCGGTGGCGAGACGCCGAAGGCCGACAAGCCACTGGTGGTGGGCCTCGTCACCGACGTCGGCGGGCGCGGCGACCAGTCCTTCAACGACTCGGCGCTGCGCGGCCTCGAGACGTGGGCGGCCGGCGCGCGCTTCGTGGGCGGCAGCTACGAGAAGCTGCCTGGTGCCGCGCGGGACCTGACCATCCCCCCCGAGCTGAAGGGCCGCGTCACGCCGCTCCCGGTGAAGCCGCTCGTCGTGCAGTCGAAGGCGCAGGAGGACTACCAGCCCAACCTGCAGCTGCTGGTGGACCAGGGCGCTGGCCTCACCATCGGCGTCGGCTTCATGCTGGAGAACGCGGTGGAGGCGGTGGCGAAGGCGAACCCCGACGCGAAGTTCCTCCTCATCGACAGCCCCATCCTCGACGCGAAGGGCGCGCCGCAGACGCTGCCCAACGTGCGCACCGTCGTCTTCCGGGAGGAGGAAGGCAGCTACCTCGTCGGCGCGTTGGCCGGCCTCGTCGCGAAGGAGAAGGTGGGCTTCGTCGGCGGCATGGAAATACCCCTCATCAAGAAGTTCGAGGCGGGCTTCCGCGCGGGCGTGAAGACGACCAACCCGAGGGCGACGGTGCTGGTGCAGTACACCGGCAGCTTCGACAACGTCGCGGCGGGCAAGCAGGTGGCGCAGGACCTTTTGGCCAAGGGCTGCGAGGTGATCTTTCAGGCCGCCGGCAGCGACGGGAATGGCGTCATCCAGGCGGTGAAGGAGGCGCGCGAGGCGAAGAAGGACGTGTACGTCATCGGCGTCGACAGCGACCAGTCGCACCTCGCGCCCGACGCGGTGCTGACGTCGATGATGAAGCGCGTCGACCTCGCCGTGTACTCGGCGGTGGCGGACCTCGCGGCGGGCCGTTTCACCGCAAAGGACGAGGTGATGGGCCTCAAGGAAGGCGGCGTCACCTACGCGCCCGTCACCGTCGGCCTCACGGACAAGGACGCGGTGCTGGCGAAGGTGGAGGCCTTGCGCGCGAAGGTGGTGGCGGGCGAGGTGAAGGTGCCGTCAAACCCCGCGGACGTGGACGCCTTCACGCCTCCGTAGGGCGGCGCGCCGCGAGGACACCGTGGACCTGTCCGGACAGAGGAGCAGCAACGTCCCGCAGCGGTGGAGATCGCGCTCATCGTGGCGTCGGCGCAGGAGCTGTTCGGCGACTGGCTCGCGGGCGTGCGCAGCTTCGGGCGCGAGCCGCTGATCGCCCCGGGCTTCTCGTTCTCGGAGCCTCCTCGCGGAGCACGACGGCGAGGCGTTCGCGACGTATGCGAAGCGGGCGCGGCGCTTCATTGCCTTCGTGCTGTGACGGGGCTCCGTCAGCGCGCGGCCAGCGTCGGCGTCGGGAGCGACTCGTCGATGACGACGGCCACCGCGCCGCAGCCGCGGTCCGGGGCGGGCAGCCGGCAGAACGTCACCTGGTCGATGCCGTGCACCTTCGGGCCGACGAGGCCGGCCGGGTGCAGCCAGCGCGCGCCCGAGCCGAGGAAGACGTCGTCGCCCGCACGCACCATGTAGACGACGTCGCCCGGCAGGTGCGCCGCGAAGCCGACGAACTCCTCCTGCGTCTCGTCCGTCGCGGTCCACTCGGCGAGGCGCACCGTGCGGCCGCCGACGTCCAGCTCGAGCGGCAGCGAGCCGATGTCGCCCGCCGAGACGCGCGCGCAGCCGTCGGGCGCCGGCTGGTTCACCGGGACGACGAGTTGGCTGCACATGGCCGCCCGCACCACGGGCACCTGGGCGCGCTGGCCGGGCAGCCGCAAGCCGCCGAGGAGCAACGCCGGACCCAGCATCAAGCCAGTGACGATGAACGCGGTGCGCATGGTGCCTCTCCACCGTCCAGCGGGGACCCGGGAAGCCAGAGCACACGCCGAGCCAGTTGAAGGCGCCGAGCGACCCACAGCAATCCCGCGGGGGTGGCGAGGTGGGTGTGGCTCGCCTGCGACGCTGACGCGCCAACCGGGGTGTGCACTCGCGTGGGCAGGCAGCCTCGCCGTGGCGCGTCAGCCGCGTCTCATGACCGGCCCGTCATCACACGGCTGAATCGCGCTCAGGGTGCAACCTCGGGCGGTCAACCGCAGGAGTCGGCCGCCCACACCTCGTCCAGCGTACGGAAAGCCACCGCCGCCACCCGGCACGCCTCGATGCGGCTGACGCCCGGGGCGACCGGCACCGGCGACGACGCCAACAGCCACGCCCCGAGCACTTGCACCGCGCCGCCCTCCGGCCGCCCCGACACCGCGCGGACGAGAAAAGTCGTCGATTCCGGTCAGCTCGCGCGGCTTCATCACTTCCACGGAGACCTGTCTGCCGCGACGACGACACCGTCGGCACACATGCCCACCGCTTCACACCCGCGCGGGGCCGCGTGTGTTGATCCCGATCGACATCCTGTCGGTTTGAACTGGCGTTGCGCGCTCGACTCAGGTGGTTTAGAAAGACCTCGTTTTTTTGACTCGAACCACAACCATGCACGCGGCTTCACCGACACGTCAGAGGCTGAAGGTCGTGGTGTGCCTGTTGTTCGCGAGCGGCGCCGCCGTGGCGGAGCCGCTGACGCTGGACGCAGCGCTCACCCGCGCGCGGACCGCCTCGCCCGAGGTGGTGCTCGCGTCGCGTCGCTTGTCCGAGGCCGAAGCCAGCCGCGTCGGCCAGGGCGTGCCGCTCACCAACCCGCGCCTCTTCGGCGACTACCGCTGGCTCGCGAAGGAGCAGGCCGGCACGCCCTCCGACCCGTTCCACGGCTACAACGTGGGCATCAACGGCGAGTTCGAGGTGAGCGGCGCGTGGGGCGCGCGCATCGACGAGGCCGAGCGCCGCGTGGAGCTCGCCCGCGCGGAGCTCGCCGAGGCGCGTATCGCCGCGGCCGCTCGCGCCTGGCGGGCGTGGGTCGACGCGCAGGTGGCCGAGCGGCTGGTGACCGCCGCCGATGAAGCCGTCGCGCTGCAGGAGCGCGTCGAGCGCGCCACCCGCGAGCGCCTCGAGGCCGGCGTGTCCGGCGAGCCCGACCTCACCACCGTCGCGGAGGAGCTGGCCGCGGTGCGCGTGGCGCGCGAGGAGGTCCTGCGACTGCGCGAGGCCGCGCGCATGGAGCTGCGCGACGTACTCGACCTGCCGCCCGACGCCGCGCTCGAGCTGCCGGCCCACGGCCTTGAGCTCGCGCCGGTGCCCGACGCGCCGCGGGCGCTGACCCGCGCGCAGGACCGCCGCCCTGAGCTGGCCGCGCTGAAGGCCCGGGTCGCGCTCCTCGAGGCCGCCGAAGCGCGCCTCTTCCGCGAGGCCGTGCCGAAGGTGGGCCTCAACCTCGGCTTCGACGGCGCGCCGGCGTCGCCGGTGTTCGGCTTCGCGGGGTTGAGCGTCGAGCTGCCCGTCGCGCAGCGCAACCAGGGTCCCCGCGCGGTGACCCACGCGCAGCGCGCGACCGAGTTGGCGCGCCTCGACGCCGTGAAGCGCCGCATCGCCCGCGAGGTGACGCAAGCGCTCGCTGACTACGCCGCGCACGTGCGCGCGCTGGCCATTCTCTCGGAACAAGCGCTCCCCAACGCCGAGCGCACGCAGGCGCTGGTAGAGGCGGGCTGGCGCGCCGGACGCTTCGACGTCTTCCGGCTCACCACCGCGACGCGCGAGCTGCTGCGCGTTCGCCGCGAACGCCTCGATACACTCTCGGCCGCCTGGCGCGCCTGGGTCGAGCTCGAGCGCGTCTCCGGAGGCCTCGCCCCATGAACACCGCCACCCTGCCCGCGATGAGCGCCCGCCGCTGGCTCCGCGCTGCCGCCCTGCTGGTGGGCGTCGCGCTGGCCGTCGCCGTCGCCCGCCGCGACGACGAGGCGCCCGCCGCCACGCCGGCCGAGCGCGGCACGCCGTGGCTCGAAGACGGCTTCATCCGCTACCCCGAGTCGTTCGCCAGGCGCGAGCAGCTCGCCTTCGCGCCCGCCGAGGAGCGGCTGCTGACGCCCAGCCTCGCCGTCACCGGGCGCGTCACCTACGACGCGCGGCGCGTGGCGGCGGTGGGCGCGCGCATCGAGGGCCGCATTCAGCGGGTATTGCACGTCGAAGGCGAGACGGTACGGGCCGGCGAGGTGATGGCCGAGCTGGAGTCCGCCGAGCTGGGCCGCGCGCAGGCCGAAGTGCTGAAGGTTCGCGCCCGCGAGAAGGTGGCGAAGCTGGACGCCGAGCGCGAGCGCAAGCTGGCCGACGCTCACATCTCGCCGGAGCGCGACGCTGAGCACGCTGCCGCCAACGCCCGCGCGCTGGAGGCCGAGCGCATCGCCGCCGAGAAGTCGGTGGAGGCGCTGGGCGGCGCGGTGGACGGCCCGTTGGGGGTCCTGAAGCTGAAGAGCCCACTGGACGGACGCGTGGTGGAGTTGCACGTGAAGCGCGGCCAGACGGTGGAGCCGTCGGACACGCTCTTCGTCGTCGCGGACCTCTCGCGCGTGTGGGTCGAGCTGACCGTCTTCGAGCGCGACCTCGCGGCGGTGCGCGAAGGCGACGAAGTGGACGTACGCGTACCTTCGGCGCCCGGCGTCGCGCACAAGGGCGTCATCGCCCACGTGCCCGAGGTCATCGACGAGGCCAAGCGCGCCGCCGAGGTGCGCGTCGAGCTCGAAAACGACGGCGCGCTGCGGCCGGGCCTCGCGGTGACGGCCACCATTCACGCCTCGGGCCCGCGGGAGGCGCGGCTGACGGTGCCGCGCGCAGCGGTGACGCGCGTCGACGGCAAGCCCACCGTCTTCGTGCAGGCCGGCGAAGGCCGGGTGGAGCCGCGGCAGGTCACCCTGGGCCCCGAGGACGCGCAGCACGTGGCGGTGGAGGACGGGCTGGCGGCCGGCGAGCGCGTCGTCGTGAGCGGCGTGCTGGCGCTGAAGGCAGAGGTGTTCCGCTGATGCTGGGCCGGCTGGTCGACCTGTCGGTGCGCTTCCGCGGAGGCGTGGCCGGCGGACTGGTGGTGCTGCTGCTGGTGGGCGTGTACGCGGCGTCGAAGCTGCCCGTCGACGCGCTGCCCGACGTCAGCCCCGTGCAGGTCACCATCATGACGGAGGCGCCGGGCCTGTCGCCGACCGAGGTCGAGCGCATGGTGACGCAGCCCATCGAGCTCGCGCTGAACGGCCTGCCGCGCCTGACGGAGCTGCGCAGCGTGTCGCGCCCCGGGCTGTCGGCGGTGACGGTGGTGTTCGACGACGGGCTGGACGTGTGGTTCGCCCGGCAGATGGTGAGCGAGCGCCTGCGCGAGCTGGCCGCAGATTTGCCAGCCCTCGTGCCGCCGCCGCAGCTGGCGCCGGTGTCGACGGGCCTGGGGGAAATCTACGTCTTCGTGGTGCGCAGCGAGACGGGCGACCACTCGCCGATGCAGCTGCGCACCATCCTCGACTGGGACATCACGCCCCGCATTCGCAGTGTGCCGGGCGTCATCGAGGTGAACCCCTTCGGCGGCGAGTTGAAGCAGTACCAGGTGACCACCACGCCGGCGCGCCTCGAGGCTATGGGCGTGACGCTTTCGCAGCTGCAGGAGGCGCTCGAGCGCGCGTCGTCCATTGTGGGCGGCGGCTACGTCGAGCGGTCCGGCGAGAACGTGCTGGTGCGCGGCAAGGGGCTGCTGCTGGGCGAGGACGACGTCGGCAACGTGGTGGTGAAGGGTGGCGCGAACCGCGTGCTGGTGAAGCACCTCGCGGACGTCACCGTCGGCCCGGCGCTGCGCTACGGCGTCACCACCCGCGACGGCGAGGGCGAGGTGGTGACGGGCACGGTGATGATGCTGCTGGGCGCCAACAGCCGGGTCGTCACCAACGACGTGAAGCGGCGCATCGCCGACATCCAGGCCACGCTGCCGCCGGGCGTCATCATCGAGACGGTGTACGACCGCTCGGACTTCGTGGGCCGCACGCTGGCGACGGTGGCGAAGAACCTGGTGGAAGGGGCGCTGGTGGTGCTGCTGGTGCTGACGCTGCTGCTCGGCACGCTGCGCGGCGCGCTGGCCGTCGTCCTCGGGATTCCCGCAGCGATGACGTTCGCGGTGCTGGGCATGCACGCCTTCGGCATCACCGGCGACCTCATGTCGCTGGGTGCCATCGACTTCGGCTTCCTGGTGGACGGCCCCATCGTGGTGCTGGAGACCATCGTCGCGGCACTGGCCGGCCGCACGTACGCCCGGCGGCAGCAGTACCTGGGCGCGCTCACCGACGCGGCGATGCCCGTCGCGCGGCCGGTGGCCTTCTCCGTCGCCATCATCATGTTGGTGTACGTGCCGCTGCTGGCGCTTCAGGGCGTCGAAGGAAAGATGTTCCGCCCCATGGCTGCCACCATGGCGTGCGCGCTCCTCGGTGCGCTCGTCTACTCGGTGCTCTTCTTTCCCGGCGTGCTGGCGCTGCTCATGCCGCCGCCGAAGTCCGAGGGCCCGCGGTGGCTGGGGCGCCTGCGCGAGCGCTACGAAAAGCTGCTGCCCCGCGCGCTGGCGCTCCGCGGACCGCTGGTGGCGGCGATGGCGGTGGCGCTGGTGGTGTCCCTGGGCGCGCTGCTGTCGCGCGGCGCCGACTTCGTGCCGCGCATCGACGAGGGCGACATGGTGCTCACCATTCGCCGCGCGCCCTCCATCTCCCTCAACGAGGCCAGGCGCCTCGACCTCGAGGTGGAGAAGGTGGTGCGCCGCTTCCCCGAGGCGAAGACGGCGCTCGCCTTCACCGGCCGCGCCGAGCTGGCCTTCGACCCGGTGGGTAACGACAACACCGACGTCCTCGTGCACCTGGCGCCGAAGGACGAGTGGGTGACGGCACCGGACTTCGACGGGCTGTCCGAGGCCTTCAAGGACGCGGTGGAGCGCGAGGTGTCGGGCTCCTTCGTGTCGGTGTCGCAGCCGATCGAGGACCGCACCAACGAGCTCATTTCCGGCAGTCGCGCGGACGTGGCGATTCAAATCTATGGTCCGGACCTCGACACGCTGGTGGCGAAGTCGAACGCGGTGGGCGAGGTGGTGCGCGGCATTCCCGGCACCGGCGACGTGCGCATCGAGCGGCTGCTGGGCATGCCCAACATCACCTTTACGCCGGATCGCGAGCGGCTGGCGCGCTACGGGGTGGAGCTGGACGACGTGTTCCGCACGCTGCAGGCGGCACGCGTCGGCGGGCGCGTCGGCGTCATCTACGAAGGGCCCCGGCGCTTCGAGGTGCGGCTGCTCGCGCCGCCGCGGGAGAACACGCGCGAGGGCCTGGGCGACCTGCTAGTGGAGACGACGGACGGGCAGCTGGTGAAACTGTCGGAGCTGGGGCGGCTCGAGGACGCGGAGGGCCCGGCGACGGTGCGCCGCGAAGGCTTCGAGCGCACGGTGCGCGTCGAGGTGAACCTGCGCGGACGCGACCTCGCGTCCTGGGTAAGCGAGGCGCAGGCCACGGTGGCGCGTGAGGTGCCGCTGCCGTCGGGCTACAGCATCACCTGGGGCGGGCAGTTCGAGAACCTCGAGCGCGCACAGGCGCGCCTCGCCATCGTGGTGCCGCTGGCGCTGGCCATCATCGTGGGCATGCTGGTGCTGACGTTCGGCTCGGTGCGCATGGCGGCCGTCGTCTTCACGCTGGTGCCGCTGGCGCTCATCGGCGGCGCGGTGGGCCTGCTGGTGCGGGGGATGAGCTTCAGCCTGCCGGCGGTGGTGGGCTTCATCGCCCTGGCGGGCGTGGCGGTGCTCAACGGCGTGGTGATGGCGACCGAGGTGCAGCGCGAACTCGCGCACGGGCGCGCCCTGGACGACGCTTTGGTGCACGGCGCGGCGCACACGCTGCGCGCGGTGCTGACGACGGCCGCGGTGGCGGCACTGGGCTTCCTGCCGATGGCGCTCAACGCCGGCGCGGGCAGCGAGGTGCAGCGGCCGCTCGCCACGGTGGTGGTGTTCGGCATCGTCGGTGCGACCGCGCTCATGCTGCTGGTGTTCCCCGGCATCCTGAAGATGGTGCTCGCGACGCACCCGCCCGCGGTGCACGTCGACGGCGGGGTGCAGGCGCCCGAGCTGGAGGACACGACGGATCGCGAGGCGGCCTGAAAGCGGCCTCGTGCAGCGGCGCACGCCTACCCGAAACGCGCCACCAACTGCTGCAGCAGCGCGACGCTCTGCGGGTCGAGGCGCATGAACTCCACGCCCATGCCGCGCGGGCTCGTCGAGTGGCGCTTCACCTGCGCCTCCAACACCACCTCGCCCACGCCGGGCACCGCCAGCGTCACGCGCGTGAGGGCGCCCAACGACAGTTGGATGCCTTCGAGGAAGGCGCCGCCCAGGGAGATGTTGGTGCAGGTGCCGCGCACGGGGCCGCGGGGGCCGTCAGCGGTGGCGGGGAGGCTGCACGTGGACCTCGGGTGCTGCCGCTTCTCGACGTACACGCCGTGAGGTGTCCCGCACCGGCGCGGCAAACGCAAGCGCTCAGCCGCCGGTGGTGTCCGCCACGGGCAGCGTCACCACGAAGCACGCCCCGTCCACGCGCGGCTCGAGCGCCACCTGCCCGCCCAGCTCCGTCACCAGCCGCTTCACCACCGCCAGCCCCAGTCCGGCGCCGGCGGCGCGCGTGGTGAAGAACGGCTCGAAGATGCGCTGCTCGAGGCCGGGCGGCACCGGCTCGCCGTCGTTCTCCACGCGCACCTTGAGCGCCCCGCCCTCCTCGGCCGCCGACAGGCGCACCTGGCCGCCGGGCGTGACGTGCTGGAGCGCGTTGAGGCAGAGGTTGAGCAGCACGCGCCGCAAGAGCGCCTCGTCGGCCTCCGCGCGCGGCAGCGTGCCCGGCACCTCGAGCGCCACCCTCGTCCCGCGGCGGCTCTCCACCGCGGCGGCGCTCACCACGTCAGCGGCCAGCTTCGACAGGTCCACCGGCGCGAGGTGCGGCGCCGCCGGGCGCGCGAAATCGAGCAGGTCGCCGGTCAGCGTCCGCAGGCGCTCGGCCTCCTCGAGCAGCGAGCCGAGCAGCGACTCGTTCACCTCGCCCGTCACCGTCCGCTTGAGGGTGTTGGCGGCGTTGAAGACGACGCCGAGCGGGTTGCGGATCTCATGCGCCAGCACCGCGGCCATCTCGCCGACGGCGGCGAGGCGCTCGCGCTGCACCAGCTCGGCCTTGAGGCGCGCCAGCTCGTTGGCCTCGCCCAGCTGCGCGGCGAAGAGCTGCAGCGCCACGAAGTCGCGCTCGCTCATGTCGCGGCCGGCCATCGACAGCAGGTGGGTGATGGCGCCGCCCGGCTCTCTCACCGGCAGCCAGGCGCTGCGGTACGCGTGACTCCTGACGAGGCTTTCCGACAGCTGCTTCGCCTGCTGCGGCGGGCCCGCCATGAAGGCCGGAATGTTGTCGAGGAAGATGGCGCGCTGCTCGGTGACGACCTGGTGCAACACCGGCGTCCTGTCTCGCGGCAACAATTTGCCCACCAACGTCTCGACGTACGCTCCGATGGGGTCGCCCGGCGGGCACGCGACGCTCCGGAGCACGAACGAGCCGTCGCGCTCGATGCGGGTGAAGGCGCCGCGCCAGCCCAACTCCAGGAAGACGGGCGCCGCGGCGTCGAGCAGCGCGTCGGCGCCGGACAGGCCCTGCCCGCCGCGGGACAGCGTGGCGAGGCGGCTCATCAGCGCCTCGGCGCGCGCGTCCTCCGTGGCGTCGCGCAGCACGAAGACGAGCGCCTCGCCGTCGAGCGCGAAGTGCGCGTCGACGATGACGGCCTGCCCGTCGGCGCGCAGGAAGCGCAGGCGGAACGTCTCGGGCAGGTCGGTGAAGGCGCCCGCGCGCTGCGCGAGAATGGTGCGTACCCGGTCCAGCTCCCCCGGCGCCATCCACCTCGAGAGCGGCGTGCCGGCGAGCGCGTCGGCCTCCGCGGCGAGCAGCCGGTGCGCCAGGCCGTTGGCGACGCGCACCGTCCCGCCCTCCGTGATGAGGAGCGCGTCGGGCAGTTGCTCGTGCAGCGGTCGCACGCCGGCATCGTGAGCGCGGGCCGCCCCCGGGTTCAAGCCAGTCCCCGAACTTCGGGAGGCCCATTCCGCTCCCACCGCAGCGACTTCTCTCCGTCGCGCGCGCGGCCGCCGGGTAGGCTGCGCCGGAAGGAGATGATCGCCCTCGAGCACATCAGCAAGCGCTTCGGCGCGGTGACGGCGCTCGACGACGTGTCGCTCACCATCGCGCCCGGCGAGCGGCTCGCGCTGGTGGGCGAGAACGGCGCGGGGAAGTCGTCGCTGATGAACGTGCTGTACGGCCTGTACCAGCCGGACGCGGGCGCGGTGCGCTTCGACGGCGCGGCGGTGAAGGTGAAGACGCCGGCCGAGGCGCTCGCGCGCGGCGTGGGCATGGTGCACCAGCACTTCACGCTCGTGCCGACGCTGTCCGTCGCGGAGAACGTCGTGCTGGGCGCGGAGCCGACGAAGGGCGGGCTGCTCGACCTCGAGCGCGCGGTGGCGCAGGTGCAGGCGAGCTGCCAGCGCTTCGGCTTCGCGGTGGACCCGCGCGCGCGCGTCGACACGCTGACCGTGGGGAGCCAGCAGAAGGTGGAGATCGTCAAGGCGCTCCACCGCGGCGTCACCACGCTCATCCTCGACGAGCCGACCGCGGTGCTGACGCCGCAGGAAGCCGACGAGCTGTTCGCCGTGACGCGCGCGCTGTCGGAGCAGGGCCTCGCGGTGGTGCTCATCAGCCACAAGCTGAAGGAGGTGCTGGCCTTCGCGACGCGCATCGCGGTGATGCGCCGCGGGAAGCTGGTGGCCGAGGTGGCGCCCGGCGCGACGAGCCCGGAAGCGCTGGCCGAGCTGATGGTGGGTGACGCCGCCAGGCAAGACTCCCTCTCGCCCATCGGGGGACAGGGTCGGGGTGAGGCGCAAGCCGCGGTGCTCAAGGTGGAGCACCTGCGCGCGGACAAGGTGCACGACGTCTCCTTCTCCCTGCACGCCGGAGAAATCCTCGGCATCGCCGGCGTCGACGGCAACGGCCAGCGCGAGCTCGCCGAGGTGCTGACGGGGCTGCGCGACTACACCGGCGGGCTGTCGCTGTTCGGCCGGACCTACACGACGCTCACTCCGGGCGAGGCGCGCGCGCTGGGCATCGCCCACATCCCCGAGGACCGGCTGCGCCGCGCCGTCGTCGCGGACATGACGGTGGAAGAAAACGTCGCGCTCGGTCGCCACGGCGCGCCGCCCTTCGCGCGCGGGCCGCTCATCGACTTCGAGGGGCGGCGGCAACGCACCGACGCGCTCCTCGAGGCGAACGACGTGCGACCGCGCGACGGCACGCTGAGGGTGGGCGCGCTGTCCGGCGGCAACCAGCAGAAGCTGGTGGTGGGCCGGGAGCTGGACGGGCAGCCGAAGGTGCTGGTGGTGGTGCAGCCGACGCGCGGCCTCGACATCGCCGCGGTGGCGGCGGTGCGGCGGCGGCTCGACGAGGAGCGCCGGCGCGGCTGCGCGGTGCTGCTGGTGTCGCTCGACCTCGACGAGGTGCTGGCGCTGGCGGACCGCGTGCTCGTCTTCTTCGAGGGCCGCGTCACCGCCGAGCTGCCGCGCGCGGACTTCGACGAGCGGCTCATCGGCCGGCGGATGCTGGGGGTGAAGGATGCGTGAGGGCTTGAAGCGCCTCCTCCCGTCGGCGCTCGCCGTCGCCACGTCGCTGGTGGCGTGCTTCGTCGCGGTCAGCCTGACGCGCGGCTTCGGCACCGCGCTGGACGCCTTCGCCGGCATGGTGTGGGGCGCGTTCGGCGACTGGCCGCGCTACCTCGAGACGGGGAACGTCGGCGCGGTGCTGCGGCCGCTCGGCGAGGCGGGCACCAAGGCGGCGCTGCTCACCTTCACCGGGTTGTCGGTGGCGGTGGCCTTCCGCGTGGGCCTGTTCAACATCGGCGCGCAGGGGCAGATGATGGTGGGCGCCATCGTCGCGGCGGTGGCGGGCGCGCAGGTCGAGCTCCCCGCGGCGCTGCACGTCGCGCTGTGCCTGCTGTTGGCGGCCGCGGGGGGCGCGCTCTACGCGTTGGGCCCGGCGTTGCTCAAGCTGCACCGCGGCGTGCACGAGGTCATCAGCACCATCATGCTGAACTGGGTCGCGGTGAGCCTGGTGGAGAACTGGCTCGTCGTCGGCCCGCTGCGCGCGAGCGCGTCGGGGGACAACTCCATCTCCGGTACGGACCAGGTGCTGCCAAGCGCGGAGCTCCCGCGGCTGCTGGGCGAGACGTCGCGGCTCAACGCGGGCTTCCTCTTCGCGCTGCTGGCGGCGGTGGGGACGTGGCTGTTCCTCTCGCGCTTCCGCCGCGGGTACGAGTGGCGCGCGATCGGCCTCAACCCCGAGGCGGCGCGCGCCGGCGGCATCGACGTGGGCCGCTGCCTCGTGCAGGCGATGCTGACGGCGGGCGCCTTCGCCGGCCTCGCGGGCGCGGTGTTGGTGCTGGGCACCGAGCTCAAGTACCCGGCGACGCTGGGCGCGCCGTACGGCTTCGACGGCATCGCGATGGCGCTCATCGGCGGCGGGCACCCGCTGGGCGTGCTGGCGAGCGCGCTCTTCTTCGGCGGCCTGCGCGCGGGCGGCACGCGCATGCAGCTGTTCGGCGTGCACAAGTCCTTCCCGGAGCTGATCCAGGGCCTCGCGCTGCTGTTGGTCGCGGCGCGGCTGGTGTGGGACCGGCTGCTGGCGCGCCTCTTCAAGAGGAAGTCGGGCGAGGAGGCGGCGCGTGCTTGAGCTGCTCACCTCGCTGTTGTCCAGCGTGCTGGACGCGGCGCCGCCGCTCGTCTTCGCCGCGGTGGGCGCGACGCTGTCGGAGCGCGCGGGCGTGGTGAACGTCGGCGTCGAGGGGATGATGCGCGCGGGCGCCTTCACCGCGGCGGTGGCCGCGCTGGTGATGCCGACGCCCGCGGGCGTGCTGGCCGGCATGGCGGCGGGCGCGGCGGTGGGGCTGGTGCACGCGTGGCTGTGCGTGCGCTGGCGCAGCGACCAGGTGGTGTCGGGCATGGCGCTCAACCTGGTGATGCTGGCGCTCGGCACCTTCCTCCTCGAGGCCGTCTTCGACTCGCCCAACTCGACGCCGCCCATCACGCAGCTGCCGAAGTGGCTGGGGCACTCGCCGCTGACGTGGCTCGCGTGCATGCTGCCGGTGGTGGTGCACCTCGCGGTGATGCGCACGGCGTGGGGCCTGCGCCTGCGCGCGGTGGGCGAGAAGCCGCAGGCGGTGGCGGTGATGGGCGTGCGCGTGTCGCGGCTCCGCCTCGGCGCGGTGGTGCTGTCGGGCGCGCTCGCCGGGCTGGGCGGCGCGGCGCTGTCGACGGCGACGCTGGACCGCTTCGAGCACCACATGCCGTCGGGCCTCGGCTTCATGGCGGTGGCGGCGATGGTGTTCGGCCGGTGGACGCCGCTGGGCGCGGCCGGCGCGGCGACCTTCTTCGCGTTCGGCAACGCGCTGCGCATCGGCCTCGCGTCGAGCGCGCCGGAGTTGCTCACCGTGGTGCCGCAGGGCGTCTTGCTGGCGCTGCCCTACGCGCTCACGCTGGTGGTGCTGGCCGTGTCGGGAAAGAAGAGCGCGGCGCCGGCGGCGCTGGGGACGCCGTACGACCCGGAGCTTCGGTAGGCGCACCCGCCTTCCTTCCCGTCAGGAGCTCGTCGGCCCCATCCCCGGCGCGCCGGCGCTGCTCGGCGTGTACCTGGGCGTTCGGCCGCGGCATCTCGTGCGCCCACGCCCCCATCGGCCCACCCTCGGAGTCGTCCACGAAGCGCCACCTCGCGGCGAGCAGCGCAGAGAGGAGCCGCGCGGAGACGGGCTGGATGTCGGTGTCCGCGAGCCCGGACTTTGGCCAAGAGCGCAGGAGGCGTTCGCGCTGAAGTCGCCGCCCGCGCCGCGCGGTGCCAGACTCCACGCCGATGTCTGCGCGTCCCCGCCGCCGCGACGAGAGGCCCGTGCTGCTGCTCGGCGCCGGCCCCGGCGAGGCGAGCTGCGGCATCCTCTACCTCGCCAGCTACCTGCGCCGGCACGGCGTCGAGGCGGTGGTGCGGCTCTCCGACGACGACGTCACGCCGAAAGACGTCCGCCGCTCCCTCTCCCGGCTGCTCGCGCACGTGAAGCCGCGCGTCGCCGGCGTCTCGCTCAAGTGGTTTCACCACCTGTCCCGCGCGCGCGTCATCACCGAGGCCCTCAAGGCCATCGACCCGCAGGTGCGCGTCGTCGTGGGCGGAAACACCGCCGCGTACTGGTGGCGTGAGTTGTCCGCGTGGCCGTGCATCGACGACGTCGTGCTGGGCGACGGCGAGGCGCCGCTGCTCGCGCTCTGCCAGGGCCACCCTGCGCCGCCCAACGTGGTGACGCGCGGCCCCCACGGCCCGTCGCGCGCGCCGCTCGCCTACGTGCAGGACGCGACCAGCGACGACTCCTACTACTCCCACTTCGACGAGCTCTTCCTCTCGCAACTGGACGCGCACTCCTTCTCGGGCTGGGTGGCCCCGGGCAAGGGTTGCTCGGAGAACTGCCTGTACTGCGGCGGGACGCGCGGCGTGCAGAAGGCCGGCTTCGGCCGCGCGAAGGCCTTCCTGCGGCCCGAGGCGACGGTGCTCGAGGACCACCGCGTGCTCGTCCCGCGCACCTGGCAGCTCCGCTACGACTTCCAGGGCTCGAGCGCCGAGTACCTCGAGGCGTGCTGGGGCGACGTCGACCTCTCGAAGCACGCGACGACGTACTTCCTGTGGGGCGTGCCGCAGCCGGGCCTCCTCGCCGCGCTCGCGCGCCGCTTCGCGCGCGTCTTCGTGGTGCTGGACATCGGCTGCTTCTCCGAGTCGCAGCGGCTCGAGCAGATGAAGCGCGGGCTGCTCAAGCCCTGCCCCACCGACGCCGAGCTGGTGCACGTCATCGACGAGGCGCGCCGCTACCCGAACCTCGAGCTGGAGGTGTCCGGCATCGCCGGGCTGCCCTTCGCCAGCCTCGCCACGCTGGACGAGGAGCGCCGCCACGTCGAGCGCGTGCTCGAGGCCGGCTGCGTCGTCGGCTACCAGCGGCTCGAGGCGCAGCCGGGCGCGCTCGTCACCGAGCACCCCGAGCGCTTCGGCATGGTGACGGAGGCGCGTACCTTCGACGAGTTCCTCGCGTACTTCGACGCGCGCGCGCCCGGCGAGACGCACGTGCCCATGGTGCGCTTCGCCGACGCGAAGCTGGAGGCGGCCGTGGCGAGCACCGCGCACGAGCTCGAGGCGCTTGCGCGCGCCCGCCTCGAAGCCCGCGCGCACGTCGCGCTCACCGGCCGCACGCGGCTCCGGCAGGGCGCAGCGTTGAGGCGCACGCTGACGCTGGGTGCGTGGCTCGGCGCGTGGCGCGCGCCCGCGCGGTTTGCCGACGCCTGGGTGACGGTGCTGCGCTCGGAGGACGGCCACGGCCTCGCCTGCGCGCCGGACGTCGACGCGCGGCGCTGCGACGACCCGGCCGTGGAGGCGGGTGAGCGCGGCGCGGTGCTGCTGGCGGCGCTCGACGCCTTCGCGCGGCCCGCGACGGTGGACGCGGGCGTGGCGCACCTCGAGCGGCAGGGCCTCGACGCCGAGAGCGCGCACGACGTCGTCGCGCACCTCGCCGCGGGTCGCTTCCTCGTCCCAGCGTAGCGCCTGCCGGCGGGGCGCAGAGCCCCAAGCGCGTGGTTGCGGAGACCTCGCGGCGAAAGCCGTCCTCGCGACGAAGCCAACCGGCCGGCCAGGCGCCATGCTTGAATTCACACATGGCCCCGCCAACCAGACTCACGCTCGACCTCGCGCTCCAGGGCGGCGGGTGCAAAGGCATCGCCCTCAACGCCGCGCTCGCCGAGGTGATGCGTCGAGGCCACCGCATCCGCCGGCTCGTCGGCACCTCGGCCGGCGCCATCGCCGCGTCCCTCGCGGCCGTGGGCTACACCGGCGACGAGTTGGTCGCGATGAGCCAGACGCCCCGCGAGGACGGCAAGCTGGAGTTCGCGGAGTACCTCACCGAGCCGCTCGTCCCTGCGTCGCCGGACGTCGAGCCGGAGCTGACCGAGCTGCACGTGGCAGCCCTGAAGCTGCCCGGCGACCTGGGGAAGCGGTTGGTGTCGGCCGCGGCGATGCTGCGCTTCCTCGACACCGGCGGCATCTCTTCGGGCGAAGGCTTCATGAGCTGGTACCTCCGAAAGTTGGAAGCGAAGCGCCCGGGGCTCTCACGCATCACGCTGGGCGCGCTCCACCGCGAGACGGGCCGCGACCTCACGCTCATCACCACGGACACGACGGCGAAGCGGCTGCGCGCGCTCAACCACCGCACGGCGCCCGACGTCCCCCTGGCCGCCGCCGTCCGCATGTCCATGAGCATTCCGTTGCTGTTCGCCGAGGTCCCCTGGCGCTCGCACTGGGGCCCGTACCTCGGAACGTCGCTGGCCGGCCACGTGATGGTCGACGGCGGCCTCAGCTCGAACCTGCCCGTCGCCTTCATCCTTCCGAACGCGAACGCGCTGGTGAGGCGCATGATGGGCGAAGCGCCCGCGGAGCCCGGGCTGCCGGTCGGCATCGGCATCGACACCACGCTCGAGGTCCCGGGCGCGCCCGCGGCCGACGACGAGTCGTTCGGTGCGCGCATCCTGCATTCCCGGCTGGGCCGGCGCGTGCAGACGCTGGTGGACACGATGCTGCTGGGCAGCGACCTCACGGTCGCCGACGCCGCGCCGGTGCCGCCGTGCCTGCTGCCCGCGAGGGGCTATGGCGCCGCCGAGTTCGACATGAGCGTGGCGCGGGCCGAGGCCCTCCTCGAAGCGGCGCGCGCCGCCACGGCGAGCTACCTCGACGACCTCGAGGCGCGGGCCGGAGGCGCGTGACGGCGCCCGACGCCGAGGGCCCGCGGAAGCTGTCCACCGTCGACCGAGGCGCAGGCCTGATTCGACCAGAGCCCTCGCGCGCACGCAGGAAAGACCCTTCCTTCTCGACACCGTGCGGCTGCGCCACCGCGCCAGGCCCGCGGCGCGACGTCCAACGGTGACGCACCCGGTCACGCGTTCGCGCGACAAGCACAACTGTCGCTTCCGATGAGCCCATTGCGCTTGATCAACCGGCGCGCGCGTGCGACCACGGCGGGGTCTGCAGTAGCTGCCACCCACCCCGGAGCGCGGCGTCACCTCGCGCTCCGCCCAACGGAGCGACCATGCCCCACCTGCACACGACGCTGACGTCCAACAAGCACCTCCTCGGCTGGGTCGACGAGATGGCCTCCATGTGCCAGCCGGACGAGGTCGTCTGGTGTGACGGGAGCGCGGAAGAGAAGAAGCGCCTCACCGAGCACGCTGTCGCCAAGGGCATTCTCATCCCGCTGAACCCGGAGAAGCACCCGGGCAGCTACCTGCACCGCTCGAACCCCAACGACGTGGCGCGCGTCGAGCACCTCACCTTCATCTGCACGCCGACGAAGGACGAGGCCGGCCCCACCAACAACTGGATGGCGCCGGACGAGGCGTACGCGAAGCTGCGCGGGCTCTTCCGGGGCTCGATGAAGGGCCGCACCATGTACGTGGTGCCGTACTGCATGGGCCCCCTGGGCTCGAAGCACTCGAAGATCGGCATCGAGCTGACGGACTCCGTCTACGTGGTGCTGAACATGGGCATCATGACGCGCATGGGGAAGGCCGCGCTGGACATGCTCGGCGACTCCAACGACTTCAACCGCGGCCTGCACTGCACCGGCGACGTCAACCCCGACCGCCGCTACATCTGCCACTTCCCGCAGGACAACGCGATCTGGTCCTTCGGCTCGGGCTACGGCGGCAACGCGCTGCTCGGCAAGAAGTGCCTCGCGCTGCGCATCGGCTCAACGCTCGCCAGGAAGGAAGGGTGGCTGGCCGAGCACATGCTCATCCTCGGCGTCGAGGACCCGGACGGGAACACCACCTATGTCGCCGCCGCCTTCCCTTCGGCCTGCGGCAAGACGAACTTCGCGATGATGGTGCCGCCCCGCCGCTTCGACGGCTGGCGCGTGTACACGGTCGGTGACGACATCGCCTGGCTGCGCGTCGGTGATGACGGCCGCCTCTGGGCGGTGAACCCCGAGAACGGCTACTTCGGCGTCGCGCCGGGCACCAACTGGAAGTCGAACCCCAACGCGATGCAGTGCGTGTCGAAGGACACCATCTTCACCAACGTGGCGGTGACGAAGAACGGTGAGGTCTGGTGGGAAGGCCTCGATGGCGAGGTGCCCGAGGAGCTCATCGACTGGAAGGGCAACCCCTGGAAGAAGGGCTCCACCGAGAAGGCCGCGCACCCCAACAGCCGTTTCACCGCGCCGGCGACGAACAACCCCATGCTGTCGCCCCGGGTGAACGACGCGCGCGGCGTGCCCATCAGCGCCATCATCTTCGGTGGCCGCCGGTCCAACACCATCCCCCTGGTGATGCAGTCGTGGAACTGGGCCCACGGCGTGTACCTGGGCGCCACGTTGGCCAGTGAGACGACCGCCGCCGCGACCGGCGCCACGGGCGTGGTGCGCCGCGACCCGATGGCCATGCTGCCGTTCTGCGGCTACAACATGGCCGACTACTGGGCGCACTGGCTGAAGATGCAGAAGTCGGTGCCCTACCCGCCGAAAATCTTCATGGTGAACTGGTTCCGCAAGGACAAGGACGGCAAGTTCCTCTGGCCGGGCTTCGGCGAGAACATGCGCGTCTTGAAGTGGATCGTCGATCGCGCGCACGGCAAGGTGGGCGCGCAGGAGACGCTGTTCGGCTGGGTGCCGAAACAGGGCCACATCGACCTCTCGGGGCTGTCCATCGACCCCACGAAGGTGGACGAGGCGACCGCCATCTCCGAGGAGGAGTGGAAGGTCGAGCTCGAGGCCCAGAAGGCGCACTTCGAGCAGTTCGGCGACCGCATGCCGAAGACGCTCGAGCTGATCCGCCAGACGCTGCTGTCCCGCATCGGCTGAAGCCAGGCCGAGCGGGACGGGAATCTCGTAGACGGTCACGACAGGGTGTAGCCTCACCCTGTCATGCGACCGTTCGCCCTCGCCGTCTGCCTGTACGCGGGCCTCGCTTCCGCTGCGCCGTCGAAGGCCAGCGAGCTCGCGAAGGAAGCCGACAAGCTCTACAAGGACAACAAGTACGCGGAGGCCGCCGAGAAGCTGCAACAGGCCTACGAAGTCGACCCCAACCCGCTGTACCTCTACAACATCGCCCGCGCGTGGGACCAGGCGGGCGAATTACAGAAGTCGCTCGACACCTACCGCCAGTACACCTCCCTGCCGTCGGACCAGACGCGCCCGGACCTGGTGAAGAAGGCCAACCTGGCGATGGACCGGCTGCGCACCCTCATCGCCAGGGCCGAGGCCGACAAGCGCGTGCAGGACGCGGAGAAGCAGCGCCTCGAGGACGAAGCGAAGGCCGCGCGCGAACGTGCCGACGCCGAGGCCGAAGCCGCCCGCCTGCAGCGCGAGGCGCTCGCCGCGAAGGAGAAGGCGGCGCGCGAGGAGGCAGAGAGGAAGTCCAACTCGCGCAAGCTGATCGCCTACAGCGTCGGCGGCGTCGGCGTCGCGGCGCTGGGCACCTCGCTGGGGCTCGCGCTCGCCGCCCAGGGCGCGAAGAACTCGTACCTGAAGGCCACGACGCTGGACGAGAAGCAGGCGCTCAGGGGCCAGGTGCAGACGCTGGCCGCCGTCACCGACGTGCTGTTGGTGGTGGGCGTCGCGGCCACGGTGACCGCCGTCATCCTCTACCCGAAGGGCGGCGAGGCGCCGAAGAGCTCGGTGTCCATCGCCCTGGTGCCGTTGACCGAGGGCGGCGCGTTCGCCAGCGTGGGGGCCCGCTTCTGATGCGACGCGCGTATTGGCTCCTCGGCGGCGGCGTCGTGGCCCTCGCTGCCTGCTCGTTCACCACCGCGTCGGGCTTCGACGAGTGCACCACCGACGTGCAGTGCGGCGCCGGCATGGCGTGCGTGAAGAACACCTGCCTCCCGCTGCCCGACGGCTGCCGGCGCCAGGCGGGCGTCTTCGACAAGGCCGACCGGGTGCCGCTCGTCGCGGTGCTGCCGAAGACGCTGGCCCTCAGGGACGGCGGCACCGGCACCGACAACTCCGAGGAGCAGGGCCTCAACGCGATGACGCTCGCGCTCGAGGAGGCGAACAAGTTCGACGGCCTCAAGGGGCGCTTCTTCGGCCTCTTCTTCTGCGACACCAACGACGACAACGACCGCGGCGCCGCACAGGCGGGGTGGATGGTGAAGAACGTCGGCACGCCGGCCATCCTCACGTCGGGCAGTGGGCTGACACAGAACGTCGCCAGCCAGCCCGACCGCGTCGCCGCCAACGCCTTCATCATCTCGCCCAGTGCGACCAGCGCGTCGCTGGTGCCGCTCTTCAGGTCCGACGGCAACGTGTGGCGCGTCGCGCCCGACGACACGCAGCAGGCCGCGGTGCTGGCGGGCGAGGTGGCCCAGGCCACCGCCGGCAACGTCAACCTGAAGGTGGTCATCGCCCACGAGACGAGCGTCTACGGCTCGGCCTTCGAGCCGGCGCTGCGGGACGAGCTGTCGAAGCGCGGGCGCCTGCCGGTGTCGAAGTCCTTCGACAAGGACCTCGACTTCGCGAAGGCCGTCGCGCTGGCGAACACCATCGCCAACGAGTCGCCCGTCGCCACGGTTCTCGTCGCCTTCCCGCCGGACGTCGCGTCCATCGTCGCGGCCGGCAGCACCAACCCGAAGCTGCAGCGCGCGAGCGGGCACCAGTGGTTTCTGGCGGACGCGGCGAAGGACCCGGCCATCGTCAACGCCGTCACCGGACCGGAGCTCGAAGGGCGCCTCGGCACCGCCCCGGCGCAGGGCGCGGGCGCCGCCTTCGGCAGCTTCAGCGACGCGTTCCTCACCCGCTTCGGCGTTCGGCCCGACACGTTCTCCTTCACCTCGCACGCGTACGACGCGATGTGGCTGACGTTGGCGTCTGCCGCGTGGGCCTCGCAGAACGGTGGCGGCATCACCGGCGAGCGCCTGCGCGAAGGCATGGCCCGCCTGTCGGACACCACGCAGCCGCCGCTCCGGCTGCTGGCCAGCAACTGGACGGAGCTGTCCACGACGCTGAGCGGCGGCGTGGCCGTCAACGTCGAGGGCGCCTCGGGCTCGCTGGACTACAGCCTCGACGCGGGCACGCCGGCCTCGCCGTACGAGGTGTGGCAGGTGCTGGACGGCGGCCTGACGACGGTGCGGCTCGTCACGCCGTAGCGACGCCCTTCGTCCGTGCCGCCGCGGCGCCCGCGCGTTATGCGCTGGGCCGCGATGCCCGAGCCCACCGCGCCCCTCGACGAGTTGTTGTCCGTGCACCCGCGCGGCCCCGGCCGCTACGACGTCGACTTCCCCGACGACTGGCACCAGGGCCGCGGCCTCTTCGGCGGGCTGGTGGCGGGCGTGCTGGTGCGCGCGCTGGAGCACCACCGGCCCGAGCGGGCGCTGCGCTCGCTCACCGCCGAGCTGTGCGGCCCGGTGCAGCCGGGCCCGGCGACGGTGACGCTGGAGGTGCTGCGCGACGGCAACGCGGTCAGCACCGTCACCGCGCGGCTCGAGCAGGGCGGCGGCGTGCAGGCGCACGCGGTGGGCGTGCTGGGCAGCGCGCGCGCCCCCGAGCGTGACGGCGTCCACCTCGACGCGCCGAAGCTGACCGACTGGCGCGCGCTCGAGTCCCTGCCCATCTCGCCGCCCATGGGCCCGCGCTTCGGGCGGTACTGGGACTTCCGCACCGACGCCGCGCTGCCCTTCAGCGACGCGCCGCGGCCGGCCGCCACCGGCTGGATTCGGCCGAAGACGCCGGGCGTGCGCCGCGACGCCCCCTTCCTCGCTGCGTGCATCGACGCCTGGTGGCCCGGCACCTACGCGCAGGAGACGGCGCCGCGCCCCATGGCCACCATCGCCTTCACCTTCCAGCCGCTGGGCGACTGCGAGGGGCTCGACCCCGCGGCGCCGTTCGCCTACCGCGCGCGCGTCGCTGTCGTGCGGCAGGGCTACGCCGTCGAGCTCCGCGAGCTGTGGGGCGAAGACGGGCGGCTGCTGGCGCTGAACCAGCAGACCATCTGCCTGATCAAGTAGCCGCTTTCTGCGCGGACATCGCGGCGCACGCACTTCCTGCGGGCGAGGGGCCGCAACGGCCGTGGAAGCCGCGGCTTCGCGCGTGGCCCCGCCGTTGCAGTTCCGCACGGGCGTGGAGCAGCACGCGCGGCCGCTGCCACGTCTGCGCGCTCCACCCACGCATCGAGGAGGAGCTCACGTGCAAGTCCCTATCGACATCCGCTTTCGTCATGTCGAGCCGTCGGACACGCTGGCGGCGACCATTCGCGAGCACGCCGCCGCGCTGGAGCGCTACAGCCAGCGCATCACCGCCTGCCACGTCACCGTCGACCACGTCGGCGGCAAGCGCAACCTGACGCACGGTCGCAGCCACCACCGCCAGGGCGCGGGCTCGCACTACCGCGTGTCGATTCGCGTCACCGTGCCGGGTGCGGAGCTCTACGTGGGACGCGACCCGGACGCGCACGCCAACTTCGAGGACGCGTACGCGGCGGTGAACGAGGCCTTCGACGCGATGAAGCGCCAGCTGCAGGAGGCCGAGCGCGAGGTGCGCCACGAGGTGAAGCACCACGTTCGGCCGCTGCACGGGCGCGTCACGAAGCTGATGAAGGGCTTCGGCTTCCTCACCACGGAGACCGGCCGGGAGCTGTACTTCCACCGGAACGCCGTGGTGGGCGGCTTCGCGAAGCTGGCCGTCGGCGACGAGGTGCGCTTCACCGAGCACCCGGGCGAAGGTGAGAAGGGCCCGCAGGCCAGCACCGTCGAGCGCGTCGGCAAGGGCGGCCACGTGCCGCTCCCGGTCGCCTGACGCGTCAGCGGGCGCCAGCTTCGGCGGAGGCGCGCTCGTGCGCTTCCCACAGCGGCCCCACCAGCGATTCGGGCACGCCGAGCGCCAGCGCGCGCTCGAAGCTGTCCAGCGCCGCGGCGGGCCGCCCGAGCACGTCCAGCTGCAGCTGGCCCAACACGTAGAGGGCCGAGCCCGCGCGCGCGTCGGCGGGGTGATGCGCCGCCAACTCGGAGAGGAGGACGGCCGCGCGCGCGGAGTCGCCCGCGCGCCACGCGTCGTCGGCGCTCGCCAGCAGCACCTCCACCACGTCCTCTTGCGCGGCCTCGGAAGACGGTGGCCGCAGCATGAAGGGCGGGCGCGGCGCGCCGGGCGTCGGCCGGCCGCGCCAGACGACGGTCGCCGGAGACTGCGCCGCGCGGGAGGACGGCGGCGCGCGACCACCCGCGCCTGGCGCGCTCGCGTGCGGTTCCCCGGTGTGTGGGAGCGCCCCAACGGCGTGCGCGGCCGAGGCACGCGCGCCCGGCGCCGCGTCCGCGCGTGGATTCCCCACGCCGTCGGCCGAGGCCTGTGCGAACGGTGTCGCGTCCGCTCGCAGCTTCCCCGCGCCGTCGGCCGAGGCCTGCGCGAACGGCGTCGCGTCCGCTCGCAGCTTCCCCGTGCCGTCGGCCGAGGCCCGCGCGAACGGCGTCGCGTCCGCGCGCAGCTTCCCCGCGCCGTCGGCACAGGCCAGAGCGTTGGACGACACGATGGAAGCCAGCTTCCCCGAGCGCACCGCCTCGGCTGACTTCCCCGCGTGCGTCAGCGCGGCGGCCGCAAGGGGCGGGCCGGCACCGGGGGCGGTTTCCGGCACACGAGCGGCCCACGCCCACACCGCCAGCGCGCAGGCGGCCGACGCCGCGGCCACGAGGAAGCCGGGGCGCACGGCGCGCGGCGCCCGGCGCGTGCGCTCGAGGCGCACCCACGTCCGCTGCACGCGCGCCTCGACGTCGCCGGGGCGCGTGAGGCGCTTCACCGGCCAGGGCACGAGGCTCATCGCGCGCCCTCCACCGCGACGTGGCGCGCGACGTGCGCCTCGGCGCGCGCGAGGTAGCGCTTGGTGGTGGCGAGGCTCTTCCCCAGCGCGTCCGCCACGTCCTCCAGGCGCTCGCCCTCGATGTGCCGCAGCGCCCACGCGAGCCGCAGCGACACCGGCAACGCCTGCAGCGCCGCGTCCAGCACCGCGAGCTCGCCGCGCGCCTCCACGCAGGCGCCGTCCACGGCCTGCTGCTCGAGCGGCGCGTCAGCCACCGCGTCCAGCCCCACCCAGTGCAGCAGCCGCTGCCGCCGCAGCCGCTTGCGCACGAGGCTCACCACGATGGCCAGCACCCACGCGCGGAACTGCCCCGGCGCCTTCAGCTGCGCGAGGCGCGAGAAGGCGAGGAGGAAGGCGTCGTGCAACACATCCTCGGCAGCGGGGTGGCTGCGCAACAACCGCGTCGCCGTCTCAAAAAGGCCGGGCGCGAAGCGGCGGTACAGGAGACTCTCCGCGCCGCGGTCGCCGGCGCGGGCGCGGGCCACCAGGCCGGCCGTCTCGACGCCTCCGGGCAGCGGCGCGGGCGGCTCCTCGCGGCGCAGCGCCACCACCACGGCGGGCGCGCGCTCGTCTCGTCTCTCCTCAGGCGGCGCTGGGCGCGGAGACACCATGGCTCTGGAAAGACCCACGGAAGGCGAAAAATGGCTCACCGGGGGCTTCGCGTCGAGGGGTGAGCCGATTTCAGCCCGCCACGGGTCCATTCCCTACCCCGCTCTTCTCTGTCCGGAGGTCCCATGTCCCTGCAGCGCGCCCGGTGTCTGTCGGTGTGTGCCTCGGTCGCCCTCCTCGTCGGCTGCGGGCCGGAGGCGGTGCTGCCGTCCTTCCCTGCCGGCAACGCGCTGGCCACCCGCACGCCGAACGCGAGCGAGGGACGCGCGTTGTGGGGCGCCTCGGTGACACCGGTGGGCCCGGGTCGCGTGGCCGTGGCCGACACCGATGGCGACACCGCCTGGGTCATCGACACGCGCAGCGGCGCGGCCGCGCCCTTGCATTTTGCACGGGGGAGCCGGCCAGCCCGAATCGCGCCGATGGGCGAGGACGAGTTCGCGGTGGTGCTGCGCGGCCGTGGCGAGGTGGCGACGGTGCACCGCGGCGCCGTGCGTCGCGTCGTGGCGGCGTGCGACGAGGCGCGCGGCGCGGCGTGGGACGCGGCGAACCGCCGCCTGCTGGTGGCCTGCGCCGGCGGCGAGCTGGTGGCGCTGTCCGGCGCCGAGCGCCAGGTTTTCCGCGTCGGCGAGGAGCTGCGCGACGTGCTGGTGGTGGCGGGCCGCGTCTGGGTGACGACGTTCCGCTCGGCCGAGCTGCTCGAGTTGGACGCCGACGGCGCCGTCGTGACGCGCCTCGCGCCGGCGCCGCTCCTGCTGCCGCGCCTCGCCGCGGACGGGCCCGTCACCCTCTCCTTCACGCCGCGCGTGGCCTGGCGCACCGTGGCCGTGGGCAGCCGCGTGGTGATGGCGCACCAGGAGCACCTCGATGACGACGTGACGCTGTTGACGTCGACGCCGGCGCCGCCGCGGACGCCGCCGCCGTACTACGGCACCGGGCCCGGCTGCGGCACCAGCGTGGTGATGTCGGCGCTCACCGTCTTCGACCTCGAGCACCGGACGACCCAGTCCACGACCGTGGTGCCGGGCTCGCTGCCCCTGGACGTCGCCGCTGACGGCGCCCGCATCGCGCTCGTCACCGCCGGGAGCGGTGGCGTGCAGGAGGTGCCCTGGCCGTCGTCGGCGTCGTCCTGCGCGTCCGTCCTCCCGTCCGTCACCACGCCGACGCCGGTGGGCGTGGGCCTCGTCGACGGCAGCCTCGTCGTCCTCGACCACGGCGGCACGGTGGTGACGAAAGGGGACACCGTCCGCGAGCTGAAGCTGCGCCCGCCCGGCGGCGAGCTGCCCGCGCCGAGCGCGCTGTTCCATGGGCAGTCGCCCAGCGGCGTGGCCTGCGCGTCGTGCCACGCGGAGGGCTTCGACGACGGGCACACCTGGCGCTTCGAAGGCGGACCGGTGCGCACGCAGGTGGTGGCTGGCGGCGTGACGAAGACGGCGCCCTTCCACTGGCGCGGCGAGCTGAAGAACCTCGACGCGCTGCTGCACACCACCTTCGAGCAGCGAATGGGCGGAGTACGGGACCCGGCGCTGACGACGCGCGCGCTGGGCGCCTGGCTCGACGCCCTGCCGGCGCGCGGCGGCACGGCGGCCGACGTGAGCGCGGGCGAGGCCGTCTTCCAGGCGTCGGGCTGCGGCAGCTGCCACGCCGGCCCGCAGCTGACCAACAACGCCACCGTCGACGTCGGCACCGGCGGGGCCTTCCAGGTGCCGTCGCTGCGCGGCCTCAGGTGGCGCGGCCCGTGGATGCACGACGGCTGCGCGAAGACGCTGGCGGCGCGCTTCGACCCCGCGTGCGGTGGCGCGCAGCACGGCGCCGTCGCGGAGCAGGACGTGCCGGACCTCATTCAGTACCTCGAGTCGCTGTAGCGCCCACGCGGCCGCCGGGCGTCCCGACGCGCCGAAGGTGGACGGCGGCACTCCACCCGCTGCCTGCTACGGTCAGGCGCTCATGACGGCCCTCGCCTCTCTCGACGGTTTCCTCGCCGCGCCCGCGCAGCGCGACGTCACGCGCGCGGCGCTGCACGGCCTCTTCGCCGGGCGTGGCCTGACGCTGGTGTTCGGCGACGCCGACGCCGCCGCCGAACTGGTGGGCGTGCTGGCGCGCGTTCATCCCGCGCGCGGCCTCAACGCGCTCCTCCTCGAGGTGGCGCCGGCGCGCATCACCGCGCGGGCGAACGAGGCCGGCGCCCAGCCTCGCGAGGTGCCCGAAGCGTCCCTCAGCCAGTTGCTGCGCTTGGCGCTCCGCCAGGACCCGGACCTCATCGCCGTCGCCCGCACGACGCCTGAGGGAGGGCCGCTCCTCTTCACGGCCCTCACCACCGGCCACCAGGTCATCGCCGGCTCGGGCCTTGGCTCCACCGACGCCTTCTTCGACCTGCTGTCCGGCGCGGAGCCCGGGCTGCGCCCGCACGCGGTCGACACGCTGGACCAGGCGCTCGAGGTGCGGCGCGACATGGACGGACGTCCTCGCATCGTTCGCGTACAGCGCCGCGTGGAAGGCGCGCTGGTGGACGTGGTGCGCTGCGACGGCGAGGCGTGCACGCTGGCGCGCGAGCACCTCCCTGGCGCGGCGCCGAGGGGGCCGCTGTACACGCCGCGCCTGGCGCCGCCGGTGACCAAGCGAACGCCCGCGCGCGTGCGGCCACGCCCCGCTTTTCTCCCGCGCGTCTCCGAAGACGCCAGCGGACCGCACCGGCTCGGCGCGCGCCGGGTGCTGCGGGCCACCGACGGCGGCTGGCCCA
The DNA here is from genome assembly GCA_040755835.1 of Myxococcota bacterium. Classification (GTDB taxonomy): domain Bacteria; phylum Myxococcota; class Myxococcia; order Myxococcales; family Myxococcaceae; genus JADLDB01. The sequence continues at coordinate 32,355 of JBFMAB010000060.1, forward strand.
GGTGTCGTGGCTGCCAGCAGCCCCTCGCCCACGTCGTCCAGTTGGACCTGTCGGCGCTGCCCGAGCCGCTCGTGCGCGCGCCCGCGCTCGCGCAGCTCTTCGTCTGCACGCGCGGCTGCGAGAGCGCCACCGAGTCCTCGCCGGGCGTGCTGGTCGAGCTCGTGCCGCTGGACGGGCTCGTCGAGGTGGACGCGGACGGCGACGGCGGCGGCGCGGAGGTGCAGGCCTCCGGCGGACTCATCGGCTTCACCCGCGTCGACGAGGAGCCCTCGCGGGACGACCGCGGCGAAGGGGACGCGCACGACTCCGACGACGAGGCCAGCGCGCTGCCGCTGCGCTGCGACAAGCTGGGCGGCTGGCCGGCGTGGGAGCAGGGCCCCGAGTGGCCCGACGGCGCCGGTTGGGAGCTGCTGTTCCAGGTGGTGGAGGGCCCGCCGCTCGAGGGCGGCACCGCCGATGGCTGGGACTTCGACGCGGCGGCGCTGGTGAAAGGCACGCCGCCGACGCGCGTGCTGGACCCGAACGCGCCGCGGCACTTCGTCTCGCTGCTCACCAGCGAGGCGACGGCCTTCCTCTTCCGCAGCGCGGACTCGAAGCGGCTCGCGTTCCGCTGGCAGACGGGCTGACGTCAGCCGCCGTCGCGGCAGCCGGGCGCTTCCTGCGGCGCGCAGTCGCCGACGTGCGTCACCAGCACGCCGCGGTCGGAGGAGTTGATGCCACCCGTCCAGGCGCCGCCGTCGCGCGCGGACAAGCGCTCGTACGTGTCGCCGGGGAAGCCGTACACCCAACTCACCGCCGCACGTCCACGCAGTCGCTCACCGCCACGTGCCCGAGCATGCCGGGCCCGGCGTCGCAGTCGGCGGTGTGCTCGGCAGCGTCGCCTCGAAGGTGTCCTTGCACGCGAGCGGGCGCAGGTACGACGCCTCGACGCAGGTGTACTGCGTGAGGCGCTCCGGGACGCCGGTGCACGCGCCCGCGTCGCCGCCGCCGTCCACTCCACCGTCCGCAGGGCCGGCGCCCGAGCACGCCGAGAGAGGCGCCACCGTCGCTGCCGTGAGGCGCCGGCCCATTCCGGTGAGACACCTGACGGCTCGCGCGTAGGCCATCGGCCCCTCTACTTCTTCGCCGACGCGTGCATCCAGTCGACGAAGGCGCGCGCCACCTCCTCGGGGTGGTGCGGCCCGCGCCCGCGACGGCTCTCGAGCGCGTAGGTGAAGCGACAGCCGCCGTCGCCCGGCTTGAAGGACGCGGAGCCCGAGACGCCGTCCAGCACGCCTGCCGACGGCACCCAGCGCACCTTCCGCGCCTCGTCGTCGTACGCGTACACGAGCGCGTAGGACAAGGCCTCGCCGTACTCGTACGTCGCCTCGAGCGCGCGCCCTCGTGTGTCGGTGCGCACCACCTTCACGCGCCTCAAGCCCGGCACCCAGAGGCGCGCGCGGGGGACATCGCAGAAGGCGGCGTAGCAGGCGTCGGGAGTCGCGCGGATGAGGTGCTCGGACATCGGGGTGGATTCTGAGCACAGTCCGCGGCGCGGCGCTGTGACCTGTTCGTGCCGCGCGCTCAGTCAGAATTGGATGGTGCGCTCGTCGTGCGACGCGGTGAGGAAGTGCTTCTTGTCCGCGTAGAAGTCGCGCCACAGCCTGAGGTAGCCCTGCGTCACCTGCTCGGGGGAAAGGCGCTTCGGTTTGTAGACGCAGTTGGCGTCGTTGTAGCGGCTCCAGTCGGTGTGGAGGATGCGATCCTCGGCGACGAGGCGCTTCCACGACGGCGTGCCGGGGTACGGCGTGAAGATGGCGAACTCCGCCTTGCGGATGCCCGAGGCCGCGGCGAACTCCAGCATGCGGTCGACGGTGCCCTCGTCGTCATCGTCCTGCCCGTAGAGGAACGAGGTGTACGGCTCGATGCCCGCGTCGTGGCACTTGGCGATCGCCTGGTGCGCGCGTTCGAGCTGCTTCGGGTCCCTCCCGGTGAAGGCCCGCATCGTCACCGGGTCGAAGCCGCCCACCAGGTAGAACATCGTCACGCCCGCCTTGCGCGCCTTCTCCAGCAGCGGCATCGGCGTCGCGATGATCATCGGCATCGAGATGCCGACGTAGCTGATGCGCGCCTCCTGCCCCGTGCGCACCAGGTGGTCGAAGAGCGCCGACAACAGGCGGTTCCCCTTGCCCGGCAACCACGAGGTGTCCTCGGTGAGGCTGGCCCGCTTGCCGAACTTCTTCAGCTGGTCCAGCTGCCCGATGACGTGGTCGAGCGGGTACTCGCGCAGCGACTTCGTCATCGACACCGGCAGGATGCAGCTGTGGCAGTTGAGCGGGCAGCCGCGCGAGAGCTGCACCGGGTAGTCGTCCGGGTGGAAGCGCTCGCCCTCGTTGTCGATGTACATCGACACCTTCGGTAGGGGCAGGCTGCCCAGCGCGCACTCCACGCGCTCGTAGCGCTTCTTGAGCGCGCCGGCCTCGACGTCGGCCAGCACCGTCGGCCACACGCCGTCGCCTTCGCCCACCACCACGCTGTCGAAGTGCTCCGCCGCCACCTCGGGCATCGCCGTGGGGAAGATGCCGCCGGCCACCGTCGGCTTACCCTGCGCGCGGAAGTAGTCCCCCAGCTGCATGGCGCGCGAGGCCGCGGCGGTGAAGAAGGAGAAGGCCACGAGGTTCGCGTCCGTCGGGCGGTCCGCCGGCTCGAGCCGGTCGTCGCGGAACTCCACTTCCCAATGCGGCGGCGTCACCGCGGCGAGGCACGCGAGGCCCAGCGACGGGCTGCCGAGGTACTCGTTCATCGGCACGTACTCGAGCAGCTCGGGGTGCGCCTGCGCGTGACGCTGGAAGCTCGAATAGATGAACAGGACCTTCATGGGCGCACCTCGGGGAGTGGCAGCGTTTCACTCAAGACGACCTCCACGAGGTCGCGGGGGAGAGGCTCTTCCAGGAGGCGCTGCACCGCCGCCCGCGCCTGGAACGTGAGGACGGCCGCGCGCGCCACGTCGGAGGCCTCGCCGCTGGCGCCGGCGAGCCGCACCGCGGAGTCGACCGCCTCGCGCCAGCACACCGCCTCACCCAGCTGGTGCATCCACCGCGGCTGGCGGAAGACGCCCACCTTGAAGCGCTGCAGCAGCGCCTGCCGGGTGGCCTCCACCTGCTCGGCCAGCGCGTCGGCCTGCGTCGCCACGCCCGCGAGCGCCGGCGGCACCTGGCCGGCCAGCGGTTTTCGCGCGGCGGTGCGCGTCAGCTCGCCCGCGCCGAGGTGCGCGCGCAGCACGTCGTTGGCGCCCTCGAAGATGCGGGTGACGCGCACGTCGCGCAGCATCAGCGCGAGGCCGGTGTCCTCGATGAAGCCCAGGCCCCCGTGCAGCTGGATGGCGCCGTCCACCACGCGCCAGCCGCCCTCGCTGGCGAACACCTTCGCGGCGAGGCTGCGGGTGAGCAGCGCGTCGTCGTCGGCCTGCGCCACCTCGTGCACCAGCGCGGCCATGCCGAAGGTGAGCGCCTCCAGCGCCGCCACCTGCTCGCGCACCACCTCGAGCGCGGCGAGCGGCTTGCCGAACTGCCGGCGGCTGTCGACCTGCACGTACACCTTGTCCAGCGCGGCGCGGGCGGTGCCCACGCAGCCGGCGCTCATCAGCGTGCGGCCCCACGAGAGGATGTGCGCGAGCGCCTTCGCGGCCCAGCCCGGCTCGCCCAGCAGGCGCGACGGCGGCAGCCGCACGTCCTCCAGCACCAGACCCGTCGTGGACGAGCCCTTGATGCCCAGCTTCCACTCCTCGGCCTCGACGGTGACGCCTTTGTCCCCGCGCTCCACCAGCACGAGGCTCTGCCCGCGCTCCTTGCCACCCAGGCCCGGCGACGACACCGCCAGCGTGTAGAGGCCCGCGAAGCCGCCGTTGGTGACGTACACCTTGCGGCCGTTCAGCTTCAGCGCGCCCCCGTCCTCCACCACGCGCGTGGCGAGGTTGGACAAGTCGCTGCCCGCCTGCGGCTCGGTCGTGGCGAACGCCGCGATGCGCTCGCCCGCCGCCAGCGACGGCAGGTACTGCTCGTGCTGCTGCTTCGAGCCGTAGGCCACCAGGCCGCGCGTCCCGAGGCCCAGGTGCAGGCCCAGCGTCACCGCCACGCTGCGGTCGAAGCGCGCCAGCTCCGCCACCACCTGGCACGCGGTGCGCAGCGAGCAGCCGGCGCCGCCGTACGCGTCGGGCAGGGTGAGGCCGAAGAGGCCGAGCTCGGCCAGCCCCGACAGCACCTCGCGCGGAATCGACGCCGACCTGTCGATGGCCTTCGCGTCGATGGTGCGCTTCGCGAAGCGCGTCACCTCGGCGGACAGGGGGCCCGCGACCTCGTCGCCCGGCAGCGGCGGCAGCGCGCTCACGACGCCTTCTTCGCCAGGAAGGCCTGCGCCAGCGCGACGGTGGCGCCCACGGTCTGCACGTCGGCCACGTCCTCGACGCCGACGTCCAGCTCGAGCTCCTCGGCCAGCATGGACAAGAGCTCCATCGACGCGACCGAGTCCATGCCCAGGTCCTCGCGCAAGCGGTGCTCGGGGCGAATCTTCTCGGGTTTCACCGGCACGAGCTGCGAGATGATGTGGACGACACGGGCTTCGATGGTGGTGGTGTCGGGTTTCATGCGCGGCGCTCCTCGGGGGTGGACGACGGGAGAATGCGGACGCGTCGGGCCCAGTCGTCGAAGGCGTCGAGCGTCACGGACAGCGGGCGGAAGGACAGGCCCAGCGTGCGGCGGGCCAGCGCGGCGTCGAGGTGCACGCCGTGGATGATGAGGTCGGCCAGCTCGCGGGCGAGCGCGGGTCGCCCGCCTTCGGCGGCGGCGCGGCGCTCCTCGGCGTCGCAGAAGGCGAGCGCGGCGTCGGCGCTCATCGGCGCGGACGGCGGAGGGACGCGGTAGCGCTGCGCCAGCTGCTGCAGCAGCTCCTGCAACCGCGTGCCGCCCGCGGAGAGGATGAGGCGCCGCGCCGGCGACGGGTGCTGACCCAGGCGCACCAGCCCGAGCGCGACGTCGCGCGCGTCCACCCAGCTCACCACCCCGTCGGGGTGTGGCACGTCGAGGCCGCGCGCGGTGGCGACGATGAGCGCCGAGGTGCCGACGCGCAGGTCCCACGGGCCCAGACACGCGGACGGGCACGCCACCACCACCTCGAGCCGATCCTCGGCCAGCGCGCGCTGCTCCATGTGCCACTTGAGCGCGTGGTAGGTGCCGAAGCGCGGCGCGTCCTCGAAGACGTGCGCCTCGGTGGAAGGGGCCCCCGTGGGCGACGGCGCCACGGTGGCGGTGCTGCTGACGTAGACGACGCGGCGAACCCCCGCCCTCGCCGCGGCGTCCAGCACGTGGTTCAGCTGGCGCAGGCCCGTCTCGCGCGCCCCGTCCGGGTCCAGCGACAGGCGCGGGTAGTGGCCCGCGAGGTGGTACACCACGTCGGCGTGCGCGAAGGCGGCCTCGAGCTGCGAGGCGTCGTCGAGGTCGGCCTGCACCATCGGCACCTTGCGCTGCCGCAGCGCCAGCACGTTGGTGTGCTTGCGGCGCCCGGCGCGGGGCTCGATGCCCTCGGCCAGCAGGGCATCCACGAGGTTCAACCCGAGGAAGCCCGCGGCGCCGAGCACCACGGGCCTCACGCGCGGCCCCCGAAGCGGGCGATGCATTCCCCGCGCTTCAGCTTGCCGGAGGTGGTGCGCGGCAATTCCCCGGCGCCCACCAGCTCGACGCGGTCGGCCATGACGCCCAGCGTCTCGGACAGGTGCCCGCGGATGCGGCCGGCCACGTCGCCTTCCATGCGGCGGCGCAGCTCGACCACCACCACCAGCTCCTCACCGCCGGCGGCCTCCCGCAACACCGAGAAGGCGGCGACGCCGTTGGGCGGCGCGTCCACCAGCGCGGCGACGAGCTGCTCGATGTCGGCGGGGTGGAACTTGCGGCCGGCCTTGATGACGAGGTCCTTCTCGCGACCGGTGATGTGCAACCGGCCGTCGCGCACGACGCCGCGGTCGCCGGTCCACAGCCACCCGTCGCGCAGCGCGCGGCGCGTCGACTCCTCGTCGCCCAGGTACCCGTCCATCATCGCGGGGCTGCGCACCGTCACCTCGCCCTCCTCGCCCGCCCGCGCCACCGCGCCGTCAGGGCGGCGCACCGCGACGTCCATGCCCGGCAGCGGCACGCCGACGGAGGGCACCCGCCGCTCATCCACCACGGCGTCGGTGTCCGGCGCGCCTTCGGCCTGAAACGCGACGCCCAACGTGTTCTCCGCGAGGCCGTACACCGGCAGCACCGCGCCGCGCTTCAGGCCGGCCGCGGCGCCGGCCGCCTCGAAGGCGTCGATGGTGCTGCGCAGCACCGGCTCGCTGCCGTTGAGCGCGAAGCGCAGTGCCGAGAGGTCGAGCTCGTCGAAGGCGCCTCGCGCGCGGCGCACCGCGAGCTCGTAGGCGAAGTTGGGCGCGACGGTGATGGTGGCGCGCTTCTCGGACAGGAGCTCGAGCCAGCGCCGCGGCCGCAGCAGAAACTCGCCGGGCTGCAGCAGGTACACCGGGAAGCCGGCGACCAGCGACGACAGCACCACGCCGACGAGGCCCATGTCGTGGAAGAAGGGCAGCCAGGCGACGCCGACGTCCTCGTGGGTCAGCGCGAGCGCCTCGGCCATCGCCCACGCGCTGGAGAGCGCCGCCCGCTGGGAGATGACGGCGCCGCGCGGACGGCCGGTGCTGCCCGAGGTGAACTGCACGAAGGCAGGCGCGGTGGCGCGCGGCGGCTTCGGGCGCGACACCGCGTCGCCCGCCGGCGCGGTGACGACGGGCACCGGGCTGCCCTCGACGGGCGCCGGCGCGACGAGGACGGTGGGCGCGGCGACGGCCAGCACCGCGTCGGCGCCGCGCGGCAGGGTGAGCGCGCCCATCGGCACCACGGGCCACGGCAACGGCACCGGCGTCGCGCCCAGCTCGTGCGCGCCGAAGAAGGCGCCGATGAAGTCGGGGCCGTTCGGCAGCAGCAGCGCCACGCGCTCGCCGGCCTTCACGCCGGCCAGGTGCAGCGCGTCGGCCCAGCGCGAAGCCAGCGCGTCGGCGCCGGAGAAAGTCAACGCGGTCGGTTCGTCCCTGCCCGACAGAAACGTCAGCCACGCACGGTCCGTGTGCGCACGGCGCGACAGCACCTCGCGCAACGTCGCGGCGGGGGGCGGCGCCAGAGAGCGTCCGACGAGATGGGCGAGCATCGGGTTGCTCGCTTTGGCGCAGCGTGAAGGAGCGTGTCCTTGATCTCGAGCAGCCGGTGCGACCCGCTGACGTTCATCAGCAGGCTCGCTACCAGCAGGCAGCAGCGACACGCATGCCTGTGCGCTGGGCGGCAGGGACGCGACGGCTCGTCGGACGTGTCCGAGGGCAGGACCGAGCGCGGCGCCAGCGTCGGACGCGGCCGCGCGCCGTCGGCGCGCGTGTGGGGGCGGGGGGCGATCAGCCGGACACCAGTGGAACGAGCCCGCCAGGCGACGTGCGGCGCGCGCGCTGCCCACGCCGGAGCGCGACGAAGAAGCAGCCGGCGACGCACGCGACGCCGCA
>JBFMAB010000061.1:0-9987 GCA_040755835.1 Myxococcota bacterium
GCGGCCGGCCCGCTCCGCGGTGCCCGCGGCGAGAAGGCTACGCGCGGCGGCGGCGCGCCCCGGTGAGGGCCAGCGCGGCCAGCGCGAAGCCCAGCGGCACGCCCGAGGCGCTGCAGCCGCAGCCCACGGGCTCGGGCATCGGCTCGCCGACGCCAGCGTCGAACGGTTCGACGAAGCCGCCGCCCGCCTGGCCACCGCCCGCGCCCCCGTCCATCACGTCACCACCGCCGCCGCCTCCGGTGCCGCCGCCCATGCCCGCATCGGGCACGACGGGCGCCGGGTGCGTGAAGCCGTTGGGTGGGGGGTAGCCCTTCAGGACGATCTCCCCCGTCGGCACGGCGCGGCTGCAGCCGGCGGTGAAGCCGGTCAGCTCCGGTGCGCCTGCCTCGGCCCAGGCCGACCAGAGGATCGACGCCATCAGCGTCAGCGCGTCTCCCCAACGGCGGGCGGTGAGATCCCGCGTCGCGCTGTAGAGCTGCGAGGTGGTCGTCGACGCCGAGTCCGCGGCGACGAGCGTGCCGACCAGGCCGTTCCCGACCAGCACGATGTCGAAGACGTTGTTGCGCGGATCCGCCTCGCCGACGGTGCCGTAGTAGGTGACCGCGAGCGACGCGACGCCGTTCAGGTTGGCGCTCGACTGGAGCATGTCCGACTCCCAGCGCGCGTGGAGCCCATCGTTTGGATCGCTGTTCTTCGTGTCGTGCAGCACCGAGAAGGCGTCGGTGACGTAGTGCGACAGAATGAAGGCGGTCTGGAGGATGCGCGTGGAGTTTCCGGAACGAAAGTCCTCGACCAGCCGCGCGTAGAGCTCTTCGACGCGCCAGGGGACGGTGCCGTTCTTCGTCGCGTAGAAGCCGCCAACCTTCGCGATGACCGCGTCCCAGTCGCGCGGGTAGTCGGTGATGGGCGTAACCCAGTCGATCTCCAGGTAGTGCCGCGGCCCCTCGTTGGGATCGTACGCCGCGCCCGCCGAGGGGTAGCGCCAGCGATCGGGGTCGCACGCGCTGTCCTGCAGCGCCGTCGTCTGCCGCACCGAGAACCACTGCCGAAGGCAGGAGTTGGCCGGCAGCGGGTCCTGCATCATCGACGCCAGCTTGCGGTGGCCGTCGAAACCCCAGGCGAGCACGAGCGACGGTGCGAGGACGAGGAGGAGCGCCGGGCGGAACATGGGTGGCCCCGTCTAAAGCCCATCCACCGGGGTCGACGCAACGGGGCCGCGCGGAGCCGCCTCAGTGCAGGTACTTGTCCGAGCCCCGGCCGCTCGAGCGGCCGCCGTCGAGGCGCCTCAGGTGCGCGCTGCGCTTCTTCAAGTCGCGCTCGAGCTGCCAGCTGCGCAAGCGCGTCAGCAGGTCGCCCGGCCCGCCCAGGCGCATCACCATCCACGTGAAGAGGAGCGCGAACGCCTCGGGGATGACCATGTGGAGGCCGCCGAAGGCCGCGTTCAGGAAGACGAAGCCCGCGCCGAGCAGCGCGAGCATGTTCCCCGTCATCGGGAGGCCCCAGAAGTTCGCCTGCGATCGGCCGATGTGCAGGCCGTACCCCACCCAGAGCGCGCCCGTCAGCACGCTCCCGCCCGGGTAGCCCCGCGCCACGAGTGAGGGGAGCGCCCACGCCAGCAGGATCGTCGCCACGCCCGCCGCCACGAGGATGCCGAAGGAGAAGCGAAGAAAGCGCGCGCGGCCCCACATCGTCTCGAGCGCGCCGCCGATGCTCCACACGATGAGGCCGCCGAAGATGACGCCCAGCGGCGTCGCCTCCACGAAGCCGTAGGTGATCAGCTGCCAGAGGAAGAAGTGGCTGAAGATCTCCTCGGGCACCAGGTACGCGTAGATGGCCAGCGGCTTGAAGATCGCCACCACCACCGACGCGGCGATCAGCGTGACGGCCATCACCGTCGCGGCGCTGCCCATCGGCGGCATGCGGAACATCACCCGCGCCATCGGCTCGACTCTCCCGAACGCATCACCGGTGGAACGCCCGCCGGGCCTGGACGTTCCCGCGGCTACTTCGTCTTGTAGAAGAGCGTGATCGTGAGGCAGTGGAACTCCTTGTCGGAGCTCTGGGTCACCGTCCGATCGACGATCTCGATCCCCGGGTTGTCCTTGATCCACCGGGTAATGGCCTCGCCCATCTGCTCGCGATCGCGCGCGAGCGTGGTCGAGAAGACCTTCACTGCGTTGAAGCTGTTGGCGCTGCTGGACATGTCGCCTCCGGCCCTGCCTTCCACCGAATGAGCGGCCCGCGCGTGCGTTGCGAAACGCGCGGGCCGGAAGTCACACTCTGTCTGCCCGTTTCCGGGCGCGCGGGCAATCCCCCGTCAGCGAACGGGCGGCCGGCTGCTGGAGCGGTGGTGCTCGCAGGTCGCCGGGTCCTTGCAGGTTGGCCCGATGCCGTCGGGGTGCGCCACGAAGGGCAGCTTGTCGGACTCCTCGATGCCGCACATCGCGCACTTGCGCTTGCGGTTCTTCCGTTCGGCGCGGCGCTCTTCCGCCAGCTGCTTGGCGCGTTCACGAAGTGCCTTCGCGTCTGGAACGTTCGTCACATGGCCTCCACGAGAACAGCAATGCCCTGACCACCACCAATACACGCGCTGCCGACACCGTACCGCGCGCCGCGACGCTTGAGCTCGTACAACAGGTGCAGCGTGATGCGCGCGCCAGACGCGGCGAGCGGGTGGCCCACCGCCGTCGCGCCGCCGTCCACGTTCGTGCGATCGCGCGGCAGCCCGAGCTCCTTCTCGACCGCGAGGTACTGCGGCACGAAGGCCTCGTTCACCTCGAAGAGGTCGATGTCCGACAGCTTGAACTCGGCGCGCTCCATCAGCTTGCGAATGGCCGGCGCCGGGCCGATGCCCATGATGCGCGGATCGCACCCCGTCACCGCCCAGTTCACCAGGCGGCCCAGCGGCTGCTTGCCGTGCTTCTCGGCCCACGCGCGCGTGGACAGCACCGCCGAGGCCGAGCCGTCGTTGATGCCCGAGGCCGCGCCGGGGTGAATGACGCCGTCCTTCTTGAACACCTTCGGCAGCTTCTTGAAGCCTTCGAGCGTCGAGTCGGGACGCGGGTGCTCGTCCTTCGCGAACACCGTCACGCCTTTCTTCGTCTTGAGCTCGACCGGGTGGATTTCGGCAGCGAAGCGGCCCGCTTCCTGCGCCGCGGCGTGGCGCTTCTGCGTCAGCAGCGCGAACTCGTCGACCTCGTCCTGGGTCAGCTGGTACTGCTCGGCGAGGTTCTCTGCGGTGAGGCCCATGGGCAGGTTCGCCCAGGTGTCGAACAGGCTTTGTGTCAGCGAGTCCTCGAGGCCCGCCTTGCCCAGCGGGAGGCCCCAGCGCGCGCCGCGGATGACGTGCGGCGCCTGCGACATCGACTCGGTGCCGCCGGCCAGCACCACCTGCGCCTGGCCGGTCAGCATCTGCTCGGCCGCGGTGATGTACGCCTGGAAACCCGAGCCGCACAGCCGGTTCACCACCAGCGACGGCACCGGCACCGGCACGCCCGCCTTCAGCCCGATGTGCCGCGCCAGGTAGATGGCGTCGGCGCTCGTCTGCATCACGTTGCCGTAGACGACGTGGTCGACCTGGTCCGGCGACACGTTGGCCTGGGCCAGCGCCGCCTTCGCCGTCTCCGCGCCGAGGTCCGTCGCCGACAGGTCCTTCAGCGCGCCGCCGAACGTGCCGAACGCGGTGCGCTTGCCGGACAGGAAGACGACGTCTTCGCTCTTCGAGATGCTCTTCATCGACCCGTGTTTCCCTGGCTCCTACGGACTGCGTCCGAAGATTGCGGCGCCCACCATGCCAAGGGCGCCGAGCGTCCACAACAGTCCGACTGCATGCTGTTGACGTAACTCGGCTTTTCCCGAACCGCGATACCAGTTGCGAGCGGCGTCGATGCGTGCGTCGAGCGTCCACGGCCCTTTCGCGCTGCCGATCGACGCGAGCCGCCGCGCGTGCGCGTTGACGAGCCGCTCAACGGTGGCGCCTTCGATGGCGCCCGACGCGTAGCGCCCGGGCACCTCGCGCGCGGGCCGGCGGTAGTTCGCGGTCAGCACGAAGCCGTCGTCGAGCGGCGAGAGCAGCACCAGGCGGGGGCGGCCGTCCTCGGCTTCGAAGACCGACGCAAAGACGCCCTTGGCCGCGTGGACCGCGTCGTACATGGTCACCGCAGGCGAGAAGCGCGCGTGCTCGAGGTGGCTGCCGAGCGGCTGGAAGCCCTGCGCCTTGAGCGCGTCCCACGTCGCCTCGAGCGCGCCGGGCACCATCACGCTGGCGTCGGGCGTGTCGGGCTCGACGCGCACCGACTCGGGCCGGAGGAAGACGACCGCGCGCCAGAGGTGAAAGCGCAGCAGCACGACGCCGGAGATCGCGGCGAGCACGGCGTAGAGCAGGTTTCCCTCGGGCTGCATCGCGGCCGGGTGGATCTACCACTCGCCTCGCCCGCGTCGAGCACGCAGATCCACGCGCGCCGCGCCGCTCGGGTAGGCTCACGCGCACATGGCGGCGGACAAGACGAGCTTCGCGTGGACGACGGCGCTGACCCCGGCGCAGGTGCGCGAGGCGCTCGCGCAGCGCGTGCAGCCGGGCGCTCTCTTGTCCTTCGAGATCGGCGCGCGCGGCGACGCCGACAAGCCGTTCCGCGGCGAGGTGGGCGACGGGACGTTCGCGATCATCCGCCGCGCGATGGGGCGCAACAGCTTCGTGCCGATCGTCCGCGGCGTCGTCAGCGCGGCCCCGGCGGGCGCGCGCGTCGAGGTGTCGATGGCGCTGCCGAGGGCGGTGCTCACGTTCATCAGTGCGTGGACGCTCGTCGCCTTCGGCGCCGTCGCGTGGCTGCTGTGGGCGCTGCCGGTGGAAGCGTCGTTGACGCCGGTGCTGCTGTTCACCCCGCTGCCGGCGATCGGCCCGCTCGTCGCGTGGCTGGTGTTCAACGCCGAGGTCCGGCGCGCGACGGGGATGCTCAAGGGCTGGATCCCGCCGGTGCGCGCAGCGGCGAGCGGCACGGGCTCGTAGAGCTTGCGTCAACGGTCGCTGCTCAGGGCCCAGCCTCCGAACTGGCCGGCTGGCGGGGAGGCCCCCATCGCGACTGCCGGCGAGGAAGATGACCCAGGCATTGTTCTCGAGGAGCGTGGGGGGGCACACGCGCGGCCTGTTGCGTACGGCGCTCGGTGACCCATCAGCGACACCGGGATGACGGCTGCGGTGGCCTGGCGCACCCTGCCCAGCACGGGAGGCTGTGCGTATGCCGGGTCGCCGAATCATCAACGAGGAAGACGCCCGGCGCTGTCTCGCCGCGGCGCAGGCGTTCCGAGGCGGGCTGGCGGCCTGGGCTGGGTGGCTGACACCACCGAGCTGCGCACGCCCCAGGGCGAGCTGTACCTCGCAGTCATCCTCGACTTGTTCTCGCGCTTCGTCGTCGGCTGGGCGCTGAACGACAGGCACCTCACGATAAAGGCGCTCGACATGGCGCTGCGCCGGCGCTGCCCGGAGCCGGGGCTGGTGCACCACTCGGACAAGGGCAGCACCTACGCCAGCGAGGACTACCAGGACATCCTCAGGGAGCGCGGCATCACCTGCAGCATGAGCCGCCAGGGGAACTGCCTCGACAATGCCGCGATGGAGAGCTGGAACAGCACCCTGAAGATGGAGCTCGGCGAGGACTTCGCGAGTACCGCTGACGCCGAGGCGAAGCTCTTCGACTCCATCGAGGTCTTCTACAACCAGAGCCGGTTGCACTCGACGCTCGGCTACTGCTCGCCGGCGGAGTTCGAGCGGGCTACTCACCAGACGAAGACTGCGGCATGACGAAGGGCGCCTTCGCTCGCTGCGCTCGCTTCGGCGGGCGACACGACCGACAAGAGCCAACCACGGGAGGTCAGCAATCGGGTAGCTTCTGCAGTACCAAGGACGGTGTCGTTCAACTCATCACGACTGTCCACGGGATCGGATCAGGCCCACTCCGCTGCTCAGCCGGGCCCGCGGTTTACCGGGTTGTTTCGCCTGTTCTTTTCAGGTGAACTCCGTGGCCAGCCAGTCCTGTCCGTCGAAGCGCGCAGCCAAGTTGTAACCGGTTGCGAAGAGATATTTCTCCTCGCCCCTGAGATAGAAGGCAGGGATGTTCTGCTTCAGCGGCACAACCCTGTCGCCCTCGACGACATCAAGACCGAAATACCCCGCTCCGACATAGACCTTTCCCCGGAACTCGGCGATGGCACGGTAATGCCGGTCGTCAGGAGGCGTGAATAACGTCAAGCCTTCTCCCATGAGATGCGCGCACAAGCCCTTCTGCCCTGCCAGCCAGACATCCGAGCGCCCCTTTGCGAGAATGCGGTAGATGTCCACGCCGACCGGCAGCTCTACACGAACCCATTCGCGACCCTCCAGCCGGTAAAGCCCGCCGAAGCTGCCGCTGGCGAACACGGTCCCGTCCGGCGCCTCGGAGACCATGTAGATGGTCTCTGCCCCGGGAACCGGAACCTCCACAAGTCCCGCCCCGTCGAAATGGGCAACATATCCGCCCAAGCCAACGATCCAGACGCCGCGCGCGGAGTCGCAGAGCCTGGTCACGTCCGCGTCGAGGGTCAGGACGACTTCGGGCGCCGTATGTGGTCCGTAGCGGAGCTGCTTGCCGGTATGTGCGATGTAGACTGCGTCGGACGATTTCTGGACGATCGAATAGATCTGGCCCCGGAATGTGAAGACTGTCTGCGGGTCCTCATGGCTGAAATCGTCGCAGACGTCGATCTCTGACATGTGGATGTCGCGATCCTCGCTGGTCTGGATGACCAGACAAGTCAAGCCCTCCGGGCCGTGGGAATACGCTTCGGCGACCTCGACGTAAAAGCCTTCGGCGTTGAGATACCTCTCCCTCATCAGACAGACACCTTTCCTTTCTTGGTCGGGGCGGACGGATAGTCGCCCTCACCCGGCACGCGGAGCTTCGTGTTCTGGATCTCCTCCTTCGTCTTCTTCGGATCCGAGGTCCGTTCGAGGTGCTCATAGATCACCGCCTCGAGGCAATCCATGATCTCCTTCTGCTGCCTAGCTACGCCTGGCAATTGCAGTACGACACGAATGTGCGGCAGGTGGACCGGCTGCTCATCCAGTCCGTCGGCCTCTTCCGCCACAGTAGACGTACTGCCGCCGCTCGTACAGCCCGCCCGCCGCACGGTCCCGGCCAACCCCATCAGGTACTCGGTGCTGGTTGCGGTAATCGTCCACCTGCGGGTTGCACGATCGAGCAACACCTCCGCGGTGGGCGTCCAGCGGTAGCCCACCCAACGCGTCGCCAGCACCTGCGTCACGCGGTCCGCCTGTCCCCAAGCTGGGTCGCCAGAGACGAAGCTGACCGTCCTCCCATGCGGGTAGGTGATGGAGGCGATGTCGCCGTTGCCGGTGTACGTGTACGTCGTCTCCAGTTCTCCTCGGGATTGCTCCCGCAGGCGGGGAAGGTCTGCCAGTCCGGCGGCGTGCGCACGCGCACCTCCTTCAGCACCCGCCCCTCGGGGCTGTACTCGTACCAGGTCGACCAGACAGGGTCCTGCCGCATCCGCACACGTCCCATCGTATTCGGCGGCGGGCTGCACGAGGAGAGCACCACGGGCCCTCTGTCGTCGCACTCGACCGCCGCTTCTCAGCTCCTGAGAGTCGAGTGGAGCGCGCGTGCTCGTCCGCGGTCGCCTCGCCCCGTCTCGCCCGCCGCACGCCTGCCCGCGTGGCCTCACCGCGAACGCGCGCGGCACGCCCGTTGCTCGAGCGTCGGCGGTGCGCGGCGGGAATGGGTCCCGTCCACGCATGCACTCTTGAAACGCAGGGCGAGGAAGGGCGGGACGACGATGAGCAAGGTGTCGGAGAAGTTGAAGGCGGTGGCGGCGGCGGTCGCGGCCATCGAGAAGCAATTCGGCCGGGGCGCGGTGATGCAGCTGGGCGACGCCGGCGAGGTGCAGCCGGTGTCCATCATCCCCACCGGGAGCGTGGGGCTCGATCGCGCGCTGGGCGTGGGCGGCTACCCGCGCGGCCGCGTGGTGGAGATCTTCGGCAATGAGTCGTCGGGCAAGACGACGCTCACGCTGCACGCGATCGCCCAGGTGCAGGCGCAGGGCGGCGTGGCGGCCTTCATCGACGCCGAGCACGCGCTCGACGTCGGCTACGCACGCAAGCTGGGCGTGCGCACCGAGGAGCTGCTCATCTCCCAGCCGGACACCGGCGAGCAGGCGCTGGAGATCACCGAGCACCTCGTGCGCTCGGGCGCGGTCGACCTCATCGTCGTCGACTCCGTCGCCGCGCTGGTACCCAAGGCGGAGATCGAAGGCGAGATGGGCGACGCGCACATGGGCGTGCAGGCACGGCTGATGAGCCAGGCGCTGCGCAAGCTGACCGGCGCGGTGAGCCGCAGCGGCACCTGCATCATCTTCATCAACCAGATCCGCATGAAGATCGGCGTCGTCTTCGGCAACCCCGAGACGACCACCGGCGGCAACGCGCTGAAGTTCTACTCGTCGGTGCGCTGCGAGATCCGCCGCGCGGGCAACCTGAAGGACGGCGACGCCGTCATCGGCACGCGCGCGAAGGTGAAGGTGGTGAAGAACAAGGTCGCCCCGCCCTTCCAGGAGGCGGAGTTCGACATCGTCTACAACCGGGGCATCAGCCGCGCGGGCGAGGTGCTGGACCTCGGCGTGGCGCTCGGCCTCGTGGAGAAGTCGGGAAGCTTCTTCGCGCTCGACGGCGAGCGCCTCGGGCAGGGCCGCGAGCGCGCGGTCGAGTGGTTGCGCGACCACCCGGTCGAGGCGGAGGCGCTGGCCGCGCGCATCCTCGCGGGCGAGCGCAGGACCATCGCCGACGCGAAGGAGGAGGCCGCGTGAAGGCGGCGTGGGCGCTGGCGCTCCTCGCCCTGGCCGCGGGGTGTGGCCACGGCGGGCGGGCGCCGAACCCGCCCACACCGCGGCGCGCGCGCGAGCTGCACCGGCCCGCCCTCGCACGGCCACCGGTGCAGCCGCCGCCGCGGCCCCACCGGCACCTCGGAGGTGGCGCCTCCGGCGAGCAGCTGCACTGGCCGCACGAGCTCGCAGCGCGTCCGCGTCCCCGGTGAGCCGGCGGCAGCGGCGCGCTCATGGGCAACCGGCGCGCGGGGAAGCCGAGGTAGGCAGTGCCCGCAGTCGTGCCGGCGGCGGCCGCGCGCCCGGGGGCAACCAGCCCGGGCGCCGACGGCCGGCCCCGTTCTCGCAGCGCGCGGCGCCTTTCCAGCGACGCCTGGCCTCGCGTTCGACGCGCTCCTGGCGCGGACAGCGCCCGCTTCGATGACGCCAACGCCTCGTGACGTGCGGCAGCCCCGCACGCCGCGCGGCGCGGTACCGCTGCGGCTCGCGGCTGGAGGTGCCCGTGGCCATGCACGAAGTGCCCCCGCTCTCACCGGGGCCCACGGCGGAGGAGCGCGTGGCGGAGCTCGAGCGCCGGCTGGCGCAGCGCTTTCGCGACCAGGACGTCGAGGTCGCCCCGAAGCGTTCAGCGCGACCCTCGTGCTCTCGCTGCCCCTCGCGTCCGGCTGACCCCGAGACCATGGAAGTCGAGCGGCGGGTTGCGACGGAACGAGGCAAACGCCGAGGCGCGAGGAGGGAGCGCCTCAGCGAGCGGGTGACCGACGACCAGCGACGGGGACGGCCGCGGGACGAGCCACTCGCCATCGCCTCGAGTCCCTTCTGCGTCAGCGCTTCGGCGGCGGCTTGCCCGGCGGGGGACGCTGACCCGCCGCCGGCGCCGGACGACGGTTCGGCGTGTTGAGGAGCGGGTTCGGCCGGATGTTGGTGCTGTTCGGATCCGACGCCTCCGGCTCCTCCTCCAGAAGCTCGTCGGCCACCTGCACGCTCGGCTCGTCCGGCGCGTCACCCAGCGCCTCTTCGTCGCCCGTCTCGGCAGGGCCCGGCGGCGGGCGCCTGGCCTTGAGCGGGTTGCGCGTCGGCGGCGGCGTGACGTCGTCCTTTCCCGGCGCGGGCCGCGCA
>JBFMAB010000061.1:9997-18221 GCA_040755835.1 Myxococcota bacterium
GCGGCCGGTTGCGCCTGCGCAGGGCGCGACGGCGGCGCGGGACGCTGGGCCGCGGGCGTCGGCCCCGCGGGGACCTGCACCGCGCCCGTCGGCTTGCCCTCGGCGTTCTTCGCCTTCGCGTCAGCCTTCAGCTTCGCCTCGAACTCCCGCCAGCGCTCCTTGAACTCCTCCGGATCGGGGATGTGCTTCTCGCGGTGCTTGAGCGACGGCGCCCAGCGCGTCGTCACCTGCTCGCCGAGGCCGTGGATCAACGGCGGCGGCGGCACGCCGTAGGTCGCCGGGTCGAAGAACTTCTCGTCGAGATCCTCGAAGCCGTAGGCGCGCGCCTTCTGCATGAAGGTCGGCAGGATGCCCGTCGGCGCGTGGTAGCCGAGGATCTTCCCGCTCTCGTCCTTGGCGACGGGGACGTAGAGCCACAGGTCCTGCGTGCGGTACTCGCCCTTGTCGGTGAGCGGCAGCACCTCGGAGATGGCGATCGTCTTGCGGCTCCCGTCCTGGAAGCGTTCGCAGCAGACGATGAAGTTGATGGCGCTGGCCACCTGCGCGCGCACCGCCACCATCGGCATCTCGACCGCGCTCATGAGGCACAGCGCCTCGAGGCGGCGCAGCGCGTCCGTCGGCGTGTTCGCGTGCACCGTCGCCATCGAGCCGCCGTGGCCGGTGTTCATCGCCTGCATCAGGTCGAAGGCCTCGCCGCCGCGCACCTCGCCGACGATGATGCGGTCGGGCCGCAGGCGCAGCGCCGAGTGCAGCAGGTGACCCATGTTCACCTCGCCCTTGCCGAACTTGTCGGCGGGCCGCGACTCGAACGGCACCAGGTGCGACTGCTGCAGCTGCAGCTCGGCGGAGTCCTCGATGGTGAGGATGCGCTCCTCGTCGGGGATGAGCGACGAGAGGATGTTGAGCAGCGTCGTCTTGCCCGAGCCCGTACCGCCGGACACCACCATGTTCAGCTTCACGCGCACCGCCGCCTCGATGAGGCGGACCATCGGCGGGGTGATGGAGCCGAACGCGACGAGGTTCTCGGGCTTGAGCTTGTCCTTGAAGAACTTGCGGATGGAGATGGTGGTGCCCTTGCGCGCGATCGGCGGCAGCACCACGTGAATGCGGCTGCCGTCGGGCAGGCGCGCGTCGAGGCGTGGCCGCTCGTCGTTCATCAGCCGGCCGACGAACTGGGCCATGTTCCGCGCGGCGCCCAAAAGGCCTTCCTCGGAGAAGCGGGCGTCGACCTTGGTCAACAGGCCTTTCTTCTCGATCCAGATGTCCTCTGGACCGTTGATCATGATCTCCGAGACGGCCTCGTCGTCGAGGTACGGGAGGATGGGCTTCAGGAAGGCCCGAAGCGATTCGGTGTACATCGTCATGGCGGGTCCGATGCTACCGTACCTTCCATGGCGACGAAGAAGGCCGGACGCACCCCACCGACGAAAAGGCAGAGCCAGAAGCCCCGCGCCCCGAAGGCCGACGAGACGAGGCCGGAAGGCAAGGGTATTCTCCCGTTCGAGATCGACCCGAAGAAGGTCGAGGCGTCGCTCAACAAGCTGCGCGACCAGCTGGTCGCCTGGGCGAAGAAGGGCCGCTACACCAAGGTGCGCTTCAAGTTCCGCGGCAAGCAGCTGTTGCCCGACATTCCCCTCGCGGCGGTGGTGGCCGTCGAGGGAGCCACCTTCTACTGGACGGGGCTGTTGCGCGCGCTCGTCTTCAACCTCGCGGGCCGCACCCTCATCGACGTCGAGCTGGTGAACGACAGCGAGAAGCAGCTCGCGAAGGGCAAGGAGGCGCTGTTGTCGGGGGACCTCGACGAGGCGCTCCGGGCGTTTCAGGCGGCCTTCGACATGGACCACGACAACCCGGTGGTGCACCTGAACCTCGGCATCGCGTGGAAGCTGAAAGGCGAAAGCGGCCAGGCGCGCAGCGCGCTCGAGCGGGCGAAGGCGCTGGACCCGGAAGGGCCGACCGGCGTCGAAGCCGAGCGGCTGCTGGGCACCTTGAAGCCCGCGGGGCCCACGCCGTGAGGTGGGCGGTGCTGGCGGCCGCAGCGACGTTCGCGGCGTGCGCGTCGGGCCCGCGGCCGATGCCGGCCGGCCTGTCTCCCGACGAGCGCCTGGCCTTCTCCGAGTCGGCGCTGCAGGCCGCGCGCGGGGCGTCGGCCGCCTTCGAGGTGGAGGCGACCGGCAGCCTCACGGCGAAGCTTGTGGGGACGCTGGAGCTCGTCGACGCGAACGCGCTGGCGCTCACGGCCGAGGGAACGTTCGCGGCTGACGCGGTGCGCGTGGAGCTGGACTCGCGCTCGGGCGACGTCAACCGCTCGCTGACGAAGGGCGCCAGCGTGTCGGGGCAGCACGAGCCGCCCGCGTCCGCGCTCACCGAGGCCGTCGTCCTGGGGCTGACGCGCATGGGCGTGCTGCACAACCTCGCGCGGCTGGTGGCGGACGAAGGCATCGACCGCGCGCGCGGCGGCGCCTCGGACTGGGTGAGGGCGCTGGACGTGAAGGACGGCGGCCCCGACACCGTGGGCGGCGAGGCGTGCCACCGCGTGGTCTTCTCCATCCAGGTGGCCGGTGAGCGCGCGGGTGAGGCGAGCGTGTGCCTGTCCGACGCGACGGCGCTCCCGCTGCACCGCCGGCAGACGGTGCACTTCGACTCCGGCGACATGTCCGTCGTCGAGACGTACCACTGGACGGTGAAGTGACGACGCACCGGGCGACGCTCGCGGCGGCCACCCGCTCGGTGTCGCTGAAGACGGGGCGGAAGGACCTCGAGGCGCTTGCGAAGGAGCTCGTCGCGAAGCTGCCGGCGCCCATCGCCACGGCGGAGGCGCCTCGCTCGAGTCGGCACCCGCGAAGCCGCCGCCGGACGCGCACCTCGAGACGACGCTGACGCCGGAGCCGCGGCCGCCGCCCGCCTTCGTCGTCGCGGGGGCGCCGGGCATGCCCTCCGCCCGCACGGTAGCGCTCGGGCCCGGCGGCGCCGCGGTGGTGAGCCTCGCGGCGGGGGTCGGCCTCGGCGCGTCCGGCGTGTCCCAGTCCAACTCGCTGTCGGCGCTCGGCCCTGACGACGAGGCGAAGGCCGCGGCCGTGAACGGGCAGGCGCTCGGCGCGGCGGCCGGGCTGGCAGTCGCCACGGTGGTGACGTGGTTCGTCGGCAATCCTGCGCCGGCCACGGCCTGAGAGAAGCGCCTCACCGTGATCGTCGCTTCTGCTACGGTGCTCGTCCTCGTGGGGCCGTCGACCCGTTCGAAGAGCAGAGAGCTGGGCAAGTGCTCCGAGAAGCTCCGCCTCGTCGCGCGCGGCAAGGGCCGGGGTGGCGCCCACCGACGCGGCGGCGCGGCTCGAGGCCGGGACGGGCTCCGCGCTGTCGCCGGAGCGCTCGACGGCAACGTGTCGAAGGCGGCGCGGGGAACTGGCGGCGACCGGATGTCCCCGCACGAGCCGATCAACAAGCGTGGCATCGACGTGAGCGCGTCGTGAAAAAGGAACCCCGAAAGGCCGGCCTCGGCTTCATCTTCGTCACGCTGATGCTGGACATCCTCGGGCTGGGGCTGGTCGTCCCCATCCTCCCGCGGCTCGTGCTGTCGATGATGGAGGGCCAGGAGTCGGCGGCGGCGCGCTCCGTCGGCTGGCTGACGGCCGCGTACGCCGCGATGCTGTTCATCTTCTCGCCCATCCTCGGCAGCCTCGCGGACAAGGTGGGCCGGCGACCGGTGCTGCTCATCGCGCTGCTCGGCAGTGGGCTGGACTACCTGATGATGGCGTGGGCGCCGACGCTGCCGTGGTTCTTCCTGGGGCGCGTCATCTCGGGCATCAGCGGCGCGTCCATCGGCACGGCGGCCGCGTACATCGCCGACGTCAGCCCTCCGGAGAAGCGCGCGCAGAACTTCGGGCTCATCGGCATGGCGTTCGGCCTGGGCTTCGTGCTCGGACCGGCGCTGGGCGGCGTGCTGGGCACGTACCACCTCCGCGCGCCGTTCCTCGCCGCGGCCATCCTCATCCTGGTGAACCTGGCGTGGGGCGCCTTCGTGCTGCCCGAGTCGCTGTCGAAGGAGCACCGGCGCGACTTCTCGTGGAAGCGCGCCAATCCCTTCGGCACCTTGCTGGCGCTGTCGCGGTACCCGGTGGTGTTGGCGCTGCTCGGCTACGCGTTCTTCGTGGCCATGGGCCAGCGCGGCATGGAGAGCGTGTGGGTGCTCTACACCGAGCACCGCTATGGGTGGACGGTGCTGCAGACGAGCCTGTCGCTGACGGTGGTGGGGATCGCCGCGGCCATCGTGCAGGGCGGGCTGGTCCGCCGCATCATCCCCGCGCTCGGAGAGCGGAAGAGCATCGTGCTCGGCTCGGTGCTGGCGATGCTGTCCTTCGTCGGCTACGGGCTCGCGACGCAGGGGTGGATGGTCTACGCGATCCTCTGCGTGGGCGCGCTCGGCGCGATCACCGGGCCGGCCGCGCAGGGCCTGGCGTCGAAGGCGGTGCCGCCGAACGAGCAGGGGATGCTCCAGGGCGGCATGTCGGCCATCAACAGCCTGACGATGGTGCTGGCGCCGCTCATCGCGACGAGCGTGTTCGGCGCGTTCATCAGCCCGGCGGCCCCGGTGTACCTGCCGGGTGCGCCGTACTTCGTCAGCGCGCTGTTCGTGCTGGTGGGGCTGGCGATCGCAGTGCGGGCGTTCCGGGCGCTGCCGGAGCATCCGGTCGATCTCCCGAAGGCGGAGGCGAGCCCTTCGGCTGAAATTCCCTAGCTCCAGCGACCGGGACCACCCGCGCCTCACGCTGCAGAACCTCACCTTCATCGACGGCAACTCGAAGTCGGAGCGCGAGTTCGACGGCGGCGGCGCGGTGTGGGTGCGCGGCGGGCGGCTCACTTCTTCGCCTTCTTCGGCGCCGGCTGCTTGCCCTCGGCCTTGAGCCCCAGCTCGGGGATGTCGGTGAGGAGCAGCGCGGTGAAGGGCTTCGACAGCTTCGCGGGCGGCGGCGGCGGCGGCGTGGTGGCGGCCGTCACCGGCGCGGGGGTCGGGCCCGGCGGGGGCGGCAACGGCGGCGGCTGCGCGAGCGAGCCACCCGGCATGCCGAAGAAGGCGCCGCCGCCCATGCCGCCGCTCCAGCAGCGGCTCGGGTTGAACGGCTTGAGCATGATGTACCGGCCCTGGAAGCGGTTGGCCGGCGCGGGCCCGGGCTTCGCCGCCTCGGGGATGCCGCCGGCGATCGGCTCGACCGCCTTGAACACCACGTCGTCGGACAGGCTGTCCTTCGTGTAGCGCAGGTGCAGCCGGGTGATGGTGCTCTCCCGCGCGAACCTCGCCACGTCCTCGTCCGTCTTGATGCCGGGCAGCACGTCGGCGCCGAGGAAGCGCGCGAGCGGATCGTCCACCGGCACCGGCGGCGGGCACGGGTCGCACGTCACGCCGTAGATGCCCTGGTCCACCATGCGCTGCGGCGGCGGCAGCGCGCCCTTCCACGCGAACTCCGTCACCGCGGCGCCCGGGTTGGCCTTGAAGGTGCGGCCGAGCAGGTCCGCGTAGAACGCGCCGAACTCCGGCTCCACCGCCGGCGACACGCGCACGTTGGTGGGCACCAGCACGTTCTTCAGGTTCGCCACCTCGTAGCGCTGCTTCGCGATGACGTGGACGATGAGGTCCTGCGTGCCGGCCGAGTTCGCCAGGCCCAGCCGCACCGGCAGCTGGAAGGACTCGTGGTCGTAGGAGAAGCGCAAGGGCGACAGCACCGCCTGCCCATTCACGAACTTCACCTTCTTCGCGTTCACCTTCGCGACGAAGAACTTCCAGTTCGTCTGCACGTACGGCTTGAGCAGCGGCGCCGCGTTCGCGGGGATCTGGTACTTGTTCTCCTTCAGCCAGCTCTCCAGGCCCATGGAGTCCTTCGCCGAGAGGATGACGATCTGGTACTCGTCCACGTCGAACTTCGCCTCGACCTTCACGCCGAGATCGCGCGGCCTGCCGCCCTCCTGCATCGGCGCGCCCGCCATCGCGACCATCGGCGGCGGCGGGCAGTTGCCCGGCTCGTACTCCTCGACGAGTCGCGGCGAGGCGAGCTGGTCGATGCGCGCGAAGACCTCGTTGGGCAGCGTCTTCACGTTCTGCTTCTGCAGCACCACCGGCACGGGGATGACGAGCGCGAAGTCCTCCGGCGGGCCGCGGTAGTTGTTCTGCATCGACAGCACGGTGCGCGTGCCGTCGCGCATCAGCACCACCATCGACGCGTCGGCGAAGAGGTCCGCTCCGCCGCTGGAGACGTAGAAGCCGCAGAAGGCGTGCGCCGCGCCAGCCACGGTGAGCGCCGCGAGCGCGGCGAGCTTCATGAGTCGAGTCATGTCCGTGTTCCCCCAGGGTGAAGAGACCTTCGTAGCCGACGCGTGGCGCGCTGACTACGACCAGCCACGTCGAACGCGCGAGGTCGCCTTCAGGTTCCGTCGTAGCGCGCGTGCACCACGCCCCGCTTTTCGGCGATGCGGTTGGCGAGGTGGTACCAGCGCTGCACGCCGTTCTCGAGGCGGAAGTAGTGCACCAGGTACGCCGAGACGAGCCCCAGCAGCACGGCGGCGAGCGCGAAGCCCGCGAGCATCGGCGCGAGCGCCACGAAGGCGATGGAGCCCAGCGTCAGCACCGCGACAGTCAGCGTGACGAGCAGGTGAATGAGCCGCTCGTGCTGCATGAAGCGCAGCTGCTGGTCATGGAACGCCGCGAGCCCTTCCCAGTACGCGGCGTCGTGCGGCTCCTCGAGCGCCCGCCGCACGAAGGCCTCGTGGTTCTGGAGGTAGCGCCACACGCCCGAAGTGTACGAGGTGTCACACGCTTTTTTGAGGTTTCCCGTGTCGTTCCAACTCGTTGGCGCGCAGCACAGGCGTGTCGGCGAAGGGCCGGACGAGTTGAAAGCGCCGCCGGGCATCGGTTAGGAGGCTCACCTCATGAAGGACTACATCCGTCACCAGCGCGGCCGCATGTTCGAGAGCGACTTCTTCGAGTTCTTCTCGAAGGTGCACCCGGCGATGCCTTTCGTCTTCTGGATTCCCATCGGCCTCGGCGTCCTCGGCTACGCGCTGTTCAACGGCGTCACGGACCCGGTGAAGACGGTGGCGATGCTTCCCCTGGGCTTCTTCACCTGGCAGGTGATGGAGTACTTCATCCACAAGAAGGTGTTTCACTGGCTGGGCATCGGCCCCATCAGCCGGCGCTTCCACGACATCGTCCATGGCTTCCACCACAAGTACCCGGACGATGACTCGCGGCTGGTGATGCCGCTGGCGGTCTCCATCGGCCTTGCGAGCGCCATCGGCGGCGCCCTGTACCTCCTGCACCGCCCGGCGGTGACGGTGCCGTGGTGGACGGGGCTCTTGTTCGGCTACCTCTGGTACGACTTCCTCCACTGGTCGACGCACTTCCGCAAGCCGCTCACCGGCTGGGGCAGAAAGCTGCGGAGCCACCACATGTCGCACCACTTCGCCGACCCCGAGACGAACTTCGGCATCAGCAACATGTGGCTGGACCGCCTGATGGGTACGCTGAAGAAGCGCAGCGGCGCCGAAGCGTCGACGGACTGAAAGACATCGCTCCCCCTCGCCTCCCATGGGCAAGGGGGAGCGACGGGGCAGCCGCTCGACGGGCCAGGGCCGCCCCGGACTCCTCACGGAGGGCTGGACTTCACCTTGATGACCAGGTCTGCCCCTTCCGCCTGCATCGTCAACTCGTACATGTCGCAGTCTTCCAGCGGGAAGAGACACTGCGACGTCACTCCGACGGTCGCGAAAGACCGCGTTGTATTATTGTTTGTATTCTTTATAATGCCTTTCCCCATTGCCCGGAAATACCCAGCGCTCGCGGCTGTGCTCCCCGGCATATTGGAGACATTGGCAAGTGAGCCATCAATGACATACAGCCCGTCTTTGGTACGAAGGCGGGCGACGTGGAATCCGCGCGCCGGCGGTCGCGAGCATGCCGTGCAATCGGCGACTGTCACTTCCGGGAGGCTGAAGAAGAGGGCCCCGACCGGCCCTTCCTCTGCAAGGCGCAGGGGACTCGCCATGCTGCCGTTGGCGCCATCCTGCATCATGAAGGGTGCCCAGTCGACAAAGTCGAGCACGTACTCCTCCACTCCGTCGCCATCCATGTCACCGACGTCTCGATTGCGCAGCAGCAGAGTGCCGACGAAGCCATTGTCCGGTTGACTTTTGGCGACGACGAGAGGCGCCGAATTGGCCGGCAGCCACTTCCTAT
>JBFMAB010000062.1:0-36338 GCA_040755835.1 Myxococcota bacterium
GGGCGGCGCGGGCGGTGGCTTCGCCGGTGGCGCGGGCGGCGGCTTCGCGGGTGGTGCGGGCGGTGGGGCGTTCGGTGGCGGCACGGGTGGAGGCGGCTCAACCTGCGCGGGCTGTGTCTTCGCCGGTAGCTGCATCGCTCCGCCGACCAACGGTACCGACTTCTTCTGTGGCGCTGGCGGCAACGCATGCGTCCAGTGCAACACCTCCATCGGCCAGCGCTGCATCAACTTTGTGTGCCAGAGCCCCGTGGGCGGAGGCGCTGGTGGCGGCTTCGCCGGTGGCATCGGCGGCGGCGTGGGCGGCGGCGTGGGCGGCGGCGTGGGCGGCGGCGTGGGCGGAGGCTTCGGCGGAGGCTTCGGCGGAGGCTTCGGCGGCGGCGTGGGCGGAGGCTTCGGCGGAGGCTTCGGCGGAGGCTTCGGCGGAGGCTTCGGCGGAGGCTTCGGCGGTGGCTTCGGCGGTGGCTTCGGCGGTGGCTTCGGCGGTGGCTTCGCCGGCGGCATCGGTGGTGGCTCTGGTGGTGGCTCTGGTGGTGGCTCTGGTGGTGGCGGTGGGACGACGGTGTGCTCGGCAGTGAACTGCCGCGGCTGCTGCGCGGGTACCGTGTGCGTGCCTCCGGCGCTCGAGACGGACAGCTTCTGCGGCGCGTTCGGCCAGGCGTGCTTCGCGTGCCCCGCCGGCCTGACGTGCGCGGGCGGCGTGTGCGTTCCGCCGACGATGGACGCGGGCACGCCGCCGGTGGTGGGCCAGACGTGCCAGTCCGATCCGCAGTGCCAGCCGCCCAACACCGGCTTCTGCATCCCCGAGACGATCTTCGGTCAGCCCACCGGCTGGCCCGGCGGCTACTGCTCGCGCTCGTGCGGCTCGCCGACGGCGACGTGCGGGGGCGGCTCGACGTGCTTCAACCCGCAGAATGCGACCGGCCCGCTGTGCCTCGCCACCTGCCCGGGACCGCGGCTCGGCCAGTCGACGTGCCGTGCCGGCTACGTGTGCGAGGTGAACACCCAGGCCTTCGGCAGCGGCATCTGCATCCCGCGCTGCAACTCGCCGGGCTTCACCTGCTGGCAGGGCACCACCTGTGACGTAACCAGCGGCTACTGTGTCTCGCCGCCCTGAGCCCCGACGATGCGCAGCCCGTAGATGGTGTCGTTGCGCGCGCCCAGCACCACGCGGTCCTCGAACACCGCGGGCGAGGCCTCCACCTCGCCGGGCAGGTCGATGCGGGCCACCTCGCGGCCGTCGCGCGCGTCGAACAGCCGCACCAGCCCGCGAATGTCGCCCTGCAGGAGGTACGAGTGTCCGTCCAGGGCCTTCACCAGCGTCGGTGACGACCACGCGTAGTGCGGCAGGTCCAGGCTCCACACCTCACGGCCCGTCGCCTTGTCCAGCGCCACCAGCTTGCCGCTCTCGAGGTCCGGGCAGCGCGCGAGCGTGAAGTACACGAGGTCGGCGACGTCGCCCGTGCCCACCGCTGGCGTCGCGAAGACGCCCGCGTCAATCTTCTTCGGCGTCCGCGCGCCCTGGCAGGGGAGCGTCACCTCCCACCTCTGCGCGCCCGTCAGCCCGTCCAGCTTGCGCAGGTGCGTCTTCCCCTTCGGGCCTGTCTTGTCGACCTCGCAGCCGGTGTAGAGCACCGGCGCGCCGTCCTCGAGCTCCAGCGCCAGGCTCGCGTCGGTGTCGTCGCCCGCGTCGAAGCTCCACACCGGCTGGAAGGTGCGCAGGTCCAGCGCCTGGATGTTGCCGCCGTTGTCCGCGAAGAAGGCCAGGTTCTTCGCCACCGAGATGGAGTTCTCGATGCCGAACTGCCGCTGCTTCGCCTGCTGGTAGCGGTAGCGCGTCACGCGGGGCGCCACCGACAGCGTGAGCGCCACCGGGTCGAACACCGTGTTCAGCTTGAGGAAGTAGAACAGCCCGTTCTCTCCCGGCTGGAAGTAGGTGTCGGTGGTGCGGTTGAGCAACCCGCTCGAGTCGAACGCGCCCCAGCCGCGCGGTGCGTCCTGGTCGCGGCCCGGCAGCAGAAACACCTCGGAGTGCCCGATCAGCTCGTACACGTGCAGCCCCAGCTTCGGCTTCTCCGGAATGCCCTGGCCGACGAAGAGCAGCGGGTAGCCGCGTGGGTCCACCGAGACGCTGCCCTTGATGGGGTTGCCGGTGTTGATGGGCTTGCGCGTCTTCTCGCCCGTGTAGAGGTCGAGGAAGTACACGTGGCCGTCGAGGCTGCCCTGGATGACCTCGACGAGCGCGTCGTCGCGGCGGAAGCGCCCGAGCCGCGGCATCGAGTGGCGGATGACGGCGGGCCACCGGACGATCGCCGGCTGCCCCGTCCACCCCGCGCCACCGAACCACGGCGCCTTGCTGCGCCCCGTCTTGAGCTGCCAGGCGAGTTCCAGCTTCACCGGGTCGCGGGGAATGTGGCCCCACGCGCCGCCGGCGCGGTGCGGCCCACCGCGGAACGTGAGCACCCCGTCGACGAGCGCGTAGTCGGTGGGGAAGTGCTGCGGCACGAAGTCGGGCTCGCCGTCCTTCACCACCAGCTCGGTGTTCACCCGCTCGAGGCGCTCGGGTATGGGCGTCACATCGAACCACTCGGGCTCGGGCGAAGCGACGACGGCCGGCGGCCCCGCGTCTTCGGCTTCGGGCGAAGGGCCAGCGTCGTCGTCGGACGCACCCGCGTCCGGCGACTCCACGACCTGCGGAGACGGCCGCTCGCGGCAGGCGGTGAGGAGCGCGCAGGCGAGCAGGATGGCGAAGACGGAGCGCACTCGGGCCCGCAGCCTACCCGCACGCGCCGGGGCTGGCGCGCGCCCCCCGCGGGCGTACAGGCGCCAGCGGCCATCGACGGCATCGAACCGTCCCTCCTCGGACGACAGGCTGGACGACGGCGGGCGGGAAGGAGGCCCACGCAATCGCTGCGGGCCTCCGCCGTAGGGCGCCTCGGACCGCGAAGAGAGGAGCCGTGGCGATGACGAGGACCCGTGGACTTCCCCAGTGGCTGATGGTGTTGCTGGTGCTGGCCGCCATCGTGGTGCTGGGACCGCCGGTGGCCGGGCTGCTGGTCGGCCTCGTCGGCCTCGCCGTGGGGCTGGCAGCCGTCGCGCTGAAGGTGGGCCTGGTGGCGCTGGCCGTCTTCGCGGTGGTGGCGCTGTTCCGCGCCATCTTCGGCGGTCCGTCGCGCTCCGCCCCGGTGGACGCGACGTCGGCGCGCATCGCGCGGCTGGAGCAGGACGACTCGCGGCGGGCGCTCGATGAGGAGCTCGCTCGCGCCGTCGCCGCCTCAAAGAAGTAGCGTCAGCGCGCGCGCTTCGACTTCGCGGCGGCCAGCGCACTCTCGGCCTCCTCGAGGGCGACGGTGGCCTTCGTCATCGCCTCCTCGGCGGCCTCCAGCTGCGCCTGGCGCTCGGGGTGCTTCTGCGCGTTCTCCAGCACTTCGTTGGCCGCGTCGTACGCCTTCAGCGCCTTCGCCACGTTGGCCTTCAGCTGCTCCAGCTCGAGGTCGACGAGTTGGAAGTCGACCGGCTCGCCGTCGGGCTTCTTCAGCACCTTCTTCACCGTGGACCAGCCGGCCTTGGTGACGACGAGGGTGTAGGTGCGCTGCGTGGACAACAGCAGCTCGACCGGGGTGACGCCCGCGTCCGCGCCGTCCAGCGTGACGGAGGCGCCGGGGGGCGACGAGGTGACGGCCACCTTCACCCTGGCCTTGAGCTTCGCGTCGAGCTTCTGCGCGCCGGCCTTCGCCTTGAGCTTCCTCCTGAAGTCATCGTAGCCGGGCGACGACACCACCACCTCCACCGCGCCCGGCGGGAAGGCCTTCGTCACGCCGGGCGTGCTCGCGAGCACCAGCTGGCCGTTCACCGTCACAGAGGCGTCGGGGGGATCGGACGTCACCTCGAGCGTGGCGCCGGGCTTGAGCACCGCGTCGACGGTGAGTCGGTCGCCCGCGGCGGCCTCGAGCTCGCGCAAAAGCGCGACGTGACCCTGGAGCGACACCTCCAGCACCTGCTTTCGGCCCGACACGAGCGGGACGTCGATGGGCGTCGGACCGATGGGCTGCCCGTCGAGGAGGACGGTCGCGCCCGCGGGCTTCGAGGTCACGTGGGCCGTCGCGTCGGACATGCCCGCGTCGTCGTCGCCGCCGTCCTCTGCGCCCGCGTCCGGGGCGCCTCCATCCTCTGCGCCCGCGCCCGGGCCGCCGCCGTCCTCTGCGCCCGCGTCCCCGACGCCGCCCTCCGGGGCGCCGCCGTCGGGCGTGCCCGCATCGGGCTGCGCCTTCGGCTTGGGGACGGGCGCCGGGGCGGGAGGCGGCGGCGGTGGCGGCTCCTCGTTGCAGGCGACGAGCGAGAGCAGGCACAGCACGCCGAGGACGCGGGGGAGTGCACGCATGAGGGGTGACTCTACGTCAGGGCGCGGCGTCCCTCGCGGTCGATCCGCCGCGCACCGGCGGTGCTATGAGCAGCGCGCCTTCCATGAACGAGCCCTTCGGCAACACGCTCGGCCTCAAACCGTCCGAGCTCAAGCACCTGCGCAACACCTTCCGCCGGCGCGTCTCGCCCGAGGAAATCGTCAGCCCCGAATTGGCGCGGCACCTCACCGAGTTTTCGCGCGCGACGAACCGGCAGGTGGGCGTGCTGCTGTCGCGCAAGGGCGAGGTGCAGCACGTCATCGTCGGCAACGCGCACCAGCTGGAGTTACCGGACATCGGCCGCGCGCGCGCCGGGCAGGTGCGCCTGCGCGGCCTGCGGCTGGTGCACACGCACCTGAAGAGCGAGCCGCTCACCCGCGACGATCTGACCGACCTCGCGCTGTTGCGCCTCGACCTCGTCGCGGCCATCGGCGTGCGCGACGACGGGCTGCCTGGCGTGCTGCACTACGGGCACCTGTTGCCGGAGAACGCGGGCGGCGAGCTGTGGCGCACCGAGACCGTGCGCGACGTGCACGAGCAGCCCGACTTCGCCGCCACCGTCGAGGCGCTCGAGGACGAGCTCGCCCAGGGCAGCCAGGCGCGGCGCGTGTCGGAGAAGGAGCGCGCCGTGCTGGTGGCGGTGTGCCTGGACGGCAGGAGGGCTGCCAGCGAGGCGTCGCTGGAAGAGCTCAAGGAGCTCGCGCGCACCGCCGGCGTCGAGGTGGTGGACGAGCTGCTCCAGGTGCGCCGCTCGGCCGACCCGAAGTACCTCATCGGCCGCGGCAAGCTGGACGAGCTGAACCTGCGCGCGATGCAGAAGCTGGCCGAGGTGCTCGTCTTCGACCAGGACCTCTCGGCCTCGCAGGCGCGGCACATCGGCGAGGCCACGAGCATGAAGGTGCTCGACCGCACGCAGCTCATCCTCGACATCTTCGCGCAGCGCGCGCAGTCCGGCGAAGGCAGGCTGCAGGTCGAGCTCGCGCAGCTGAAGTACCTGATGCCGCGGCTCGTGCAGGCCGACTCGTCGCTGTCCCGCCTGTCGGGCGGCGGCGGCGTCGGCGGCCGCGGACCCGGCGAGACGAAGCTCGAGCTCGACCGCCGCCGCGTGCGCGACCGCATCGCCTTCCTCGAGAGGAAGATCGGGCAATTGTCCTCCGATCGCCGGACGCGCCGCCGCCAGCGTACGCGCCGCGAGCTGCCCGTCATCTCCATCGTCGGCTACACCAACGCCGGCAAATCCACGCTGCTCAACGCGCTCACGAAGTCCGAGGTGCTGGCCGAGGACAAGCTGTTCGCCACGCTGGACCCGACCAGCCGGCGCCTGCGCTTCCCGCGCGAGCACGAGGTCATCATCACTGACACGGTGGGCTTCATTCGCGACCTGCCGAAGGACCTGGTGGCCGCCTTCCGCGCGACGCTGGAGGAGCTGGAGGACGCGTCGCTGCTGCTCCACGTCATCGATGCGGCGGACCCGGCGCGCGACGCGCAGGTGGAGGCGGTGGAGAAGATCCTCGCCTCGCTCGAGCTGTCGCAGCGGCCGCGCGTGCTGGTGTGGAACAAGGTGGACCGGCTGTCGGCCGCGGAGGCCGACGCGCTCGTCCGCGCCCGCGGTGGCGTGGCCATCTCCGCGGCCACCCGGGCGGGCCTCGAGGCGCTGCTGCTGAAGTGCGAGGACACGCTGTTCGCCGAGGGTGAGCACGAGCACGCCGAGGTGCTGCGGTCGACGCACGCGCACGACGCGCCGGAGCTCGATGAGCCGGTGGCGTAGGCGCGGAGCGGGTGGCCTCGCGGTGGGTGGGGGCGCGCGCGTCGGCCGCCGTGCGTGTTGCACTCAGCGCCTCGGCGCGAGGCGGAAGGTGCGGACGAGGCCAGGTGGAAGAGGTTTGGGCCGTGGGGACGTCCCAAAGCGCTTCCAGGTGCGCGTGCGTCAGCGCGTGGGCGCCGAGGGGCTGACCGCTTCGCGCACGGCCCCGCTCACGGACCACCCCCACGACGTCGCCAAGGCCCGCGCGGCGGTGCGCCGAACCTGCCCGTCCAGCGGGGTCCCGCCCGTCGGTGGCCTGCTGACAGACGCATGACGTGCGGGCGGCTTTCTCTCCTGCATGGACATCGCGGTCGTCGTCAACCTGAGCGCCCGGAAGGGCTCCCACGCCTTCGCCGCGATGGCCAAGGCGAAGCTGCCCACGGCGCGCGTCATCGCCACCCAGTCGCTGTCGGACCTCGAGCGCTTCGTCGACGAGACGGCGTCGCGTCAGGCGCCGCCCGCGCTCGTGCTGTCCGGCGGCGGTGACGGCACCGCCATCGCGCTGCTCGACGCCCTGCGCGCGCGCGACGTGGCCTTCCCGCCGTTCGGCCTCGTGCCGCTGGGTACCGGCAACGGCTGGGCCATCTCCACGAAGGCGCCGCGCCCGCGCGCCGCCATCGACCAGGTCGCGCAGATGGTCGAGCGCGGCCTCAGGGCGCCGCCCACCAGCGACTACGGCCTCGTCGAGGTGGAAGGGCGCCTCACGCCCTTCGCCGGCGCCGGCTGGGACGCGGAGCTCCTGCACGACTACAAGCTGCAGCGCGCCGCCTTCCCGAAGCGCCTCTCGTTCCTCGCCGAGGGCTTCACCGGCTACATGGCGAGCATCTTCGGGCGCACCATTCCGCGGAACCTGCTGCGCAGGGAGCGGCCGCGCGTGCGCCTCGTCAACCTCGGCGCCCCGGCGATGATGGTGACGGCCGAGGGCGCGCTGCGCGAGGTACCGGACTCGGGCCCGGGCGCGGTGCTGTACGACGGCGTCTACGGCGTCGCCGGCGCGGGCACGACGACGGACCTGGGCTTCGGCTTCAAGGGCCTGCACCTCGCGCGCACGCTGCCCGGGCGCATGCACGTGCGCGTGTATGCGGCCAGCGCGGGCCAGGCCACGCGGCACCTGCGGCGGCTGTGGCGCGGCGAGCACCCGCTGCCCGACAGCCACGATTTCCTGCTCACCCACTGCCGCATGGAGTTCGACCGCGAGGTGCCGGTGGAGGTGGGTGGCGACGTCATCGGCCTGCGCAGCGCCGTGGAGTACCGGCTGCACGACCGGCCGGTGCCGGTCGTCGATTGGGCCCGGGTGTCCTGACGAAACCCCCGCCGACAAGGCGCGGGCCGGATGCATCGCGGCTGCGCGGCTCTGTTATGAGCACCGCCATGACCGAGCGGGGAACCCACGAAGGCGTCCGACTCCTCGAGGCGCTCTTCCACTCCCACTCCGGCGTGAAGCTGCTCATCGACCCCGACGACGGGCGCATCGTCGACGCCAACCCCGCCGCCCTCGCCTTCTATGGCTACGAGCGCGAGCAGCTGCTCGCGATGCACATCTGGGACATCAACGTCGCCGGCGAGCCTGCGGTGCGACACAGCTTGTCGCGCGCCACCGCCCGTGAAGCGGACTATTTCGAGTTCCGCCACCGGCTGGCGAGCGGCGAGGTGCGTGACGTCGCGGTGAACTCGAGCCCGGTGGAGGTCGACGGCAGGAAGCTGCTGTTCTCCATCATCCACGACATCTCCGACCGCGTGCAGGCCGAGCGGGCGTTGCGCGACGCCGAGGCGTACCAGCGGACGCTGTTCGAGGGCCTGCGCGACGCCATCATCGTCGCCAGCGTCGACGGGCGCGTCCTCGACGCCAACCCACAGGCCGAGGTGTTGCTGGGCTACTCGCGCGAGGCGCTGCTGGGCCGCTCGCACGAGACCCTCTTCCCCGAGGAGCTGCGGCCGTTGGCGAAGGCGCGCTTCGAAGCGCGGCGTGACGGCGTCGAGCCTCCGGGCGGCGAGCTGGCGCTGCTCGAGGTGGAGCGAAGCGATGGCGCGCGCGTGCCCGTCGAGTTCGCCGGGCGGCGCCTCGCGCTGGGCGACGGCACGCAGGTGCTGCTGGGCGTGTTCCGCGACGTCTCCGAGCGAAGGGCCCGCGACGCGGAGCTGTTGCGGCTCTCGCAGATCATCGAGCAGAGCCCCATGGCCATCATGGTGACGGACTTGAAGGGCGCCATCACCTATGTGAACGGCGCCTTCACGACGCTGACGGGCTACGCCGCGGACGAGGTGCGCGGGCAGAACCCGCGGCTCCTCAAGTCGCCCGAGACGCCGGGCGACGTGCACGCGCACCTGTGGGCCACCATCTCGCAGGGCCGCACCTGGCGGGGCGAATTGACCAACCGCCGCAAGGGCGGCGAGCCGTACCGCGAGGCGATGGTGGTGTCGCCGCTGCGCGACGCCGCGGGCCGGCTCACGCACTACGTGGCGATGAAGGAAGACGTCACCGAGCGCCGGCGCCTCGAGGAGGACTTGAGGCAGGCGCAGCGCCTCGAGGCGGTGGGCCACCTGGCCGGCGGCGTGGCGCACGACTTCAACAACCTGCTCGCCGTGCAGCAGATGAACCTGAGCCTGCTGCTGCGGCGCGCCGACCTCCCGGACGACGCGCGCGAGCTGTTGCGCGAGCTGGAGCAGAGCGCACAGCTCGCGGCCGACGTGACGCGCAAGCTGCTCGCCTTCAGCCGTCGGCAGAGCCTCCAACAGCGGGTGGTGTCGCTCGACGCGCTGGTGGGCGACCTGGTGAAGCTGCTGACCCGCGTGGTGCCCGAGAACATCACCGTGGTGCACGCGCCGGCCGAAGGCCCCACCTGGGTGAACGTCGACGTCGCGGCGGCAGAGCAGGCAGTGATGAACCTGGTGGTGAACGCGCGCGACGCGATGCCCGACGGCGGGACGCTGACCATCCGCACCGGGCCTGGCGACAACGGCCGTACCGTGTCGTTGACGGTGACCGACACGGGCCACGGCATCGACGCGCAGACGCTGCCGCACATCTTCGAGCCGTTCTTCACGCGGCGCCCGAACGGGCGCGGCACCGGGCTGGGGCTCGCCACGGTGTACGGCGTGGTCAAGCAGCACGGCGGGGTGGTCGAGGTTGAGAGCGCGCCCGGCCAGGGCGCCACCTTCCGGCTCAAGTTCCCCGCGACGGCGCCGCCTGTGGAGGAGCCGCTGACGCTCGCGCCGCGGACGCCCGTCGGGACGGCGCGGCTCAAGGTGCTGCTGGTCGAGGACAGCGACGACGTGCGGCGCGCGCTGGCCCGCACGCTGGCGGGCCTCGGCCACGAGGTGGAGGAGGCGCGCCACGCGGCGGAGGCGCTGGCCCGCTGGGAGGCGCTCCGGGGCAGCGTCGACGTCCTCTTCACCGACGTGGTGATGCCCGGCGAGCTGTCGGGTGTGCAGCTGGCGCGGCGCCTCCGGGAAGATCGCCCCGACCTCTTCGTCGTCGTGGCGAGCGGCTACTCCGGCGAATTGACCCGCGACCTCGAGCCCGACTTCCACTTCCTCGCGAAACCCTTCCGCGTCGAGGAGCTGGGCCGGCTGCTGGCCGGCGTCGTGCCGCGCGCGGGGCCAGTGCGCATGGTGTGGGGCCCGGGGCCGTCGCGGGGCGAGGAGCCTTGACGGCCACCCCAGGCGCCGCGGGCGCCCACGGCGCTCGTCCTCCTGCCCTGGTGCGAGCGCTTTCGGCCCATCCCCGCCGGGGCGCGGCTAGAGTCCCCGTCGAGGAGCGTCGACGATGCGACTGGTGAAGGTGGGCCTGGGCGCGGTGAACACCACGGTGGGCGCGTTCGGCGCCAACGTCTCGCGTGCGCTCGACATGGCGAGGGAGATGGCCGCGGCCGACGTCACCGTGGCGCTCTTCCCCGAGCAGCTGGTGGGCGGCTACCCGCAGGAGGACCTGGTGCAGTGGCAGGCCTTCGTGGACCGGCAGTGGGCCGAGCTGGAGCGTTACGCGCAGGAGACGGCGTCGCTGAAGCTGGTGTCGGTGCTGGGCGTGTCCGTCGCGCACCAGGGGCTTCGCTACAACTGCGCCGCGGTGGTGGCGGGCGGGCGCATCCACGGGCTGGTGCCCAAGGAGAAGCTGCCCACCTACAACGTCTTCTACGAGGGCCGGACCTTCTCGCGCGGCTACGCCGGCATGAAGGAGACACACCGCGGCGTGCCGCTGGGCGACCTGCTCTTCCAGTGCGACTTCGGCGTGTTGGCGGCGGAGGTGTGCGAGGACATCTGGAGCGCGGACGGGCCGATGCGACGCCGCGCGTACTCGGGCGCCGAGCTGGTGTGCAACCTGTCGGCATCGCCGTTCCGCGTGGGCGTCGACGGCACCCGCCGCGAGCTGGTGTCCACGCGCGCGGGCGACCACCAGTGCACCGTCGCGTACGTCAACCAGGTGGGCGCGCAGGACGGGCTCGTCTTCGACGGCGGGGGCTTCGTCAACCAGAACGGACGCATGCTGCTCGAGCTGCCGCGCTTCCGGCAGGCGTGGGCGGCGGCGGTGGTGGACCTGGACCGCACGCTGCGGCTGCGCACCGAGAACACCACCTGGCGGGACGACCACAAGGCCTTCGCCGCGCGGGAGACGAAGGTGCCGATGGTGACGGTGGACGTGGCGACGCAGCGCGGCGCCTTGAAGTACCCCGTGCCGCCGAACCGCAGCTTCTTCCTCCCCGGCCCGCCGCCGGCGCGCACGCCGAAGGAGGCGTGGTGCGAGGACCTGCTGGACGCGCTCGCGCTGGGCATCGGCGACTACTACGAGAAGACGAAGGGCTTCCGCTGCGTGGGCATCGCGCTGTCGGGCGGCCGCGACTCGCTGCTCACGCTGCTCATCGCGCACCGCTGGGCCTCGCGCGCGGGCGTGCCCATCGAGACCTTCTACATGCCGACCCGCTATTCCTCGCAGGGCACGCGCGACGCCGCGGCGCTCATCGCGAAGGAGCTGGGCGTGAAGTTCACCGTGCTGTCCATCGACGACGCCTTCGAGCGCGAGCTCGAGGCGACGAAGGCGATGCTGGGCGACGGCAAGGAGCCGACGCCGGTGACGCTGCAGAACATTCAGGCGCGGCTGCGCGCGCAGCGCATGTGGAACTGGGCCAACAGCTCCGGCGGGCTCTTCCTGCAGACGGGCAACATGTCCGAGAAGGCCGTCGGCTACACCACCATCGGCGGCGACCTGATGGGCGCGCTCGCGGTCATCGCCAACCTGCCGAAGACGGTGGTGATGTACCTGCTCGAGTACCTCTTCGAGAAGCACGGGTACCAGGGCATCGCCGCCGTCACCGCGCGGCCCGCGGGCCCCGAGCTGGCGCACGACCAGGTGGGCGAGGAGGAGCTGATGCCGTTCCCCATCCTCGACGCGTGCTTCCACCTGTTCGCCGGCGAGAAGATGGGCCCGGCCGAGGTGCTCGTCGCGCTCGAGTCCATCTTCCCCGAGGTGCCGAAGGCCACCCTGGAGGCGCACATGAAGAAGTTCGTCCGCCTCTTCACCCAGAGCATCTACAAGTGGGTGCAGTCACCCATCTCGCTGCACGTCGGCAACCTGGACCTCGACCGCGAGCGGGCGCTGCAGCTGCCCGTCGTCACGCGGACCGAGTGGTAGGCGAAAGCCGGCCGCGCTCTCGTCCGTCCGAAGCGAAGCATGACCGCTCTCCTGCTCGCCCTGGTCGTGGCCGCGCCGCCGGCGGAGCGGTGGCGCTCGCTCGCGCCCGGTGTGGAATACCGGACCTTCGAGCTGGAGAAGCGGCCGGAGGCCGGCGACGGGCGCCTGCACGTGGTGCGCGTGGACCCGGCGCTGGCCGACCTCGACTTCGCGCTGGCGTCCGAGCACGGCGGCGCGACCAGGACGGCCGGGCAGTGGGCGGACGAGCAGGGCTTCGTCGCCGCCATCAACGCCGGCATGTACCAGACGGACTACCGGAAGAACGTCGGCTACCTCCGCCACGGCGAGCACGTGAACAACGGCCGCTGGAAGTCCAGCTACCAGTCGGTGTTGGCCTTCGGGTCGCTCGACGGCGGCGCGCCCGCGGTGATGGTGGACCGGGACGCGCCCGACGCGGGGGAGCGCATCGCCGGGTACGGCTCGGCGGTGCAGAACCTGCGGCTCCTCAAGGCGCCCGGCGTCAACGTGTGGAGCCCCAACGGACGCACGTGGAGCGAGGCGCTCGTCGCGCAGGACGCGCAGGGCCGGGTGTTGTTCCTCTTCACGCGCACGCCATTCGAGATGGTGGAGCTGAACCAGCGGCTGCTCGCGCTGCCGCTGGGGCTCGTGCGCGCGATGCACGTCGAGGGCGGCCCCGAGGCGAGCCTGTCCATTCGCGCCGACGGGCTGAAGCTGGACCTGTCCGGCAGCTACGAGACGGGCTTCTTCACGTCGGACGGGAACGATCACCAGTGGCGCATTCCCAACGCGCTGGGCGTGCGCGCGAGGCCGACAGTGCGCGGGGACGGAGGGACGAAGTGATGGGTGCGTTGGGGACGGCGGAGCGCCCGGTGCGCGTGGCGGTGGTGGGCGCCGGGCCGGCGGGCTTCTTCGTGAGCGAGGCGTTGCTCAAGCGCGCCGCGCCGGTGTTTTCGGTGGACCTCATCGAGCGGCTGCCGACGCCGTTCGGCCTGGTGCGCGCGGGCGTCGCGCCCGACCACCAGAAGATCAAGTCGGTGACGCGCACCTTCGAGAAGACGGCGCAGCACGGCCGCTTCCGCTTCTTCGGGCACGTCACGGTGGGGAAGGACGTCTCGCACGAGGAGCTCCTGTCGCACTACGACCAGGTCGTCTACGCGATCGGCTCGAGCGGCGACCGGCGCCTCGGGATTCCCGGGGAGGAGCTGACGGGCTGCCACGCGGCCACCGCCTTCGTCGGCTGGTACAACGGCCACCCCGACTTCCGCGACTTCCCGTTCGACCTGGGCAAGAAGCGCGCGGTGGTGGTCGGAGCGGGCAACGTCGCGCTCGACATCTCGCGCGTGCTGCTGCGCGATCGCGACGAGCTCGCGAAGACGGACATCGCCGACTACGCGCTCGACGCGCTGAGGCGCAGCCCGCTGGAGGAGGTGGTGGTGCTCGCGCGCCGCGGGCCCGCGCAGGCGGCATTCACCACCGGCGAGCTGGAGGACATCATCGCGCTGCCGGGCGTGGCGGTGCGCGTGGATCCGAAGCAGCTCGAGGTGGACGAGACGACGCTGGCGCGGCTCGACGCCAACGCGAAGCGGAACCTCGAGGTCCTCCAGAAGGTGGCCGACGCGCCGAAGGCGGAGGCGAGGCGGACGCTCAAGCTCGAGTTCCTCGCGTCGCCGGTGGAGGTGCTGGGCGAAGACGGGAAGGTGCGCGGAGTGAAGGTCGAGCGCAACGCGCTGGTGCCCGTTGGCGACGACGTGAAGGCGCGCGGAACGGGCGAGTTCTTCGAGCTCGACGCGGGCCTCGTGTTCCGCAGCATCGGGTACTTCGGGCAGCCCGTGCCCGGCGTGCCGTTCGACGAGAAGGCGGGCGTCATCCCGAACGTCGATGGCCGGGTCAAGGAGCGCGACGGGGCGACGGTCCCGCGCGTGTACGCGGTGGGGTGGATTCGCCGCGGGCCGCTCGGCGTCATCGGCACCAACAAGGCCGACGGCGTCTTGGTGGCGGAGCGCGTGGCCGAGGACGTCGCGGCGCTGGTGCCCGAGGCGCGGCCATCACCCGGCGGGTTGCCGCGCCTGTTGGCCGAGCGCGGCGTGAAGGTGGTGAGCTACGCGGACTGGCTGGCCCTGGACCGGCTCGAGGTGGAGGCCGGCAGGCAGACGGGGAAGGTCCGCGAGAAGATCACCCGCATCGAGGACATGCTGAACGCGCTGTTGCGCGAAGGGTGATGACGGGCCCGGGGGCGAAGGCGGCGCACGTTCGGTCAGTCAGAGGCCGTGCGCGACCCCGGCCGCGCCCCGGCGCGGAGCGACGGCCGCGAGCGCTCACTCACCGCGCCGGACTCGCGTGCGTCGAGGCGCTGGTGGGGCGCTGCTCGCCGAGCGCCCCGTCGAGCGCCACCCACCTCGAGGCACGCGGCCGCCGCGCCCGACGCCGGCGCTGGCGCCCGCCCCGGCGCGCGTGTAACTCGGCCTCCGCATGGCGGCCCGCTTCAGCGTGTCCAGGCTCGTGCGGGTGACGCTCGGCTGCGCGGCCGTGGCGGCGGGCTCCTTCGCGCTCGCCGTCACCTTCGGCGAGGAGCCGCTGTCGTGGGCGCAGCTGTCGGTGCCCGGCAGCCCCGACGAAACCATCTTCTTCTCGCTGCGCCTGCCGCGCGTCGTCCTCGCGGCGCTGGTCGGCATGGCGCTCGCCGCCTCGGGCGCGGCGCTGCAGTCCGTCCTCCGCAACCCGCTGGCGGACCCCTTCGTCCTCGGCGTGTCAGGCGGCGCGGCGCTGGGCGCCACCATCGCGCTCGCGCTCGGGCTGTCCACGGCCGTGGCGCAGCTGTCGGCCACCAGCGTCTTCGCGCTCGGCGGGGCGCTGTCCGCGACGCTGTTGGTGCTGCTCGTCGGCCGCCTCGCCGGAGGCCCTACCCCGCACACCACGCTGCTCGCCGGCGTCATCTTCAACGCCTTCGCGCTGGCGGCCATCACCTTCATCAAGGCGCTGGTCGCGCCGGACCGGCTCGGCGAAATCCTCTTCTGGCTCGCCGGCGCGCTCGGCCACGAGACGTGGGGCACGCTGGGCGTCACCGCCGCCGTGGTGCTCGCCTGCGTCACGGCGCTCTTCGTCCTCGCGCCGCGCCTCAACCTCCTCACGCTGGGCGACGAGGACGCGCACAGCCTCGGCCTCGACGTGCGGCGCACGCGGCTGTGGCTGCTCGTCCTCACCAGCCTCGCGGTCGCGGCCGTCGTCTCGCTGTCGGGCCTGGTCGGCTTCGTGGGCCTCCTGGTCCCGCACCTGGCGCGGCTTCTCCTCGGCGCCGACCAGCGGCTCACGCTGCCGGCGAGCGCCTTCCTCGGCGCCGCCTTCCTCATGCTGGCGGACCTCTCCGCGCGCGTGCTGTTCCGCGTCTTCCACACCGAGCCGCCGGTGGGCGTCATCACCGCGCTCCTGGGCGGGCCGCTCTTCCTGCTGTTGATGGTTCGCGCCAGGCGCCAGGCGGGGCGTCGAAGCTGATCCGCCCTGCACGGGCCTGGAGTAGACACTCGGCTTCGTGAGCCGCGCACCGAAACGCCCCGAGGGCGTCCCCGCCAGGGCCCGCTGGGTGGCGGAGGACAACGAGTGGGAGCTGGGCACCATCGACGCCCAGGGCCGGAAGCAGGGCCCCTTCAGCTATTGGCGCCCCGACGGAAGCAAGGTGAATGAATGCGTCTTCAAGGACGGCCAGCCGCACGGCCCCTTCAAGCGCTTCCACGAGAACGGCGAGGTGTCGCAGGACGGCGAGTTCGTGGGCGGCCAGCTGCACGGCACCCGCCGCTGGTACGCCTGCGACGAGCCCACCACCGAGCGCATGCACGAAGGCGGCGTGAGCGAGAAGGTGCGCAGGAGCGAGATGGACTACGTGCGCGGCCGCGTCGTGGGCGTGCGCCACTTCGACGGTGAAGGCCGCCGGGTGACGCCGTCGGGCGAGCCGTACCCGGACAAGCCGGCCTCGGTGGAGGACGGCGCCGAGTACCGCCCCGACGAGGGCGTGTGGACGAAGGGCGAGGCCGACCAGGAGACCGCCGAGCGCGAGGGCCGCTGGCGCATCTGGTCGCGAGACGGCGAATTGCGCGAGGACTCCCACTGGGCGGGCGGTGAGCGCGACGGTGACGCCACGTTCCGCGTGTCGGGAGACTCGCCGTTCCTCGACCCGCGCATCGTGGTGCAGCAGGGGCGCTTCACGGCCGGCCAGCCCAGCGGTACCTGGAAGCTG
The DNA here is from genome assembly GCA_040755835.1 of Myxococcota bacterium. Taxonomy (GTDB): domain Bacteria; phylum Myxococcota; class Myxococcia; order Myxococcales; family Myxococcaceae; genus JADLDB01. The sequence goes on from JBFMAB010000062.1 coordinate 16,077, forward strand.
CTCGACGCCGAGGGCACGGTGCTGCGCACGGTGGACTACGGCGACCCGTCGGCGCTCGACGCGGCGCCGCGCCTCGAGGCCTTCGCGAACGAGGGCCGCACCGCCGACGCGTGGCGGGCGCTGGCGCAGGCGCGCTTCGACGCGGGCGCCGTGGCCGAAGGGCTGTGTCTCATGGCACGCGCGGCGGCCGCCGCGAAGTCGCCCGCGCCGCTGCTGGAGGCGCTCGCGTCTCGCGCGCGGCCCATGCGCGCCGAGGCTGCCGAGGCGCTGGCGGAGGAGGCCGGTGACGACCTGCCGGGGCTCGCCATCGCGCTCGTGCGCGGCGCCGCGCCGGCGGCGGTGCTGCGGAAGCTGGCGGTGGTGCTGGACCAGAAGCTCCTGTCGCGGGCGGCGCTCGACTACGTCAACGCGGCGCTGCTGGTGTCGCCGGGCTCGACCGAGTTCCTCTTCACCCGCGCGCTGGTGCTGATGAGCCTGGGCCTCGACGCGCAGGCGTCGCGCGACGCGTCGGACCTCGCCTCGGCGCAGCCGGAGCAGGCCGAGTTCCTCCTCGACTACCTGCGCTTCCTCTTCCCGCGCTTCGACTTCTGGCCGGCGAAGGAGAAGCCCGAGACGTACTACAGCGGCCTCCCCGAGCAGCCCGCGCGCAGCCTCGACGAGGTGCGGACCATGGCGCAGAAGTACGCCACCCGGCTGTCGCTCATCCGCGGCGCGCTGCTCGAGATGATGACGCCCGAGGCGCCGTGGCTGCCGCCGGATCTCTCGACGCTGTTGCCGGACGGCCCGGTGGACCTCGAGTCCGGCAGCTACGAGCGGCCGTCCGAGGACGATCCCGCCGAGGACGAGTCGGTGGACTTCGACGAGACGTTGGATCTCGACGGCGCCGACATCCCCACGCTGATGCGGCTGGCCCGCGCCGACTGGAGCGCGCTCGGCTGGCTGTGCTGGAGCGCCGGCCTCGACGACGTCGCGCTGCCCGAGGCGCTGATGCCGCCGAAGGACTTCGACCTGGCCGCGGGCATGTCGGCGCAGCGCCTGTGGCGCGCCCGCGACCAGCGCCTCTTCGGCGGCCGCAACGCGCGCGCACAGGACATCCCGTCCTTCGAGTGGGAAGGGACGGACCTCGGTGGGCTGCACCCGAACCTCGCCAGCATCGCAGAGCAGCAGTACGCCGAGATGAAGGCCCTCTTCTTGTGGCTGTCCGACGCGGCGGTGAAGACGCCGTGGCAGGACGGCCTGCGCGGGAGCTGACACGTCCATGAGCCCAGGCGAACTCTCCGTCGTCATCGCGCCGCACCTGCAGCGTGGCCTCGAGGCGATGAGCCGCGACATGGCCGTGCCGGCGCAGGCGCTGGTGAACCAGGCCGTCTTCGCGTGGCTGCGCATCAATGGGTACGTGGTGCCGGGCACCGCGGGTGACGTCGCGGCCTCCACGGCTCCGGCCGCCGAGGTCGCGCGCCCGGAAGCGGCCGTCGCACCGCCGCCCGCCGCCGCCGAGACGGTGGCGGCGCGACCGAAGGTGGTGACCGACCCCCACGCGCGGCCGACCGCCCCCGAGGCCGTGTCCGCCACCGCCCAGGTGCCCGCCGCTGCGCCGCCCGCGCCCGAGCCGTCCGCGGGACTGGGGCCGGTCGTCGCCCGCATCGAGGAAATCGAGGCCGATCTCGCGCGCTACACGAAGCCACGGCCGCCGTTCCCGGTCGAGCCCTCTGCTGAGGCCGAAGACGACCAGGCGCCGGAGGCGCGGGACGAGGCGGAGGGCGAAGACTCCGGGGACGAGGGGCAGCCTGACGCCGCGCGCGAGAGCGCTGCGCTGAGCTCCGCGGGGGCGGGGACCGGCGAGGGGTCGACCATCGCCCGGGCGCATGCCGCCGACGAGTTGGAGGACGACGAGCCGACGCGCGGCGTCGCGCCTGCCGACGAGGAAGGGCCGTCGCCCGAAGGCACCTTCGTCGTACGCAGTGTCCCCGTGGTGCTCTACGTCGAGCGCGACGGCGAGGAGGCGGTTCGCGTCGAGGCGGACCGCTTCATCATCGGCCGCGGGCCGACGTGCGACCTCATCATCGACTCGCCGCGGGTGTCTCGAGAGCACGTGCGCATCGCGCGCCAGGGCGTCACCTTCGTCATCGAGGATCTCGGCTCGTCCAACGGCACGTGGTTCGGCGAGGAGCGCGTGCAGCGCCGCGAGGTGGAGAGCGGCGACGAGTACCTGCTGGGCAACGAGCGGGTGCGGCTGGTGCTGCGCGGCGAGTGATCAGGTGTCGTCGGGGTAGTGCGCCTCGAGGCACTCCGAGCACAGCGCGTGGCTGAACTTCGCGCCGGCGCGCTTCTCGAAGTACGACTCGACCTTCTCCCAGATCTGCTCCTGGTTGCGGATCCGCTTGCAGTGGATGCAGATGGGCAGCATGCCCTGCAGCTCGTGCACGTGCTCGATGGTGGCCTCGAGCTCGCGGAGCCGGCTGGCCAGGGTGCGCTCGAGCTGCACGATGCGTTCGCCGGTGCGCAGCCGCGCGTGCAGCTCGTCGGGGTCGACCGGCTTGGCGATGAAGTCGTCGGCGCCGGCGCTCAGTCCCTCGATGATGTCGGACTTCGCCGCCCGTGACGTGACGAGCAGCGTGTACGTGTAGGGGGCGCCGGTCGCCGCGCGCAGCCGCCGGCAGATCTCCACTCCGTCGAGGCCCGGCATCGACCAGTCCAGCACCACCAGCGGCGGTGCGTCGTCGGACTGCAGCACGTCCCACGCGGCCTGACCCTCATCGACGCTCACCACCTCGTAACCGAACCGCGCGAGGTGCGCCTCGAGGAGCCGACGCGTGACCCGCTCGTCTTCGGCGAGAAGGACGGACGGCCGAGGCAGGATGCGCTGGGCGGCGGTCATTGACAGCGATTCGGAGCAAGGAACGGGCCGTTTCCCCGATGCGCCCCGAAGTAGCATCCCGCCGCGCCGTCCGGCGCGCAATTCCGCCGGAAGATCCCGAGACTCCGTCGGGGGTTGTCCGCCGCACGCCCCAGGAAAGGCCCCGAAGGCAAGCGCTTTCCAGTGTGCCTGACACCGTCCGGTTCTTCGGCGTCGTTTGGTGTGTCCGGCGGTACCCGCCTCATCGAGTCATCGGAAGAGCTCCGCCGCGGCGCGCTCGAGAAGGTACGGTGGTTGCTCGGGGAAACGGACGACTGGCCTCGCGAGTGGGTGAATGACACTGCGCGCCACGCGCTGCGCCTTCACTCCCGCGAGCGCGAGGCGGCGCTGGTGGCGGCGATGTCCGGAACAACCCGGTCCGGGGTGGTGCCGCCCCCGCCGCGAGCGGAGCCTCGTGCAGCGGCAGCCGAAGCGCGCGAGCCGCCGCCCGCGCCGATTCCAGTGAGGCCGAAAGTCCCGCCCGCGCCGGAGGAAGGCCCGATACCGGGGCTGCCGCGCCCGACGCTGTGGCAGCGGCGCCTGCGGCCGTTCCTCGCCGAGAGCGCCGGCTGGTTCATCGGCGCCTTCCTCATCTTGAGTGGGACGCTCGCCTTCGTGGCCGACGCGTGGGCTGGCTTGTCGTCGACGCTGCGCGCCTTCACCGTCTTCGGCTTCGCGGCCGGGTGGACGCTGGTGGTGTTCGCGGCGTGGGCGCGCTTCCTCGGACGGCGCCCGGTGACGGCGCCGGGTGCGCGCGCGCGGTGGCGCATCGCCGCTGTCATCGCGCCGCTGGCGTCGGTGGCGCTCGGCGCCGCGCCTGCTCGTTGCCGCCGCCGCGCAGCGTCGTCTGTTCGGTGAAGGTGATGGAGGTCCCAGCGGTCGCCTGGGGCACCGGCGGAGTGCGGCGCTCCTCGAGGACGGGCCGTAGCAGAGGACGCCGTCGGGGGCCGGCAGCGGGCGCGGAATCAGGAGCGAGGCAATGAACCCGGCGACCCCTGCGCCGATGGTCACTCCGCCGATGGTCTGCAGCGTCTTGAAGGTTTGCGCCTCCCCGGGCGTGTCCGCCGGGATGATGACCGGCATCAACACCAGGCCCAGGCCCACGCCGACGGCAGCAGCGCTGACCGGCAGCAGCTCGTTGCTGCCCTGCTCCGGCGTCGCGAGCCACGAGCGCCGCACATGCAGCTTCTGCCCGAGGTCGTCGCTCATGGTGTCGCGATAGGTCCAGCGCACGCGGCCGTCGGCCACCGAGACCATCTTCACGTCGAGCGTCACCGTCTGCGCCGGCGTGGCGGCCTTCCAGTACTGTTCCTGGCAGCGCCGGGCCGTCGCCATCGTGTCGGCCATCACCAGAGGCTTCTGCGCGCCGCCCGACTCCGGGGCCTCGAGGAAGGCCATGTGGGTGACCGAGTAGGGGTCCTTCCAGAGACGACGTTACAGCTCGAGCTCAGGCCGCGACTGCACCACCGCGCGCCACCGCGACACCGCTCCGGCGCGCTCCGCCTGGGGCCCGTCGGCGAAGAAGCCGAAGTTGTCGCCGAAGGTGCGCGACAACTCCTCGATGGCGGCCAGGCGCAGCTCGAAGTCCTCGGAGTCGAGCGCCCCCACCAGCCACTCGACGCGGCGCTGGTCCCGCGAGCGCGCCCACCAGCCCGTCCACGCGACGGTGTCGGTGCCGAAGTTGTTCCGGGTGATTTCGCGCAGCGCGTCCGACGCCGACTGGGCGCACAGTTCGTCTTCGCTGCCGGTGAGGTTGATGAGCGCGTCGATGCTGGCGCGGTCGTGCAGCACGCCCAGCGCGCGCGCGGCCAGGCTCCTGCGCAGCGGATCCGACGAGGCCAGCTCCTGCCGCAGCTCCGGCAGCCGGTCCTGGAAGTAGGGCAAAAGGCGCAGCGCCGCCGCCGCCGCGCGCGCCGCCGAGCTGATGTCGGGCTCGTAGTCGAACAGCCCGCGCACGACGCCGTCGACGACGTCCGGGTAGCGCAGGCTGCCCGCCGTCAAGAGCGCGAGGTAGCGCGTGTCCGAGTCGGGCGAGTCGAGCAGCGGGGCCAGCGCCGCCGCGCCCGACTGGCCGAGCCGCGCCAGCGCCCCGGGAATCGGTCCCAGCTCGTCGCACTCGGGCAACTCCACCACCGGCAGCCGCGACCAGCCGGTCGGCCCGGGGAAGGCCTGCGCCAGCGCGTACGCGGACGCGTCGGGCGTCTTCATCAGCTCGAGCATCGCCATCGAGCGCTCGGACGGGTCCGGTCCGGTCAGCAGCCCCAGCAGGCCGCTGAACCAGTCGCCGTCCGTCGGCGCGTCGCCGCGCTCGCCGGGCTCGGCGCCCACCTCGGGCAGCCCGCCCGACGGCGTCGCGAAGTGCTGCGCCGCGCGGGGGTTCTGCTTGCGAAACAGGATGAGCTCGTGGAACGCCGACGGCAGGTCCTGGCAGAAGAGGATGAAGTCGGCCAGGCGCCGCTGCGACACGGGCCTCGCGCCGCAGTCGCCGTAGACGAGCGCCACCAGCTTCGACTGCACCTCCACCGGCCAGAGGAAGACGGTGCGCGGCGCGCGGCCGAGGAGGGCGAGGTAGTGCTGGCTGAGCGCGTCGGGTGGCAGGGGGCCCACGTAGCTGCCGCGGGTGAGCGCCACCGTGCGGAAGACGCTCGCCGCGTCGAGGGGAATCACCACCTGGTAGATGGACGAGACGTCGCCGTCGCCGCGGGCGTCCCAGCCCACCGCCGCGCCGCGCATCACCGCGAAGGCGCCGACGTACTCGAAGGCCCGCCGCCCGTACTCGAGGATGACGCTGACCAGCGCCTCCCGATTCTGCGACGCCGTCTTGAGCGACGCGCGCGCCTGCGCGAGCGACCACTCCGCGGCGTTCGACGCCTGGAGGCCGGGCGGCTGCGGCAGCATCGTGCCCGCGTCCGGCATCGGCTGCACGGGCACGGGCGGCGGCGCCGCCACCGTCGGCATCGCCGCGGTCGCCGGCTCCTTCACCTGCGCCGCCGTCGGCTCGGGCAGGAGCGCGGATTCGGGAATGAGGTGCGGCGCGCTGCCGGGCACCACCTGCACGCCCGGCGTCGGCGGCGGGCCCTCGCGCATCGGCCGGCCCTTCGTCTCGAGCCCGGTCGAGGGCGCGGCGTCGCGCGGGACGGCCACGACGGCGGGCTGCGTGGGGATCGCCGAGGGCGCCGCCTCCACCGGCAGCGGCGTCGGCGCGGTGATGACTGGCGACGGCGACGAGGGCCGGGCCTCGCGCGGCGGCCGCGTGGGCACCACCGGCGTGGCGGACGGCACCGGGGCCGACGGGCGCGCGGGCGGCACCGGGGCGGCCTGCACGTCGGCGCTCACGTCGGAGAAGTCCGCCTCGTCCGGCAGCGTCTGGCCGGCGGGCGTGGAGGGCGCCTGCGCCGGTGGAGGTGGCCGCCGCGTCGGCGGCGACGGGCGCGCCGCGGCGGGGCGGGGCGCCGACGCCGGCTGCAGCCACTCGGGCTCGGCCGGGCGCACCTTCGGCAGCTCGCCCGACGGCTGGCGCGGCGGCAGCACCCCGCCGGGGAACGAGATGCGCGGCGGCGGGGGCGGCGGCGCGGACGGCGCGGCGGGCGCGTGCGGCGCGTCCTGCTTCGTCACCTCGCGCGCGAAGTTCGAATAGCCGCGGATGTCCAGGACGCGCGTCGAGGTGGCCTCGTCCAGCGGGACGCCGGGGTGCGAGTCGTCCTGATCGTGGCCGGAGCGCGCGAAGCGGGCGTAGGCGGTCGGCTCGAGGACGCTCGTCCTGGGTTCTTCGTCCTCCTCGCCGAGCAGCAGCACGTCGCCTGCGTCGTCGGCGAGCGGCTCGACGATGACGGCTTTCTTCTTCTTCGGCGCGGGCCGCTTGGGCCGCGAGAGCAAGAGCGGCTCCTCGACGATGCCGCGCGCGATGCGCTCGAGTACCTCGGCGTCGATGGACTCGGTCTCGCCGCCCACCTCCGCGGCCGGGGGCTTCGGCTTCGGCCGCGACGGGTCGAGCGACGACAGGAGCTTCGCGTACCGGTAATCGAGCGGGGTGCCGTACACCACCGCCTGCCAGTCGCGCACGCGGCACTCGAGCGCGACCCAGAGCTCCAGCTTGCGCCCGAGGAGGAAGCCCGCGTCCTTCAGCTGCGCCAGCGGCAGCGGGTAGGCGCACGCCACGTGCAGCGCGTTCCCGTCGAGTGACAGCGGCACGCAGTTGAGCTGCCGCGCCATCTTGAAGGGCATCAGGGGGCTCGCCTCGACGTTGGGCTCGAAGTCAGCGAGGTTCACCAGCCGCTGGCCGGACACGTCGGCGATCGCCTGCAGCACGCCGGCCTCGGACACCGCGCCCAGCTCGAGCAGCACCGTGTCCAGCGAGCCGCCGTCCCTCGCGAGGCGCTTCAACGCCTCGTCGACGATGCGTGCCGGCAACAGCCCACGGGCGATGAGGTGTTGTGCGAGGCGCTGCGGCATCGAAGTGGGCCCCCGGCCCGTTCCTCTCTCGTTTCCTTCTGCTACTCGCCGAGCCCGGCCCGGCCGGGCAGCAGCCTACCGCGCAGGCCACCGCGGGTGCGGCAAGGTTTTACGCGTCGTGCAGGCGCACCACGAAGGTGCTGGACAGCTTGTCGTGGAGCGTCTGACCGCGGCGGTCGAACAGCGCCATCCAGAAGCCCGACAGGAAGAGCGCGAAGCTGGCGAGCGACAGCACCCCGCGGAAGAGAGCGCGTGCGGGCGAGGGTGGGTGACCGGTGCCGTCGACGAGGTGCAGTCCCAGCACGCGGCGGCCAGGGGAGCGCCCGCCCCAGACGAAGGCGAAGAGGCTGGCGTAGACGAAGGACAAGAGCGCGGCGAGCAGCGTCGCCGGCAGGAGGATGGCGGGGAGCCTCTCCACCGTCAGGCCGCCGGCGATCACCTGCGCGGCGCCCAGGAGCATCGCCGTCACCACCGCGGCGAGCAGCGACATGTCGACGAGCCACGCGGCGAGGCGGCGCCAGAGGCTGGCGGGCGTCGCGATGACGTCGCCACGGTACGACTTCGGCTCGGCCAGCGCGGCGAAGTCGGCGAGCGACGGCGCGCGCGGCGAGGAGGGGGCGGGCGCGGAATCGGGGGCCGGCAGCGGCGGCAGGGACTCGGGCGTGGCCATCGCCTGGATGCGGGCGCGGTCCTTGTTCGCGAACGGGCCCGGCGTGCCCGGCTGGGTCACGAGCATCTCCGGCGGCAGCGCGCTGGGCAGCGACTGGAAGCTGGCGCTAGCTGGGCGCTGCGGCGAGGCGGGGGGCCGGGGCACCGGACGCTGGTGCGGAAGGGTGGTGGGCTCCGGCGCGGGCTCCGGCATGGGGCGCGTCGGCGGCGGGGCGTGGTGCGCGGGCTGCGCGCGGTTGGGGGTGTTCGATTGCCCCGGCGGAATGCTGGCGCCTTGCACGGGAATGCCCGGCGTCACCAGCGGCAGCGGGCCTGGCGCGGGCTGACCGCGCAGGCGCGCCCAATCGGACGGCGACGGCGGAAGGGTGCGCACCGCCTCCTCGGAGGACGCCGTGCGGGGCGGCAGCACGTTGGTGCGCTCGGGGATGGGTGCGGGAGCCGCGGCGGGGCGCGGCTGGTTCGGCGGCGGCGCGACGGGGCGGGCGGGCGCAGCGGGCGCGGCGGGCCGGGCCGGCGCGGCCTGCGGCGGGCGCGGCATCGGCGCGGTGGGCGGCCCCTCGAGGGCGCGCGGCGACGCGGGAATCGTGGCCTGTGGAATCGCCTGCGGCCTGGGTACGCGCTCGGTGGGCGCCGCGTGCGGGCGCGGGTGCGCCGGCCGCTCGGGGTCCGTCGGCGCCTGCGCGCGCAGCTCCTCGAACGTGGGCACGCGCCGGTTGCGGCGGTCGAGCGGAATCTCCCGCTGGAGCAACTCCGGCGTCTGGGCGGGCGGCGCGTCGAACGGCTTCTTCGGATCCTGACTCACGCGTCCATGAGACAGTGCTTCCACCGGTGGATCAAGAAAACCCACCTTGTCCTACCTGTACGGGTGTCAGCCCAACTCGCCGTCGAGGTGGCGGAGGACGGAGACGGCGGCGAGCGCGGCCGTCTCGGTGCGCAGCACGAGGCGGCCGAGCGTGACGGGCGTCGCGCCGCGGGCGACGAGCGCGCCCACCTCGGCGCGGTCGAGGCCGCCTTCGGGCCCGACGACGAGCGCGAGGGGCGTGGGGGCGTCGGCCAGCGTGGCGAACGCCTGGCTCAGCGAGACGGCGCGCTCGGCCTCGTCCAGGACGAAGACGGCCGGCGCGCCCTCGAGCGCGGCGACGGCGGCGGCGAGCGGCGCGGGGCGCTCGACGCGCGGCACGTCGGCGCGGCCGCACTGGCGGGCCGCTTCTTCGACGATCTTCTGCCAGCGGGCCACGCGCGACGCCGCGGCCTTCTCGTCCAGCTTCACCACGCTGCGCGCGCAGGCGGCGGGCGCGAAGGCGGCGACGCCCAGCTCGGTGCCCTTCTGCAGCACGAGCTCCAGCTTGTCGCCCTTGGGCAGACCCTGCACGACGGTGATGGCGCGGGCGCGGGGCGCGTCGCGGGGCGGGCCCAGTGACAGCCGCGCGCTCGCCTCGCCGAGGCTGACCAGCGTCGCGTCGAAGGCGTGGCCCTTTCCGTCGAAGACCTCCAGCGCGGCGCCGGCCTCGAGGCGCAGGACGCGCGCGAGGTAGTGGAAGCGCGGCCCGTCGACGGTGACGTCGCCGGCCGTGGCGCCGGGCACCAGCAGGCGGTTCACCGCGCCGCGCCTCGCGCGAAGTCGATGCGGATCCACTCGCCTTGCACCACGTCGCCCGCGTGCGTGAGGCCCTGCGCGGCGTACGCGGCCTTCACCTCGTCGGCCTGGTGCACCAGCACGCCCGCCAGCACGAGGCGCTCCTTCGTCTTCGGCGCGATGAGGGGCGCGAGCTCGATGAGCGTGTTGGCGAGGATGTTGGCGAGCACCAGGTCGAAGGTGCCGTCGATGCTCGCCAGCGTCTTCGTCGACAGCTCGACGCCGTCGATGCCGTTCTCCTGCGCGCACTCCTTCGCGAGCTCGACGGCCACCGCGTCGTTGTCGACGGCGACGGTGCGGCCGGCGCCCAGCTTCTTCGCGGCGAAGGCCAGCACGCCGGTGCCGGTGCCCACGTCCAGCACGGCGGCGCCCGGGTGGCCCTTCATGAAGTCGTCGACGGCGGCGAGGCACAGCGACGTCGTCGGGTGGTCGCCGGTGCCGAACGCCATCTTCGGCTCGATGAAGAGGCACACCTTGTCGGCGGGCGCGGAGGGCTTCTCCCAGGGCGGGCCGACCCACAGCCGGCCGACGGTGACGGACTTGATCTGGTTGCGCCACTCGACGCTCCAGTCGCGCTCGACGACGTCCTCGATGGCGGTGCGCGCGCTCGCGAAGCGCGCCCGCACGACGGCCTCGGCGTCCTTTGCGTCGTCGGCGGACTCGAAGTAGCCGACGATGATGGCGTCGCCCGGCGCGGGTTTGCGCACTTGCGGCATGACGGGGTTCTGCGAGTCGCGGACCTCGAGGCCGGCGACGGCGTGGTCGTACAGCACCGCCTGCGCGAGCTCGCTGTCGGCTTCGGAGACGTCGATGGTGAGGGAGACCCAGGCCATGCGCAGGCCCATAGCGCAGGGCCGCGGCGGGCGGGAAGCAGCGCGCGGTGCGTGATTCGGCCAGTCAACCGGGGGAGAACCACGTCCGAGGCGGTGTCGTTGTTCTACCTGGCGAACCTCGTCGGGCTGCCCACCATCTCCTTCGGCTGCCGCTGGCAGCGCGGTTTGTCGGGTAGAGTCGCGCCGGCGTGCGCCCGGTCCTCTTCGCGTTCCTGACGAGCCTCGCGGCCGGCGTCCTCGCCGGCTGCTCCGGCCCGCCCGCGCCCGACGCGGTGCTGTGCCGCGACATCATCACGCGCCTGTGCCTGGGGCCGGTGTGTGCGAACACGCGTCTGGCGCTGAACGTGCCCGAGGACGGCTGCGAGGTGGAACTCTTGCAGCGCACCGGTTGCGGCGCTGACGAGTTCGGCTTCACCACGCCGGATCGCGCGCGGGCGCTCCAGTGCCGCAGGCCGCTCATCCGCGTGTCGACGTCGACGTCCGTGAAGGCGCCGTGCCCCGACGTCGACGAGTTCTTCTCGACGTGCCCCGACATGCGGGACTTCCTCAACGGAGCGAAGCCATGACGTGGGCCCTCGTCATCGCCGTCCTCGCGCAACCGGCGGGCGTGTTTGACAACGCCGACCCCTTCGAGGCGCTCGGGCAGAGCGGCGGGCTGGCGCTGTCCGGGCGCGCCATCGCCGGCTCGCCCTTCTCCGAGTACCGCGTCGTCACCGACACGCCGTACTCCGTCGCGCAGCTGTGCGAGCACATCTACGAGTGGGGAACGAAGGGCACCAACCACCCCGGCGTGAAGCTGCACAAGGTGCTCACCGACGGCGCGGACCGCCGCGTCGTCTACGACCAGCTCGAGCAGCCGGTGGTGGCCAACCGCGACTATGCGTTGACGGTGGTGCGCGAGCGCGTCCCCGAAGGCGAGTGCCGCATCCGCTTCTGGGTGACGAACGACGTGGCGCCCGCGAAGCCCGACGGCTTCGTGCGCATCGAGAAGCTGTGGGGCAGCTGGCGCTTCGAGCCGCTCGACGGCGGGAAGGCGCGGCTCACGTACACGCTGTTCGCGGACCCGGGCGGCAGCATCCCCGCGGTGCTGGTGCACGGGCCGCAGAAGACGGCCGCGAGGGAGTCGGTGGTGGCGGCCCTTTCCCAGGTGAAGAAGGCGCTGGAGGCGAAGAGGTGAGGCGCGCGCTGCCGGTGCTGCTCTTCGTGGCGTCGGGCTGCGTGCCCGTCGAGACGAACACGCGCACCGAGCGCGGGCCGTTGTTGCGCACGTACACCCGCGAGCAGGTGGTGGAGGGCGGCGCGACCGTCGACGTGCGCGCCGACTGGCCGACGCTGAAGCTCACGGTGGTGGGCTTCGACACCTGCCGCGCCGAGTCGGTGGAGGAGTACGCCGAGGAGCGCATCACCGAGCGTACCGCGCGGCCCGCGGGGCCGGCCCTGGCCACCGGCATCGCCAACGTGCTGGCCGCCGGTGTCCTCTATGGCGTGTCCTTCGCGGTGTCCGACGCGCCCAACGTCACCACCATCGACGAGTGGGGCCGTTACGGCGCCTCGACGCGGCAGTACGTGCAGGGCGTGTCGCTGGCGAACCTCGTCATCGGCGTGCCCGCGCTGGCGGTGGGGCTCATCGGCGTCTTGCGCTCGGGCACCGACGTCGAGACGCTGAAGGCCGAGCAGGTGGTGAGCCAGAGGGACGCGCGCTGTAACGACCGGCCGGCGACAGGCGACGTGACGCTGGTGGGGCCGAAGGGCGCGGTGGCAGCGAAGCCGGCGGTGGACGGCGCGGTGGACTTCGCGGCCGCCGAGCTGGCCGGCGCGGTGGAGTCGATTCAGTTGAGTGGCAGGGACCTGGCGCTGGACGAGGAGGCGCAGGCGCGGCTGTGGGGCTTCGGCGCGTGCGTGCAGCTCGAGCGCGAGGGCGAGAAGCAGCTCGCGTCGCTGGGCGAAGGCGACCTGCTCGCGCGGGCGGAGAAGCTGCGGCAGTGCCGGGTGGTGCGCGGCGCGGCGATGAGCGAGCCCATCCGCGCGGTGGACGAGGAGCTCCAGCACCGTCGGGAGAGCGGCGCGCCCGGGGCCTTCGCGCCCGGCGCCAACGTCGGCAGCTTCGAGGAGGCGGTGAGCGCCTATGCGCCGAAGCTGAAGCTGGCGAACGGCTCCGTCGACCTCGCGAAGCTGGACGCACCCCAGCTGCTCGACGGGCAGGCGGTGCTGCTCGAGGGCATCGTCACCGAAGGCATGACGGCGAACATCGGCGTCGTACAGGTCGGCGAGCGGCAGCTGTACGTCTTCATCCCGCCGAAGCGCGCGTGGGGCGGCGAGTTCGGCTCCGGCACGCGCGTGGAGGCCGTGGCGGTGATGGCGGGGACGCAGACGGTGGGCGAGCGCACGCTGCCGCTGGCGCGGGCGGTGTGGATGCGCGCGGCCTACTGAAACGCCGCGGGGTGCCGCGGCACCTGTGAGAGGCGCCGCAGGAGTCCGGCTGCGTCACGGCCGCGCTCCCTGCCCGTCCTGGCGCGCGGCCCGACCTCGCAGCAACACGAGCGCGGCGGCACCAGCACCTCTCCAGCGCCGGCGGGCAGTTTCCGCCAGTCCGTCAGAAGCGCGCGGTCACGAGCACGCCGCCGGCCCCCGCCGCCGGGACGAAGGTGACGTCCACCGGGCGGTGGAGCCACAGGCCGTCCAGAAGGAAACAGGTGAGCGCACCCGCGAGCCCCACACCGCCAAGCAGGAAGCCTGCCGTGGCCAGCGACTGCGCCGCCGCCGCCCGCTTCTGCAGCGTCGCCACCGCGCTCGCGTCGGTGGCCAGCAGCACGTTGCCTCCGGCCACGCGAAGGTACGCCTCGATGTAGCGGTTCGCGTCGGCTGCCGACGTTGCGCCGCCCACGCCCAGGCCCACGCCGGTGAGGCCCACCGCGACGAAGCCCAGGCCGACGCCCGTCAGCCACCCCCGGCTCCGTTGGGACGCCCCATCTGCGGCCCAGGCGGTCTCGGGCGAAACAAGAGCAAATGCAATCAAAAATAAAAGTGCGTTTTTCATGGAAAGGTCCGACCCGGTGAGCGCTCGGTGGTGGGTCTACCTCACGGTGCGGTCCGGCCCAAGGGGCCAGGTCGCCGACGGGTCGCTCCAGGTGAACCGTTGTGGCGGTTTGACCGATGTCCATCTCGCCGCGGTGCATCGCCGTGCAGCGGCGTGCCAGGCGGCGCCGCGTTTCTCCTCTTGATGGGTGCGACTTCCTCGTGTAATGCCCGAACATCTTTTGGGTGCCTTGGATGTTGAGTGGGGGAATCAAATGAAGCGAATCCTGCTTGGGTTGATGGTGTTTGCTGCGGGTTGCGGCGGAGCCGTGGTGAAGGAGTGCGAGAGCGCCTGTACCCAGGGCCAGCGGTGCGACACGGGGAGCGGCCTCTGCGTCAAGGACGAGGTCCCGACGCTGGTGCTCCAGGCGCTGCCCAATCCTCTGACGACGGCGAAGGTGACGGTCCGCGGCACGACGAAGGATGACGTGGGCGTCCTGCGGGGGGAGGCCTCCTTCGCGGGGCAGGCCCCTGTCGCTTTCACCGTCACCGGCGATGCGTTCAGCGTCGACCTGGACGTCCCCCTCCTCGATTCGGCGGACGCCGTCGTCACCGTGAAGGTGTTCGACACCGGCGACCAACCTGGTGAGGCGACGGCGACGACGATCGTAGACCGCGTGGGACCCGTCGTGGCCATCGCCGAGCCAGACCGCGTGCTCGGCGGCCCCATCATCACGATCGCCGGCACCTCGGAGGACGGCAGTGGCTCGGTCGAGCAGGTGCAGGTGGACTTCGGCGCGGGCCCCGTCACCGCGACGGTCGCGGGAGGCGCGTGGACGGTGCAGCTCGCGCCGCCGGCCGGTCGCGACGTGGAAGACACGCCCCTGTCCGTCACCGCGAAGGACAAGTACGGAAACGTCAGCGCGTCCACGCTGAGCGTGAAGCTCGACACCAGGGGACCGGCCTTCAGCCTGACCGGGCCCACCGCGACCGTGGGCGGCACCTCGACGGAGGTCGTCGGCACGGTGGCCGATACGAGTGGCCCCGTGGCGACGGTGACGGTGCGCTTCAACGGGCTTTCGCAGGACGTCGCCGTCGTCGACGGAGGCTTCCGTGCGACGGTGATGCTCCCGCCGGGCCTCGACGGCGACACGAGGGCCGTCACCTTCTCGGCGGCCGACCGGTACGGCAACTCGGGCACGTCCGACTTCGACCTGACCATCGACACCCGGGGGCCGACGCTGACCTTGACCGGGCCCTCGGTGCTTGGCGCCAGTGGAGAGCTCACCGGGCGCGCGGTCGACAGCGCACAGCCGGTCCGGGATGTCACCGTCGAGGTACAGGGCGGCTCGGGCCCGGTGCCCGTCGACAGCTTCGTGAATGGCGACTGGCGCCTCGCGGTGACGTTTCCTGCAGGCCTCGATGCCGTCACACGCACGGTGGCGCTCTCGGCGCGGGACGCGTTCGGCAACGTCGGCTCCGGCGCGGGCACCATCACCGTGGACACCGCCGCGCCGGTTGGGACCATCAGCACCCCGGCCGCCAACGCGCGGCTGTCGGGAGCGACAGCCACCTTCTCGGGGACGGTGTCGGACAGCACGTCGGTCCAGGCCGTCGAGCTGGACTTCGCCGATGGGCAGGGTTTCCGTTCGGCGACGGTGAATGGCTCGAGCTGGGCCGTCGATGTGCCGTTGCCTTCGACGGAAAACGACGTGGGGCACGTGGTGACGGCGCGCTTCACTGACGGACTGGGCAACGTTTCGACCGTCACGCGAGCCGTGACGGTGGACAACGTGGCGCCGACGGTGGCCGTGACGACGCCCGCGGCGGGCACCGTCGTCGGCGGCACGGCGACGACCGTTTCGGTCAGCGTCAGCGCGGCCGACCCGGCCGGCGTCACCGGCGTCACGGTGGCGATCGGCAGCGCGAGCCCGACTCCAGCGACGCGCCAGGGCACGTCGAACACGTGGACTGCGACGTTGTCGCTGCCGACGGGACAGGACTTCGTGACGCTACAGCTCCGGGCGACCGCCACCGACTCGGCTGGAAACACAGCGTCGGCCGGCGTCAACCTCATCGTCGACAACGTGCCGCCCGTCCTCACCATTACGGCGCCGACCGCGAACCAGGTCTTCAACATGTCCAACTTCACGGCGTCCGGGAATGTCACCATCACCTGGACCCTCACGGACGGCGACCCGCAGGCCAGTGTGAAGACGGTGGGGGCGTCAACCACACCGGTCCGGCGAACGGCACGACGTGGCCCACCGTCACCACGGACAACTACGTCCCCTACACCGTTGCCGTCGTCGCGTCGGACCGCATGAACAACGCGGTGACGCGCAACGCGACCTTCATCGTGGACCGGGTGGCGCCGACCGTCGTCATCTCGCCGGCGAACAATACGAGGAACGTCGAGCCGCGGCAGGTGACCTTCACCTTCAGCGAGGAGATGGCCGCGAGCGTCTCGGACCCGATTGCCTTGACGCCGGCCACCGCCGCGCCGCCGGGCTCGTGGCAGAGCGGCAGCCGGCTCGTCTTCACCCGCAGTGGCCTCGAGCCGTACACGGTGTTTACCGCAGCGACCGGGCCGAACGTCGTCGACCGCGCGGGCAACCCGGTCGTCGCCGCGTCGAACCGCTTCCACACCAGCGCGCTGGCTCCCCTCAACGGCACCCTGGTGGCGTCCAACGTCTGGGCCTACGACGTGGCCAGCGACCCGGACGGGCTGCCGATGGTGGTGACGGTGCAGCAGGTGTCTTCCACCAACTACTCGCTGGCGACCGCCAGTATGAATGGCACCACGGCGCAATTCTCGGGCTGGGGGTTTCAGCGAACTTCGATGTACGCGGTACGAGGCTACCAGGCGTTCGCCTGGCACTCGGTCAATGCAGACCTCACCGCGACACCGATTCGCGGTGCGTGGGAAGACCACCAGGAGCAGCTGTGCTTACCGAATCCGCCGTACACCTGTAACACCGTTGGCTGGGTAGCCCGCGCGCACACGATTGGGTCGGGAGCCCCCGTCGTCGAGTCGTCGGGAAGCTTTCTGCCCACCGGGCCCATCAATCCGGCCGACGGAACCGGGCAGGTCGGCTTTTTCAATGGGCAGACGTACGTGCGGACACCCAACATCAGCCACAACCTCTCTCTGACCCCCGCGAGGGTCGCCCCGGGGCCAGTGCGCTGGAACGTCGTGGATGCACCGGTTGTTTCGGCGGGCGCCGCGTCGATGGGCGTGGCCAGCTACACGTGCTCGTCGTACGGGTTTCGCACCGTGCAGTACAACTGTTTCCCGGTATGGAGTATCGCCATCAGTGACGCGTCTCCCTCGGCGAGTTGGGTGCGGACGTCGACAGGACTGGAAAACCTCTCGTTCGTGACGGCTGACAATGGCTGCACGCTGCTCAGCTACCCATCGGCTTCGTCCGGACGCCGCATCGCCCGAATTGACGACAACAACTCCCGGGTGCCGTGTCCGGGCCCGGGGGGCTGTCTCTATTCGTTGACGACGACGTCGCTCACTTCGCCGACCGCGGACTTCGTACTGGGAAGAGGGGGTGGCAATACGCTTCTGGGCGCCGGGACGACGGCCTCGGGTGTCCAGCTGTACCGGACAGAGGACTGCGGCGGGACGTGGACGCCGGTGGGCGATGCCGTCCCCAGAGCGGCGCAGCCGAAGCCGGCGCTCATCGGAACCCGGCCCGGCCTCTTCTACGTCGACGCCGCAAGGGCGCTGCGAGTCCACGTGCCGTGACTCGTCGGACGCTCGTCCGGAGAGCCGGCAAGGGCCGATGAAGACGAGGCGCCGCGGCGTGCCCGGGGTGGGCACGTCGCGTGAGCGTCGCGCCGGCGCTTCAGTTCCGCGCGAGCAGCTCCTCGATCTCCTCGCGCAGCAGCACCTCGTCGCCGAAACGCTTCGACGCCTCGAGGATTTCTTCGAGCCGCTTCGCGTCCACCTTCTTCGACTCGCGCATCGTGCGGACCTCGCGGTACAGCGCGGCCAGCGCGCCAGGCAACTCGTTGGCCTTGTTCTGGCGCGCCCGCTCCTCTTCCTGGCCGGCGGCAAACGCGTCCAGCGTGCCGAAGTCCTGGTCCCAGCGCTGCGGGTCGGCCGGGCCGCCCGCGACGGACGGAATCGCCTCGGCCACCGCGACGTAGGCCCACGTCGGCACCGGCAGCTGGCGCCCGTGGAACCACACGCGGAAGTCGACGACCTCGTGGCCTTCCACCACCGTCCCCGACGCCTCGATGCCTGACGCGAAGCGCATCGCGAAGCGGCCGCGGGCCGGCAGGCGCTCGGAGCCCACCAGCACCACCGCGTCGATGCGCCGCGGGCGCTCGGTGCACTTGAAGCCCCTGGAGATCATGGTCGGGCCCGACAGCTCGACGACGCAGGCGGTGAGGCCGGGGCCGGTGTCGCGGCCGGCGGTGTGCACCTCGCGCACCTCGCCGGTCAGCTCCAGCGTGTCGCCATCCTTCTTGCGCAGCACCAGGTGGTTCACCGCGCGCGAGCGCAGCGCCTCGTCGAGCCCGTAGTCGCCGCCGCGCACGTACGCGAGCGTCTGGCGGAAGTCGCGCAGCACCTCGTTCAGGTGACGGAAGTCCTTCGCGACGAAGAGCTGCGGCTGCATGCGCGTGATGTCGTACGGCGTGTCCGTGCACTCGACGGACAGGGGTACCTTGCGCACCTCGGGCTTCAGGCAGTGCTCGGCCTCGCCGATGGAGGAGAGGAGGCCCGCGCCGTACAGCTTCGGCTGCTCGACGGTGCCCACGAGGCCGTACTCCGCGGTCCACCAGTACAGGCGCGACGCCTTGGTGGACTCGGACACGTAGCGCACCGAGCGGCTCGCGGCGTCGATGCGGATCTGCGCGTGCGCCACGTCGTCGACGGTCGCGTGCGGATCCTCCTTCACCACCGACAGGTTGCGGATCGCCTCGAACAGCGCGCGGTCCTCCGCCGACGCGATGGCCTTGAAGCCCACCTCGCCGCAGGCCTTCAGGTACTCGGCGTACGCCTGGTCCGCGATGATGGGCGCGTGACCGGCGGACTCGTGCACGATGTCCGGCGCCGGCGTGTAGGCGATGTGTTCGTGGCTGCGGATGTCGGCGGCGATGGCGAGGATGCCGCGCGCCTGCAGCTCGGTGAAGATGGCCGGCGGGATGAAGCCGCGCACGCCCACGCAACGCCAGCCGAGCCGCGCCAGCTTCTCGTTCATCGTCTCGAGCCGCGGGATCGCCTCGGGGTCGATGCCCGTCGCTTCGAGTCCCTTCAGGTAGATGCCGTGCGCTCGCGTCTCGAGGTGGCTCTTCAGTCGCTTCAAGATGTGGCGCCACACCGCGTGGTCGCGCGGCGTGTACGCGTCGTAGTCCTGACCGACGACGTAGCGCTGGAGGTGCGGCGGGAGGTCGTGGCTCAGCGTGTCCATGCCCTTGTCCTTCGCAACAAGGTTGACCGAAGGCAAGGCTGGCCGCGTCGCGCACTGCGTCAACGGCTACAGCCCGTCGAGGAGGCCCATGCGGTCCTTCAGGCGCAGCACGCGGCGGCACGACGTCTCGAGCAGCGCCTTCGCCTTCGGGTCCGCCTCGGCGAACTCGGTGAGGACGCCGATGACGTCGACGCCCTTGTCCCAGTCCGGCGGCGCGGTGGTGAGGAGGAGATCGTTGCCGGCGAGGAACGCCTGCCGCAGCACCTCCTCGGTGGTGCCGCCCACGGCGTCCGCCAGCACCTGGATGGAGAGATCATCGGTGACGGCGATCCAGTCGCGCTCGTGCGCCAGCGCCACCAGCTCCGGCGAGAGGATGGCCGGCTTCGGGTTGATGGACGCGTAGGCGACGTTCGCCAGCATCACGCCGCCCAGCACCTCGCGCGCGCGGTGGAAGACGTCGATCTGGTTCAGCACGAGCGGCTTCGGCAGGTCGCTCGTCACCAGGGCGTGATCGCTGTCGCCGTCGGTGTTGCCGTAGCCGGGGAAGTGCTTGCCGATGGGCACCACGCCGGCCTCCAGCAGCCCGCGGCTGAACGCGGTCGCCTTCTGCACCACCACGTCGGGCTCGCCGGAGAAGCTGCGGCCGTTGCGCTCCATGTGCCCGGACGCCGACACGTCCAGCACCGGCGCGAGGTTCATGTTGAGCCCCAGCGCCTGCATCGCCTCGCCCACCTTGCGGCCCCAGCGGCGAACGTCGGCGTCGTCGAGCGCCGCCATCTCCCGCGCCGACGGCAGGTCTTTCAAGCCGCGCACGCCCTTCATGCGGTTCGACGGGCCGCCTTCCATGTCCACGGCGAAGAACGGCGGGATGCGCGCGCGCGCCAGGCTCGAGTCCACACGCTCCTTCGCCTTCGCCAGGTTCTTGAGCGAGTTGCCGACGAACAGAACGCCGCCCACCTCGACGGGCGTCGACTTGCCGATCTGCGGGTACGCCAGGATCAGCTGCGCCGCGCGGGCCCGCGTGTCCATCGACGCCAGCACGCGCTCGACGCGCGCCTCGTCCACCGGGCGGGCCAGCGGCTTCCTCACGATGCGGCGGACCGCGGCCGGCGGCGCCGCGGGCTCGGGCGAGTCGGACACGCCGCCGTCGGTGGCGGACACGACGAACAGGAGCAGGGCGGCGGAGGACGTCACGGCCATCGAGCCTAGCAGGTTGCTGAAAAACGCCTCGAGACGATCGACTGGCCGTACCGAGGCGTGATCTGGTGCTGGCCATGCGTGGAACGAACGACGGACAGGGCTCGATGCTGGTGCTGATGTCGCCGGACTCCC
>JBFMAB010000063.1:0-22749 GCA_040755835.1 Myxococcota bacterium
GAGTCCGGCGACATCAGCACCAGCATCGAGCCCTGTCCGTCGTTCGTTCCACGCATGGCCAGCACCAGATCACGCCTCGGTACGGCCAGTCGATCGTCTCGAGGCGTTTTTCAGCAACCTGCTAGGCAGCCCCACGCAGGAGAGGACGAGACCCATGGTCAACCGCATCGGCCAGCGCCTGACCGCCGTCGTCAAGGATCGCACCGTCACCCGCGCAGAAGCAGAATCCATCGTCCAGGACGCGAAGGCCGAGCGGAAGTGGACGCCGGCGCTGCAGGGCCAGCTGTCGACGTTCGTGATGAAGCACGGCGCGAAGATGGAGCCGCAGGCGAAGGCGGTGCTGGAAGACTTCCTCGCCGCCGCGCGGCCGCGCGCGGACCTGCGCGATCCGCTGGCGCTCAAGGAGCACCGCACCGACGTCTCCTGGACGCCCGTCGGCCCGGACGCGGCGCTCTTCGTCGACGGCATCAGCGCCGACGACGTGATGCAGGGCTACATCGGCGACTGCTACCTGGCGGCCGGCCTCGCGTCGCTCGCGGCGGCGGACCCGAACCTCATCAAGAACGCCATCACCGACAACGGCGACGGCACGTACACCGTGCGCTTCTTCGAAGGCGTCGGCGAAGGCGGCCGCCCGAAGCAGGTGAAGGTGACCGTCGACGACGACGTGGCGCGGAAGAACGGCGAGGCGCTCTACCTCTCAGGCCGCGACGCGAAGGAGCAGTGGCCGGGCATCATCGAGAAGGCCTACGCGAAGTGGAAGGGCGGCTACGAGCGCGTCGGCAACGGCGGCAGCGCGAGCGACCTGTTCATGTCCCTCTCCGGCCGCGCCGCCGACTGGGGCGAGCTCAAGGACTACAAGCCCGACGCCCTTTGGAAGAAGATCAAGTCCACCACCGACCGGCACCGCCCGGTGGCGGCGGGCACGTTCGCCGACAACGATCCGCGCGCGAACTACACGGGTACGGGCGTGCACGGCGACCACTTCTACTCGGTGCTCGGCGCGTCCGAGGAGAACGGGGTGAAGTACGTCACCCTGCGCAACCCGTGGGGCATGGACGAGCCGTCGGGCAACGGCGCCGACGACGGCGTCTTCAAGCTGCCGATGGCCGACTTCATGAAGCTGTACGAGAACATCGAGTTCGGCGGCTGACGCCTCTCGAGCCGTCGCATGGCCTTCGACCTGCAAGCCGCCGTGGAAGCCGCCGCGCCGGGCGCGGTGGTGAACGTGCCGGCCGGCGCGTACCCCGCGAACGTGTTCATCGACAAGCCGGTGTCCCTCATCGCCATGGGGAAGGTGGTGTTCGACGGCACGCGCGCGGGCACGGTGCTGCGCATCCGCACCGGCGGCCTGGTGAAGCTCGCGGGCTTGATGATCGTCGGCGGGCGCACCGGGCTTGCCGGCGCGGGCGTCGCGCTCGAGGCGGGCCAGCTGGAGATGCTGGCGTGCACGCTGCGCTTCAACGAGGCGCCGGCCTTCGGCGGCGGCGGCCTGTGCGTGCGCGGCAACGCGACCGCGAAGGTGAGCCAGTGCCGCTTCGAAGGCAACACCGGGCGGCAGGGCGGGGGCGTGCTGGTCGACGAGGGCGGCACGCTGGTGATGCGCGACTCGCTGCTCGCGCAGAACGCTGCCTTCGAGGGCGCGGGCCTGTGTGTGCGCGAAGGCGGGCGCGCCGAGCTGCTCGGCTGCACGCTGGCGGACAACAAGGTGCTGGGCGAAGCGCCGCGCGGCGGAGCCGTGGCGCTGGGCGGCACCATGACGCGCGCCCCGACGGTGAAGCTGTCGCACTGCATCGTCGCCGAGCGCGCGCGCGGCGCGTCGACGCTGTCCAACTTCGACGCGTACCCGGGCACGCTGGTGCTGGAGAACAACCTGCTGCCCGAGTGGTGCCAGGCCTTCGGCGGCGACAACACGTACGCCGAGCCGCACTTCGTCGGCGAGGGCAACGAGCCCTACTTCCTCACCAGGGCCTCGCCCGCGGCAGGCGCGGCGCGGGGCGATGCGTACGGGCCCAACGCACGCGACGTGCTGGGCCGGCCCCGTAGCACTGGCGGGCGCGCGGCGGACCTGGGCGCCTTCGCGCTGGCCTGAAGGGAACTCGCGCGGAACCCATCCGTCGCGCGAGGCTCCCTCATCGATAGCCGTCGCGTCCGTGAATCGTCTGCTCGCCGCCGCCGTGCTCCTCGCCTCATCCATCCGGACTCCGAGCCGACGTTGAACGAGCTGGCGAAGCCGATGAAGAGCGACGCCGCGCTCGAGCCGAACGTCGTCGGCAACACCGACAACCTGGGCGCCGTCGACCACGACGTGAAGCTGTCGCAGGTGCGCGCCGCGGCGGTGGTGGCCGCGCTGACGAAGAAGGGCGTCGCCGCGAGTCGCCTGAAGCCCTTCGGCGCGGGCCCCTCCTCGTCCGTCGCGGCGAACGACACCGACGGGGGGCGCGCGAAGAACCGCCGCGTCGCGCTCGTCGCGCAGGAGCGCGTGCCCACGGCGGCGGACAGGCGCGGTACATTCGCGGCAGATGTCGCTCCCCGCCCTGCTCATCCTCGCCCTCGCCGCTGCTGCCCCCGACGCGCTCGCGCCCTCCACCGACGCCGGCACACTCACCACCGACGCCGGCGCCGCCGACGCGGGCTTCGACGCGACCAACCCCGCGACGTGGACGCTCGCGGCGAAGCTGGGGCCGGGCATGCCCGCGCGCGACGCGCTCATCGCCGACCTCACGCTGGACGCCGGCAAGGCGAACGGCGTGGGCGAAGCGCCGCTGACGAAGGAGGAGGCGGAGGCGCTCCTCGACGACCCGCGCGCGCAGGCCGTCTACGCGGACAAGACCATCGCCATCGTCGCGCCGTCGATGCTCAAGAAGCAGCGGCAGGACCACCTGGACCTGATGAAGCTGTTCCTGAAGCCCGAGCGCCTCGACGCCGGCGAGGCCTTCGCGAAGGAGCACGAGGCGGTGCTGTCCCGCGTGGAGGCGGCCACCGGCGTCGACCGCGGCGTCATCGTCGCCATCCTCATGTGGGAGACGAAGCTGGGCACCATCACCGGCGACTACGTGGCCTTCAACGCCTTCGTGAGCCAAGCGTACTTCATCGACGAAGCGAACGCGGTGGCGCTGTCCCGCAAGGAAGAGAAGGTGAAGCTGGACGAGGCCGCGCAGGCCAGGCGCGTCGAGTCGATTCGCAGCCGCGCGCGGAAGAACCTGCTGGCGCTGGTGCGGCAGTGCAAGGCGAAGGGCATCGACGTCTTCACCATGAAGGGCAGCTGGGCCGGCGCCATCGGCTTCCCGCAGTTCATGCCCGCGTCGCTGCGCTGGGCCGACGACGGCGACGGCGACGGCGTCATCGACCTCTTCAACTTCGACGACGCCATCGCGTCGGTAGGCCGCTACCTGAAGGAGCACGGCTTCGCCGACGACAAGGCGAAGGCCGTGTGGGGCTACAACCACGAGGACGCGTACGTGCAGGGCGTGCTGGCCTTCGGCGAACAGCTGCAGGCACGGCTTTTCCCCGACGCGGGCGCACCGGCGAGGGCCGCGGCGGCGAAGAAGCCCGGGGGCGCGCCGGACGCGGGCGCGGCGCCGGAGTCCATCGGGCAGGCCAGCATGAGGCCCGACGGCACCATCGTCCTGCAGCTGCGCGCGGCGGGCCCCGGCGGGGCGGTGGGGGACGGCCCCGTCACGTACCCGAAGTCGGACCCGAAGTACGGCTCCGTGCTGAAGCACCTCGGCGGCCTCGAGCCCGGGCAGACGAAGCCGGTGCCACCCTTCCCGCCCGAGTAGGCGCGGCTCTCACGAGTCGGCGAGGACCCGGCCCGGGGCGCAAGCCTGCGTCGCGGATGGCGTGGTGCGCATGGGCGGCGACGGCGCGGCGAAGCACCGTGCGGCAGCGGCTCGCGCGGCGCGCGCAGGCGTGACAGCTACGAAAGCGGCGTCGCGGCGAGGCCCTTCGACGCGAGGAAGTCCGGGTTGAAGACCTTCGAGAAGGAGCGGCTGCCGTGGTCACAGAGGAAGGTGACGATGTTCAGGCCCGCGCCGGGCTGCGCCTTCGCCACCTCGTACGCCGCGCGAACGTTGAGCGCCGACGACGTGCCCACCACCAGCGAGTCCTCGCGCGCCAGGTGGTACAGCGTCTCCACCATCTGCTGGTCGGTGACGCGCATCGCCTCGTCCACGCGGGCGCGCTTGAAGTTCTCGGTCAGCCGCATGATGCCGATGCCTTCGGTGATGCTGCTGCCGCTGGCCTCCAGCTTCCCCTCACGCACGTAGCAGTAGAGGCCCGAGCCCATCGGGTCGACCAGCACCACGCGCAGCTTCGGGTTCTTCTCCTTGAGGTAGCGCGAGACGCCCGACAGCGTGCCGCCGGTGCCGACGGCGCTCACCAGCACGTCGATTCGGCCTTCGCACTGCTCCCAGAGCTCCGGTCCCGTCGTCTCGTAGTGGAAGTCGCCGTTCGCCAGGTTCTCGAACTGGTTCGCCCACCACCAACCGTTCGCCTCCGCCAGCTTCCGCGCCTGGTGGAAGAAGTGGTTCTCGTTGGCGAAGGGCACCGGCGGCACCTTGCGCACCTCGGCGCCCATGGCCTCGAGCAGCTCGTACTTCTCGCGCGCCTGGTTGTCGGGCATCGACACCACCACGCGGTAGCCGCGCTCGCGGCCGAGCAGCGCCAGCCCGATGCCGGTGTTGCCGGCGGTGCCTTCGACGATGGTGGCGCCGGGCTTCAAGACGCCCCTCGCCTCCGCGTCGCGGATCATCCCCTTCGCGGCGCGGTCCTTGATGCTGCCGCCGGGGTTCAGGAACTCGGCCTTGCCGAGAATGGTGTTGCCCGTGCGCTTTGAAAGCGACTGCACGCGGAGCAGCGGCGTGTTGCCGACGCTGTCCCAGAGGGTGCCGATGCGGGGAGCCATGAAGGGCGCTGTCTAGCAGCGCAACGGCGCCGCGTCTCACGCCCGCGCGCGCCGTCGTCGTCGCACCGCGAGGAGCCCCGGGCCCAGCCACAGCGAGGGTCCCGGCGCCGAGGCGCAGCCGCCCACCACCACGCCTCCACCCGGCGTCCGCGGCGGCGGCGCGACGGGCGTGCCGGGCGCGACGGAAGGCGAAGGCGAAGGCGGCGGCGGGAGCGGCAGCGGTGTGGTGCGCTCCTCGGGCGGGAGGTACCGCGCGCAGACGTAGACGCGCGGCCAGCCGCCCTCGACGTCCTCGCGCTCGTACCACCGCGCGCACTGCTGGCCGTCGAGCGGCCCGCTGGTGCTGACGGTGAGCGCGTACTCGGCGCCCTTCTGCACGCAGAGGTAGTCGTCGTCCCAGCCCGGGTGCGGCTCGCCGGGCGCCGTCACCTGCGTGCAGTCGCGCCACGCGAGCGGCCCCTGCGTCGACCACTCGAGCGTCAAGGGCAGCGTGGTGCACAGGTGGTCGTCGCGCCAGCCGTGCGGGTCCAGCGGCTCGTCGACGTTGACGCACGTCTGCCCGGGGTTGGGTCCGTCGGACGAGAAGGTGAGGCCGCCGCCGGAGAAGTCGGTGAGCGGCACCGCGCACAGCCAGTTGTCGCCCCACGAGCCGGCCAAGTCGGACCACTCGAACCAGCGCACGCACGACTGGCCGGCCAGCGGGCCCGCCGTCGTCCACGAGAAGCCGAGCGGCGACTGCGGCGGCGCGCAGAGGAAGTTGTCACGCCAGACGGCGGGGTCGTGCTCCGCCGACTCGGCGATGTTGGTGCACTCCATGCCCGCGATGGGGCCGGCGTACGACCAGCGCAGCCCCAGGTCGAGCTCCGGCGCGCTGCACAGCACGTTGTCCACCCAGGTGTTCGGGTCCGACGGCTCGTCCACCGACACGCAGGCGAGCCCCGCCACCGGCCCGGCCGAGCTGAACGTGAGGTCGCCCGACGAGAAGCGCGTCGCCTGTGCGTAGCAGAGGTGGTTGTCGTTCCACGAGTTGCCGAGGTCGAGCGTCTCGTTGAAATGCACGCACGTCTTCCCGGCGATGGGCCCGGCGCTGCTCCAGGAGAGTTCGAGCGGCGACTGCTTCGGCACGCAGAGGAAGTTGTCGGCCCACACCGACGCGAGCGGCTCGGCGGACTCGTGCACGCCGGTGCAGTCCATGCCCGCGATGGGCCCGGCGTAGGACCAGCGCAGCCCCCAGTCGTCGGCGGTGCACAGGAAGTTGTCGTTCCACGTGTCGGGGTCCGACGGCTCGTCGAGGTTCACGCAGCGCCGGTTCGCCTCCGGCCCGTCGCACGAGAAGGTGAAGAGGCCCGCGGTGCGATCGCAGCTCGGCGGCGCGGTGGTGCACGGCCCGCCGCCGGGCCCGCCGCCCCACCACTCCCAGTGCCAGGGCTCGCTGGGCACCGTGCGCGAGAAGCCGAAGCGCGCCGCGTTCGCCGCCAGCCAGTTGTAGACGCCGGGCGAGCTGGTGTTGAGGTCGAGCGCGTGGCCCGACTGGTGGTTCGAGTAGCCGGGCTGCGCCGCCAGGTTGCAGCTGTTGCAGTTGCAATTGACGTAACAGGCGTAGAGGTACTGCTGCTCGGCCATGGTGCGGAAGCCGGACACCACCGTCAGCGTCACGCCCGCGCGCGCCGCCGCGTCCTGCATGACGGCGTAGGCGTTGGCGGTGTCGCGCTCCACGGGCTTCCCGTCGGCGGTGACGACGGTAATGGTGAAGGGCGTTCCGTTCCGGTAGCCCGTGTCCTGCCGGGTGCCGCAGGTGACGAGGCCCTGCTCGATGGACGTGAAGTTCAGCTCGGGCTCGACCTCGTCGGCCTCGTCCACCGCCGGGCCGCAGCCCGCCAACACGGCCACCGCGCACGGCCACCACCACCGACTGTCACGCGAGCGTTTCACGATGGGGAGGAGGTGAAGCACCCGACGTGCCAGCGGGCGCCGGCGCGAGCGAGGCGCTTCTCCGTCGAGGGAGCGGCGGACGGAGTGCTGTGAGATCTGACAAACGCGCGCGCCCCGATGCTCCACCGCGCCGACCGCGCTCGCGACGTCACCTTCGCGTGACGGCGCGCGCAGAGGCGGCTACCGGCGTGCACATGACGAGGCGCGTCGACGAAGCAAAAGCCTCCACGCCGGGAGAGGAGACGCCGCCGCGTCCCGCCGACGCCGAGCGCCTCGTGGGCACCTGCCTCACCTGCGGCCGCGCGCTCGAGGAGCGCAAGTGCAAGCTCGTCTGCGAGTGCGGCTACTGCGCGAGCTGCAGCGACTCCCTCTGCCTGACTGAGGCGTCAAGGCACCGTGTAGCCCGCGAACAC
Source organism: Myxococcota bacterium (assembly GCA_040755835.1). Lineage (GTDB taxonomy): Bacteria > Myxococcota > Myxococcia > Myxococcales > Myxococcaceae > JADLDB01. Next base: position 7,252 of record JBFMAB010000063.1, read on the forward strand.
GTCGGGGCTCACCTGCCCCGACGCGGGCACGGAGACGGGCTGGTCCACCGCGATGGAGTCACCCGAGGCCGGCGCCATGACGGTGCCGAAGGTGCCCGCGCGGTCCACCACCGCCGTCAGCCGGTAGTCGCCCGCGTGCACCGCCGGAATCGTGAGGCTCGCCGAGGTGGCGCCCGCCGCGACGTCGACGCGCATCGAGCGGCTCGCGACGCACGCGAAGGTGGGTGCGCACGCCGTGGTGGTGAGCAGCACCCACGCCGCGCCGGGCTGCGCGAGCGGCGTCACCCAGCGCACCGTGGCCTGCACCGTCGCCATCGACGGCCACGGCGCGCCGCCGTCGCCCATCGACGCCTGCGTGGCGGGGACCGGCGCGGGCACGGTGCGGGCCTCGCGGCGCTTCGCGGTCCAGAAGACGTGCTGCACACCGCGCACCAGCGTGTCGAAGACGAGGTCGTCCGGCCCGGTGAAGCGGAACGTCGCGTCGATGTAGCCGCAGCCCTGCGTCACCGAGCAGAAGCGGTAGCGGCCCGCGGCGTCGTCGGCCTCCACCAGCCGGGTGCGCGAGTCGCGCAGCACGCCCTGGAAGAGGCCGCCGTTGCGGTACGCCAGCACGTCGACACCGTCGTACGTCTCGATGGACAGGCCGAAGCGCAGGTTGTCCTGCGCGTCGAGGTCGGCCTGCGCGAAGAGGAAGCCCGGCCCCACCGCGCGGAAGTCCATGAACATCACCGGGAAGTCGCCCAGCGGCGTCATGCGCGCCGGACCCACCCACAGGCCCGCGAGCCGCGTCATCAAGGACAAGCCCGCGACGCCGCCGTCCGCCGCGCCCGCGTCGGGTGGGCCCGCATCGCCGCCGCCGGCGTCAGGCTGCCCCTCGCCGGTGCCGCCGTCGGCCGCTGGAAGCCCGGCGTCACCGACGACGGTCGAGGGGCAGCCGAAGAGGGCCAAAAGCAGGACGAGGAGGACGGGGAGCGCTCGCACGGGGGTGGTTGTTGCCACGGCGCGCGAGAACGAGCCACCCCGCGTCAACCGCGCCGCACCACCAGCTCGAGGTGCGTCTCGGACACGGCGCCCGCGCCGATGGCGATGCGCGCATCCACCTCGCGCATCAGCCGCGCGAAGAGGCCCACCGTCACCGGCGGGGGCAGCGAGACGGACCCGCGGATGTGCGCGGCCACCCGCGCGTCACCGGGCATCCACAGGGCGGTGCCGAGCGCCGAAAGCGACTCGGCCTCGCTCAGGGCCTCGACGAGCGAGCGGTACATGCGTTGTCCACGGTGGTCACCAGACGAAGTTCAGGCCGCCCTGCACCGTCCACACCAGCTCGTTGCCGTACGAGAAGACGCGCCCGCCGACGCGCGCGTTGAGCAGCTCGAAGAGCGGCGCCACCAGCGTGGCCTCGATGGCCGCGTCCACGCCGCGCGGACCGAAGAGGAACATCGGCCGCAGCTCCAGCCCGAAGCTGTTGAGCCCGTTCCGGGAGAAGACGTAGCGGTGCGGCAGCCCCAGCTCGAAGCCGTCGCGGTGGCCGCCGTTGAAGAACATCGTCCGGTAGCCCAGCGCCAGCGCGCCCTCGATGTGCTTCTTCGGGAGGATGCGAAGGAGCGCGTGCGTGGAGAAGCCTCCCACCGCCGAGGTGATGTCGAACTGGAAGTCGGTGGCGAAGTAGCCGTACCCCGCCTGAAAGCGGCCGCTGAAGAGCGGCGCCCACGTCTGCTGGCCGGGCACGAAGGACGCGCCGCCGTAGCCCTCGAAGGAGAACGCGGGGCAGTGGAAGCGCTGCACCACCAGCGGGTCCGCGTCGCCGTCGAAGGCGTACACGACGACGGGAAGCGCGATGAGCGCGACTGCCGCGATGATGAGCGCGGCCTTGCCGTCCCCGCCGCCGGTGCCGATCCCGCCGCCGCCGCTGCCGCCGGAGTTCGCGGGCTTCGCGCCGTGGAACTCGTTGGACTGCGAACCGGCGGGCCCGGCCCCGGTGACGGAGATGCCGCCGACGATGGACACGCGCGGCGCGGGCATGAAGTACACGGCCGGCACCGCGAAGCAGCGGTCGAAGAAGCTGGGCGCCGCGTAGCCGGCGGTGGGCGCGTCGGGCGGCGGCGCCGGCACCGGTTGCACGGGCGCGGGCTGCTCCGGCGGAGGCGCCTCGGCAGGCGGCGGCGGCGCCTCCACGGGCGGCGGCGCAGTCACCTCGGGCGGCGGCTCGATGAGGGGCGGCGGTGACAGCTCCTGCGCGCCCGCGGTCGAGGCGATGACGACGAAGAGGAAGGCCCACGCCCGCATAACCCCATTCGACGCCTTTCGCGCGCGCGCGGCAACCTCGCTCGAGCGGACGCGCGTCAGCGACACGCCGGGCCGTAGCCGTGACGGCAGGCGCGCCTGCGCAGCTCCTGGCCTTCCGGCGTCTTCTTCCCGCCGTTCAGGTCGGCCAGCGCGCTGCACGCCTCTCCGTCCCAGCCGTCGCAGGCCAGGGTCAGCAGGCGCCTGGCCTCCTCGACGTCGGACGCGCCGCCGACGCCCTTCGTGAGCGCGAGGCCCGCCGCCCGGCACGCGCGCACGCCGCCGCCGGCGCAGCCGCGCTTCCACGCCTCGAGCGCGCCCGCGGCGTCCACCTCGCCGCCGTGGCCGCGGAACCTCGCGACGCCCAGGCCGTAGCAGCCCCGCGTCGTCGCCTCGGTGCAGGACTCCTCGAGCAGCTTGCGCGTCGCGGGAATGTCGTCGTCCTTCGCGCGGCCCTGCGCCTTCAGCTCCGCGTCCAACAGACACTCGACGGGTGCATTCTTCCCGCAGAGGCTCTCGAGCCGGAGGTGCGCGAAGGTGAAGCGGTCCTTCGCCACCGCCGCGGACTTCTTCACGCCGGCGCCGCCCACCTCCGCGAGCTCGCCCAGCGCGATGCACGCGCGCGGCTCGGCGCCCTTGCACGCGGTGCTGAGCGCCGCGATCGCCGCCTTCGCGGAGGCGGTCGACGCCTGGCCGTGGAGGTGCAGCATGCCCACCCCCCAGCACCCGCGCTGGGCCTTCGCGTCGCACGCGCGCTGGCAGTCCTTCATCGCGTCGTCCTCCACCAACGGCACGCCGTCGCCCGACAGCCGCGCCTCGCACGCGCGCACACACGACGGGACGTCGCCGGCGAGGCAAGCCTGCGACAGCAGCCACACGCCGCGCGCGGTGTCGCGCTTCGCCGGCTCGGCTTCGGTGATGAGGTACGTCGACAGGCGCAGGCAGGCCGGCACCCACTCGCGGGCACAGGTCGCAGACAAGAGCTTCTCCGCGTCGGCGATTCGCTTCGGGCCGCCGCGGCCTTCCAGGTACGCGGTGCCCAGCGCGGTGCAGCCGTTGCGGCTCGAGCCCTTGTTGCAGGCCTTGTCCCAGAGCTGGTTGGCCTTCGCCGCGTCCTGCGGGACTCCACGGCCCTCGGTGTACAGCACGCCGAGCTCGTAGCAGCCTTCGGCCGCGTTCTTCGCGCACAGCGACTGGAACAGCGTCACCGCCTTGGCGTCGTCGCGGAAGGTGCCCTTCGGGTCGGCGTAGTACTTCGCCAGGGCGAAGCAGGCGTCGAGCTCGGCGGCCTGGCAGCGCGCCTGGGCTTTCTCGAAGGTGAAGTCGGCAGACAGGACGAAGGCGACGAGCGCGGCGACCATCATCGTCCATCGTTCTACCCCCTGCCTCGCCGCAGGGGCAGCACGGATCGCGCGGGCGCCGCCGCGTCAGCGGCTCGCGCACACGAGCGCCGCACCGTCGAAGGACTGCAGCGCCATGTCGTCGGGGACGCCGCGCCAGGAGCCCGCGCCCGGGGTTCCGCCGTCATCGATGCCCGCGTCCATGCCGCCGTCGTCGCCCGCGTCCATCGCACCGCTGCCGCCGCCGGTGCCCGCGTCCATGCCCGCGTCCATGTCGCCGCCGCCGCCGCCGCCGCCCGCGCCCCCGCCCATGCCCGCGTCCATGTCGCCGCCGCCGCCGCCCGCGCCCCCGCCCATGCCCGCATCCATGTCACCGCCGCCGCCGCCCATGCCCGCGTCCATGTCACCGCCGCCGCCGCCCGCGCCGCCGCCCATGCCCGCGTCCATGTCACCGCCGCCGCCGCCCGCACCGCCGCCCATGCCCGCGTCCATGTCACCGCCACCGCCGCCCGCGCCGCCGCCCGCACCACCGCCCATGCCCGCATCCATGTCGCCGCCGCCGCCGCCCGCGCCGCCGCCCATGCCCGCGTCCATGTCACCGCCGCCGCCGCCCGCACCGCCGCCCATCGCACCGCCGCCCATCGCACCACCGCCCGCACCACCGCCCGCACCGCCGCCCATCGCACCGCCGCCGGCGCCGCCGCCCATCGCACCACCGCCGGTGCCGCCGCCCGCGCCGCCGTCGAGCGGCTCGCAGTACGTGCCGTTGCACGTCCAGCCGGCGCCGCAATCGGCGTCCCGGGTGCACGCGTACTGCTTCGAGTCGAGATCCGCCGGGCCGCAGTTGCAGCCGACGAAGGTGCCGAGAACCGCGGCGACGGCGAAGACGCGCAGCTTCATCTTCAATTCCCCCCCACCAGCCAGGCGACGACGCCACCGACGACGAGGCCCGCGCCGACGCCGAAGAGCGTGTTGGCGAGCGCCGCGTCTGTCTGGGCCTTCTGCTGCAGCTCGAGCGCCTGCGCTCGGCTGATGCCGGTGACGAGCCCGTTGTTCGGGTCGACGGCCGCGTTGGCGATCTGCGAGCGAGCGCCGGAGCTCGCGATGCCGAAGTACGTTCCGGCGCCGGCGCTGGCGACGCCGGCGCCGACGAGGACCCACGGCAGCACGCGCGGCCCGGAGCCCTTCGGCGCCTTCGCCTTGAGATCCGTCACCGGCTCGGCCCTCTCCTCGGGCACCAGCGCCGGCTTCGTCTCTGCAACGGGGACGTCCGCCTTCGCGACCTCACCTTTCATCTTCGGCTTCGCCTCGTCGTCCTTCTTCGGCGGCCCGGCCTCGCCGACGGGCTTCGGGATGACGGCGCCCGGCACCGCGTCGACGAACGGCTCTTCCTGCGAGCCGAGCACCAGCAGCACGGCGGCGTTGTCACCGAGGAGCTCGACCCACCACCTCACCGCCTTCGCGCCGGCCTCCACGGTGGTGGTGGGCTGCACCGGCACCTCCTTCATCGTCCACGGCGCGGCGTCGAGGCGCAGGTGCACCCGCGCCGTCTTCGCGAGCGACATCACGTCACCCTCCACGGAGATGTAGAGGGCCGCGACCTTGCCCTCGCGAATCTCCGGGGTGAGCTGCTCGGCCTTGAGCCCGCCGCCGCGCTGGGTGACCCACTTTTTCGCGTCCCTGAAGGCGGCCGCGGCCTTCGGCGGCACTTTGCCCTTCAACGTGAAGCGGGGCTCGAGCGAGAGGAGCTTCTGGAAGGCCACCTTCGCCTTCGGCGCCTGCTTGAGGCCGCCGTACGCGAGGCCGAACAGCTCGTAGGTGGCGAGCAGCGTCTCGCGGTTGGCGTTGGGTTCCTTCGCGAGCGCGTTCGCCTCGGCGAGCGCCTCCTTGAACTTGCCGGCGGTGACGAGTTGCCGCGCCGCCTCGACGCGCTCAGCGGGAGCCTAGGCCCAGGCAGAGGTCGCAGCGCACGACACCCCCACCCACACGAACCAACGCATGGTCGTCATGGAAGCGCCGACGATAGGCGATTTCGCCCAGCGTCGCAGCGGACGGACGGAATCCGGCGCGTCACTCGAAGCGGGAGCGAAGCCAGTCGAAGAACTGCTGCACCGGCTTGCCGGGGGCGTCCTGCATGCGGCGTGTGGCGTCGTCGAAGGCGTCAAGCCAGGTGTTCCAGTCCTGGGCGCGGTTGATGGGCCGAAAGGAGACGTCGTACTCGCGCTGGAGCCGCTCGGGCTTGTCCCACGCGAGCGGGCTGGAGTCGCGGCCGGCAGGTCCTTTGACGGCACCCATCCGCTCCACGCGGCACATCAGTGGGTTGGCGCCGTTCGACGGCGGAGTCTTCAATCGACCAGGTCGGCCCGGCCGAGAGTCCGGAGGTCCTCCCGGAAGCGCCCGGCGGTGGTGAAGACGCGCCCGTGCAGGCCCACCTGCGCGGCGGCCTCGGCGTAGCGAGCCACGTCGTCGAAGAAGACGGCGCGCCCCGGAGGCACGGCGGCGGCGGCCAGCGCGCGCTCATAGATGAGGCGCTCGGGCTTGATGGCGCCGACTTCGTACGAGAGAACGAGTCCGTCGAAGCGCTCCAGCACCGGCAGCCGCGGCCGCAGCCACGCGACGTGCTGGTCGTGCGTGTTGGACAAGAGCACGAGCCGAACGCGGCCCACGAGCTGCTCGACCGTGCGCACCATCTCCTCGTGGATGGTGAAGTGGCAGTTCCACAGCGCGAACCACGCGTCGGGCGACAGCTCCTGGCCCAGCCGCGCGACGAGCTCCTGCCGCAGCGCATCGCCGGGCAGCTGCCCGCGGTTGACGCGATCCCACAGCCCGCCTTCGAGGCGCGCCCGCAGTTCGTCGCGCGTCACGCGGAAGGCGCTCGCCATCTCGGTGAAGAGCTTCTCGTTGTCGTGGAACGCGAGGACGTTGCCCAGGTCGAGGATGACGGCGTCGATCATCGGCCCAACCTCCTGGCGCGCCCCAGCGTGATGTCGCTGCCCCTGTTGCGCGCGCGGGCCTTCGCCTTCCTCGGGCGCGGGCCGATGGGGTCGGGGCAGTCGTCGTAGTGGCGGCACGCGCGGCACTCCGCGCCGGACCACACGGACTCGAAGAGCGCGGTGACGCGGTCGATGGTGTCGAAGTCCTCGGTGACGAAGCCGAGCTCGAAGTTGCGCCCGTCCTTGTGCTTCGCGCCCAGGCCCGCGCCGGTGAGGTTGGCGCTGCCCAGGTACAGCCACGCGCCGTCCACCAGCACGGCCTTGAAGTGCACGCGCGGGCAGATCTTCAGCGTCATGCCGCCGCGAGTCAGCACGCGGTGCTTGTCGAAGGCAGCGCGGAACGGGCGCGAAGGCAGCTCCGCGTGCAAGAGGCGCACCTCGACGCCGCGGCGCGCGAGCGCGGCGAAGAGGTCGGCCACCGGGCGGAAGTCGCCGTCCAGCTCGACCAGCATCGCCTTCACGTTCGCCGTGGCGATGAGCACGGACTCGCGCGCGTGGGCCAGCTTCTCCTGCACCACGCGTTGGTACAGCGCCTCGCCGGAGAGCAGCTCGGCGGTGATGGGGCGGCTCGTCACGGGGAACGCATGGTGGGGCCGGAGCGACGGGCGCGCAAGCAGAGGCGCGGTGACGTCCGGGGTGGACGTGGCCAGCCTCGCCCACCACGGCCGTTCGCTCCCGTCATCCCCGAGCACCGGCAAGATGATGGTGACACGGCAGTCGTCTCCCGGGAGGCCGCCGTCGTCAGCAGCTCACCCGGCGGCGCGATGGTGACGTCGTCCAGGTCCTCCTCCGTCCGCCGGCCGGCCCGAAGTCGCTCGAGGGTGTCTCACACCGGGCGGGGGAGAGCCAGCCCTCCCCTGCTCGTCTCCGCAACGCGCGCCACCCGCTACGGTAGGGTGCCCACCCCATGGTCACCCTCGAACCCCACCCGCTGGCGGAGATCGCCTGCTTCACCACCAGCTTCCCGCGGCCGCTCGGCGAGCTGCCGTCACCCGCCAGACTGCTCGAGCTGCTCAAGCTGGACGCGCCGGCGCCGCTCTCGTCGAGCGACGAGGTGCGCGCAGCGGTGCGCGAGCTCCTCCGCCACGGCGGCTACAAGCCCACCGGCCGCGGCAAGCCGGCCAGCGAGTACCTCATCCGCGCGGTGGGCGAAGGCGCGCTGTCCTCCATCAACGCGGCGGTCGACGCGTGCAACGTCGCGTCGCTGCACTCGGGCCTGCCCATCAGCGTGGTGGACCTGGCGCTGGCGAAGCCGCCGTTCCGCATTCGCCTCGGGCCGCCGGGCACCCGGTACGTCTTCAACGCCGGCGGGCAGACCATCGACGTGTCGGGGCTGCTGTGTCTCTTCGATGCCGACGGCCCGTGCGCGAACGCGGTGAAGGACTCGCAGCGCACCAAGACCACGCCGGCCACCACACGCACGCTGTCCGTCGTGTGGGGCACCACCGCTCTGCCCGGCCGCGCCGCGGCCACCGCGACCTGGTACCGCGAGCTGCTCGCGTCGGTGGGCGCGACGACCGAGGACGCCGAGGGCTAAAGCAGCCGGCGGAACAACGACACCTTCCCGTCGCTGTACGGCGGGTACCGCACCTTGATGTCCATGCCGTGCGGCCGCTTCACCACCGTCTTCAGGTGGCTGAACGTGTCGAAGCTGTGCTGCCCGTGGTACCCGCCCATGCCCGCGTCACCGACGCCGCCGAACGGCAGGTCCGTCGAGGTGATGTGCACGAGGCAGTCGTTCACCACCGCGCCGCCCGACGAGACGCTGCGCAGCACCTGCTCGGCCTTCGCCTCGTCGCGCGTGAAGACGTAGAGCGCCAGGGGCCTCGGGCGCTCGACGGCGAAGCGGATCGCCTCGTCCACGCCCTCCACGGGGATGATGGGCAACAGCGGGCCGAAAATTTCCTCCTGCATCAGCGGGTGGTCGAGCTTCACGTCGACCAGCGCCGTCGGGGCGATGAAGCGCGTCGCTTCGTTCACCTGCCCGCCGACCGCCACCCTGCCGCCGCCCATCAACCCGACGAGCCGCTTGAAGTGCCGGTCGCTGATGATGCGCCCGTAGTCGGGGCTCTGCTCGATGTCGGCGCCGAGCAGCTCGTGCCAGGCGACGTCGAGCTGCTTCACGAAGGCGTCCTTCACGCGCTGGTGCACCAGCACGTAATCGGGCGCGATGCAGGTCTGCCCGGCGTTGTACAGCTTGCCCCAGGCGATGCGCCGCGCCGTCACCTCGAGGTCGATGTCCTCGTCGACGATGGTGGGCGACTTGCCGCCCAGCTCCAGCACGACGGGCGTGAGGTGCTTCGCCGCCGCCTGCATCACGACGCGGCCCACGTTGGTCGAGCCGGTGAAGAAGATGAGGTCCCACTTCTCGGCGAGCAGCGCCGTCGACTCCTCCACCGCGCCCTGCACCACCGTGACGTAGCCGTCGTCGCCGAACGCCTGGCGCGCCACCAGCTCGATGACCTTCGACGTCGCCGGCGACAGCTCGCTGGGCTTGATGACCGCGGTGCAGCCCGCGGCGATGGCCCCCACCAGCGGCGCCATGGCGAGCTGGAACGGGTAGTTCCACGGCGAGATGATGAGCGTCGAGCCGCGCGGCTCCGGGAGCAGCCACCCGCGGGCCGGCCACACCGCCACCGGCATCGAGCCGGCACGCGGCTTCATCCACCTGGCCAGGTTCTTCCGCGCGTGGCGCAGCTCCGCGTACACGAGGCCCAGCTCGGCCGGGTATGCCTCGCCTTCGGCCTTGCGCAGGTCCGCCATCAGCGCGTCCAGCACGGCCTTCTCATTCTCGCGAATCGCCTCCTCGAGCGCGCGCAGCTTCTTCAGGCGGAACTCGTGCGGCAGCGTCTGGCCGCTGCGGAAGAAGGCGCGGCTGCGCTCGGCGATGGCGGCGATGGGGTTGAGGCGGATGGGCTCACGCATGGGACTCGCATAGCGCGCGGGCCCCGGAATTCCCACCCCCCCGCGCCCGGCCCCTTCGACGTCGAAGAGGGAGAGGTACCGGTTGCCGCGGTCCGGCGCGAAGCCCAATTGCTCCACGTCCGTCACGTAGGTGTCGTGCTCGGCGTCGTACGCCTTCTCCGCGTTGAACGCGGCCTTGAGGTACATCTTGCTCTCGGACTGCTTCGAGCGCGCGCTGTACTTGATGAAGCTCGGAATCGCGATGGCCGCCAGCACGCCGATGGGCACCGCGGCCAGCGGCACGATGAGCGCGGCGATCGCCAGCCCCTTGCGCGGCGCGTACGCGGGCTCGTGCGACTTCACCAGGCTGACGACGGCCAGCACGATGGCCCCCCGCAGCGGCGGCACGCGCAGCCCGACGATGGCCAGCACCAGCGCGACGATGGGCAGCGCGGACGGCTCGCTGGACGACGGCGGCGGGCGCGGCTCGGGCGTCGAGGGCCGCACCGTACTCCTCCGCGCAGCGGTGGGCGTGACTCACTCCGCGTGCGGCGCGACCCGCTCGAACGTGCGGTGCGAGCGGCTGAACCGCCCGGCGCTGCAACTTGCGCGCGCCCGGCGGAGAACCGGGCTATGTCGAACGCCGTGCCGCGCTCCTCCCGCGTCCTCTTCGCCTGCGCCTTCGCGCTCACCGCCCTCACCGCCTGCCCGCGCCGCGTCGTCCCGCCGACCGGGGCGCTCGAGGAGGCCGCCCGCGAGGCCGACGCCGGCAGCACGAAGGCCCGTGTGCTGGCGCTCGCCGGCTTCCACGCGCTCTGGCTGGAGGGCGACGTCGAGAAGGCCCGCGCGCGCTTCGACGCCGCCGTCATCGCCGACGCCGCCGAGCCCTGGGCGCTGTACGGCCAGTTGCACCTCGCGCAGCGCGCCGAGCAGGCGGAGCGGGCGCTCACCATCGCGCTGGACCTCATCGAGCGCGCGCCCACGCACCCGCTGGCCAGCGTCGCCGCGCGCGTGGTGCTGGACGTCGCCGGCGACGCGAAGGCCACCGACGACGACATCGCCCGCCGCGCGCCCGGCCTCCTCGCCCAAGGCGCGCCCGGCGACACCGCGCACCTGTTGCGCTCGGCGCTCACCACGCTGGCGCTGAGCAACCGGGACCTCTCGCCGCTTTCGCAGGTGACGGCGGACATGGGCACGCCCACCGTCGCCACCCTCGTCGGGCCTTTCTCGCCGTGGCACCGCCTGTCGATGGCCGAGGCCACGCCCCCCGAGAAGACCGGCAGCCTCGACGGCCTCGGCGACGGCCCCTTCGGGCCGCTCGCGCTGCGCACGCTGCACTTCGCCGACGGCCGCTTCTCGCTGGCCGGCGAGGCCCAGTCCGGCGACGTGTACCTCTACGCGGTCGACGTGCAGGTGCCCACGGCAGGCACGTACGTGCTGCGCACCGTCACCTCCCTCGACCACGTCGCCGTCCTCGACGGCACGCCGCTCATCACCCGGCTCACCGGCGCGGCGCCCGCGCCCACGCTGTCCACGCGCGCGGTGCGCCTGGCGGCCGGCGCGCACCGGCTCATCGTACGGCTCGCGAAGGAGTCGCAGGCCGGCCACCTGTCCGTTGCGCTGCACCGCCTCGACGGGCAGCCGGCGGGCCTCACCTTCACCGCGGCCAGCGGCGCCGCGCCGGGCGGCTGGGCGGGCGTCGAGACGGTGGACGACGCCGACGGGCTGTACCCGTCCGCCGAGGCCCTGCGCGCGGCGCTCGAGGACGAGGCGGGCGACGCGCTGGCGCGCCTGGTGGCGGCGCGTGACGGCCTCTCGCGCGACCGCGACGGTGCGTGGACGCTGCTCGCCGGCCTGCCGAAGTCGGTGGACGGCCCGGCGCTCGCGGTGCTGCGCGCGGACCTCTCGCTGGACGACCGCGGGGTGCCGTCGCGCGTGGCCCGCGGCCGTGCCGCCCGCGACCTCGAGGCCGCGCTCGCGAAGGACCCGGCGCACGTGCACGCGCTGGTGGCGAGCGCACAGCTGGCCCTCGACGACTCGCGGCAGCTGGACGCGCTGGCGCAGCTCAAGCGCGCGCGCGCGGCGTCGAAGTCACCGTCGGCCGCGGTGCTGGCGCTGCAGGCGCGCGTGGAGCTGGCGCTGGGCCTCGACGCGCAGGCCGCCGCCACCGCGCGCGCCGCCGCCGCCGCGCAGAAGGGCCACTGCGAGGCGCTCACCCTCGCCTACGACGTCGCCCGCCGCCGCGACGCCGTCGCCGAAGCCGACGCTCTGCTGGAAGACACAGCGCACTGCCCCGGCGCGCTGTACCGCGCCGCCGAGCACCACCGCACCCGCGGCGACGTGGCGAAGGCCCGCGCCGCCTTCGAGGCGCAGCTGGCGCTGGACGAGGGCCAGGTGTCGGCGGCGCTCGCGCTGGCGGCGCTCTTGCGCGCGCAGCAGCAGTACGACGACGCCGTGCGCCAGCTCGACGCGCAGCGCCGCCTGTGGCCGCGGAACGTGCAGGTGCTGAAGGCGCTGGCCGACACGCTGGACGAGGCGGGCAAGGCCGCGGAGGCCCTCAAGTGGCGCGAGGCGGCGCTCTTGCTGGACGGCGCCGACCTCCCGCTTCGACGCCTCGTGGAGCGCACGAAGACGGGACGCGAGCTGCTCGACGAGTACGCCATCAGCACGGAGGAGGCGCTCAAGTCGTACGAGGCGGCGCCGGGCAGCGAGGACGCCACCAGCGCCTTCGTCCTCGACGCCGCGGCCATCCGCGTCTACCCCGACGGCTCGATGGTGGACCGCATCCACATCATCCAGAAGGCGCTCGACCAGCAGGGCGTGCAGGACATCGCCGAGGTGCAGCTGCCGGCCGGCGCCGAGGTGCTGACCCTTCGCACGCTCAAGCCCGACGGCCGCTCGCTGGAGCCCGAGAGCATCGAAGGCAAGGACACGGTGTCGCTGCCCGGCGTGCAGGTGGGCGACCTGGTCGAGTACGAGTACCTGCTGGCGCACCCCACGCGCGGGCCGGGCCAGCCGGGCTTCACCGCGGGGGCCTTCTACTTCCAGATTGCCCGCCAGCCGAACGCGCGCAGCACGTACCTCGTGGCCGCGCCGAAGGGTACGGGCATGCAGGTGGACGCGCACAACGTGGAGGCGCCGAAGGTGGGCGTGGAGGGCGAGCTCGAGGTGTTCCGCCACGAGGAGCGCCGCGTGCCGCCGTACATCCCCGAGCCGCGCGGCCCGCCGTCGGGCAACGAGTGGCTGCCGTTCGTCTCGGTGGGCGCGGGGCAGACGGGCAACGAAGGCGTGGTGACGGCCTACGCCGACGCCTTCTTCGACCGCGGGCAGGCGAATCACGAGGTGCGCGCCTTCGCGAAGGCCGCGGTGGGCGAGGCGACGGGCGTCGACGCAGTGCGCGCGGTGTACGTCGCCGTCATGGACAAGCTGTCGGGCCGCGACGCGGGCCTCACCACGTCGGCCTCGGCCTCGGTGGCGGAGGACCGCGGCAGCCGCACCTGGCTGCTCATCGCCAGCTTGCGCGCGCTGGGCTTCGACGCGCGGCCCGTCGCCGTGCGCACCTTCACCGCCGACCCGGCGCCATACCTCTTCCCCAACGAGGCGCTGCTCCCGTACGTCTGCGTGCGCGTGACGCTGCCCGACGGACGCGCGGTGTGGCTCGACCCGCTCGTCCGCTACGCGCCGTTCGACGAATTGCCGGAGTTCGCGCTCGGCGGCCGCGAAGCGTACGTCTTCCCCGAGCCCGGCCGCCCGCTGGAGAAGGTGACGACGCCCGGGCGGCCGCCGCGCACACAGAAGGAGGTGCGCCTCACCATGACGCTCGCGGAGACGGGGGTGCTGTCGGGCAGCGGCGAGGAGACGTACTTCGGCTACGACGCCGCGCAGTTGGCCGAGGCGCTCGAGTCCATCTCCCAGGACCAGCGCGACCAGGCGCTGCAGTCGGCGCTGTCGCGCTACTTCGGCGGCGCGGACCTGTCGGGCCTCGAGGTGGAGGCAAAGCGCGAGGTGGGCGGCACGGTGAAGGTGAAGTACCGCTTCGTGGCCAGGCGCTTCGGCCGCGCAGAGGGCGACGGCAAGCTGGTGGTGGGCGCGCTGACGTACCCGCACCTGCTGGGCCGGCGCTTCCTCGCCACCTCGACGCGCGTGACGCCGCTCTTCATCGAGGGCAGCGAGTCGACGCACACGGTGGCCACCGTCACGCTGCCGAAGGGCTGGCGGCTCGCCAGTCCAATAGGCGAGGTGACGCTGACGGGGCCGGCCGGCCACTTCGTGCGCAAGGAGCAGCAGGTGGGCGACGTGCTGACCGTCGACGAGGACTACCGGCTCGACCAGGCGCGCGTGGCGCCGAAGGACTACGAGCGCTTCGCGCAGTTCGCGGGCGAGGTGGACCTGCTGCAGCAGCGCGACCTGCTCATCGAGCGGAGGTAGCTTGTTTCAACTCGGTTGAAGCTACCCCCGGCTTGCAGAATCTGCTGGCGCGGACTATCGCTCTCACGAGAGCCGCATGGCCACCGCGCACGCCCAACATGCTCACCCGCCGGGTGGTCACCACCACGCGTCGGATTCCCCCGACACGCTGGGCCAGGTGTTGAGCGCTGTCTGCGCGGTGCACTGCGTGACGACGCCCTTCCTGCTGGGGCTGCTGCCCGCGGCGGGCTCGGTGCTGGGCGGCGCGCACCCGGTGCTGCTGGTGCTGGTGGTGGGCGTCGCGCTGTGGGCCTTCATCCCCGCGTACCGCTGCCACCGCGCGAAGCACGTCATCGTGCTGGCGGTGGCGGGTATCGCCTCTCTGGCGGTCGCGGCGCTGGTGTTCGACGACGACCTGGTGTTGGACACGGGCCTGAGCCTCGTCGGCGCCACGTTGATGATGGCGGCGCACTGGCGCAACCGCGTCATGCTGCGCCGGGCGCATTGAGCCCCGCGAAGACGCCAGCGCCCCGGCGGCGCCGTCTGCCGAAGACGCGCCCTACCGAGCTGCCCGACGTGCGCGACGGCCTCACCCGCACCGAGCGCGTGGTGCTGACGGTGCTGCACGAGTTGAAGGCGGAGCGCGGCGATCGCCCGTTCTCGACGCTGGAGCTGTACGGCCGCGTGGTGGAGCGCGTCGGGCTGTCGCAGGGCGAGCTCGAGGCGGTGCTGGCCCGCCTCGCCGGCCGCTGATCAGCCCTTCCTGCGAATGGAGATGAGCGCCCGCAGGCCGGGCGACACCCAGGTGAAGCGTACGCCCACCTCGTGCCAGGTGCTGGCCATGGGGCTGCCGGCCTTCGACCAGGCGACCTCGCCCTCCCACTGCAGCTCCTTGTCGCCGTGCAGGACGTAGCCGTCGACGCGGCTGCCTGGCGAAAGCAGCGCCGTCGTCTCCAGCCGGAAGCCGCCGTCGGACACGTCGGCGGACAGCGCGGCCTGGCGGCGGCCGATGGAGATGGGGAGGCGAAGACTCACGCGGGCGTCCTTGCGAATCGTCATGACCGAGACGGTGGCACGACAGGAGGCGACCGCAAGTTTCAGGCCTGTCGCGCGCTCAGCGCCCCGCGTCCGGCGTGACGTCTTCCCACACCGCCGGCGGCGGCGGGCGCTCGGTGACGTAGCGCGCCTGGTAGGAGGCGCAGCCGCGCGACGAGGCCGCGAGGAGGAGGCACCACCAGCGCTTCATTCAGGCGCCGCCTCGAAGTGCAGCAGGAGAAGCGCGGGCGCGGGCTCGAGGACGGCGGGCGGGACACGCTCGTTCAGCCCGATGAGCGCGAGCGCCGCGTCGCGCACGGCCTTCGCCATGGCGGCCTTGAGGCCGGACTCGGCGCAGCCGGTGAAGCAGACGAGGTTGTCGGGCGGCTTCTCGAAGCCGCGGACGGCGCGGCGGTAGACGCGCGCGCCGGTGCGGACCTCGAGCGTGACTTCGTGCTCGGCGATGAGGTCGACGGCCCACAGGCCGACGATGGGCTCGCCCATCACCGAGCGCACCCGGCCGGCCACCACCCACG
>JBFMAB010000064.1:0-35261 GCA_040755835.1 Myxococcota bacterium
CCACGCTGAGCGCCAGCACCACGCCCAACGCGAGGAGCGAGGCCGTCACGGAATCGGGCCGGAGCGCCCACAGCGCAGTCAGGAAGGTCGCGACCACCGCCATCGCCAGCGCGGTGCCCGCGACGAGCGCGCGCGCCGAGGCTCTCGGCAGCGCGACCAGCGCGCTCCGCCGCCAGGCGTGGACGGTGTCGCCGGCGCTGAGGAAGGCGTGCGCCTTGTAGGCCGAGTGCGCGAGGAGGTGCAGGAGCGCGAGGTGCCAGGCGCCCAGCGCGCACTCGACGAGCATGAAGCCCATCTGCGCGATGGTGGACCACGCGAGCGCGACCTTGATGCTCACCCGCGTCAGCATCACCAGCGACGCGACGAGGGCGGTCGAGAGGCCCACGGCCAGCAGCACCGCCTGGGCGAACGGCGCGTGCGCCATCAGCCAAGCGAGGCGGATCATCACGAAACCGCCGATGTTGACGACACCCGCGTGCAGCAGCGCGGACACCGGCGTGGGCGCCTCCATCACCTGGGTCATCCAGCCGTGGAACGGCAGCTGCGCCGACTTGAGCAGCACGCCGAGCGCGATCAGCACCGTCGCGACGTGGAAGAAGGGCGAGAGCGCCGCGCCCGACTGGACGAAGCCGGCGAGCTCGTCGAGTTGCAGCGTCCCGGTCTCGGAGTGGAGCAGCACCAGCGAGACGACGAAGCAGGTGTCCGCCAGGCGGCTCAGCAGGAACTTCTTGTGCGCGGCGATCAGCGCCTGCGTGCGCGAGGCGTAGAAGACGAGCAGTTGGTGCAGCGCGGCGCTCGTGCCGAACCACGCTGGCACCATCACGGCCAGGTGCTTCGAGGGCACCAGCAGCGAGACGCACGCCAGCACGAGGAGCAACGCGCGCTCGTACCGGGCGAGCCCCGCCTCCCGCGCGAGGAACGTCCGCGAGTAGCGCACCACGACGAGCCCGAGCGAGGTGACGAGCACGAGCATCGCGCCCGTGACGACGTCCAGCTCGAGCCACTTCTCGAGCGTGCTGGGCAGCTCGGCCGGTGCCGGGGTCCGTCCGCCGAGCGCGCGCAGGAACACCGCCAGCCCCGCGAGGGCCGCGCCCACCCCGCTCGCGACGCGGGCCGCGCGGAAGGGCGCGCGCCGGGACACCAGGGCCGCGCCGAGGAGGAAGGTGAGCGGCACGAGAGCCGCCAGGAGCAGGGAACCGGGTTCGGCGAAGTCGTTCGGGGTCACGGCCGGGATCTCCAGGGTCAGGGGTTGCAGTGGTCGCAGTGGGCGGGGTCGGCGGCGGTGAGCGCCGGGCGTGGGCGCGTCGTGCGCAGCTCGCAGCGCACGCAGGCGAGCGCGTCGGCGTGGGCCTCGCGCGTCGGCGCGCCGCAGTCCCGGCACGGCAGGCCGGGCACGGCCGCGACGACGCCGAAGCCGGGGGTCCGGCACGCGGGGCAGAGCGTGGTGAGGCGCTCGAGGAGATCGTTTCCGGCGCGCGCGATGGTCGCCATGCGTGACGGGTGCTGGTGCGCGCGCAGGTCGTTCTCGACGAACACCCGGCCGGTCGCGGACTCGGCGCGCGCCGCCGCGAAGGCGCGCTCCAGCTCGGGCCACGTGCGCACGCCCTTGTGGAGGCGCGGGTCGTCCTCGTGGTCGGGGCGCAGCACCAGGCCGTGCTCGGGGAAGCCGGCGGCGGCGGCGAGCGACGAGAGTTCCCCGAAGGTGGACACGACGCCGTGGTGGTGCAGCCCGGGCTCCTGTGCGCGCCCGACGAGCTCCAGCGTGCCCCGCGCGTCGGTGAGGACGACGAGCTCCAGGTTCCACGCGCCCAGCCCGAAGGGCCCCGGTCCGAACGAGCCCTCGCTGCCGAGGCCGAAGGCGGCGCCGGTGCGCTCGACCGCCAGCGTGGCTTTCTTCCGCGCCGCGTCCAGCTGGCTGCCGAAGCGCGGCACCTCGCGCGTGAAGGTGCCGAGGCGGTCCGTGTCGACGTCGTCGACGAGCTCGACGCGCAGGCCGGCGCCCGACAGCAGGGGCGCCAAAACCCGCTCCTTCCCGTGCCGGGTCAGCAGCGCGACGCGCGCGCCGTCCCAGGGGTGGGCCGTCTCAGGCATCGAGCCGCTCCGCGCGCGGGTGCAGGAGCGCGTCGAGGAGCGCGTCGTGTGCCCCGTCCGGTTGAACGGTGACGCGTCGGCCGGCGGCGGCGTCGACCCACACCGCGTCCACCGGCACGGAGCGGGTGGTGATGGAGTGCACCAGCCGCCGGACGGCCTGCACACGCTCGCTGAACGCCGCCGGGGGCGCGCCGCGACCTTCACCGCCGACGACGATCCGCTCGACCGCCTCCACCTCGAGCGCCCAGGCAATGGTCGCCGCCGACGCGGGATCGCTCGCGTCGGGACGCAGCTCGTGGAGCTGCAGGGTCGAGGCGGCCCTCCAGGTGGCGAGGCTCCACGGGCCGCCCGCCACCGTCGGTTCCAGCACCAGGAGGACCGGCAGCGGTGGCGGGAGCGGCGCCGCGCGCTGCCCGGGGGCGTTCCCCGGGAGCGGCGCGGTCGTCGCTGGCCTGCTGCGCGGTCGGCGCATGGTGCGGTCCCTCTCGTCGTGCGGCGGTCGGCGCGACCGCGACGAAAGGTGTTGTACGGGGTGCGGTGGTTCGAAAAAATGACATTATTTCGATAGTCACGTTCGCTATCGAAGAACGATGACCATGGCGGCGCACCTGAACTACCACCACCTGCAGTACTTCTGGTCCGTTGCCCGGGACGGGCAGCTCACCCGCACGGCCGAGCGCCTCCGGGTGTCCCAGTCGGCGCTGTCGGCGCAGATCCGGCAGCTCGAGGCGCAGATGGGCGTGGCGCTCTTCGAGCGGACCGGGCGGCGGCTGGTGCTGACCGAGGCCGGGAAGATCGCCCTGTCCTACGCGGACGAGATCTTCTCCGCGGGCAACGAGCTCGTCTCGACGCTCCGTGAAGGCCGGCGCCGGCAGCACACCCTGCGCGTCGGGGCGGTGGCGACCCTGTCCCGCAACTTCCAGCGTTCCTTCGTGCGGCCGCTGCTCGCGGAGCCGAGCGCGCGGCTGCGCCTGTCCTCGGGCAGCCTCGACGAGCTGCTCGCCCAGCTCGAGGGCCACGCGCTCGACGTCGTCCTGTCGAACCGCCCATCGTCGTCCGAGGCGCGGCCGCAGCTGCGCTCGCGTCGGCTGGCCCGGCAGCCGGCGAGCATCGTGTCGTCACACCCGTGGCCGGGTTTCCGGTTTCCGCAGGACCTGCCCGGGCAGCCGATGGTGCTCCCCGGCCTGACGAGCGACCTCCGCTCGGACTTCGACGCGCTGTGCGGGGGGCTGGGCGTGCGCGTGCGGGTGCTGGCGGAGGTGGACGACATGGCGACGATCCGCCTCCTCGCGCGGGACAGCGGCGCCCTGGCGCTGGTGCCGTCGATCGTCGTGCGCGATGAGCTCCGCGAAGGCCAGGTGCACGAGCTCTGCGTGGTGCCCGAGCTGTCCGAGAGCTTCTACGCCATCACCCTCGAGCGCCGGTACCAGCACCCGCTCCTCGAGGAGCTCCTCGAGCGCGACGAGCAGGCGCTGCTGACGCCCGGCCCGGAAGACGACGCCCCCGATCCCCGCGCGGAGCGCGCGCGCCGGGGCCCGCGGAAGCGCTCGCGCTGAAACCCGTCCTGGTCCGCGAGGCCGGGCCGGTTCTGCACGACCATCATCGTGCCGGTCCGGGTGCTGACCCGCTTCTCCTGGCCGCCGTCGAGCGCGAACACGTCGCCCTGCGACGCGTTCGATGGTGACGCCCGGGGTGTGCATCAGACGCTGTCTCGCGAAGCTGCTCCGCACCCGCGCTTCGGCGTCGGCCTGCGTTACGGCGCGTCCTCCGGGCGCAGCGGCGGGTACTGCAACAGCGCGCAGTCGATCGGCCCGTTCCACAGGTGCGCGCGCCTCGACGGCCGGCGGTGGAAGGCGCTCTCAAACGCCGGGTTCCCCGCGAGGATCGCCAGGCGCCAGCCGGGCCACCGCTCGAGCGCCTTCGACAGCGAGAAGAAGAAGCTCTTCATGCCCTTCTGCCCGCCGGAGCCCAGCCGCTCGCCGTACGGCGGGTTGGTGATCAGCAGCCCCGGCGCGCAGTCCGGCGCGCCGGCGTGCAGCACGTCGGCCTCCTCGATGCGCACGGCCGTCGACAGCCCCGCCGCCACCACGTTGCGCTTCACCGCCGCCAGCGCGTCCTCGTCGCGGTCGCGCGCGATGATGGGGAAGGGCGGCGGGCGGATCATCGCGTGGGCCTCGCGCTTCAGGTCCTCGAGCAGCGGTTTCGCCTTCTGCGAGAAGAGCGGCCAGTCCTCGAGCGCGAAGTGGCGCTTCAAGCCCGGCGCCCGCCGCTGCGCGAGGTACGCCGCCTCGATGACCAGCGTGCCGGAGCCGCACATCGGGTCGGCCAGCGGCTCCTCGCCGGTGTAGCCCGCGGCGATCAGCATCGACGCCGCCAGCGTCTCCTTGAGCGGCGCGGGCGTCGTCTTCACCCGGTAGCCCCGCTTGAAGAGCGGCTCGCCGCAGAGGTCGAGCGACAGCGACAGCGTCGTCTTCGCGAGGTGCGCCACCACCCGGTACGTCGGGCGGCGCGTGTCCACGTCAGGTCGGCGCCCCAGCTTCTCGCGCAGGCGATCGACGATCGCGTCCTTCAGCTTGAGCGCCACGAAGCCCGAGTGGTCGTGCTCGCTGTCCTTGAGCGTCGCGTCCACCGCAAACGTCGTCTTCGCGTCGAGCCACTCCTCCCAGGCGACGGCGCGCGCGGCTTCGTACAGCCCTTCGGCGCCGCGGGCCTCGAAGGTGCCCAGCGGGTACAGGACGCGCATCGCCACGCGGCTGTGCAGGCACACGCGCAAGATCTCGTCGAGGTCGGCCAGGAAGCGCACCCCGCCGCGGTCCTGGCGGATGCGCCTGGCGCCCAGCGCCTCGAGCTCCTGCGCGAGGTAGGGCTCGGTGCCGCGGCTGGCGGTGGCGTACAGCGGGAGGCGGGCCATGGGCCCAGGCCCTTAGCCCAATTCATCGGCGGCTTGAGCCTCTTCGGCCGTCTTCCGCGCGTATCCGATGGAAAGCGAGCGCCGGCTGCGCTTGGCTTCGGTTTCGAACTCACAGGGGGAATCCCATGACCGCCGTCCGCGCGCTGTCCGCCGTGCTGCTGCTCGCGTCGCTGCCCGCCTTCGCCCAGGGCCTCACGGGCACCTGGAGCGGGCCCACCGGCAAGCTGAGCCTCAAGCAGTCCGGCAAGAGCGTCACCGGCACGGCGCTGATGGAGGGCGGCGACCGCGGCACCGTGAGCGCCACCGTCAACGGTGCGAAGGTGACAGGCAGCATCTCCTACGACGGCGACAAGGAGACGTTCGTCGGCACGCTGTCGGGCAACTCGCTGCGCCTCGTCTTCGAGGGCGACGAGGAGGGGGCGGAGACGTTTACCAGGGGCGGGAAGGGCGCGCCCGTGGCCGAGGAGGCCCCGGCGCCGATGGGCGCCCCCGACGAGCCGACGGGCGGCCCTGCGGCCGGGATGCCGCCGTCCGGAAAGGCGCAGCCGGCCCCGAACGTCGCCGCGGCCACCGGCGGCACCTTCAAGTCGCCGGAGGGCTGGAGCGTGCGCGCGCCCGCCAACTGGAAGTTTGGTGAGAAGGCCGGCCGCGTGCTGTTCGGCTCGGACACCGAGGCAGGCCTCATCGTCGCGTGGTTCACCGCGGGCGGGACGTACCAGCAGATGCAGGAGGTCGCGGCGCAGGGCATCAACGAGGATGGCTTCGTGCTGTCACCCACCGGGGCGGCGCAAGCCGTGCAAACGCCGGCGGGCAAGGGCCTGGGCGTGGATCTCCAGGGCGCGGGGCAGGACGGTCAGCCGCTCGTCGCGCGCGCCGTCGGCGTTGCGGGGCCGCAGGGCACGGTGGCCGTCCTGGGCCTCACCACGCCGCAGCAGATCGCCCAGCTGCGCCCGAAGGTGGACGCGATGGCGAAGTCCGTCGCCTTCTTCAAGCCGACCACTCCCGCGGGCGTGCAGTTCCTCCGGGGCTCGTTGTGCAGCTACTCGGGTGGCGCCGCGGCGTCGTGGACCAGGCGCGTCAACTTCGACGGCCGCGGCCACTGTAGCTCCGGCAGCGAGATGGCGTTCGGTGGGCAATTCACCGACCAGGGCGGCAACAACACCGGCTTCTACGTGGGCGCCGCGGGCAACCAGTACGCGGCGAACGCGGGCGGCACGTACACGGTGAGCGGCAACACCGTCACCGTGAACCTCGACGGCAACGTCTACCAATGCACCGTCAACATGCGGCAAGGCGACGGCCGCATCACCGAGCTGATGTGCGACGGCAAGCTGTTCGCCGCCGGCCTCTGCGAATGAGGCTTTGCCCTCGCTGCGCTTCGGCTCGGCGGCGGTGCGCGCGCTGGAGCACGGCGACGTCAACGGAATGGTGGCGCTCGAGCCGCCGGCGGTGAAGACGATTCCTCTCTCGCAGGCCATCGAGCGCATGAAGGCCGTGCCGCCGGACTCGGACACGGTGCTGACCGCGCGCTCGCTCGGCATGTGCCTGGGCGACTGAGCTGTTGTTGACGCTCGCGGGCGTGGAGCCGAGCGACGTCCTCGCCGGCCGGTGAACGGAATGGGCCGAATCGGCCGCGCCGCTACATCGCGCCGGCGCCGGGCATCTCGCCCACGGGGCGGATCAGCACGTCGCGGGGCTTGGCGCCGTCGGCCGGGCCGACGATGCCTTCGCGCTCCATGCGCTCGATCATCCGCGCCGAGCGGTTGTAGCCGATGCGCATCTTCCGCTGGAGCATCGAGATCGACACCTGGCGCATCTCGCTGACGACCGCGACCGCCTGGTCGTACAGCTCGTCGGCCAGCTCGTCCTCGCCGCCGCCTTCGCCGTCGCCTTCCTCGTCGCGCGGCTTGAGGATGGACTCGTCGTAGTTCGGCTTGCCCTGGGCCTTGAGCTGGTCGACCACCTTCTTGATCTCGGCCTCGGACACGAAGCAGCCGTGCACGCGCTGCAGGTGGGCGCTGGTGGGCGGCATGATGAGCATGTCGCCCATGCCGAGGAGCGCCTCGGCGCCGGTGGTGCCGAGGATCGTCATCGAGTCGGGCTTCGAGCGCAGCATGAAGCTGATGCGCGTGGGGAAGTTCGCCTTGATGATGCCGGTGACGACGTCCGTCGACGGGCGCTGCGTGGCGACCATCAGGTGAATGCCGGCGGCGCGCGCCATCTGCGCGAGGCGGGCGATCGACGTCTCGACCTCCTTCGACGCCACCATCATCAGGTCCGCCAACTCGTCGATGATGACGACGATGTACGGCAGCTTCTTCTTCTCCTCCGGCTCCTCGGCGCCCGCCGCCTCGCCCGCGGCAGCGGCCTCGGCCAGCGCGGCCGCTTCCTGCTCGGACTCCGTCTCGGTGACGTGCGACTCGTCGACGCGAATGTCCGCCTCGGTCTCCAGCGCCTTCACCTCGGCCACCACCTCGGGCGACAGCCCTTCGCGCGGGTCCTCGAGCTGCTCCACCGGCGCCGCGACGCCCAGCTCCAGGCCCGGCGGCGGCTCCATGGGCTTCGCCTCGACCGCGGGCGTGCCTTCGGGCGGCGTCACCGGCGCGGCGTCGCCGTCAGCCACGTCGACGATCAGCATGCGGCGCTTCTTCTTCGGCTTGTCCGGCGCCTTCGCCTCGACGGCCGGCGCGGGCTCGGGTGCGGCCACGGGCGCCGGCGGCAGCTCGACACGCTTCTCGCTTGCCTGCGGCTTGAGCACGATCGGCTTCACGTCGGCCGGCTTCGCGTCAACCGCCTTCTGCGCTGCGCGCTTCTTCGCCTGCTCCTGCTCGACCATGGCGTTGTAGCCGGTGATGTTCCGCACCCCGGCCTCCGCCAGCAGCTTGTAGCGGCGCGTCATCTCGTCGACGGCCCACTGCAGGGCGATCGCCGCCTTGCGGGGATCCGTCACCACCGGCAGCAGCAGGTGGGGGATCCCCTCGTAGACGCTCAGCTCGAGCATCTTCGGGTCCACCATGATGAAGCGGACCTCCTCGGGCGTCGACTTGAGCAGCATCGACATGATCATCGCGTTCACCGACACCGACTTGCCCGAGCCGGTGGTGCCGGCCATGAGCAGGTGCGGCGCCTTCGCGAGGTCGAGGATGTACGGCATGCCCTCGATGTCCTTGCCGAGGCACATGGTCAGCCGCGACTGCGACTTCTGGAACGCGTCCTGCTCGGCGATCTCCTTGAGGAACACCATCTCGCGGGTCTTGTTCGGCACCTCGATGCCGACCACGCCCTTGCCGGGGATCGGCGCGACGATGCGCACCCGCATCGCCTCCATCGCCATCGCCAGGTCGTCGGACAGCGACGCGATGCGGCTGATCTTCACGCCGGGCGCGGGCTTGAACTCGTACATCGTGACGACCGGGCCGGGCCGGATCTCCACCACCTCGCCGTCGATGCCGAAGTCCTTCAGCTTCACCGACAGCTTCTCGGCGGTGGCGAGGAAGGCGTCGTTGTCGAGGGCAGCGCGTTCGCGCTGGTGCACCTCGAGCAGGTCGATGGGCGGCACCGCGAAGCTGGTGCGATCGCCGTGGAACTCGAACTCGGGCTCCTTCTTCTTCGCGGTCGGCCTGGGCGGCGCCTTGGGCTCGACGATCAGCGGCCGGCGGGCCAGGGCGAGCGCGCCAGCGGCGCCCGCGGCCACGGTCGCGGCGGCCGGGGCCTGCGTTGCGACGGCGGACGCGGCGGCCGCCACGGTGCTCGAGTCGAGCGCGCCCGGGCCGGGCAGGGCGCCCACGGCGTCGCCGGCCACCATGGTGGCCTCCACCACGGCCTCGGGCGGCGGAGGCGGCGGCGTGGCGCCGGCCGCGGCGGTGCTGGTCGGCGCGACGATCGTCGGCACGCGCTTCGGCGGCGGCACCGACTGCAAGAGCTCCGACGGCAACGGCGGCTCGGACACCTGCGCGGGCGCCGGGCCGAACGAGAAGCCGGTCGCCCAGGCCGGGTCGCCGTCCAGCGGCGCGGGCTCGGGCACGGCCTGCTGCTTCGCCTCGTTGATGAGCGTCGGCGCCAGCGCGGCGGCGGCGTTCTTCCGCTCCTCCTTCTGGTTGCTGCGCGCCGTCTTGAGCGCCTCGCGGGCCAGCCGGGCCGCCTCGCGCTCCACCAGCGCCTTCTCGCGCTCGGCCTTGAGCCGCTCCTTCTCCGCGAGGTCGGCCAGCTTCGCGTACTCCTTCTCCCGCAGCGCGCGCTCCGACGCCTCGGCGATCGCCTCGGCTTCGGCCGCGGCCGCCTCGAGGTCCGACAGCTCGGCCTCCTGCGCCTCCAGCTCCGCGAGGAAGGCGGCCTCCTCCTCCGCCGCCTTCTGCGCGGCGAGCTTCCGCTCCTCGGCCTTCGCCTTCTGCGCGGCGATGAACGCCAGGCCCCACGCCTTCGCCTTCTCGCCGAGGACGAGCGCCTGGTTCCACGCCCAGTTGCAGAAGCGCAGGAACGCGAACTGCGTGCCGACGATGAAGGCCACCGCGGCGAGCGCGCTCACCAGCACCACCGTGCCCACCGTGGAGAAGAGCGCCGTCAACAGCCCGCCCAGCTCGCGCCCGAGCAGCCCGCCCGGCGCGTGCGCCCAGCTCGCGTCCTCGGTGAAGAAGAGCTGCGCGAGGATGGAGCCGCACACCAACAGCAGCGCCAGCGCGATGCCCTGGGACCAGCGCCGCCGTTCCCGGTCACCGACGAAGAGGATCCCCGCCGTGTACAGGCCCACCAGGGGCAGCACGAAGGCGGTGACGCCGAACAGCCCGCGCAGGGCCTCGGCGATCGCGTGGCCCACCGGGCCGACGGCGTTGTGGAAGCCGGGGCCGACGCGATCGGCCGCGTCGAAGGTGGCCACGGCGAGGAACGCCAGCACCGAGAAGGCCAGCACCGCGACGCCCACGATGGCGCGCCGGCCGGTGCCCGAGGCCTGCATCTTCTTCTGGTGGAGCGCCTTGCGCCGGGTGGCGATCTCCTGGCGGGAGAGCACGGACTTTTCGCGGCTGCGCTTGGGAGCGGACATGGTCGGAAAACACCCCTGTAGGAGGCTGGATCACGGGCGAGTGTAGGGGGGGTGTCCCGGCTGGCAATTTTTCGACCCCCGGCGGCAGGCGCCCAAAATCACGACGTTGCCCGGCGGCTGATCTACGGTTGGCCCCGAGATGGACGTCGGTTGTCCCAGGTGCCAGACCGAGTACGAGCTCGACGACGCGCGGGTGCCGGAAGACGGCGTCACCGTGAAGTGCACGACGTGCGGGCACATCTTTCGCGTGAAGAAGAAGTCGCTGGTGGTGACGCTGCCCGTCCGTGAAGGCGAGGCGGGGGCCCAGCAGGCGAGACCTGCGGGCGATCTGCCGCCAGCGCCGCCGTCCCGCGAGTGGAAGATCCGCCAGCCCGGCGGCAACCTGTTCGCCTGCCGCGAGCTGACCACCCTGCAGAAGTGGATCATCGAGGGGAAGGTCGGCCGCGACGACGAGATCAGCCTCTCGGGCGACACGTGGAAGCGCCTCGGCAACATCCCCGAGCTCGCCAGCTTCTTCCAGGTCTTCGAGGAGGCGAAGAAGGCGCGCGCGCTGGAGGCGCTCGGCAACAACACGCCGCTGCCGTCGGTGCCGCAGCCGACGCCGTCCGCGCCGCGCATCACCGACACCTGGCGCGAGCCCAACTTCACGTCGCCCGCGCCCGAGGCCGCCGTCGCGCCGCCGGCTCCCAACATCCGCGAGACGATGCGCGACCCGCAGTTCTCCGTGCCGCCGCCGCCGCCCCCGGTGACGGCGCCGCCGCAGCCCGCGCCGCTTCCGCCGCAGGCGCAGCCGTTGCCGCCGCAGCAGCCGGCGCCCCCTCCCGCGCCCATTCTCCAGCAGCCGCTGCCCATGGCGCCGGCGAACTTCCGCGGGCCGTCGGACGACGAGCTCGAGAAGGCCGTCAAGGGCGGCAGTGGCAAGTGGCTCATCCTGGTGCTGCTGGGCCTCGCACTGGGCGGCGGCGCCGGCTGGTACTTCGGCATCTACGTGCCCGAGCAGCAGCGCCTCGAGGCCGAGCGCAACAAGCCGCCGGACACCGAGACGCCGACGGAGGTGACGCCGCCGCCGCCCGTGCCCGCGGTAGTGGACGCCGGCGTCGAGGCCGTGGACGCGGGCGCGCCGGAGGTGGACGCAGGCGCCGTGACGCCGCCGGTGGAGGTGGACGCGGGTGCGCCCGAGGTGGACGCCGGCGCGCCGGAGGTGGACGCGGGCGCCGTGGCGCCGAAGCCCGAGCCGAAGAAGAGCTACGAGTACTTCATGTCGCAGGGCGATCGCCTCCGCGAGCGCGAGAAGCCAGAAGCCGCGCTGGACATGTACGGCCAGGCGCACGACCTGAAGCCCACGCGCGCGGAGCCGCTCGCCGGGCGCGGGCTGGCGCTGCTGGACATGGGCAACCACCTCGCGGCGACCGCGGCCTTCCAGGACGCGCTCAAGTACAACGCCCGCTACGGGCCGGCGATCATGGGCCTCGCCGAGGCGTACCGCCTGCAGGGCAAGAACGACCAAGCGGTGGAGTACTACCAGAAGTACCTCGACGTGCTGCCCAACGGCGTCGACGCCGCGGTGGCGCGCAACAACATCGAGCGGCTGAAGAAATGAAGCTCACGCCCGAGCAGGTGCGGCACGTCGCGAAGCTGGCGCGGCTGGCGCTGTCGGCCGACGAAGAGGCGCGCTTCGGCGCGCAGCTGTCCAACATCCTCGACGCGGTGGACACGCTGGCGCAGGTGGACACCGCCGGCGTGCCGGCGACCGCGTACGTCTTCCCCATGGCGCCGCACGCGCGGCCCGACGCGGTGACCGGGCACGTGGGCACCGACGCGGCGCTGGCCAACGCGCCGCAGGCGGTCGGCACCAGCTTCGCCATTCCGAAGGTCATCGAGTAAGCGAGGCGGCGCATGTCGCTCGTGGATTCCACGCTCGTCCAGCTGTCGCAGGCGCTCGCCCGCGGTGAGGCGTCGTCGGTGGAGGCGACGCGGGCCTGCCTCGAGCGCATCGGCCAGAGAGACGGCGAGCTCGGCGCCTTCCTGTCTCTGGACGAGGCAGGCGCGCTGGCTGCGGCGAAGGCGGCAGACGCGCGGCGTGCGAGGGGCGAGGCGCTGGGGCCGCTCGACGGCGTGCCGCTGGCCCTCAAGGACAACATCCTCACGAAGGGGCACGTCACCACCGCGGGCTCGAAGATCCTCGACGGTTTCGTGCCGCCCTACGACGCGACGGTGACGGCGCGGCTGCGCGGCGCGGGCGCGGTGCTGTTGGGGAAGTGCAACCTCGACGAGTTCGCGATGGGCTCGTCGACGGAGAACAGCGCCTTCAGGCCCGCGCACAACCCGTACGCGTTGGGCCACACGCCCGGCGGCTCGTCCGGCGGCTCGGCGGTGGCGGTGGCCGCGCGGCTGGTGTTCGGCGCGCTCGGCACCGACACCGGCGGTTCGATCCGCCAGCCGGCGGCGCTCACCAACGTCGTGGGCCTGAAGCCGACGTGGGGTCGCGTCTCGCGCTACGGCGTGGTGGCCTTCGCGAGCTCGCTCGACCAGGTCGGGCCGCTCACGCGCACCGTGGCGGACGCCGCGGCGATGCTGCAGGCCATCTCCGGGCGCGATCCGCTCGACGCGACCTCGTCCGACGAGGCGGTGCCCGACTTCTCCGCGCGGCTCGGCGAAGGCGTGAAGGGCCTGCGCATCGGCCTGCCCGTCGAGTACCAGGTGGAAGGCCTCGACCCCGAGGTGGACGCGGCGATCCGCGACGCGGCGAAGCGCTTCGAGGCGCTCGGCGCGACGTTGGTGCCGGTGTCGTTGCCGCACACGAAGTATGCGCTCGCGGCGTACTACGTCATCGCGCCGTCGGAGGCGTCGTCGAACCTCGCGCGCTACGACGGCGTGCGCTTCGGCCACCGCGCGAAGGCGGTGAAGAACCTCGGCGAACTGTACGAGAAGAGCCGCGCCGAGGGCTTCGGCGCCGAGGTGAAGCGCCGCATCATGCTCGGCACCTTCGCGCTGTCCGCCGGGTACCACGACGCGTACTACGTGAAGGCGCAGCAGGTGCGGACGCTGATCCGCCGGGACTTCGACGAGGCTTTCGCGAAGGTCGACGTGGTGCTGTCGGCGACCTCGCCGGTGCCGGCGTGGAAGCTGGGCGAGAAGCTCGACGACCCGCTGAAGATGTACCTGATGGACGTGTTGACGCTGCCGTGCAACCTCGCGGGGCTCCCGGGCCTCTCGCTGCCGGCGGGCTTCACGAAGGCGGGGCTCCCGGTGGGCCTGCAACTGCTCGGGCGGCCGTTCGACGAGGTGACGGTGCTCCGCGCGGCGGCCGCCTTCGAGCGCGAGACGATGCACTTCGAGCGTGCCCCATGACGAACGAACCGCAGACGAGCCAGGTGGAAGACCCTTTCGGGCTGCCGGCCTACGTGCCGAACGGCGACGAGAAGCTCTTCGCGCTGCTGGTGCACCTGGTGCCGGCGGTGCTCTACGCGTCGGTGCTCCTGCCGATCCTCGTGCCCATCATCGTCATCGCCCTGAAGGGGGCCGAGTCGCGCTGGGTGAGGGCGCACGCCTTCGAGGCGCTCAACTTCCAGCTCACCATCCTCATCTTTTCCGTCATCGGCATCGTGTTGTCGGTGGTGGGCATCGGCATGTGCGTGCTGCTGGTGATGGCGGTGTTCGCCTTCGTCATCGGCATCATCGCCGGCGTGAAGGCCTGGGGCGGCTGGGCCTGGCGTTACCCGCTGTGCATCCGGTTCCTGAAGCCGTGAGGACGTCTCGTGCCGCTCGCTGACTACCAGCCCGTCATCGGCCTCGAGGTGCACGCGCAGCTGCTGACGAAGAGCAAGCTGTTCTCCGGTGCGTCCACGGCCTTCGGCGCCGAGCCCAACACACAGACGACGGTGGTGTGCCTGGGCCTGCCCGGCGTGCTGCCGGTGCTGAACGACCAGGCGGTCGACCTCGCGATCCGCGCGGGGCTCGCGCTCGAGTGCACGATCAACCTGCGCAGCGAGTGGTCGCGAAAGCACTACTTCTACCCGGACCTGCCGAAGGGCTATCAGATCACCCAGTACGAGCGGCCGATCTGCGAGCACGGCGCCCTGGTGTTCGACGGGCCGAACGGCGAGCAGCGGGTGCGCATCAGGCGCATCCACATGGAAGAGGACGCGGGGAAGCTGGTGCACGACGCCGCCGACGGGCTGTCGCTGGTCGATCTCAACCGCGCGGGCACGCCGCTGGTGGAGATCGTCACCGAGCCGGACCTCCGCAGCGCGGACGACGCGGTGGAGTACCTCAAGGCGCTCCGGGAGATCCTCGTCTACCTCGGCGTCAACGACGGCAACCTCGAGGAAGGCAGCTTCCGCTGCGACGCCAACGTCTCGGTGATGAAGAAGGGCGCGCGAGCGTTCGGCACGCGCTGCGAGCTGAAGAACCTGAACAGCTTCCGCTTCATCAAGCAGGCCATCGAGTACGAGGTGGCGCGGCACGTCGAGATCCTCGACGGCGGCGGCACCATCGAGCAGGAGACGCGGCTGTTCGACCCCAACCGCGGCGAGACGCGCTCGATGCGCTCGAAGGAGGAGGCGCACGACTACCGCTACTTCCCCGAGCCGGACCTGCCGCCGCTGACCGTCAGCGAGGCGCGCGTCGCCGACGCGAAGGCCGCGCTGCCCGAGCTGCCCCGCGCGCGCCGCCGGCGCTACGTCGAGGCGCTCAAGCTGCCCGCGTACGACGCGCAGGTGCTGACCGCCGACCGCGCGATGTCGGACCTGTTCGACGCGTGCGTCGCGCAAGGCTGCGACCCCAAGAAGACCTCCAACTGGCTCATGGGCGAGCTGTCGCGGCTGCTCAACGAGTCGGGTGAGTCAGCGAGCGCGGTGCGCTTCACGCCGAAACAGCTGAAGGCGCTGCTCGCGGCGGTGGAATCGGACACCATTTCCGGCGCGGCCGCGAAGGAGGTCTTCGCCGAGATGTTCAAGACCGGGGCCGAGCCCGCCGACGTCATCGCCGCGAAGGGCCTCGCGCAGTCACAGGACACGGGGGCGCTGGACGCCGCCATCGACACGGTGATGGCCGCGAATCCGAAGAACGTCGAGTCCTACCGCGCGGGCAACGCGAAGCTCCTCGGCTTCTTCGTCGGCCAGGTGATGAAGGCGCTGGGCGGAAAGGCCAACCCGAAGAAGGTGAACGAGGCCCTGGTGAAGAAGCTCGGCGGCGCGTGACGCTCCACGAGAGACGTTCGACATCTGGAAGGTCTTCTTGAACGTCCAGACCCCGTCGCCGTCAGTCCACTCCGGCACCTGGAACCGCGCGAAAGCGCCGTCCCGCTCGATGACCTCGTGAGTGGTGAGCTTGTCGAAGGGCCGCCGGGCCGCGCCGGTCCTCCGTCGGGCGCCGCGGGCCCCGGCTCCGCGCCGAGCAGCTCCGCCGCGCACGTCCCGCCGCCGCCACCTTCTCCGCTGCATCCCGCCACCGCCAGCACCAGCGACCACACCGCAGCCTGACGCGCCCTCTCGCGGCGAGTGTGGTCCTTCGCCGGTGCCAATTCACCCGTGGGGTGCAGCGGGTCACCAGTCGCCGCGGCGGTTCTGCTTCTTCTGGCTGAGGTGGCGCTTGGCCTCGAGCCGGCGGCGCTTGGCGCCCCTCGACGGCTTTGTGGCGATGCGCCGCTCGGGGACATGCGACAGCTTCGTCAGCACTCGGCGCAGCCGCTCGAGGGCCTCGCCACGGTTCTGCAGCTGGCTGCGACGCTCGGTCGCGGTGACGACGAGGCCCGTGGGCCGGTGGAGCAGTCGGACTGCCGTCTCCGTCTTGTTGCGGTGCTGGCCGCCCGGGCCGCCCGCGACGAAGAAGCGCTCCTCGCACTCGGCGAGCAGGGCCTCGTCGGTCAGCGCCGCGGCGCGGCGCGCTTCCTGGGGAGAGACGTTCATGGGCAAGAATCGACCGACGAGGCGCATCCTGACACGGCGGACGGTCAGGTGGGCGTCCACTCCACCGCGTCGGCGGTCTGCTCCGTTTCGAGCAGGTCCGCCGCGAGCAGGCGGATGAGGCGCTCGCGCTGCTCCGCCGCCGCCCGGAGGACGCCCGCGAGCGCGCTCGGTGGACAGGCGCACGACACGCCTGTCGACGAAGGAGAGCGCCGCGCCCGCGCCCGGCGGGTCGTGGATGCGCTCGAGCGCGAGCAGCGGGAAGGCCTGGGCCTTCGCACCTTCGACGTGGACGAGAAACAACGGGCGGAGCTCGACGAAGCCCAACGGCGCCAGCCCACGGCCCTCCGTGAGGGCCTCGCGCCACCTCCGCGCGTCCTGCCACGCCAGCACCCTGAGCGCGCCACAGACCACCGTCCCGATCAGGCTGACGGTGTCGTCAGCACGACCGCCAGCGCCAACGCGGTGACGGACACCACGTCGAGCATCGCGGCCCCTGTGGCGTTTCGCGAGGGAAGACCAGCATCGACTCGCACGGCTGCTCGCGCGCCATGTCCGCGAAGGTGTCCCGTGGCAGCGCGAAAGAGTCCGCCAGCGCCTGCAGCATCACCCGCGCCGCGGCGTCCAGCGCGTCGAAGAGCGCCAGGGCGTTCGCCTTGAATTCCGGCAGCTCCGCGGGCCACTGGTTCTCGCCGTAGGTCGAGCGCCGCGCGTTGCCGGGCGGGAGATCGCGTCCGACGTGCCAGAACTCCTTCTAGTCGCCGACCGCCTGGTTCTTCGCGTGCTCCTGGCCGAACCCGGTGTAGCCGCGCTGCCCGCCGCCGCCCGGCACCGTGTGGCGCTGCTTCGCCTCGAGCGGGAGCGCGAACAGGCGCTTCGCGTCGTCGTAGGTGCGGCGAATCAGGTCCTGGTCGACGCCGTGGTTGATGAGGCTGACGAAGCCGAACTCCTTCAGCCCGTCGCCTCAGGTCTTGACGAAGCGATCGCGCTCCTGGCGGCTGCCGTGGGTGTAGTGGGAGAGATCGAGGTGCGGAATGCGTCGCTGCGACATGCCGCGGGGAGCATACGCGGGCCGGGTCCGCAGCCGAATCTCGCGGCCCCGCCCAACTCGCTTCCACAATACCGACAATGGTTGTCGCTATTGTGGAACCGACTTCGCCCCGCCGGCCCGCCAGGCCGTGACGGCCAGCGCGAGCCACCCGCCGAGCTGCGCGAAGCCGCCCACCGGCGTCAGCGCGGCCAGCCCCTTGAGGCCCGTCGCGCCCATCACGTACAGGCTGCCGGAGAAGAGCGCGATGCCGGCGACGAAGAGCGCGGCGGCGACGCGAGCACCCCGGCCCGTGGAGTGCGCGGCCACCACCGCGGCAAACCCTACCGCGAGGGCGTGGACGAGGTGGTAACGGGCGGCGGTGTCCCACCACGCGAGGCGCTGCGCGGCGTCGGGCAGGCCTTCGAGCGCGCGCGTGAGCCCGTGCGCGCCCAGCGCGCCGAGCGCGACCCCGGTGAAGCCCAGCACCGCCGCGAAGGACATGAGTCTGCGATCCATGGGCGTGCCATAACGTGGACCGGGCGCCGGGGCGAACCGTCGGCGTCGCAGCCGGGCTCACAGCAGCCATCAAGGAGGCAGCCATGTCCGCGGTGTCCAGCTTCGACATCACCCTCGAGCAGACGAACGCCTACGAATTCACGGTGAAGTTCGACAAGGAGTCCTTCGCGCCGCTGAAAACGGACGAGCCGCCGCCGCTCGGCAAGGACGCGGGCCCCAACCCCGCGCGCGTGCTGGCCGCGGCGCTGGCCAACTGCCTGTCCGCGTCACTCATCTTCTGCCTGTCGAAGAAGGGGCAGAAGGTGGAGGGCGTCACCTCGACGGCGCACGTGGAGATCGTTCGCAACGAGAGGAACCGCCTGCGCATCGGCAAGGTGGACGTCACCATCAAGGCGCCGCTGCCGCGGGAGTCCGAGGCGCTGCAGGGCTGCCTCGGCATGTTCGAGGACTTCTGCATCGTCACGCAGTCGGTGCGGGAAGGGCTGACGGTCAACGTCAACGTGGAGGCCCACGGATGAACATGCTCCTGCTGATGCTGGCACTCTCGCAGGCCGGTGCGCCCGACGCGAAGCAGGTGGAGCGGGCGAAGACGGCGCTGATGCCGTTCAAGAAGCAGCTCAAGGAGACGCTGATGGGCGCGATGAAGACGTCGCCCATGGCGGCGATCGACGTGTGCGCGAGGCAGGCGCCGGACATGGCGAAGGCCGCGTCGAAGGACGGCGTCACCGTCGGCCGAAGCGCCTTCAAGCTGCGCAACGAGGGCAACGCGCCGAAGCCGTGGCTCGAGGCGGCGATGAAGGAGCTGGCCGCGGCGAAGCCGGGCAGCGACGCGTCGAAGGCGGTGGGCCTGCCCGACGGCCGGGTGGGCTACGCGGAGGCGATCTGGGTCCAGGCGCCGTGCCTCGTCTGCCACGGCGAGACCATCGCGAAGCCTGTCGACGACGAGCTGCGCAAGCGCTACCCGAAGGACGCGGCGCGGGGCTTCAAGGAAGGCGACTTCCGCGGCGTGTTCTGGGCCGAGGTGGACGCGCCGGCGAAGAAGTAGCGGATCGGGCGCCCGAGGCCTCCGCGACGAAACCTCGCCGCGAGCGAAACGCTGCCGCACCCGGCGCGCGCGAGGCCGGCGCGACGCGCGGGAGCAGATCCGGTCGAGGCGAGGTGTCGTCGTGGTCCGGGCCGCCTCCGAGGCCCAGCCTGCGCCTTGATCCGGCGCTGCCCTCAGCTCAGACAGACCTCCAGCCGTGCGACACTCGCCACATGCGCGTCTCCGTCCCGCTCCGACAGGCCGCGAAGCTGCTGAACCACGGTCCCACCACGCTCGTCACGTCGGCGGCCGGTGGGCGCCGCAACGTCATGGCGGCGGCGTGGGTGATGCCGCTGGACTTCGAGCCGCCGAAGCTGGCCGTCGTCATCGCCGCTGACACCTTCACGCGCGAGCTGGTGGACGCGTCGGGCGAGCTGGTGGTGCAGGTGCCGCCGCGGGCGCTGGCGGACCTGACGTGGACCGTCGGCAGCACGAGCGGACGCGACCGCGACAAGTTCGAGGCGCTGCGGATCGCGACGAGCCCCGCGTCGAAGGTGGCGGCGCCGCTCGTCGACGGCTGCCTCGCGTGGCTCGAGGCGAAGGTGATTCCGCAGCCGCCGGCGCTGGCGAAGGACTTCGATCTCTTTCTCGTCGAGGTGGTCGCCGCGTGGGCCGAGGACTCGGTCTGGCAGGACGGGACGTGGCACTTCGATCGCGACGAGCAGCGAACGCTGCACCACCAGTCGAAGGGGCGTTTCTTCACCACCGGCGCGCCGGTCGACGCGGTGCTGATTCGTCCGTGGTGAGCCAGAATCGGACGTCGTGCAGCCGGGGCTCGAGCTCGCAGCCAGCCGCGCCGGCATTTCGCATCAGCTCCATGTCGTCTCCGATCCCGCGAGGGTGAGGCCGAGGCCCGGCGCGTCCGGCAGCGCCAGCTGCGCGCCCGTCGCCACGTAGCCGCCGTGGAACGGGTCGCTCTGCAAGAGGAACGCCGTGTCGAGGTCCGCGTAGTCCGCGCCGCGCAGCGACGCCGCGAGGTGCGCCGCCGCGGTCATGCCGAGGCGCGTCTCCACCATGCCGCCCACCATCACCTGAAGGCCCCGTGCCTTCGCGGCGAGGCCGATGTCGCGCGCGCGCAGCAGGCTGCCCGACTTGGCGATCTTCAGGTTCACGCCGTCCACCTCGATGCCCTCGAGGTCCGCGGCCTGCTTCACCGACTCGTCGGCGATGATGGGCACGTCGGTGCGCCGGGCGACCTCGGCGAGCTCGGCGGGCGTGGCGCACGGCTGCTCGAAGCACTCCACGTGCGCGCCCAGCGTGCGGGCGGCGGCGAGGAAGCCCAGCGCCTCCTCGGGAGTCAGCCCTCCGTTCGCGTCGGGCCGGAAGCGGGCGCCCGGCGCGGCCTTCACCATCGCGGCGAGCGCCTGGAGGTCGCCCTCGAAGTGGCGGCCCACCTTCACCTTGAGCGCGCGGAAGCCGCGGGCGAACCACTCCTGCGCGAGCGCGCCCATGCGCTCGGGCGCGAGCAGCGGGATGGTGACGTCCGTCTCCAGCGGCGGGGCGGCGGCGTCGTCGCCCTCGAGCCACTGGAAGAGCGGCGCGGCGTCGAGGCGGGCGAGGGCGTCCAGGCAGGCGACCTCCACGGCGGCGCGGGCTACCGGCACGTCGCCGAGCGCGCCGTCGAGCAGCGCGTGGAGGCGTACCAGCGAGCCCACCCGCGCGCCGAGCAGCGACGGCATCGCGCGGTGCAGCGCGGCGAGCGCCTCGGGCTGGTCCTCGCGTGTCACCGGCGGGAAGCACGCGCCTTCGCCGAGGCCCGTCGCGGTGCGGCCGTCCTGCCCGTCCTTCAGCACCACCTGCACCAGCACCGAGCGCGTCGCCTGCACCTGCCCGCTCGCGATGACGAAGGGATCGATCGTCGGCACCGAGAGGGCGCGGGCGACGAGCGACTCGACGAGGACGGGGCGCATGACCGGCGCCCATCCTTGATCGCTTCCCGTCCCCGCGAAACCTGCTAGGCGGCCGCCCATGCCGATCCGCCGTGGTGGAGTGAACTTCGCGCGCTTCCGCGTCTCGGGCTCGATGCCCAAAGACGCGAAGCGCTGGCTGCAGAACGCGCTGAGGAAGAAGGCCTTCGAGCCCATCGACGTG
Organism: Myxococcota bacterium; assembly: GCA_040755835.1. GTDB lineage: Bacteria > Myxococcota > Myxococcia > Myxococcales > Myxococcaceae > JADLDB01. The sequence goes on from JBFMAB010000064.1 coordinate 20,668, forward strand.
AAGAGCGACGAGGAGCGCGCGGTGGGCTTCGTGGAGTTGGAGGCGCCCGAGCAGACCGGCTTCGAGGCGGGCGCGCTGTTCCACGGGATGCACGCGCTGTTCGCGTGGCGGGTGGACAAGCTGAAGGTGTCGTCGGGCCAGGTGCGCACCCAGCTGTCGCAGTGGGCGCAGGCCTTCGAGAACAAGAACGGCCGGCCGCCGGGCCGCCGCGAGAAGGCGGAGCAGAAGGACAGCATCCGCAAGGCGCTGCGCAGCCGGCAGGAGCCGAATACGAAGGTGCACGAGGTGAGCCTCGACCTCGCGGGGAAGGACCTCTTCGTGTGGTCCACCAGCCGCCCGGTGGTGGAGGAGGTGCAGGCGGTGCTGGAGGACGCGCTGGACGTGAAGCTGCTGCCGCGCGTGCCGGCGGCCTTCGTGGACGAGGCGAAGTTGGACGCGCTGTCGCCCACGCCGGCGCTCTTCGGGGAGGTGGGGTGATGGCGAGCCGCAAGCAGGCGACGGCCGAAGCGCGCTTCATGAAGGGCGACGTCGGCGTGGATGGCGCTCCCACGAGGGAAGCGCTCGACCCGTCGGAGGTGGAGCAGGCGAAGGCGCGCGAGGCGTTGCTCCGAGGTCGCACGTGGCTGGGGCGCGAGTGCCTCACGTGGCTCTTGTGGAAGAGCGAGTCCACCGAGGCCATCACCCAAGTCGACGGCCAGCCGCTGTCCTGCGTGTTCCACGGGAAGCTGGTGCTGCGCGCCGGCGGCGGCGACGTCACCGAGCTGTCGGTGAAGGGCGTGACCAGCCCCTACTCGCCGCTGGTGCGGGCAGCGCTGAACAAGGGCCTGCTGGTCCACGGCGCGCGGCTCCAGCTGACCCACGGCGAGCAACAGTACGACGTCGGCGTCGACGCGGAGACGTTCGACGTGAAGGGCGCGAAATGGCCGGCGCTGTTGCAGGAGGAGGAGGGCGAGCGCATCACCGAGCGGCTCGAGTTGGCGGGGCGCCTGTCCGGGCTCCTCGATGCGCTGGTGCAGGCCTTCGTGGCCGAGCGGATCAGCCGCGCGTGGGCCGCGAAGACCGTTCCCGCTCTGAAGGAGTGGATGGCCGGCCGCTGATCCCGATCGGACCCTCGGCTTGACCAGGCCCGCCTGATCGCATATGCGGGCTGTCCTTTCCGGCCCCTCTGTGGGTGTTCCGGATGATTCTTGAACGATACCGAAGGGATACCACGATGTACGCCGTCATTCGGACAGGTGGCAAGCAGTACCGGGTCGCCGAGGGAGACGTTCTCCGCGTCGAGCTCATCCAGGGCGAAGCGGGCGCCGACGTGAAGTTCGACGAGGTGCTGATGCTGGGCGGCACCGAGAACGTGAAGGTTGGCCAGCCGACCGTCTCGGGCGCCACGGTGACCGGGAAGATCCTCCGCCAGGCCAAGGCCCGGCGCGTGCTGCACTTCCGCAAGGAGAAGGAAGGGTGGACGCGGCGCCGCGGTCACCGGCAGCCGTTCACCGAGGTGAAGATCACCTCCATCTCCGCCTGATTTCGAAAGAGGTCTGAAGAAGCCATGGCTCACAAAAAAGGACAGGGCAGCTCGCGCAACGGGCGTGATTCGAACCCGCAGCGGCGGGGCACCAAGGCGTTCGGCGGGCAGTTCATCACCGCCGGCAGCATCATCATTCGCCAGCTGGGCACGAAGATTCATCCCGGCAAGAACGTGAAGGCGGGTCGCGACCACACGCTGTTCTCGACCATCGACGGCGTCGTGAAGTTCGAGCGCCTCGACAAGACGCGCAAGAAGGTCTCGGTCTACCCGGCCGAGGGCTGATTCAGGCGCCTCTTCGCTTCAACGCCGTACCGGCCGCCGCGCATCGCAGGGTCCCTTCAAGGCCCGCGGGCGCGGCGTTCGCGTTCGTGAAGGCTCACCGTCATGAAATTCGTCGACCAGGTCCGCATCTACGTGAAGGCCGGTGACGGCGGGAATGGCGCCGTGGCCTTCCGCCGCGAGAAGTTCATCGAGAAGGGTGGCCCGTCGGGCGGGGACGGCGGCAACGGTGGCTCGGTCATCTTCGTGGCCGATCCGCAGCTCACGACGCTGCTCGACTTCCGCTACCAGCAGCACCACCGCGCGGCGAATGGGCAGCACGGCATGGGCAGCGACTGCAACGGGAGGAACGGGGACGACCTCGTCCTGCGCGTCCCGGTGGGCACGCTGCTCAAGGCCGCGGACGACGCGGACGGCAAGGTGCTGGCCGATCTCTCCGAGCCGGGCCAGCGCTTCGTCGCCGCGAAGGGCGGCCGCGGCGGCCTCGGCAACATGAACTTCGCCACCTCGACCCGGCAGGCGCCGCGCTTCGCGCAGGACGGCACGCCGGGTCAGGAGGTGACGCTGGTGCTGGAGCTCAAGCTCCTCGCCGACGTGGGGCTCATCGGCTACCCGAACGCGGGCAAGTCGACGTTCATCAGCCGCATCAGCCGCGCGCGGCCGAAGATCGCCGACTACCCGTTCACCACGCTGGTGCCGAACCTGGGCGTCGTCGCGTACAAGGACAAGCGGTCCTTCGTGGTCGCGGACATCCCCGGGCTCATCGAGGGCGCGAGCGAGGGGCAGGGGCTGGGGCATCAGTTCCTCCGCCACGTCGAGCGCTGCCGCGTGCTGGTGCACCTCGTCGACTTGTCGGCGCGCTCCGAGGGCCGGGTGGCGGTAAAGGACTTCGACACCATCAACCGGGAGCTCAAGAAGTACAGCCCGCTCTTGGCCGACAAGCCGCAGATCGTCGTGGCGAACAAGCTGGATCTGCCCGACGCGCGCGACGCGCTGCCCGCCTTCGAGGAGGCGATGCGCCAGCGCGGCATTCGCGTGCTGGCGATGTCCGGCGCGACGGGCGAGGGCAGCCAGGCGGTGCTGGACGCGTGCGCCGAGGTGCTGTTCGGCGGCGGCGCGACGAAGGTGCGCGTGAAGGCGCGCCACGCGGACCGCACCGTCGTGACGGCGAACGAGGCGCTGGCCGCGGCGAAGCCGAAGAAGGCGGCGCGGGCCAGGCCGGTCGTGAAGGCCAGGCCGAAGAAGCCCGCGGCGCGCGCGGCGAAGACACCCGCGAAGCGGGGGAGCCGCTAGCCCATGGCGGGCGGTGGGCCGCGCTACGAGCCGCACGAGCGGGCGCCCGCGCCGGCGGAGTTCTTGCTGCCGCAGCGCCTCGAGCGCATCGAGCAGGTGCTGTCGCAGCGCACGCGCACGGTGACGGTGGTGCTCGATCGCCTCGAGGACACCTTCAACATGGCGGCGGTGTTGCGCACCTGCGAGGCGTTCGGGCTGCAGGACGTGCACGTGATTCGCAACCCGGACGCGCCATTCAAGCCCAACAGCACGGTGACGCAGGGCTGTGACAAGTGGCTCGACCTGCACGTGTACCGCGACTTCCAGACGTGCCTGCAGGCGCTGAAGGCGCGCGGCTACCGCGTGCTGGCTTCGGCGCTGCGCGAGGGCGCGACGAGCCTGTACGACGTGACGTTCGACTCGAAGCTCGCGTTGGTGTTCGGCAACGAGCGCTTCGGCGTGAGCGACGAGGTGCTTTCGCACTGCGACGGCACCTTCGTCATCCCGATGCGTGGCTTCGTGCAGTCGATGAACGTCTCCGCGGCGGCCAGCGCGACCATCTCGTACGCGGTGGGCTGGCGGCTCCAGCACCTGGGGAAGACGGGCGACCTGGGCGAGGCGGAGCTGGCCGAGCTGCGGGAGCAGTTCCAGCGTCGATCCGTGCGGCAGCGCGGGCGGATTTATCGGAATCGGTAGGCGTTTGAAGCCGTTGGCGCCGGCATCGTCCAACGGCTCGTCGGGAAAGGACACACAGGATGATCCACGAGGCGGTGGTCGTATGCGTGATGGGGCTGCAGGCGCTGCTCGGCGCCACGCCGGATGGGCCGGGCCTCACGGAGGCGCAGGCGAAGGACAACGTCATTCTGTCGGCGTCGAAGGCCGCGAAGGCGAGCGCTGACGCCGGGGCGGGGGTGGTGGACGCGGGCCTGGCGGCGCCGGTGGTGGAGAAGGGCGCGGGGGACGCGGGCGTCGCGACGCCGCTCGTGGCGGCGAAGCCGATGAGCGCCGAGGTGAAGGACCTCGTGGACCGCATGCAGGCCTTCTACGAGAAGACCCGGGATTTCACCGCCGACTTCCAGCAGGTCTACACGTACAAGACGTTCAAGCGCGTCTCGCGGTCGACGGGGACGGTGACGTACAAGAAGCCGGCGCTGATGCGCTGGGAATACGAGACGCAGGACGGCAAGCCTGCGGCGCGCACCTTCGTGCTCGCCGGGGACCGCGTGTACGCGTTCGATCCGGGCGCGAAGCTGCTCACCCGCGCGGCGATCTCCACCAACCAGCTGTCGGCGTCGGTGACCTTCCTGTGGGGGCAGGGGAAGTTGGCGGACGAGTTCTCCATCGCGACCGCGGCGTGCGACAAGTGCACGGGGACGTTGCTCGAGCTGACGCCGCTGCGGCCGGATCCGCGCTTCAAGCGGGTGAAGCTCGAGGTGGACCCGAAGACGGCGCAGGTGATTCGGTCGATCGTCGTGGACCCGGATGGCAGCGAGAACGCCATCACGTTCCTCAAGATGGTGACGAACACGGGCGTCGACGAGAAGGTGTTCAAGCTGTCGCCGCCGCCGGGCACGCAGGTGCAGGACTTCCTGCCGAAGCAGTGAGCGGGGTGGCTCGCGAGGGCGGGCGGTGAGGGGCGGTGACCGCGCGGCAGCCTGTGCGATCAGCATCTCGGCGCGCGCGGCTGCGTGGCTCGGCTGACCAGGTGTCGGCGCAGGGGCTGCGGCGCACGGCCGGCCACGAGGGGGGCTGCGAAAGTGGGACGGGAGTCCCATCCCACTTTGGGGCCGCAGGGCGCGTGCAAGTGTTTGATTTTATGGGTGTTGATTTGGGTGATTTGGGATGGGATTCCCATCCCACTTTCGCGGCCCCCTTTCGGGCCGGTGTTTCCCGCCAACGCTCTCGAAGCAGCCAACGCCGCGGAGGTTGGATCATCGAACCCCTCGGCTCCTTCGTTCGAGGTCGAGGGGCTGGTCGCTGCGGCGGAAGCGCGCGTGAAACCATCGCCACCGCGCCCCTTCGGGCCGCGAGCACGTCGCGGTCCGCCTTCCGCGCTACGCTCCGCTCGATGTCCCGCCCGGCTCTCCTCGCAGCGCTGCTCCTCGCCGCCTGTCACCGTGCGCCGGCGCCTCCGGCCGTCGACACGCTCGCCGGCCTCACGTTGCCGCTCAAGCCCGGCCCGGGCCTGCGCCTCCTCCTCGACGGCGCGGTGGGCGACGTCTCCGCCGACGTGCAGCTCGACGTCACCACGCCGCTCAGCTTCGTGACTCCGGCGTGCCTCGACGAGCCTCGCGCTGGCTCGCAGGTCGCCATCGACGATCCGCTCGGCCCCACCGAGATCTTCCCCGTCACGCGCGTCGAGGGCCTCACGTTGGGCGGCACGCGCTTTCACGCCTTCGACGCCGCGCTCGCGGGCGGGAAGGGCTGTGTCGTCGTCCTGGGCCAGGACGTGCTGGGCGGCCTCGCCCTCGACGTCTCGCCTTCGCGCCGCACGTTGACGTTACGACCTTCGCGGCCGCGCGAGACATGGGAAGCCGAGGTCCAGGCCGCGGGCGTCGACGCCCAGCTCCTCCCGCTCGCGCGCGACCCGAAGCACGACTGGCCGCTGCTCCCGATTCGCCTCACGCAGGGCCAGCGCGCCCTGACCGCCAGCGTCGTCCTCTCCACGCGCGACGCGCGCACCCGCGTCTTCGAGTCCACGGCGCAGGAAGCGGATCTCCGCCTCGGCCCCGCGCTCCTCGAGGCGCTGCCGAAGGGCCTTTCGCTGCCGAAGTCTCTCGAGAAGCTGTCCGGCGTGGCCTTCGACTCGATCGAGCTCTCTCCGGGCTTCGGCGTGAACGAGGGCGTCGTCGAGGTCGAGCCCGGCACCCCGCCGCACGGCATCGCGGGGCTGCTCGGCGCCGACGTCTGGGGGCGCTTCGACGCCGCGATCGATCTCGACGCGGGGCTCCTCGTGCTGCGCCGGCCGCGGCTGTTCACCTCGGGCGCGCGTGCCCAGTGCGGCGCCGAGGGCCACGCCTCGGAGGATCGCTGCTTCGAGCTCTCCACCCGGCGGGACGCGCGCGGCACGCTGCTCGCCACCGCGACGGTGTGGCGCGCGCTGCCGGGCGGGGCGCGGTTGCTCCTCGACGTCCCCGGCGCGGCCGGCTCGCGCTGCCGCGTCGGCTTCTCCTTCCCGCCCGGCGACCGTGGCCGCAGCACCCAGCACGCCTTCCCCTGGGAGCGCCTGGTGCAGGCCCTGCCCGAGTGCGCGGCGGGGCTCGCCAGCGCGAAGGACCTCGCCTTCGGCCTCTACGAAGAGGAGCCGATGCGCGAGTGCCCGGGGCTGTGCGCCTTCGCGCACGACCTGCCCTCGGGCCACATCACCTGCGAGTGCCAGCCCGGGCCGCGAGGCCTCGAAGGCACCTCCGAGCACGAGTTGCTCGAGCTGTTCCACCGCGCGCAAGAGCTGAAGGCCGCGCCGGTGGAGGTCGAGCCCGGCGATCCCTGACGTCTACTCTTCGCTGCCCGCGCGCTTGAACGCCTGCAGCACCGCCTGGCTCGCGCGCGACAGGTACTTGCCCTTGCGCACCAGGATGCCGATGGGGCGCGTCGGCGAGCCTTCCGCGAACGGCTTCACCACCAGCGTGCCCAGGTTCTGCTCCTGCTTCACCGTCGGCACCGGCAGCACCGAGACGCCCAGGCCCAGCTCCACCGCCCGCTTGATGGTCTCGACGTTGTCCATTTCCATCACCGGGTTGAGCTCGACGTTCTTCTCGCGGAACAGCTTGTCGATGCCCTTGCGCGTCGGCGCCTCGCGGTCGAAGGCGATGAACGGCAGGCCGGTCAGCGCGCTCATCGAGATGCGCGCCTTCGACGCCAGCGGGTGGCCGGGCGGCAGCACCACCGCCAGCTTGTCCTCGCGGAACGGCACGATGTCCACGCCCGCGCGCGCCTGCGGGTACGCCACCAGGCCCAGGTCCGCCGCCCCGAGGATGACGTCGTCGTACACCTGGTCCGAGCGCCGGTAGTTGAGGCGCAGGTTGACCTTCGAGTGCGCGCGCAAGAGCTCCTTCTGCAGCGAGTGCAGCTCGTGCAAGCCGACCGAGTAGATGCTCGACACCGTGCAGGTGCCCGACACCTCCGTCGCCTGCTCGCGGATCTCCTGCTCCACCTCCGCGAAGCGCGAGAGGATCTCCTTGCAGCCGCGGAACAGCCGCTCGCCCGCCGGCGTCGGCGTCACCTGCCGCGCGCTGCGCGACAACAGCCGCTGCTCGTAGCGGTTCTCCAGCGCGCGGATCTGCTGGCTGACCGCCGACTGCGTCACGTGGTTCAGCTGCGCCGCGCGCGAGAACGACCCCGTCTCCACCACATCCACGAACATCTTCAGCGATTCCAACTGCATGAGCCCACCTCCCGAGGTGCGGTCCGTTATTAGCGACGCTTGTGTATTAGCGCAAGTGAAGCGAAACCCATTGGGCGGCTTCGCTGTCGGAGGCCGTCATGCTTTTTCTCCTCGCCTCTGTCGTGCTCGCGGCGCCCGCGCCGCTCCCGCTCAAGACGTTGGTGCTGTACGAGAACGGCGTCGGTTACTTCGAGCGCCGCGGCGTGGTCGCCCCCGGGAAGGTGGCGGAGATCCCCCTTGAGGCCGGTCAGCTCGACGACGCCCTCAAGTCCCTCGTGGTGATGAGCCAGCAGGGGGTGGCCTCGGTGGAGTTCGCCCCGCCGCTCGCGGAGGAGGCCGCGCGGGCGCTCGCCGGCCTGCCCGAAGGCGGGGAGGACGGCTCGTTGCCGGGCTTGCTCCTCTCGTTCCGGGGCGTCGACGTCGAGGTGAGCCGCGCCGACGGGAAGCGGGTGCGCGGCCGTGTGCTGAACGTGAGCGAGGAGCCGGGCCTCCCCGACAGGGAAGGCAAGCCCGTGCCCGAGGCGACGCTGATCGTCTTCGGCGAGGCGGGCCTCGCGAAGGTGCCGCTGCGCCTGGTGCAGGCGGTGCGGCCCGTGGGGCAGGGGGTGGCGCAGGCGTGGATCCGCGCGGCGGGCGCGGCGGCGCTGCAGCCCGAGCGCGAGCGGCTGGTGGTGCGCGGCTCCTCGCAGGGCGGCGTCGTGGCCGTCGGCTACACCACCGAGGCGCCGGTGTGGCGCACCACGTACCGGCTGGTGCTGGGCAAGAAGGCGCGGCTTCAGGGCTTCGCGCTGGTGCACAACGACAGCGACGAGCCGTGGAACGGCGTCGCGGTGTCGCTCGCGTCCGGGCGGCCCTCGTCCTTCCTCTTCCCGCTCGCCGGGCCGCGCTACGGCCGCCGCGAACTCGTCACGCCGGGGGACGGGCTGGAGAGCGCGCCGCAGCTGGCGACCCGCGAGGCTCGTGAGCACCTGCGCGGCCAGTCGCTGGGCTCCGGCGGCCTTTTCACCGACGGGATCGGCATCGGTGCCGGCGGCTCCGGCGCGGGTGTCGGCTCGGGGAGCGGCGCGCGCGGCGTCGTGGTGCGCGGCAGCGGCGTGGCGACCGGCATCTCCTCCACCATCCTCGAGGACGGCCCCACGCCGCTCGAGCCCGCGGCGGTGAGCGAGGCGGGCGATCTCTTCCTCTACACGGTGAAGGAGCCGGTGGTGCTGGGCGCGCGGAAGAGCGCGCTCTTGCCCATCATCGACGGGCCCACCGGCGCCGAGCGCGTGACGATCCTCGACGCGGCCGGCGAGGTCTTCTCGGGCGTGCGGCTCGAGAACACCACCGCGCTCACCCTGGAAGGCGGCACGCTGTCCGTCTTCATCGACGGCGCCTACGGCGGTGAGACGCAGCTCGACCGCGTGAAGCCCGGCGAGGTGCGGGTGCTCAAGCACGGCGTCGACCTGGATCTCGAGGTGGCGCGCTCGACGCGGCGGGAAGAAGGCGACCTGCGCAAGGCGCGGCTCGTCTCGTCCGCCGGACAGTCGCGGCTCGAGCTGACGCGCGTCGATCGCCTCGTGCACTCGGTCCACTTCACCTCCCGCGCGGACGAGCCACGCACGGTGCTCGTGCAGCTGCCCGAGGAGGGCTACCGCGTGGTGACCGGCGGCGAAGAGGACGCGCGCTCGCCCGGCCAGCCCCGCTACGCGCGCGTGCCGGTGAAGCCGAAGTCCGAGGAGTCGCTGGACCTGGTGGAAGAAGGCGCGGTGGTGGAGCGCCTGGCCCTCGAGAGCCTCTCGTCCCAGCGCGTCGCCGAGCTGCTCCGGCGGAAGATGCCCGACGACGCGCGCGCGGTGCTGGCGGGCCTCCATGCGCGGCTCGCGCAGCACGAGGCGGCGCTGGCCCGCGTGCAGGCGATCGACGCGCGGACGCAAGAGGTGGAAGCGGACCTGCTGCGCTTGCGCGAGAACCTCGCCGCGGCCGGGAAAGGCGGCGCGGTGAAGGCCGCCGAGGCGCTCGGGCAGCGGCTGCTGTCGCTCGAAGGGCGGCTCGAAGCGCTCAAGCGAGAGCGGGCCTCGGCCGGGGCCGCCGTCGCCGCGCTGAAGACAAACCTGCTCGTCGGCGCGCGCTGACGCCGGGCGCTACATCACCCACAGCAGGGACAGCGTCCCGCCGACGAAGTGATCGCTCGCGCCCGTCGAGGTGATGACCGCCATCGGGTCCGCGTGCGTCGAGAGGAAGTAGCCCGTCCAGTCGAAGGACGCGCGCACCCGCAGCGTCTCCACCAGCCTGAGCGACAGGCCCACGCCGCCGTCCAATGCGAGGCCGGTGGTGTTGGGGAAGTAGCGGTTCGACGCGAGTTCCCCCTTTCCATAGACGTACATGAAGCCGAAGAGCGCGTCGGCGCCGAACCAGTCGGTGATGCGGAAGTGGGTGCCCACCGCCGCGCGCGGCCCGTTGTACGTGACGGACGGGATGTTGGGGCGCGGGTTGCCGGTGGTGGCCGACTGCTCGGCGATGGCGAACGTCTGCGTGCTGTAGCCCAGCAGCGCGTCGAGCAACACGCGCTCGCCCAGGGGGAAGCGCACCGTCGCGCCGAAGCGGAAGCGGTCCGCGCGCGTGCCGTAGCGCGACTCGTCCTGCCGCGACGCGAGGCCGATGCCCACCTCGCCGTTGAGGAACGCGCCGAGGTTGCCGCCGAAGCCGGCGGTGAAGTGCGCGCCCGGGTACCACGCGCCCTCGAAGGCCACCGCGCCCGCGAACGGCAGCGCGTAGGACGCCAGCGCGTCGCTCGAGCCCGCCGCCCAGCCGAAGCTGCGCCCGAAGCCCTTGAAACCCACGCCGGTGACGATCGCCGGCAACTCGGACGGCGTCGGCTCGAAGGCGCTGCGGCTCGACACCGCGGCGGCCGGCTCCGCCTCCGCGCTGGACGACGACGAAGCCGACGCGCTCCCGGCGGCCACGGCCTGCTCGCTCACCGGCTGCTCCCCCGGCGCGGCCTTCTTCTCTTCGGGCGCCCTCGCGTCGCTCTTCCCGCCGGCGTCGACGACGGGCGTGTCGGCCTTCGGCTCGGCGGCGGGCGGCTTGCCCTGCGCGAGCGCGGCGAACAGCGCCTTCGCCGCGTCGGGAGGCAGCGCCTTGAACTTCTTCGGCGGCTTGAAGGTGATGGTGTCCAGCGGCGTGCCGTCGTGGCCGGAGAGGACTTGCAGCGTGACGTACTTCCCGCCGGCCTGCGCCTGGATGACGGCGATGGCCCTCGCCGGCGCGGTGACGTCCCGCACCTCCTTCGCGGTGGGCGAAGGCCCCAGGGAGCCTTTGAGCGGCACCGGCGTGTACTTCTTCCCCAGCTCCCTGTTCAGCACCTTCGCCACCCGTGCCGGCGCGTTCACCAGCACCGGCCTCTTCGCCGCGAATGCCGGGGAGGTCAGCACCAGAACGAGAATCCATGAGAGCCGCATGAGCCGCATTGTGGGGCAAACGGCGCGCGCGTGGGAATTGGGAACGGGAGTGGGCACCCGTGGAGCGCTGGTGCCCCTTGAGGTTCCGAAGCGTTAGCGCTTCAAAAGGTTCATCTCCGGGAAGCGCTCGAGCAACGCTCCCTCGGTGAGGCCGCCGACGTCCGGCGTCCACAGCACGTCCGCCCCGAGCAGGTGGGCCGCCTCGACGCGCCAGCGGTCCTCCAGCACCGAGCGCACCTGGGCGCGCTCGTCGAGGCGGTCGACGCCCAGCAGAGGCGTGCGGGTCGCGACAATCAACATCAGCATCGCCAGAGGCCCGCCGTCGCTGGTGCCGGCGCAGCGCACCCGGAAGTCCTCCATCGCGCGCAGGTAGCTCTCGTGCGCCTGCGTGAGGTCGCCCAGATCCTTCTCACCGTAGCCGAACGCGCGCCACCCGGGCTCGATGCCGAGGAGTGCGCGGCAAGCGCGGTGCACGAGCTGGACGCGTTCGGTGACGGCGTCGGTGGCCGTCGACGGGGCTCCCAGCGCCGCCTCGAGCGGACCTCGGAAAGAGACGTCGAACGCGACGGCCAGCACCGACAGGTGCATCTGCGGGGCGGCGGGCTGTGGCGAGGTGGCCGGCGCGCCGACGGGAGCGCTGACCGGCGCGGGGGCGGCTGCGCCCGCTGGCGTCTGCGAGGCCCGGCGCATCCACCAGATGAACAGCGCGATGAAGCCGGCGACGGCGACGAGGCAGCAGCACGCGCCGGCCACCACCATCCCCAGCGCCTGGTCCTCGGAGAGCTGCGAGGGCTCCATCTACCGTGGCCTCCCGGTGTCCTGGGTGAGCGCGGCGGCGGTGGCCTCGACGAGGATGCCGAAGAGCCGCTCGCCTTCCTCCGCCGACGCCTCGGCGGGCGCGCCGAAGTAGGCGTCCGGTCCGCCGGCCTCGAGGAAGTCCTTCGCGCCGGCCTTGATGACGCCCGGCAGGTCGACGTTCAGCGCGGGCAGGGTGCGCATCACCGCGGTGTCGACGAGCTGCGGCGCCGCCGCCAGCATGAGCGAGGTCTCGTAGCGCCCGGCGTGGCTGCCGCCCCGCATGAACTCGTCGCCCAGCAGCGGGCCCGTGGGCGGGCGGCGGTGGTCGGGCACCAGCACGCGCGCGCCCGTCGCCGCGGCGGCCGCCTTCGCCGCTTCGTGCACCACGCGGAAGTGCGCGGGCTCGAGGTGGTGGTTGACGACGGCCACCGCGTGGAAGCCGCCGTGCGCGATGCCCGACAGCACCCCCACCAGCATGGCGCGCGCGGTGTCGGCCGGCAGCGACACCGTGCCCGGGAACGGCGCCGCGAAGTCGGTGAGCGAGTACGCGACCGGCGGGAAGACGACGGCGTCGAAGGGCAGGCGCGCGGCGAGGCGGCGGCAGACCTCCTGCGCGATGACGACGTCGACGTTCAGCGGGAGGTGCGGGCCGTGCGCCTCGGTCGAGCCGACCGGCACCAGCGCCACCGCGCCAGCCTGCGCCAGCGCCTTCACCGTCGGCCAGCTCGAGGTGCTCGCGTCGATGAGCATGCGCTAGCCCCGCAGCTCCGTCTTGAGCACCTTGCCGCGATCGCTGCGCGGCAAGGCGTCGACGAAGACGATCTGCCGCGGCGCCTTGAAGGGCGCCAGCTTCTCGCGCACGTGGGCCTTGAGCGCCTCGGCCAGCGCGTCGCCGGCCGGGTGTCCCGGGTTCAGCGCCACGAAGGCCTTCGGCTTCTCGAGGCCGTCCGCGTCCTTGAAGCCGACCACCGCTGCCTCACGCACCGCCGGGTGCATGAGGAGGGCGTTCTCCACCTCGACCGGCGACAGCCACTTGCCGGACACCTTCAGCATGTCGTCGCCGCGCCCGCAGAAGAAGAAGTAGCCGTCCTCGTCCTGCTGGAACTTGTCAGCGGACACGCACCAGTCGCCCCGGAAGGTCTGCTTCGACTTCTCGTGCTGCTGCCAGTACTCGAGCGCCATCGAGTCGCCGCGGATCCACAGCGTGCCGACCTCGCCGCGCGGCAACTCGCGGCCCGCGTCGTCGCAGATCTTCGCCTCGTAGCCTTCGACCACCTTGCCGAGGCTGCCCAGCTTCACGTCGCCCACGCGGTTGGTGATGAAGATGTGGAACATTTCCGCCGAACCGATGCCGTCGAGGATCTCCACGCCGGTGCGCTTCCTCCAGCGCTGGTACAGCTCGGCGGGCAGCGCCTCGCCCGCGGAGATGGTGAGGCGCAGCGACGAGAAGTCCACCTTCTCGACGCCGTCGGCGTTCAGCACCTGGTTGAGCGCGGTGGGCACGGCGGTGAAGACGGTGGGGCGGTGCTTCTCGAGCTGCTCGAAGAGCTTCTCGGGCGTGGCTCTCTCGCGGAACAGCACCGCGGAGCCGCCGGCCAGCAGCGGGAAGAGCAGGTTGGTGCCCAGCGCGTAGCCGAACGCGAGGCGGGGCACCGAGACGCCGATGTCCTTCGGGCCGAAGCCGAGGATCGGCAGGCCGTAGGTGAGCGCGTTGAAGACGAAGTCGTGCTGCTTGTGCACCGCGCCCTTGGGGAAGCCCGTCGAGCCGGACGTGTACAGCCACGCGCAGACGTCATCGCGGTGGGTGGGGGCGATGCGGGTGTCCGGGCCGACGCGAGACAGCTCGTCGTCGTAGTCGAGGTGTGCGCCGCCGCCGCCGAGCGCCACCAGGACGTGCTTCACGAAGGGGCACTGGCCGCGCACCTGCTCGATGACCTGCGCCGTCGCCGCGTCGGTGACCACCAGCTTCGCGCGGGTGTAGTTCAGGTAGTACGTCACCTCGTCGGGCTTGAGGCCGGGGTTCACCGCGCTGACCGCTCCGCCCGCCTGCACCGCGGCGAACCACGCGCTCGCGAACTGTGGGCAGTCGGGCAGCATGAGCAGCACGCGCTGCTCGAGCTCGAGGCCCAGCCCGCGGAAGACGGCGTTCGCCCGGTGCGTGGCGTCGGAGAGCCGGCCGTAGGTGACGACCTGGTCTTCAAAGTACAGCGCCGGCGAGGCGGGGTGCGCCGCGGCCTGGCGGTGGAGGAACACCTCGGCGAGGTTGAGCGACTCGGGCAGGTGAAAGGGGTCGAGCTTCATCGCGGCGTCTCCCGTGCGGGCGGGGAGGCCGGAGCGTCGAAAGTCAGGGCGGTCCGCGCAAGGCTTTTCGCCCGCCTCCGCTGGCCGGCGGGACGTCGTGCGCCACGGGCGGCCCGAGTACGAGGGGGTCGTCGGGGGCGACCGCGGGACGAGCGCGGTGAGGAGCGGGAGCAGGGTGGTCAGCCTCGCTCGCCTCGCCGGCGCACCGCGAGCAACAGCCCCGCCGCGACCAGCGCGCAGCCGAGCGCCGCGAAGCCCTGGAGCCGGGCGATGCCGCGCGCCAGCTCGCGCTCGAACTCGCACTCGGTGGGCGAGAGCGCCGCGCAGTCGACGCCGAGGCGCTGCACCGCGAAGGCGAGCAACACCACCGCCGCCACCGCGAGGCCCATCGACAGGCCGAAGGCCGCCGCCCGGGCCACGCTCCGCATCGGGTGTGTCATCTCGGGCACGCAGCGTAGACGGGCTCGTGTCAGGTGAAACAGGCGGGAGCTTACGCAAGCGTCGGGACGGGCACGTCGTAGCCGAGGCTGCGGAGGCGACGAACGAGGCCCCGGGCGAGGCGTTCGCGGTCGCGGCCGTCGAAGTGGTGTGGGCC
>JBFMAB010000065.1:0-7136 GCA_040755835.1 Myxococcota bacterium
GAGGCGCCCGACACCGCCAGGGCCAGCCGCGTCGGCGCCGCCACTGACGCGAGGCGCGCCGCGGCGCCCGTCGCGATCGCGACCACGCCGGCGTCGTAGAGCCCCGGCCAGGGCAGCGCCACCGCCTCGAAGGACGGCACCATTCGCCCGGCGAAGCCCACCACCAGCAGCGTCGCGCAGCCCAACGTGAAGGCGTGGCGCGTGGCGTCGGCCAGGAAAGGCCGTGGCGCCACGATGCTGAAGGACGCAAGGCCGCTCCACGTCGACAGCACCGCGAAGGCCACCGCGAAACCGAAGCCCCATTGCACCGCGCGCCGCATCAACGGCTCGCCCGGAGGTGCGCTGGCCGGCGACCGAAACGGCCGCGCCGCGACGAGGAAGACGGCGGTGGCCGCGGCCAGGCCGAGCGCGCCCAGCGCAGTCGCCGTGGAGCTCCGCGCGAAGGCGAGCGCGACCTGGAGCCCGGCCGCGAGCTGCCACGCGGCGAAGGCCCGGGCCTGCGCCCCGACCCCGGGCCGCTCGATGCGCAGCGTGCAGGCGCCCGCGCGGAAGAAGATGCCCCACAGCCACGACGCCGTTCCGCCCCACAGCGCCGCCGCGTACACCGCCTCGAGCGGGAACGCCGCGAGCGGCGCCCTCGAGAGCTGGCCCAACTGCCACACCAACGCCAACAACGCCGCCAGCCACCACCAGCCGGTGCCCGCCAACACGAAGGCCTGCAACCAGTCTGGCGCCGGCGCGGAGGACAGGCGCAGCCGCGCGATGAAGCACGCCCACGCGGTGACGCCCACGAGGAGCAGCACGGCGCCCAGCACGCCCAGCCAGGCGCTCCCGGGGAGCAGCCGGCCAAGGCGCCCGGCGATGAGCAGCCACACGCCGGGAATGGCCGTCCACTTCGTCAGCCGCACCGTGGACGGCGCCGCGGGCGCGCCGCCGAAGAAGCGCGGCACCAGGTGGAAGGCGACGCCCATGATGAACAGCAGCATGAAGCCAAACAGCTGCGCGAAGGCATGGCTCCGGTGGTGGTCGACGGGCACCGGCGCGAGCCGCGCGTGCAGGTGCCACAGGTTGATGGCACCGGACAGCGCGCCGACCGAAAGCGTGCACAGAAGCGCAGCGACGACGAAGGCCGGGTACGGCGGCGGCGGCGCGGCCTGCGGCAGCAGGCGCCGCGCCGCGAGCTGGCGAAGCGGAAGAGCCATGGGCAAAGGCCCTGCAAGCGGCGGGCACACGGACAGCCTGGGGCGGACGCAGCGCACCGCCTCGCACGTTTCGTCCTGAAACCGGGAATGGAGCGCCGAGCGGGGCGGGGGACCGCGTACCGTCGGCGAGGTGCGAGCCGACCGTGGGCGCGGTGAGGAGGGTCGCCGATGGGCGGCCAGCCGTCGCGCGGCGAGGCGCTGCGACGCTCCGGGCGGCGCCAGGATGAGGACGGACGTCTTTCCGCGTCATCACCCACGGCGGACAGACACTCCGTCCGTCAGAATCAGAGCTGGGTGCGGACGGAAAGGAAGCCCCACGTCGACGGGCTCGAGCCGCGCGACTGCGCCCCGCCGCCGGGGAGAAAGACGGCGAACGTGCCAGACAGGGCGAGGTGCGCGCTGATGGGCAGCGTGGCGCTGAGGTCCAGCTCGGTCCCGAGGTTGCCGTTGGTACGGAGGGGGTTGGCGGCGACGAACTGCGCACCGGCGGCGGTGTACGAGGCGCCGCGCGGATCCCAGAAGCGGAAGTGGTGCACGTCGAGCCACACGTGTGCGCCGAGAGGCCGGACACCGACGGTGCCCTTGAAGCCCACCACGTTCTGCCAGCCGACGTAGTCCATGAAGCCGAGGTGCACGTGCCCGGTGGGGAAGAGCTGGTTGAAGGTGCGCTGCGTGGCGTCCGTCGCGTCGCCGTCGCCCGACGCTCCCAGCACCTCTCCGCCGACGTACCACTTTCCAGGCGCGGCGAAGGTGTACGTGCCGCGCGCGGCGAAGGCGCCCGCGAGGATGAGCGCGCTGCCCTGCTGCCCCGACTGGAAGACGCCTTCCCCCACCAGCGCCAGCGCACCGGGGGACCAGGCGACGCGCGCGCCGAGGGTCGCGAGGTTGGTGTCCGGGCCCGGGCCGGAGGAGGCCGTGCCCGCGTCGTTGTGCAGCCCCAGCGCGTACGCGTCGACGCCGAGCGCCTTCGACGGGCGGAGGCGCCCGTAGGCGCCGTAGAAGAACTGGCCGGAGTTGTGGAGGCGCTGTCCCGCGGTGGGCGTCACCCACGCCGGCGGCCGCAGCATCATCGCAAAAGCGTCCACCGTGGTGGTGGCGCTCGGGGCGAAACGCACGAAGACGCCGTCGAAGGCGCGCGCCGACTGCGCCCAGTCGAGGTTTCCGATGAGCCGGTCCTCACCGTACGAGAGCTCCTGCCGGCCCACGCGCACGTCCAGCCAGTCGGTCGCCTTCCAATCCACGAAGCCCTGGTGCAGGCCCGTGTTGGGCGTGGTGGTGACGGTGTTGGGCTCGCTGCCCCAGACGCGCACGTCCTGCAGCTCGACGTAGACGCCGACGCGTCCAAAGGCCGAGCCGCGAACGGTGACGCGCGCGCGCTGGTCGACGCCGAGCTCGTGGTCGCCCACCGCCCCATCGAAGTCCCGGTTGTCGCGCAGCTCGCCACGCGCGAAGTACTGCGCCCCGAAGCCGAGTGACCAGCTGTCCCCACCGAGGCGAAAGGGCCCCGGCGGCAGCGGCACCGCCGAACTGGAGAACTTCTCGCCTGACGTCTTGCGACCCGGCCCCCAGGGCGTCTGGACGAGGTCGAACATCGGCGGCGGCTCGGCGGGCGCGGACGTCGCGGCGGGCACGGGGCCGGGCGACGAAGACGACTCCGGCGCAGCCACCGCGCGCGTGGGCTGGGCCGAGGAATCCGATGGCGGAGCCGGCGCCTCGCGCTCCTCCACGGACTTCCCGTCGTTGGTCGCGGTGGGCACTTCGCCCGGCGGCAACGTCTCCGCAGGCCCCTGCGCCCACAGCGAGCACGCCCACAGCGCCACCAACAGTGCCACCAACAGTCCCAACCGTCGCGTCATGTCCACCTCCGGGGCGGCTGCCGCCTGCAAGCGCCGTTCGCACCCGGCGCGCGAACCCTTTCGGGCCGCCTCGCATCTCAACTGATAGCTCACGGTCGTCGCATGTCTTAAACTGAACGTTCCGCCATGTTCCGTTTTGAGACAAGCGCCTCCCTGTTTTCGTGGAGCAGGCGACGCGCGGGTCGACGGAGCGCCGGCGCGCGTCCCGCGTGGCCTTCGGCTTGCTTGGGTCGGCCGGTATGCTTCTCCCGGAGGCTGTCGACGACCTGTCCCGTCGCTGGCGGCGCGCGCGCCTCGCCGCGGCGCGGGCGGTCACGGGTGCGCCGGCGGCCTCCGACGACGAGGCGGCGCTGACGGCGTGCGCATCGGAGACCGACCCGGTGGAATTGCACCGGCGCCTCTTCGAAAACTCCGCGCGGCTGGGCGGCGGCTTTGTCCGCTTTCACCGCCACCGCGTGACGCTGGACGAGCTTCCCGGGCTGCTGTCGGCGCTCGACAGCCCGTGCCTCGCCGGGGCGCGGTGGGAAGCCGTGCCCGGCGAGCCGACGCTCAAGGGTACCCGCCCGCCCTGCCGCACCGGGTGCGACTCGGCCACCTGCGACGCCTGGCGCGAGGCCATCGACGGCCTGGTGGTGGGGCTCACGGGCGAAGGCCGCCACACGCGCACCGCCAGCGCAGGCCATGGCCAGCCGGCGTGCGTCGACGTCATCACCCTGAATCCCGAGAGCGCACACCGCTACGGCGAGCTCCCCGGCGACGCGCTTCCCGTGCTCGAGCGCGTGCAGCGCTTCGTGCGCCGCTTCGACGGCACGGACGTCCGCTTCCTCGGCGTGTCCGAGGGCGTGCTGCTGTACCAGTTGAGGGTCTCCGGCTGCGGCGACACCCGCGGGGCCGCCCGAGCGCACGTCGAGGCGACGCTGGCGAAGAAGCTGCCGCACCTCGGCCTGCGCGAGCTGTCACCGCGGCCGGTGCTCGACGACTCCACCGCTTCACCCACCACCGAGGGACCTCAATGAGTGACGGCAACTCCATCAAGCGCAGGGAGCTCCTCAAGGGCCTCTTCGGCGTCGGCGTTCTCGCAGCCACCGACACGTCCGCCGCGCCGTTGAAGTTCTTGAAGCCGATGCAGGTGGACAACCCGCTGGCCGCGTACCCGAACCGCGACTGGGAGCGCGCCTACCGCAACATCTTCAACTACGACTCCAGCTTCGTCTTCCTCTGCGCGCCGAACGACACGCACAACTGCCTGCTGCGCGCGTACGTGAAGAACGGCGTCGTCACGCGCATCGGGCCCACCTTCGGCTACGGCAAGGCGGAGGATCTCGCGGGCCACCGGGCCTCGTCGCGGTGGGACCCGCGCATCTGCCAGAAGGGGCTCGCGCTGGTGCGCCGCATCTACGGCGATCGCCGCGTGAAGGCCCCCATGGTGCGGAAGGGGTTCAAGGCGTGGGTCGACGCCGGCTTCCCCCGAGACCCGACGACGGGCGCGGTCGACCCGAAGTACCTGCAGCGCGGCAAGGAGCCGTTCGTCAAGGTGTCGTGGCAGCAGGCCTACGACTACTCGGCGAAGGCGCTCGAGAACATCATGCGCACGTATTCAGGCCCGGCGGGCAAGGCGAAGCTCGCCGCGCAGGGCTACGACCCGGCGATGGTGGAGGCGACCGAAGGCAGCGGCGCCGAGACGGTGAAGCTGCGTGGCGGCATGGCCTTCCTCGGCGCCACACGCATCTTCGGCCTCTACCGCCTGGCCAACTGCCTGGCCCTCGCCGACGCGAAGATCCGCAATGTCGGCCCTGACGAGGCGCACGGGGCGCGCGGCTGGGACAGCTACAGCTGGCACACCGACCTGCCGCCCGGCCACCCGATGGTGACCGGCGCCCAGACGAACGACTTCGACCTCTTCGCCGTCGAGCACGCCAAGCTGATCCTCGTCTGGGGCATGAACTGGATCACCACCAAGATGCCCGACAGCCACTGGCTGACCGAGGCGCGCCTCAAGGGCGCGAAGGTGACGGCCATCACCGTCGAGTACTCGGCGACGGCGTCGAAGTGCGACGACGTCGTCATCATCCGCCCGGGCACCGACCCGGCGTTCGCGTTGGGCGTCGCGCAGCAGCTCATCGCGAAGAAGCTGTACGACGCGAAGTGGGTGGCCGCGAACACCGACCTGCCGTTCCTCGTGCGCATGGACACCCTGCAGCCGTTGCGCCCGGCCGAGGTCCTCAAGGGCTGGACGGACGCGCCGCCGAAGAACGTCTCGCTGCTCAAGAAGGGCGAGAAGGGCCCACCGGTGGCCGCGCAGAAGGACCAGCAGGCCCCCGAGGCGCTGGCCGGCGAGTTCCAGCCGTTCGTGGTGTGGGACGGGAAGCGGAACGCGCTCGCCGCGGTGACACGTGACGATTGGGGGAAGGCCTTCGCGCTCGAACCGGACCTCCAGGCGAAGAAGACCGTCACGCTCGTCGACGGCACGAAGGTGGAGGTCCGCACGGGCTTCGACCTGCTCAAGCAATACCTCGACGACAACCTCACCCCGGAGCAGGCGTCGGCCATCACCGGCGCGCCGGCGAAGGTCTTCACCGAGCTGGCGCAGGCCATCGCGAGGAACCCCGAGAAGACGCTGTTCGCCACGGGCATGGGCCCGAACCAGTTCTTCAACAGCGACCTGAAGGACCGGGCCATCTTCCTGGTGGCTGCGCTCACCCGGAACCTGGGTTTCCCCGGCGGCAACGTGGGCAGCTACGCGGGCAACTACCGCGCGGCGCTCTTCGGCGGCATGGGCGCCTTCGTCATGGAGGATCCGTTCAACCTCCAGCTCGATCCGGGCAGCCCGCCGAAGCCCCGGAAGTACCTGCACTACGAGTCGCTGCACTACTTCAACTACGGCGACCGGCCGCTCCGCGTGGGCAACACGCTGTTCACCGGCAAAGGCCACCTGCCCACGCCCACCAAGGCGATGTGGCTCAACAACTCGAACTCGGTCATCGGCAACGTGAAGTGGCACTACGACGTGGTGCACAACACGCTGCCGCGCATCGAGTTCATCGCCTACTCCGACTGGTGGTGGACGGGCAGCTGCGAGTACGCCGACGTCGTCTTCGCGTGCGACAGCTGGGCGGAGTTCAAGCAGCCGGACATGACGGCGAGCTGCACCAACCCGTTCCTGCAGCTGTACCCGACCACGCCGCTCAAGCGCGTGTTCGACACGAAGACGGACATGGAAATCATCGCCGGCGTGGCGGGCGCGCTGGGCGCGCTGCTCGAGGAGCCCCGGCTGCGCCAGGCGTTCCAGTTCGTCGAGCAGGACAAGGTGGACGTGTACCTGCAGCGCATTCTCGACGCGTCGCCCACCACCCGGGGCTACCTCTTCGGCGAGCTGATGAAGCGCGCGCAGGAAGGCGTGCCCGCGCTGATGAACACGCGCACCTACCCGCGGATCTCATCGTACGAGCAGGCGAAAGGCGAGCGGCCGTGGCACACGAAGTCGGGCCGGCTCGAGTTCTACCGGCCTGAGCCGGAGTTCATCGACTCCGGTGAAAACCTCGTCGTGCATCGCGAGCCGGTCGACTCGACGCCGTACGAGCCGAACGTCATCCTCGCGAAGCCGCACCCGGCGCTCCGGCCGAAGCCCCCGGAAGACTACGGGCTGGACCGCAAGGACACGTCCACCGAGACGCGACAGGTGCGGCACGTGCAATACGACAGCGCACATCTCGTGAAGACCGAGCACCCGCTCAAGTCGCTCCAATTCACGCACATCTACCACACGCCGAAGTACCGCCACGGCGCGCACACCACGCCCGTCGACACCGACTTCACCGGCGTCCTGTTCGGCCCGTTCGGCGACGTGTACCGGCACGACAAGCGGCTGCCGTCGAACACCGAAGGCTACGTCGACTTGAACCCACTCGACGCGAAGGCGCTGGGGTTGGACGACGGCGACTACGTGTGGATTGACGTCGTCACGCGCCTCTTGGCGCACCATGGAGGGATGAAACAGGGCTCGGCAGCGGTGGCCATGCTCGGGCATGCTGCCGCTGCGGTGCCGATGTGTAGGTCGCCAATCGCTGTGGTGCACACG
>JBFMAB010000066.1:0-6680 GCA_040755835.1 Myxococcota bacterium
CACAGGAGGTCACCACCGCACAGCCACACCGACGCGACTACGACGACGAGGAAGAAGTGATTCGCAGGTCAACCGATGGGGAGGTGTAATTGTCGCCAAGGGGTAAGTGTAATTGACGCCGGGGAGGCGTTGACTTGCGGACGGACCAGGGCCACTGCGACGCCTGCGGCATAACCAGCGCGGGTACGAGCTGCCTGGCCGGGGCCTGCGCCTGCCCCGCGGGCAAGGCGGTGTGCGGCACCGCGCCCGTCGACCTCGTGTGGAACTCGACGAGCTGCGCGACGTGGGGGCGCACCTGCGGCATCGGTGAGACGTGCGTCGAGTCCTGAGCGCGGACGGAGGCGGAGTGATGGGTACGACGAGGCGGAGGACGGGGCCGAAGCGCGCGACGGCGAAGCGCGCGGCGAAGCCGAAGCTGCTCGCGGGTGGCAACCCGCAGATTGCGAAGGGTGATGGCGACGGCCCGGTGCAGGCGTACCTCGCGGCCATGCCGGGCTGGAAGCGCGCGGTGGGCGAGCGCCTCGACGCGGTGATTGCGGGCGCGGTGCCCGGTGTACGCAAGGCCGTGAAGTGGAACTCGCCCTTCTACGGCGTGGCAGGGCAGGGCTGGTTCCTGTCCTTTCACTGCTACGCGAAGTTTGTGAAGGTGGCCTTCTTTCGCGGCGCGCAACTCACGCCGCCGCCGCCGGGCGCGTCGAAGCAGCCCGACGTGCGGTACCTGGACGTGCGCGAAGGGGACGTCCTCGATGAGGCGCAGCTGGCGGCGTGGGCGCGGCAGGCGGCGGCGCTGCCCGGCTGGCAGCCGTAGCTGCTCCCGCGCGCCCGCCGACGGGAGCAGCTCGCGTCTGGTGGCGAGCGCGAGGCGCGGGCCTTCATCGACGGAGGGGACGAGCGCCGGGTCGCCGGGCTTCGTGGGCGCGAGGCGTGCGTGGACGCGGGTGCGCGGGTGGCAGCCCGGCGCGCTCGGGCTGACATGTCGGGCGGGCCGGCGCGAGCGGCTCGGCGCCGGGTACACTTGGGGCCTCTGACAGAGCGGGAGAGACGACCGTCAGCGCGACGATGGTTTCCGCGCGCCGGGCTTCTCCGCCTGCTTCTCGATGAAGGCGTGGTGGCAGCCCGCGCAGGTCTGTACGAGGTGCGCGTAGGCGGACACGAGTTCCTGCGCGTCCCGGGTTTCGGCGATGGAGACCAACTCACCCGCGAGCTGCTTCAGGCCGTCCTGCAGCACGAAGTAGTCGGCGGGCAGCACGTCGCCGCCCCTCACCGACGGGTCGAGCCGCGGCTGGTTGGCGATTCCCTGCGCGAAGTGTTTCGCCTCCGCGAAGTTCAGCGTGGCGACCGCCATGGACAGCTCGCGGAGATCCTTCCCGTGCGCCTTCATCTTCCCCTTGAGGAAGACCCGGGCCTCGGCGGACACCGTCGCCGGGTCGAGGTGTCGGGCCAGGGCGCGCTGCTGCTTCGACGGGAAGATGCTGCCCTGCGCGCGCGCGCTGGGGATCAGGAGGACGGCGAGAGCGAGGGCGACGACGGCGATGAACGTGGCCAGGGTCTTCATGGCATTCCTCCGCGAGACGTTGCGCTCTACAGGTAACGCAGCCGCGGAGACGCGCTCCCCCGAAGGAAAGCGCACGCTCGAAATCGCAGGGTTACGACGCAGCGCCCGAGCCGTCTCGATCGTGATCGACACCTGCTGGTGCCGCGCGGTGGTGGACGCGACGGTGAGCGGGGCCTTGCAGTGCCCCAGGAACGGCACGGTTCCGCTCCCGGCGACTGCGACGGGCACGTTCCCGCTGGTGGTGGGCCCGACGTCCGAGTGCCCGTGAGCACTCGAGCGAACGTCTGGCTCGTCAAAGCGGGAGCGCACGTTCCGCGGCCTCGCCCACCCGCCTCGTCGTCAACAGAGGAGGACAAGAGGCGACGTGGGTGAATTCGCGTCCGGGTTCGCAGGGCGCGTTCGCTGGTTGTTGAGCGAGCGGCCCTTGGAGGGGGAATCTTCGGAGGACGTCCGATGCGCTCGGAGCCCGTGTCAGGGCAGGGTGCGCACCGGGCGAAAGCCGATGAGTTCGCCTCCGGTGTTCGAGTAGCCTTCGCGCTCAGCGAACCGCGGCGTCGAGGTCCCGATGTTGCCTCCTCGGTAGATTCGGTTCTCATCCGTCTGCGCCTCGAGCTCGCCGATGATGGGGTCGGTGACGGGCTCGGGCGAGTCGATGGAGTCCTTCCGGTCCCACGTCCACTCGGCGGCGTTGCCGAGCATGTCGTAGAGGCCCCACGCGTTCGGCTTCTTCTTCTTCACCGGGTGCAGGGTCGACGCCGCGTTCTGGTCGAACCAGCCAATCTCCTTCGGCTCGCCGTAGGTGGGCCCCGTCACGCCCGCGCGCGCTGCGTATTCCCACTCGGCCTCGGTGGGGAGCCGGTAGCCCTTGCAGTCGAGTCCCCTGGGCCAGGAGAAGCGCTCCGGGGTGATGACGTAACAGGCTTCGAGGCCCTCCTTCTTCGAGAGGAGGTTGAGGTACTCGAGCAGTTCCTTCCACGACATCCACGTGGCGGGGCAGTCATGCCCGCACGCCTTGGTGAAGGAGGTGGTTGGTTTCCCCATGAGGAGATGCCACTCGGCCTGGGAGACCTCGGTCGCCTTCATCGCGAAGGCGCGGGTGATGGTGACGGTCCTCTGGAGTTCATTCGAGCTGCGGCCCGGCTCGTCGTCCGGCGAACCCATTTGGAACTCGCCGGGCCTCACCGTGACGTACTCCTTGTGGTAGCCAGGCATCGCTTTCGGGGGAGGCGGTGGGGGAATGGGCTTCACCGGAGGCAGTCCGCTGATGGGAACCCAGGTTCCGCCTCCGCTCCCGCCAGAGCCCGAGCCGCTGACGCAGGTGTACGAGCCGGACTTTCGAGTCCATACGCCTCCGCCTTTGACGCAGGCCTCGCAGGCGCCGGAGCCGCCTTTGAAGTTTGCCTTGCAGGACGCGGCGTGGGTGATTTTCGGGGGCGGCGCCGCGAGCGCGACGGTCGAGACGACGAGCGCCAACCAGGGCAGGGATCGGAGGGACATGGCGACTCGCAGTGAGAAAAACGCGGTTCCTTCGGAAACCAGCTGAAGAGCAACCCACCAGGGCCAGCGTCGCGGTGGCCGACACCTGGCCCGCGCCCGTTGGATGTGACCATGGGACGGGTGCGAGCGGCAAGGGCGATCGGAGCCGACGAGGCCTTCACGGGAAGGACGGCACGACAAGCCGGCTCGGGGCTCGACCGGCGACGGCCGCGCCGCGCGCGATGAGGACGCACCGCCAGCGACACGATGACGACGACTCGGCGGCGTCTCGCGGGAGGCCGCGGGTGCCGAGCCAAGATGGACGCGCGGCGCAGCGGACGTGCGAGAAACGGCGACGAGGCGCTTGACCAGGGCCTCGGCGTGGTGGCGGCCGGCGTCCAGCCCACGGCGGCGGTGGGGCGGCGCCGAGGCCTTTCACCGGGGCCTCGGCGATGAGGGTGAAGGCGACGCCCCTCATCGGACTGTTGCACCGTCCGTCGTCGAGCTTGCGCAGACGAGACAGGTGCCCAGGCCGGTGCCGGGCGCGGTGCTGGCGAAGGCGGCCGAGCGGCTTCAGTAGCCGTCGGTGGGCGCGGGGGCCCGTGCCACCCTCACCGTCAGCGTCACCGTCACCGCCATCGCGCTGCCTTCGACGTGCAGCACCTTCACGGGGATGCCGTCGATGCGCAGTTCCACGGTCCCGGGCTCGGCGTCCAGGGCGCAGGCTCCCGCCGCGGCCTCGTGGGTGATGTGGGTGGGCCCCGCGGTGCAGAAGCGCAGGCGCTCCCCGGCCTGCCACTGCGACACCTCGACGGTGTCCGCCACTGGTTGCCGGGTGGACGCGTCCAGCACGGTGACGGTCACCATCGGTCGCGACTGCAGGACGACGCGCTCGGCCGCGTCGGCGGGGACGATTGCCGGCCGGTAGCCCATGCGCCGCACGCGCAGCGTCGTCGGCCCGTCGTCCGCCAGCGCAAACGCCGCGCGGCCGTCTGGCCCCGTGAGGTGCCACGGCCCATGGCCGTCAGGGTGCACCCGCGCCTGGGGGGATGGGCTGGCCCGCCTCGTCCACCACCCGCACGTCGACGGTGTGATGCGGAAGAAAGCGCCCGTGAAGCACGATGGGCGCGCCCGCGACGACGCGCTGCGGCCCCACGGGCAACACGTACCACTCTACCTGGCGCGAAACCCACACGGTGGTGGGCTGAAGGGGCAGCGTCGCGTGGAAGCGGCCGTCAGTGTCCGTGATGACGGTGCGCTTCGGGTACACCGCGCCGCAGCCGAAGCCCGAAGCCGTCGTCGTCAGGCCCGCGGGTCGCCGGTTGTCCGCCAGCGTCACGCTCACGCCCGCGATGCCCCGGCCCCGGTCGTCGAGGACGACGCCCTCGACGGTGGCCGAGGCGACGGCGGTGGAAGCGGGCGAGGGCTCCAGCGCGCACGAAGACAGCACCAGCACGCCGAGGAGAAGTGGTCGCATACGTGAGTTGTCGGGCAGCGCGGCACGGCGTCGCTCGGGGATTCGCCCGATGCCCGCAGGTGGGCGCCGCGCTGGGCAAGTGCGAACGCTACCGTGACGCGTGGGCGCGGCGTTTTTCGCTCGTCTGCCCGTCGGCGGGACGAGGAGGCCCATCGGAGGCCGGCGCCACTCCCGCGTCCGTCCGTAGGCGCGAGTCGGCGTCTCGGACGGGCGAACCCCTGGCGGCGTAAGAGGTCAGCGAGTTCGAAGGGTTACGCCTGGTCCCGGTCGTGCATGGGGCCCGGGGCATTCACCCACCCCGGAGGCAGTCCATGTCGAGTCCTGGTTCCATTGGCGGCGTGACGCCGCGCCCACACGATGTCCACACCGGGGCGACGGAGGAGGCGCAGGCGGCGAGTCCTGCAAAGCAGAAGGAGCCGAACGGCTCGCGGCCGACTTCCACCGGCAATTCCGTGGAGCAGCACGACGGCGTCGACAGCGGCGCTGGCGGTGCGCCCCCGCCGGCTGGCCCCGCCCTCAGCCCGGCCGAGCTCCAGGCGTCCCTGGCCCGGGAGCGCGCCCTCGAAGCGGCCGTTGGCAAGACGCTGCAGCGGCTGGACGCTGCCCTCGACCACCTGGCACAGCAGCCTCGCGAAGCGTGGCAGGCCGCGTCCTACGCCGTCGCCAACGCGGCGAGCGACCCAGCCTTCTTCGAGTTTTCCGCGCGCATCCCCCGGGAGAAGGTGCACGCGCAGGTCGCCGAGCACCTGCGCCTCGCCAACCCCAACCTGAGCGAGAAGGACGTCGAGCACCTCACCACCCTGGTGATGAAGCACCTCGACGCCAACGTCGCGATGGCTGCGGCGAAGCGCATGCAGAAGCTGGTCGCCGGGAAGCTGGAGGACGCCGCAGGCCACTTCCGGTCCGCTGCGAAGGACCCCGCGCAGCTGCAGCAACTGTCCGCGCGCCTGACGCACCTCGAGCGCCGGGGCGCCTCCGAGGCCGAGCTGGCCGCGGCGCGGACGATGCGCGCCGGCCTGGGCCTCGAGGCCGACACCCCGGCGACCCCCGCCGCCCTGAAGGACGCGATGCTGGCGCGCGCAACGCTGATGTCGGGGGAGGCGGAGATGATGCGGGGGGCCGGCGAATTCACCTTGTACCGCCGCCTCCTCACCCACGACGTGCGAGACGTCTTCATGAAGGAAGCGGGCCTGCGGCACGGCAGCTGGGCCGTGGCCGGCGTCGCAGCCACGCACGCCAGGGGCGTTGCCGACGAGGACGCCATCAAGCACGCGAAGCTGATGACGAGCCTCGCCTTCACCGCGGTGACGGCCGGCACCGGCGCGGGCGTCCTGGCGGGCATGGGCGCCGCGGCGCTCTCCAACGTCCCAAGCGTCGCCCTGGCCTGGCGCGCCATCGACTCGGCCGCCGCAGGCGCGTCGGCCGGCACCGCGGCCGCCGACGCCGAAGCCACCGCGCGCCACAACGCCCGGCTGGCCACCATCGAGGCTGGGGCGGCGACGGCGGGGGCCGGCCTCGCGGGACTCGGCGTCCACCACCTCTCTCTGACGACGAAGGGCGCGGAAATCGTCGCCGAGGTCGGTGGCGAGTACGTCATGCACCGTTTGCTCGAGGCGGCGGCCCACCTCTTCGAGGCGCACAAAGAGCAGGCCACGGGTGAGGATGCGGTCGCCCGCTCGCGGACCCGGTAGGCTGCAAAACGCCACGCGCGGACGACGACGGGCGAAGTCGTACCCGCCATGCGGGACCAGCGGGACGAGCTCGAGCTCGCGGAGTTGCGTCGACCGCCGCCGGGGCACTGGAGGACGTCATTCCCGAAGGTGAGCTGGTGGAGGCTGGCCGAGTCGAGGCGAGGCGGCGGGGGCGATGACGTCTTGCGCCCGGGCGGCGGTGGAGCGGGCGGCGACTCCACGACGGGCAGGCGCGCGAGGAGTCATGACGATGGGCCGCAGCTTCGCGTTGGGGGCGTAGACGCCGTGGAAGCGGGTGATGTGTCCTCCACGTCCCGCCCGGTGGAGGCCGCGAAGGAAAACGGCGCGCGCCCGCTGGTGCTGGACACGCTGCGCTGCACGATGCTCGTCGAGCCCGGCGGCTCGCGGCTCTACTACCGCGGCGCGCAGGTGACGGGACTGACCGCGGCCATCCCCCGCATCGGCGCCAGCATCACCACCT
>JBFMAB010000067.1:0-62972 GCA_040755835.1 Myxococcota bacterium
ACCATCAAGACCGACCGGGAGCTGTTGAGGTCCTTCTTCGAGCATCCCGATGTCGCCTACGTCAAACAGGCAATTTCGTGGTAGCGATTGATGCGCTTTCGATCTCTAACTTTCGCAAGGGTGGATACATCAGCCGCTACGACGAACAGACGTCTCAATCCCCACTTCGGGGAACGGCTGAACTGACCCCACCCCCTCCATCGACGTCCTCCAGCGCGACGCCGAGTCTCAATCCCCACTTCGGGGAACGGCTGAACTGACCAGAGGTCACTCGACGAACCGGCCCGTCGCCCGCCTCCGGGCCGGTCTCAATCCCCACTTCGGGGAACGGCTGAACTGACCAGGGTGAGGTCGTCACCGCGCGGCGGCGCGACGGGTCTTCGTCTCAATCCCCACTTCGGGGAACGGCTGAACTGACCCATCCATGTTTGTAACAAGTGTCACGCAACAATACGCGTCTCAATCCCCACTTCGGGGAACGGCTGAACTGACCCGCATGGACTGGGGCCATCGCCGAGGCGGGGGGGTGCCTCGTCTCAATCCCCACTTCGGGGAACGGCTGAACTGACCTCGGCCACGCCACGCTGCGCGGGGCGGCGACATGGGACCGTGTCTCAATCCCCACTTCGGGGAACGGCTGAACTGACCCGCTCCTGTTGTACGCCGCGGCTGGTCGGCCCACCTTGTCTCAATCCCCACTTCGGGGAACGGCTGAACTGACCGAGCAGGCGCTCGGTATCTCCGTCATACAACTCGACTCTCCGTCTCAATCCCCACTTCGGGGAACGGCTGAACTGACCTTGGACGCGGCGCCGCATCCGAATCAACGAAGGGTGCGGTCTCAATCCCCACTTCGGGGAACGGCTGAACTGACCATGAAAAACGTGCGTAAGCGCCTCGAAGAGGCGCTCACGTCTCAATCCCCACTTCGGGGAACGGCTGAACTGACCCCGAAGGTCATCATTCCCGTGCGGGAGCTGCTTCCGCAGTCTCAATCCCCACTTCGGCGAACGGCTGAACTGACCGAGACCCGGGCGCCGGGACAACCCGGCACCCGGCCTTCCGTCTCAATCCCCACTTCGGGGAACGGCTGAACTGACCCCAGCGGAACGCGCTCCACAACCGGCTGGTGGAGGTCATCGAGTCTCAATCCCCACTTCGGGGAACGGCTGAACTGACCGTGTTTTCTTGAGTCCCTCGGCCTGTACGGCGGGGGTGGAGTCTCAATCCCCACTTCGGGGAACGGCTGAACTGACCGCAATGGCCGGAAGGGCGCATCCAAACTTCAGGGTCGTGTCTCAATCCCCACTTCGGGGAACGGCTGAACTGACCCCATGCTGCGAGCCGCAAACCTCGGTGATGCGGGGTAGTCTCAATCCCCACTTCGGGGAACGGCTGAACTGACCCGGAGCCGTGACGGACGGACGCGTCACGGCGGACGCGGGCGTCTCAATCCCCACTTCGGGGAACGGCTGAACTGACCACGATTGGAACATCTCGGCGGACGCCGAGATCAACGAGTCTCAATCCCCACTTCGGGGAACGGCTGAACTGACCCGCAACCAGGCACCAGACGGCCTACGGCGAAGTGTGGCGTCTCAATCCCCACTTCGGGGAACGGCTGAACTGACCGAGGATGGGGTTGCTGCTCACGCTGGTGCAGTCCCGTATGTCTCAATCCCCACTTCGGGGAACGGCTGAACTGACCCTCCGCGAGCGCGAGCTCGCGGACCTGACGGCTGCGGCGTCTCAATCCCCACTTCGGGGAACGGCTGAACTGACCGCTTGCAGCTACCTGCAATCCCGCTACTGGCGGGAACGGATGTCTCAATCCCCACTTCGGGGAACGGCTGAACTGACCGACGACGCCACGTTTTCCGGGTTGGAAACGTTCGCCCGCGAGTCTCAATCCCCACTTCGGGGAACGGCTGAACTGACCAACTGACCCACAAACTTTTTCGTGGTGCTGGCCCCAGGGGTCTCAATCCCCACTTCGGGGAACGGCTGAACTGACCACCCACTACGATGAAGTGACTCTCGAGGGCATGGAGGCCGTGGTCTCAATCCCCACTTCGGGGAACGGCTGAACTGACCCCTCATCGAGGGAGAGCGGCACATGTTCCCCGCGAAGTTGTCTCAATCCCCACTTCGGGGAACGGCTGAACTGACCGAGTTCATCCAAGGACTCTCCGAGTCCGTGGCTGGTCGAGTCTCAATCCCCACTTCGGGGAACGGCTGAACTGACCGACACATCGCCGCCGTCCTTGTGGACGGCGTGCCCATGCGTCTCAATCCCCACGTCGGGGAACGGCTGAACTGACCACTTATTTCACCCTCAACCACCACGTCGGTTGCGACGTGGTCTCAATCCCCACTTCGGGGAACGGCTGAACTGACCACAGGAACAGTAGCTACCCGGCAGCGCTCACCATTGCGTCTCAATCCCCACTTCGGGGAACGGCTGAACTGACCCCACCTGGAGGCGCTCTCGGCGGAGAGCGCCTCCGACGTCTCAATCCCCACTTCGGGGAACGGCTGAACTGACCCACATCGCCCGTGGGGAGGTCATTGACGCGGAGGCGGCCAAGTCTCAATCCCCACTTCGGGGAACGGCTGAACTGACCCTCTTGAAGAAATGGGCCGATACGTCCGCGGAACGCGTCTCAATCCCCACTTCGGGGAACGGCTGAACTGACCGACCTCTTGGAGGGATGGAGAGAAGTTGTCTCTGCCCTCGCGTCTCAATCCCCACTTCGGGGAACGGCTGAACTGACCACCGACAGTAGGGGTGGATGCCGAAGCCGTGCTGAAGCTGGTCTCAATCCCCACTTCGGGGAACGGCTGAACTGACCCCCGATAAACCCGCCGACATAGGGTCGGCGGGCTTACAGGTCTCAATCCCCACTTCGGGGAACGGCTGAACTGACCTCGTGGGTGACGACGCGGACTACTGGTACGACGACGCCGAGTCGGTCTCAATCCCCACTTCGGGGAACGGCTGAACTGACCCGGCAATCAGAGGGGCGTCACCGTCCATACTCCCATGCAGTCTCAATCCCCACTTCGGGGAACGGCTGAACTGACCGGACGAATAACCCACGAAGAAGGAGGACACGACACATGGACGTCTCAATCCCCACTTCGGGGAACGGCTGAACTGACCCTCGAGCTCAACGCGGACGCGGTGCTGGTGCTCAAGCGCGTCGTCTCAATCCCCACTTCGGGGAACGGCTGAACTGACCGTCCGAGAAGGTGCTGGTGAGGTGGGCCTCGGCCGAAGGCGAGTCTCAATCCCCACTTCGGGGAACGGCTGAACTGACCACAGCATTCGGCTACGCGGCAGCACACCGCGCCAGTCTCAATCCCCACTTCGGGGAACGGCTGAACTGACCGTACCGGGAAGCACCGCGAGGTGGTCCCGCCGGACTTGTCTCAATCCCCACTTCGGGGAACGGCTGAACTGACCGAGAATCCGAACGAGCGCCTGACTGCGCAAGGTGCCGTCGGTCTCAATCCCCACTTCGGGGAACGGCTGAACTGACCGTCTATGACCTGTTTGATTGTCACGCGTCATACTGCGCTGTCTCAATCCCCACTTCGGGGAACGGCTGAACTGACCGTGGATACGCATCGCGCAAGGAGGTCGAGCGCGATGATACGTCTCAATCCCCACTTCGGGGAACGGCTGAACTGACCAAGGACCTCAGCGGTTGGGAGGACGCCGTGGTAAAGACGCGTCTCAATCCCCACTTCGGGGAACGGCTGAACTGACCATCTACCCTGACGGAACCACCGGCCCGATCAACGTGTCTCAATCCCCACTTCGGGGAACGGCTGAACTGACCTCCTACCCTCATTTCGCCAAGACTTTCAAGACCTTCGACTTCCCTTCGCGCCAACCTCCTGCGATGGGGGGCCTTGGCTCTGGTCCATTTCAGCGCGGTCGTCGAATTATCCAATGATTTCACAGAACTTCGGCTGCGCCAACCTCCACACGCTCAACCACGCGATCTTCCAGGCCTTTCCGAAAAAGCCCCGTGGTTCCGCCCAACTTCCCTGCCGCCTCCTCAGATGACTTTCACCGGCTCATCCGGCTCCGCCTCCTCGAAGCGCTTCCCGACGACGACCATCCGCCCGGCACAGGCTCGGCAGAGACGAATATACACGATGCAGTCCTCCTCCGGCTTGAACTTCCCCTCCAGCTCACTCCGCAGACGCAGGAGTGCCGCCTCCTCGAGGCCCGCCGCCTCGAAGACGCTGCGTTGCAGCCGCACTGCCAGGGCCTTCAACGCCTTCACCACCCACGTCCGCCGCAGGTCGCTGCTCACGTCAAAGGCAATCACCGTGTGCATCTTCATCGATTCACCTCACCATGTACCCGCTGTACGTCTCGCCCTGGCTGACGGCCCGCGCGAACGCCTGCGCCTGCCGAAACATCAGGTGCCGGAACGTCACCCGCTCCTCGCTGCCCGCCGGCCGCACCCGCCGCTCCAGCCGCCGCCCGAACAGCTCCGCGAAGCGCCGAAGGCCCTCGCGCCGCACCACCACCGGCTCCCCTGGCCCTGCGTCCTCGAAGTGCCCGGGCTCGATGGCGCCCAGATTCACGGCCGCCACCACCAGCGCGTCCACCAGCGGCGTCCGCAGCTCCTCCATCAGGTCCAACACCAGCGACGGCCGCCCCGCCTGAGGCGCGTGCAGCACGCCCAGCTCCGGGTCCAGGCCGACCGCCTCCACCGCGCCACGCACGCGTTCCAGGAGGAGCGTGTAGCCCAGCGACAGCAGCGCGTTCACCGGATCCAGCGGGGGCCGCCGCGTGCGCTTCTCGAAGCGAAAGGCGGGGTCGTCGAAGGCCAGGCCGAACGCCCGGAAGTACACCGAGGCAGCCGCCCCCTCGATGCCGCGCACCTCGTCCAGTGTTGATGCCAGCGGAAGCTGGGCGAGGCAGGCCCGCATCGCACGCGCCGCCGAAGCGAAACGCGCGGCCCCTCCCCGCCGCGCCTGCCGCAGGAGCAGCACCCGCTGGTTGGACACCTTCGCCGCGACGAAGGCGCGCGCCAGGCCGAGGCACCGGGCCGGCTCGCGCGCCACGAGCTCGTACTGCGCCAACCGCAGCCGGACGTTCCCCGTCGCTCCGCGCCCCACCCGCGCGCGGAAGCGCCCGTTCCGCGTCAGCAGGACGACGTCGACGCCGCGCTCCACCAGCAGGTCGATGACCGCCGGCGTCAGCGTCAGGTCCCCCATCACCACCAGCTGCTCGAGTTCCTCCGTCGCCAGCCGCCCCTTCTCTTCGTGGCCCACCTCGACGACCACCCGGGCGCCGTCACGCCGCAGCACCCCCGCACTCTGCACGACGAAGGCAGTCTTCATCGCTCTGGCTCCCCCGGCGTCGACGCCAGCGTGGCGAGCCTCGCCTCGAGCCGACGCAGCGCCTGGCCGATGGTGACCAGCGGATCTTCGTACAGCGGCCCGGCCAGCGGCTCGAGGGGCGCCAGGCGCGCCGCCCCGGGGCCCGACGCGCCGCCCAGCGCAAAGGCAACGGGCGAGGCGTAGAGCAGCGGCCCGCTGCGCGCGGGGCATGAGCAGCCCGAGGCAAGGTCTGGCCGCAACGCGTGCAGCTTGCGGCACCCCATCGGGGCCGGCAGCCCTCGGCGCGCGGTGTCCAACGCCCGCGGGTTCGCCTTGCCCGCCGCGAGCGCCTTGCGGGCCAGCGCCCCCTCGGGTCCGATGAGGCCGAGCGTGTAGACGAGCGCCCGCGCTTCGTCCGGAGACAGGCGCCTGCCCTCGAACGCCTGGCGGCACAGCCCGGCGATGAGGGGGCAGCCTCCGACGACGGCGTCCTCCGCGGCGACGGCCTGGGCGCTGGACAGCTCGCGCAGCGCCACCGCGACATCGGACGGCCGGGGCGCGGACTCCGGCGAAGGTGGAGGGGGTGCCGGCACGGCGCCGAGCTCCGGGCTCGGCAGGGGGACGAGGCGGTGGGCCACCAGCGCGTCCACCGCGGCGTCGTCGCAGAAGCCGACGGAATCGAGCGCCGCCTCGATGTCCTCGATGGGCTTGAGCGCCTCGTCGAGCACCCAGGCGCGCCGGCCGGTGCCGCGGTGGATGCCCAGGGGCAGTTTGACGAGGCTGGACAGCCCTCGCGGCCCGTGGCGCTCCTGCCGGGGGAAGAGCTCGACGGAGACAGCGGGAGGCAACGCGCCGGCGCGCTCGAGGACCGCGGCCAGCAGCGTGCGGACGGCGCGCGCGGGCCTGCGGGAGGCGAAGAGGAACCAGGCGTGTGCGCCCTTCCCGCCGCTGTCCACCAGCACCGGCCTCAAGCCGAGCGCCCGGGCGGCGGCGGCGATGCGCCCCAGCGCGTCGCGCAGCGCCGGGTGGGTGACGGGCCCCGGCTGTCCCGCCGCGGCCCGGAGCTCGGCCAGCGCGTCGGCAGACAGGTCCAGATCCAACACGCCCCAGGCGCACGACGCGTCGGGGTAGAGCAGGTACTGGCCCAGGGTGCGGACACCGGCGAGGTGGGCCTCCGCGTCGCGCGGCAGCAGGGGCTTGCGGACCGGGCGCCACAGGGCGCGGTGCCGGCCACGGTGCTGCTCGGCGTACACGTCGCGCCGGCCGCCGAAGAAGCGCAGGAACCGTTCGACGGACGGGCCGGGCTCCCCCGGCCGGGCCACGCTGTCGAGCTCGACGTCGAGCGCGTCAGCCTCGGTGGGCGGCTCCTCTGGCTCCCCCAGCAGCGCCTCGAGCTCGGCGCGCCCCTCGGGGGTGGCTGCCGCGGCGAAGCGCCGCGCGAGCGCCGGCTGATCCAATGTCAGAGCGAGCAACCCCGCGCGAAGAGACTGCGCGGGGGTGAGCGGCGCCGCTGCGAGGCCGCGCAGGAGTCGCTCGGCCTCGGCGGGCTCGTCGGACGCGTGCGCGGCCAGCACCGCGTCCAGGGCGGCGTCAGGCGACGTCATGGTGGCCGCCCTCCCGGCGGTGGGTGGGGCAGGCGCGCCGGGCACGCGCGAGCTCGACGCCGAGGCGCGCGGCCTCGGGCGCGTCGTTGGCGGCCTTTGCGCACCGCAGCAGGCCTTCGAGCAGTCGCGGGTCGACGGCCTGGTGGCGCTTGCGCAGCCAGTCGAGCGCGTCCTGGAAGCGGCGCCGGGCTTCGGCGGGCTTGCCGTCGTCGAGCGCGAGCTCGCCGAGGCGGCGCAGGACGAGGTGCTTCGCGCTCTTGTTGCCGCGGAGCGCCGCCTCCCACGCCTGCCGCGCGGCAGGCCGCCGGCCGCGCTCGAGCTCGAGGTCGCCCAGGTGCGTCCACACGTACGCCGGGCGGCGATGGGCGGGGACATGCGCGTCGAGCCAGGCGACGGCACCGTCCAGATCCCGCTGGGCGGCGAGCGCGCGGGCGAGCCGGTCGTGGATGAAGTCGCGGTCGCGCGGCCCCTCGGCGGCGAGGGCCAGGCGAAAGCCCTTCTCGGCGCGCGCGGCCTGGCCGTCGGCGAGGAGGAGGCAGGCGGCGAGGTACAGCTTGAAGACGGGCGCGACGTGGTTGGACTCGGCGTCGACGCGCAGGCAGCGCCCGGCGAGGCGCTGGCCGAGGGCGTACTGGCGCAGGCGCAGCGCACTGCGCGCGGCGCCGTAGAGAGACTTCACGTACGGTTTGAAGAAGGTGTGCCGGCGCTGGCGAACGAGCGGATCCATCGCCTCGTAGACGCGGATGGCGCGCATGTAGAGCTCGAGGGCCTTCTTGTCTCGCGCGGACTCCACCTCGGCGAAGAAGGTGGCGAGGCGGTAGAGCGAGGTGACGTGCTCGGGGTCGTCGGTGAGGACGCGGCCGCTGACGGCGAGGAACTCGCGCTTGAGCGCCTCGCGCGACTCGCCGGGGACGTCGCGGCGCGACTGCAGCGCCTGGTAGAGGACGTAGGCGAGCGAGACGTTGCGCATGCGGTTGGGGGCGGCCTGGAGCCGTCGCGCCAGGGCGAGCGCCTCGGGTACGCGCTTGCGCTGGCTGAGCGCGAAGCAGACGGCGTCGAAGAAGCGGCCACGGGGGCCGGCGGCGTCGAAGGGAACGCCGGCGGCGGCGCGGATGAGCTCGTCCCAGGCACAGCGGGAGAAGGCGTGCTCGGCGAAGTCGGCGAGCTCCTGGTCCGTCGCGTGCTGGGCGTGGATGTCTGGGGCCATGTGCTCCTCCCGTCCTGATCGGAGGAGGCGCGAGGCCGTGCGCCCTGACACCCGGGGTCCGGCGCGAGACAGGGGCGGCGACACGGACGACCGAAAGGTACATCTTCGCGCCGTCCCGCGGTTCCCTGGCGAGCGCCCGCTGCCGGTCGTCGATCGGAGTTCACGACGGCGGGGAGCGCCTTCCAGGCGTGGGACATCGACACGAACGGCGATGACCAGGTCTCTGGGATCCTGACGCTGCCCCCGACGCAGGACGACCTGGGGCGCGGCTTCATCGACGTCGGCGCAACCGGTGGGCTGTTGTCTCTAAGGGTCGCGCTTTCAGCGTCTGCAGGTGCTCGCGCGTCCGGGGTGCAGCTGTCAGGTCCCGGCAGGCTCACGCTCCTCAGCGCGGACCCGCTGCCCGGAGCCGCCATGACCGCCCTGCCCGTCATCCCCGATGTCCTCGACCTCCAGCTCAAGGTGCGTGACGCCGAGGTCGTCGCCACCCTGCTCGCCCAGCCCGAAAAGTCGCGCCACGACTACGCGGTGTCGGCGCTCCGCATCGGCGTGCTCGCGAAGCACCAGGCGGCCGGCCAGCTGGACGTGCGGGCGATTCAGGGGGCCGGCGACCAGCTGATGAAGGAGCTGGCGTCGGCGCTGAGCGAGCACGGCGGCAAGCTGACCGGCGAGGTCGCGGGGACGCTCCAGCGCTACTTCGACCCGAAGTCCGGCGTGCTGCAGGAGCGCCTCGCGGCGCTCGTCCAGCCAAACGGCGAGCTCTCGCGCGTTCTCGAGGCGCACGTTGGCGCGAAGAACTCCGTGCTCGCCCAGACGCTCGTGCAGCACCTCGGCGAGACCTCGCCGCTCTTCAAGCTGCTTTCCCCCACGGATGCGTCGGGCGTGAAGGCGCAGCTCGAGCGGATGATGGCGCAGGCGCTCGAGCAGCAGCGCGCGCGCATCCTCGAGCAGTTCTCCCTGGACGTTCCGCAGTCCGCGCTGTCGCGGCTCGTGCGCGAGCTGTCCGAGCAGAACGGCGAGCTGACGACGAACCTCGCCGAGCGCGTGGAGGACGTGGTGCGCGAGTTCAGCCTCGACGACGACGACTCTGCGCTGTCCCGGCTGGTGCGGCGCGTCGAGCAGGCCCAGCAGAACATCTCGCGTGAGTTCACGCTCGACGACGAGGCGAGCGCCCTGTCACGCATGCGGCGCGAGCTGACCCAGCTGCTCAAGCAGCAGGCGGACGGGCTGGCGGCGTTCAAGGCCGAGATGACTTGTGCCATCGGCGCGCTCCAGGCGCACCGGGAGGCGGTGAAGGGGACGCCGCGGGCCGGCCAGACCTTCGAAGCGGCCCTCGGCGCGGTGCTGGCGGAGGAGGCGCGGCGCGGGGGCGACGTATGCACGCCGGTCGGCGCCACGACGGGGGAGATCCGCGCCTGCAAGGTCGGGGACTTCGTGGTGGAGCTCGGGGCGGACCACCGCGCGGCCGGCACCCTGGTGGTGTGGGAGGCGAAGGCGGCGGCGGCGACGGTGAAGGAGGCGCTCGCGGAGCTGGACAAGGCTCGCCGCAACCGCGGCGCGCGGCTCGGCGTCTTCGTCTTCGAGAAGGGACACGCGCCCAGGGGCTTCGGCGTCTTCGAGCGGCACGGGGACGACCTGCTGCTGGCGTGGGATCCGTTGGACGCCACGGACGCGCTCGTGCTCAGGGTCGCGTACAGCGCCGTCAAGGCGCTGGCCGTGCAGCAGGCCGCGCGCGACGAGAGCACCGCGGACGCCGAGGCCGAGATCGAGGCGACGGTCAACGTGCTGACGAAGCAGCTCGATCTGCTCGACACGATCAAGACGAGCGCGACCACCGCGAAGACCGGACTCGACAAGGTCCTCCGGAGCGCAGAGACGGTGCGGACCGCGATCGAGGAGTCCATCGAATCGCTCGAGCGCGTCGCCGCGGCCCTGCCGAGCTGAGCGGGCCGGGGGCCGCGCCTCCCGTCCGCGGCGTATCGACGCCCACGAGGCTGACCGCGTGCGACCTGCTCGCGACCCTGGAGCGGAATCCGGCGCGAGCCGGGGACCTCCTTCGCGCGCACCTGCCGGACGGCATCGAACTGGCCCCGAAAGACGAAGGCCCCGGTCGCCGGTACTGCCTGGCGAAGGGGGCCTTCGACCTGAGCAAAATCCCAATTTCCGGGACCGCTCGTTTTTTCCAGTTGCGGGGGCAGGATTTGAACCTGCGACCTTCGGGTTATGAGCCCGACGAGCTACCTGGCTGCTCCACCCCGCGAGAACGATGTGCGCGGTCACCTACGCTGCGCGCGGCGACGCGTCAAGCACTTCGACGCGCCGCCTGGGCGGGCCTGACGGGACCTGCCCGATCAGCCGAGCTTGATGCCCTTCAGCTTGTCCGCGAGCGAGTTGAACCCTCCGGCGCTCTTCGCCTGCTTCGCCTGGTCCTTCTTCCACGCGTCGAGATCCGCGCGCTCCTCGCTCCGCTGCGCGGCGACGATCGACAGCTTCAGCTTGTGCCCGTCGATCTCGATGATCTCCGCCTTCACTTCCTTCCCCATCGGGAAGACGCGCTTCAAGTCCGTCCCGCGCTCCGTCCCCGTCTCGCTCGCCGGGATGAGCCCGTTCAGCCCGTCCCACTCGATGAAGATCCCGAACGGCTCCACGCGGTTCACCTTCCCCACCACGATGCTCCCGCGGCGCGGCTTCGGCGCCTGCTTCCGCGGCTCCCCCGACGGCGCGCTCTCCTCCACCGGCGCGTGCGAGCCCGAGCTCGACACGCCCTCGCCCACCGGCACCCCGTCCTTCACCAGCCGCAGGCCGATGCGCTTCTCGCTCGGGTCGATCTTCTCGACCTTCACCTCGACCTCATCGCCCACCTTCAGCACGTCGCGCGGGTGCGCGATCCGCCGCTCGCTCATCGCCGAGATGTGGATCAGCCCGTCCACCGCCGGCTGGAGTTCCACGAACGCGCCGAACGGCTGCAGCCGCACGACCTTCCCCTTCAGCACCGCGCCCTCCTTGATCGTCTCGAGCGCCTTGGTGAACGGGTCCTCCATCAGCCTCCGCATCGACAGCGTGATGCGGTCCTTCCGCTTCGCCTTGTCCGGGCTGTTCGGCTCGGCCTCCTCGAGGCGAATGATCTCCACCTCCACCTCGTCGCCGACCTTCACCACCTCGCTCGGGTGCCCCACGCGCACGTGCGACATCTCGCTCACCGGAATCAGCCCCTCGAGGCCGCCCAGGTCCACGAAGGCGCCGAACGCCTGCACGTTGACGATGGTGCCCTTCAGCACCTTTCCGACGGACAACGTCTTCTTCAGCTCCGCGGCCTTCGCCCTGTTCTCCTCCTCGAGGATCGCCCGGCGCGACAGCACGACCTTGCGATCCTTCACCTCCGTCACCCGGAACGTGAGGCGCTGACCCACCAGCTCGTCCAGCTTCCCGGCCGGCCGCACGTCCACCTGGCTCATCGGGCAGAACGCGCGCGCCTCACCCACCGCCACCTCGAGGCCGCCCTTGTTCACGCCGATCACCAGGCCCTCGACGGGCAGCCCGGACTGCCGCGCCTCCGCGAGCAGGCTCATCGACGCCGCGCCCTTCGACAGCTTGCGCGACAGCACGATGCCCTTCGCGCCCGTCTCCACCACGTGCGCCTCGATCTCGTCCCCGACGCCGAAGCGCAGGATGCCCTCGTCGTCCTTCAGCTCGTCGAGGTCGATCATCGCCTCGTGCCTGCCGATGGTCGCGAACACCGTCTCGGCGCCGAGCTGGAAGATCTTCGCCTTCACCTTCTCACCCACGCGCGGCAGCTTCCGCGACGGCCCGCCGCCTTCCTTCAGCTGCGCGTCGAACAGCTCCGCGAAGGACTGGCTCTCGTGCACCTCGTCGGACACCGACGGGCCCACCGGCATCGGCCGCACCACCGCCGCGTTGGTCTCCGCCGCCGGGCTCTCGCCGGGCTGCGCCTGCGCACCCGCCGCCGCCGCCGGTTTCACCGCCGGCTTCGGCTCGACGCGCGTCTCCACCGCGCCGCCGGCACGCTTCACCACCACCATCGGGCCCTTCTTCGGGGTCTGCTCGCTCACGGATCCGTCCTTCTGCAAGGCCATCCCTCAAGGAGCCACGCTCGCGGCCCCCTTGAAAACCGGGCGCGGTCTAGCAGGCTCCTTGCCGAAAGGAAAAGCACCAAACCCCGCTTCGTCACCTTCGGGCGAACCACCCCAGCAGGGTCTCCAGGCCCGCCTGATCAGCCTCGTCGAACGCCCCTGGCCGCTCGCTGTCCACGTCGAACACCGCGATCAACCGGCCGCTCTTCCCGAACACCGGCACGACGATCTCCGACGCGCTCCGCCCGTCGCAGGTGATGTGACCGGGGAAGGCGCGCACGTCGGGAACCACCACGGTCCGCCGCTCCGCCGCCGCCGTCCCGCACACGCCCTTCCCGAAGCGGATCTCCAGGCACCCCAGCGTCCCCTGGTACGGGCCCACGCGGAGCAACTCCGGCCCCACCACCCGGTAGAAGCCCGTCCACAGGTGCCCGAAGGCGTGGTGCACGAGGCAGCTCACCGTCGCCATCGCGCACACCTCGTCGTCCACGCCCTTCAGCACCGCCTCGACGTGCTGCGCGAGCTGCCGGTACGCCTCCGGCTTCGGCACGTCGCGCAAATCCAGCGTCTGTTCCGCCATGC
Organism: Myxococcota bacterium; assembly: GCA_040755835.1. Taxonomy (GTDB): domain Bacteria; phylum Myxococcota; class Myxococcia; order Myxococcales; family Myxococcaceae; genus JADLDB01. The sequence goes on from JBFMAB010000067.1 coordinate 12,831, forward strand.
GGGAGGCGTCTAGCGCCCACCGCGCTCGCTGGCCACCGCGGACGGGCTATGGTGCCGTCTCCCCATGACGTCCGTCACCGCGCCCTTGGCCTCCCGGCGCCCGCCGTTGCGAGTGTGGCTGCTCGCGTCCCTCCCCGTCGCGCTCGTCGCCCTCGTCTTCTGGGCGTGGCACCTGCCGAGCGGCGGCGGCTACACCTTCCTCGCCGGCGACTGGCGCGCCACCGCGCTGGCCCCGGGCGAGCCGCCGCCCGTCGGCGCCGGCGTCGACACGTCCCGCTGGCAGGCCGTGCGTCTCCCCGGCGGCTTCGGGGCACAGGGCCTCAAGGGCCCCGAGATCGTCGCCCGCCGCAGCTTCACGCTGACCGGCGACCTGAAGGGCGCCGACCTCGTCTTCGTCCTCGGCTACGTGCGCGACGCCGTCGTGCGCGTCTGGGTGAACGGCACGCTGGTCGGCAGCAAGGGCGTCTACGAGACGCGCTTCATCGGCAGCGAGTCGGCGATGTCGACGTCCTTCATCCCGCGGACGCTGCTCCGCGAGGGCGAGAACGACATCGCCCTGCAGGTCTACTCCAACGAGGGCGAGCGCGACGGCATCACCGACTCGCGGCTGCTGCTCGGGCGCCAGGACGTGCTGGGCGCGTGGGTGTTCCACGAGCACACCGTCCGCAACTTCCTCGAGCTGGGCAGCCTGCTGCTGCTCGCCTTCCTCGCCACGCTGGTGATCGTGCTGTGGGGTCTGCAGGGCGATCGCGCCCCGAGAGATCTCTACTTCAGCACCCTGGGCCTCATCGCCTCGTCGATGCTGTACCTGCTCACCAAGAGCGGCTTCCTCGTCACCGCCGTGATGTCCTCAAAGGCCGTCGTCGGGTGGATCGCCACGTCCGTCCACGCGCTGGGCCTGGTCGTCCCGGAGTTCGTCGAGTCCTACTACCTGCGCCGCGCGACCTGGTTCCGCAAGGTGAACCGGGTGGTGAGCGGCGCCTTCCTCGCGCTCAGCCTGACGCTGGGCCGCACCGCGACCATCGGCGGCAGCGCGGCGCTCTACCAGATCTACATCAACTGGCTGTTCATCGTGATCCTCTCCGCGCTGGTGCTGTCGGTGCGCGACGTGGTGAAGGGGGCCACGCCCTTCGGCCCCATCGTCACCGCCGCCATCGTGCTCACCGTCGGCGCGGGCATCAACGATCTCCTCTCGGATCTCGACATCATCTACACGCCGCGGCTCTTCACGCTCGCCCTCGCCAACCTCGGCATCGGCTCGGCGATGGTGGTGGTCGGCGAGTTCCTCCAGATGGGCGAAGAGAACCGGCGACTGAGCGCCACGCTGGCCACGAAGAACGAGGAGCTCGCCGAGGCGCTGGTGCGCAGCGAAGAGAGCGCCCGCGTGAAGAGCGAGTTCCTCGCCAACACCAGCCACGAGCTGCGCACGCCGCTCAACTCGATCATCAACATCCCCCAGGGCCTGCTCGAGCAGATCCACCGGACGCGCCGGGTGCGCTGCGAAGGCTGCGGCTCGCGCTTCGAGCTCGAGGACGGCGAGGCGTACGACGCGTCGGCGCCCTGCCCGGAGTGCGGCAAGGCGCTGGCGCTCGAGCCCGAGGCCTGGCGCCTCGACCTGGACGCCGGGGAGGCGGCGCGCCTGCTCGGCTCGGTGGTGGCCAGCGGCAAGCACCTCCTCGCGGTGGTGAACGACATCCTCGACTACTCGAAGATCGAGGCGGGCCGCATGACGCTCCACGCCGAGCCCACCGACGCGGACGAGCTGCTCGACGGCCTGCGCGCCACCATGGAGCCGGTCGCCCAGCGCGCCGGCGTGCGCCTCGAGGTGCTGCGCCTCCCGGCGAGGCACTTGCTCGAGTGCGATCGCGTCAAGGTGATGCAGGTGCTCATCAACCTGGTGGGCAACGCGATCAAGTTCTCCGACGGCAAGGGCACGGTGACGGTGACGCCGTCGGTGCAGGGCAGCGACGGTGACGCGCGCCTCCACATCGCGGTGAAGGACCAGGGCATCGGGATCGCGAAGGAGCACCAGGCGCTGATCTTCGAAGGCTTCCGCCAGGTGGAGACGGGCAACACGCGGCGCTTCGGCGGGACGGGCCTGGGCCTCGCGATCACCCGGAAGTTGGTCGAGCTGCACGGCGGCGCCATTCGCCTCGACAGCGCGCCGGGCCGGGGAAGCACCTTCACCGTCGAGCTGCCGGCGCGCGTCACCCGCCGCGAAGGCGCCGCCGGCGACACCGCGGACCGCGTCATCCTCGTGGTGGATGACGAGGCCACCGCCGTCGACGCCACCGCCGCCGCGCTGCGCCCGCTGGACTGCGCCATCGTCGGCGTGCGCGATCCCCGCGAGGCGATGGAGCGGATCCGCCAGCGCCGGCCGCTGCTCATCATCCTCGACGTGATGATGCCGCGCGTCAGCGGCCTCGACGTGCTGCGCCAGCTGCGGGCGGATCCGGCCCTCGCCTCCATCCCCGTCGTCGTCTCCAGCGCCTTCCCGGACAACCGGCCGGCGGTCGAGGTGCTGGGCGCCACCTTCCTCGCAAAGCCGTGGCGGCCGGGAGAGCTGCTGCGCGTCGTCACCGAGGTGTTGGCGAAGAACCCCGGGCCCCTCGCCCCGTCTCCCACCCACCCCTTCCCTGAAGCCAGGAGCCGCCCCACATGAAGAAGATCCCATCGGACGCTGGAGGCCCCCGGGCGCCGGCCCCGGATCGCGTCGTGCTGTACGTCGAAGACGAGGTGTCCAACTGGGAGGTCACCGAGCTGCGCCTGCGCAACCGCTTCAAGCTGGTGTGGGCGAAGACGGCGGAGGAGGCCTGCGCCGCCGTCCGCCAGTTCAGCGGGAAGTTCCATGCGGTGCTCATGGACATCCAGCTCAAGGGCTCGCCGCTCGACGGGCTGCAGCTCACCCAGCTGTTTCGCGGCAAGCCGGTCACCTTCGACGTGCCCGCGTTCGCGAAGGAGCTGCCGCTGGTGGACGGCCCGATCTTCTTCGTCACGGCCTTCGGCAACCTGCACTCGCCCGAGAAGATGGACGCGGCCGGCGGCGACGCCTACGTGCCCAAGCCGGTCGACTTCCTGAAGCTGTCGAACCTGCTCGCGACGGCGGCGGCCAGGAAGGTGCTGGCGTCGCTCAAGACGAGTTAGTCGGCGAGCCGGCCCAGCCGCACCGACGCCGTCTTCCCCGCCTCGAGCTCGACCTCGAACGGCGCCTCGGGCGTGGCGCCCTTCGCCGCCGCCTGGAAGACCTGCACCACCACCGGCGAGAGATCGGGCGAGGTGTCCGTCACCTCGAAGTGCAGGCCCTCGGACACCGCGTGCGGGTGGCGGAGCTCCACCAGCACCGCCACCGACAGCCCGCCCTCGCCCACCCGCGGATCCTCGTGCAGCGACAGCTTCGACTCCTTCGGCGTCACGGCGGTCGCCGCGCCCGATATGCCCAGCTTCAGCGTGCGCAGCGCCATCGCGGCCAGCCGTTCCTTGAGCTGGGTGACCTCCGCGCCCTTCAGCCGCCCGTCGCCGTCCGCGTCGGCGGCCTGCCGCAGCACCGCGCAGCGGGAGCCCGAGTCCACGTCCATCACCACCAGCCCCGAGACGGTCGTCCTCGTGAGCGTGAAGGTGAGCTTCTTGTGGAAGCCCTGCGGGTGCGCGAGCGCGGTGGCGGCCAGGAGTGCCGCCACCACGAAGCCCGCGCGCGCGCCGTCGCTACTCCGGATCACTGTGGAACGCGTGGAACAGCTTCGTGAGGTCCGGCATCACGCGCGGCGTGAAGGCCTTGTCATTCGACGTGGCGATGACGCGCCTCGGGGCCTTCAGGTTCTGCTTCAGCGTGCGATCGAACCAGATCGGGTTCGAGAACGCGTACGGCGTCACCCGCTGCGCCTTGACCGGCTTGTAGCGGCCGAACGTGTTCGAGATGAACGAGCCGCCGATCACCTTCACCGCGTCGCTGATCTCCAGCGACGGGAACTCGTACGGCGAGAAGACCGGCCACATGTCGCGATCGCCGGACACCTCGATGACGAAGAAGCTGCCGTCGGGGACGTCGTCGTAGACGCGGGTGACGTTGAGGCGCTCGATGGCGTTCGTCGGCGGCACGTCGATGACCTCCTTCACCTCGGGGCTCTCGCCCTGGTCCTTCCCGCCGCGCCGCACCACCACGCGCCTCACGTCCACCCACGGCGCCGCGTCGATGATGATCGACACCTCGGCCCGGCCGTCGCCCGCCACCACCGTGCGGCCCATGCCCAGCCCGTTCACCTCGAACTTGCGGATGATGGGCCCATTCGTCGGGTAGGCGTCGCCGGCGCGCAGCGCGTCGAACAGCGCCGTCTCGTCCAGCCCGCGCAGCGAGCCGTTCGCCGACTTCCCCGCGTGGATGTACGTGCGCGGCAGCCCGGCTTCGGACTTCGGGCCGTGGGAGTCGGAGTTGCCCGTCGCGGTGATGTGCCGGCCCTGGGCCAGCAGCGTGTACCAGTCGTCGATCGCCCCCGGAAACGCGGGCTGCTTGATGTACCGGGTCTGCCCGTTGACCGTCTCCTCGGCCAGCTCGAGCAGCACCTCGCCCGGCGCGGGGATGCACTCGGTCGTCGTCGGCCCACCGGGCGGGCACGGGCCCACCGTCGGCTCCTCGCCTTCCGGCGGCACCGGGGGGATCCGGTAGTTGAACATGATGTCGAAGCGTTTCCCGTTGAAGACCTCCATCGCGTCGAAGTCGAGGCTGAAGTTCGACGGGTGGTACGGCGACGGTGTGCCGTCGGGCTGCGGCGAGGTGTCCAGCGTGATGGACGACGTCGGCGGGATCGGCGTGCCGGTGTACGTGCCCACGTTGAACGCGTTGAAGTAGCCGAGGATCGTGTCGCGCGGGTGGTTCACCTGCACCACCGTCTTCTGCGGATCCACGCCCAGCCCGCGCAGCTGCGCGAACAACTCGCCCGGCGGGCGGAAGAACCAGCGGAAGCTGCCGTGCTGCACCGGCCCCGGCTGCAGCACCAGCGGGAACGCGTTGAAGTGCCCCATCTCGAGGCTGGTCAACTCGAGGCCCACCACGCTCTTCAGCCAATCCTCGAGTTGCAGCGCCTGGATCGTCGGCATGTAGTCGGCGACGTAGTTGTGCTCCGTCGAGGACAGAAAATCGACGCCCTCCACCGCGAAGCTGGCGACGCGGTCGGGCAGCCCCATGTCCGAGTCGACGCTCTTCACCGAGTGCACGTGAAAGTCGCCGCTCACCCAGTCCGGCGTGTCCACCACGTGCTCGAGGACGAAGCCGAGGTGCGCCGTCTTGCCCGCCTCGACGGTGACTTCCCGGCTCTCGAGGCTGTACTCGATGCCGCGCGACGCCCACACCCGGTAGGTGCCGGGCTTCAGCGCGGCGCCGCCGCTGCCGTCGGTCGCGTAGAAGACGCGCTCGAGGTAGCGCCGCGTGTCCGGGTCGCTCGGATCGTCGGGGCGCAGGTCCGACGCGCGCGCGCGCTCGCCCACCTTCAGATCGTAGAGGAAGCGCCGCGGCGGCTGCGTGGCGTCGGGCGTGGTGTACACGGACTCCACCGACACCTTGGCGGGGATCGCGCGGCCCAGCGTGTCGCGCACGTTCACCTGCAGCTGCCCCGGCTGCTCCAACTCGAGATCGATGCGGCCGGCGCCGCCCTCGGCGACCTCCACCAGCCCGTCCGAGCGCGCCACCGTGCGCGTGCGATCGACCGCGTACGCGCGGAACTTCCCCGGCTGCACCGGCGCGCGCCACGTGCCGTCGGCGTTGGTGGTGGCCTGCGACACGTACCGCCCCGCCTCGTCCTGGATCACCACCGAGACGCCCGCCATGGGAATGCCCGTCGGCGTCTCGCGCACCGTGCCGGCGAGCCAGCCGTACGGCGTCTTGTCGCGCAAGAGGTACTCCTTGCCGTTGGGCCTCGGGATCGCGTCGCGCAGCTCGTACGCCACCTGCTGCACGCTGGCGACGTCGCCCGAGCCGACCACCAGGTAGCCGGTGTAGCTGGCGCTGCCGTTGGGCGGCAGGCTGGTGGGCGCCTTCGCCCAGAAGCTGCCGAGGAAGGACGAGGACGCGATGGGGATCAGCATCGAGTCCTTCTTCGCCGTCGGGTAGTAGTCGGGCTTGTTGTCGAGGTACGTGCCTTCGGGGTTCCGGCCGATGACGAGCGCGTAGCTGACGCCGTCGCCCTCGGTCGTCCACATCTGCGTCACCTCGCCGGGCAGCGCGTCCAGCCTGGCGTCGCGCTTGTAGACGACGTCTTCGAGGTGGTACCGCATGTCGAAGCCCGCCTCGCCCGGCACGAAGAGCCGCTGGCCTTCGCCGAGGAGCGTGACGAAGCCGAACGGCACCGCCAGCTTCCACGACGCCTCCCTGTCGGTGGGGTTGCGGACGGTGGTGACGATCTTCACGTACTGCTTGCCCGGCTCGAGGATGTAGTCACACGAGTAGTCGAGCTTCTGATCGGGATCGACGACGTCGGTGATGCCCTTCACCAGGCTGATGAAGTTTCCGCTCGAGCCCGACACCCGGACGATGGCGGCGCACGGCGGCGCATCGCACGAGGCGTCGCTGCCGTCGGCCAGCACATCCACCTTCGACGGCTCGATGGCGGTGAGGAAGAAGGCCGGGAACATCTCGGTGAAGTAGTCGTTGCCGTTGGGCGACTTCGAGCCCGAGCCCGCCGTGCCGCGCACCAGATCGACGTCGATCAGCGAGCCGCCGAAGCTGCCGAAGCCGCGGGAGGTGCCGACGTCCTGGATGATCGCGTGGACGATGCCGTTGGTCAGCTTAAAGTCGCCCACCTCTCCCAGCGCGCGCTTGCCGCCGATGAGCTCGGTGCGGCTCTTCACCTGGAAGGCCCGCGCCGGCGGCGTGGTCTTCGTGCACGCGGCCGCGAACGCCGCGAGGAACAAGAGACTGACGACTCTCATGGGCGTCACCACACCGCGTGGAACATCAGATCCACGCCGTCGTTCGGGAAGGAGACCTGGCTCTCCTCGCCACGGTGCGTGTATTGAAGCAGAACGCGGAACGGCAGTTCAAACGGGCGCCAGGCGATCATCGCGGCAATCTCCAACACCTGGTCATCCCGCTGGGCCGACGACGGCTCGTACCAGGCCACGCGCGCGGCGCCCTCGAGGCCCGTCTTCTCGTGGAAGTAGCGCACCTGGCCCAGCACGCCCATCGCCGACTCCGGCGACAGCCCGCCGTAGTTGAAGCTGGAGTTCTTCCCCAGGAAGGCGACGAGGCCCGACAGCCCGTAGCCGTGCGCCTCGAGGTCCGCGCCGTAGGCGAGCTGGTTGGTGTACAGCCGCGTGGGCCGCGTGCCCTCGGCGCGCACGTTGTAATAGGCGTTCAGGCCGAGCGTCACGTGCTCCTTGAAGTCCACCTCGACGCGGCCCACCGGCATCGGCGCGTTGTTGTCGTTGAGGAGCTGGTTCTGCCCGTTGCCGTTGAAGACGCCGAGCGCGTAGCGGAAGCCGAACGTGCTGCCGAGGCGCTTCGAGTGCACCTGCAGGCCGACCTGGCGATCGGTGGCCAGCGCGTTGGTGGCGTAGGCCTCCGGCGGGTGCAGGCCACCGGCGAGCACCGAGCGGCTCACGAAGGGGATCGCGCCGTCCGACAGCAGCATCTCGGCGTAGTACGGCGGGCGGAACTGGCCCGCGCGGATGATGAAGCCCGAGCACACCTGGTACTGCACCCACGCGTCGCGCAGCGACACGACGCGGGTGCCGACCAGCGGATCGTTCGGATCGGCGATGGGCGCCGACAGCTCGACGGACGTGTACGCCGTGACGTCCTCCCACGGGCGGAACTCGGCGCTCAGACGGAAGTCGGCGACGCGGAAGCCGCCGTTGCCACCCACCAGCGTCTCGTCCTGCAGCGGGAAGGTGTAGAAGACGCCGAGGCGCGCGAAGCCCGAGAGCGTGATGCGCTCCCACCACGGCTTCGACGACTTCACCGTCAGCGCGCCCACCGCCGGCTGCTTCCCGGAGCGATCGATGTACTTCGTCGTCGGATCCTCCGCGCCGGGCGCCGCGGCCACCGGGACGGCGGCGTGGAACTCGTTCGGCTTCGGCGGCTCGGCGGCGTTGGCGGGCGCCCCGGTCGCGATGGTGCCAGCGGCCCCGGGCGCGGCGGGCTCGGTGGTGGCGGACGCGGCGGCAGGCGGCTCGGCGGGCGCGGGCGGGGTCGCGCCGGCCTGCGCGAGCGCGATGGTGAGGACGACGGCGAGTGACGGCATGGTTCCCCTCGGTGGTTCGTTCGGCGGGTTTCGTCAGCGGAAGACGGCTTCGATGGCGTGGCCCTGCGCGCCGGCGGGCGTGGGCACGCCGAGCAGGCGGGACAGCGTGGGCGCGACGTCGATGGCCTCGGCGTCGCCGGCCTGGCCCTTCTTGATGCCCGCGCCCCAGAAGACGAGCGGCACCGCGCGGTCGTACAGCCAGGGCGACGCGTGGCCGGTGTGATCCCTGGTGCCGTAGGTCCAGTTCGGCTTCGTCACGATGATGAGGTCCGGCGAGTGGCCCTCGACGAGGCCGGCGCGATACAGGTCGCCCAGCGGGCCTTCGGGGATCTGCCAGGTGGCGTAGAGATCGTAGACGCCGGGGAAGGCCTTCGCCGCCGCGCGCAGCCGGCCGAAGGCCTTCATCGCCTTCGCGCGCAGCGCCGGGTCGAACGTGAAGCCGGGCGTCTTGTAGCCGGCGAACCACTCGGCCTTGCCCAGCGCCGCGTCGAGCTCGGCCTTGAGCTTCGCGCCCAGCGCCCGGGTGTCGACGTGGCCCGCGTCCAGCCCGCGCGCCTTCGCCAGCTCCGGCGCCGTCGGCGCGCCGTGGTCCGACGTGAAGACGACGACGTACTTTCCTTTCCCCACGGACGCGTCGAGGGCGGTGAACAGCCGGCCGAGCTCGCGATCGACGTGGAAGAATTCGTCGAGCGCCTCCTTCGCATCGGGACCGAACTCGTGGCCGATGCGGTCGTGCCCCGAGAAGCTGACGGTGAGGAGATCGGGCACGTCGTCCCGGCCCAGCTCCAGCGCCTTCACCGCCTCGATGGCGAGGTCGACCTCGGCGGTGTCGAGCAGCGGCTGCAGCTCCGGGCGCTCGACGAGCGGCTCGCTGTCCCCGCTGCGCGTGCCCTTCGGCAGATCCGGCGCCTTGCCCGTGACGCCGCCGGCGGGCAGGCCCCACTGGAACGTGCCTTCCAGCACCATCTTCGCGATGCGCTCGTTGACCGGCTTCGTCCAGGCCGGGAGCTCCTTCGCGTAGTACGTGCTGGTGGTGAAGAAGGGCTTCTCGGCGTCGAACCACACGGCGAGGCCGGCGTGGCCCGCGGTGAGGATGCCCGCGCGATCCTTCGCGGAGATGCTGACGGCCTTCGCCGCGTCGTGGTGACCGCGCACGGCGTCGGCCAGCGTGGGCACGCGCAGCCAGGTGGGCGCGGTGCCGTCGCGGTCCAGGGCCTCGCGGCCGATGACGCGGTACGCCGCGTCCTGGGTGGACAGGCACGGCTTTCCGGTGGCCCCGTCGATCCAGTCGTTCGCGGCGATGCCGTGCACCGCGCCGTACGCGCCGGTGGCGAGCGTGGCGTGGCCCACCGACGTGACGGTGGGCGCCGCCTCGAAGCGCAGCTCGTGGAAGGTGAGGCCTTCCTGCGTCAGGCGCTTCAGCCCGCCGGTGGCCTTCGGCAGGCGCGCGCGGAACGCCTCGGCCGAGAGCTGGTCGACGACGATCATCACCCCGAGGCGCGGTCGCTCCGCGGCGAGCGCGGCCCCCGAAGCCAGCATCAACACCACCGTCATGCGCAGCACGGGCGGGGCTTCTACCCGGCCCGGCGCGCGATGTCGTGACTTTGAGGTGACGAAACCGAAGGAAGGGCGCCGCGACTACATGCTGGCGCCGCCGGCGTTCTTCCCGCCTTTCGCCTTGCACTCCTTCTCGCTCATCACCACCCAGCCCTTGCCCTTGCACTCGTTCTGGCCGGCGCAGCCGTGCGTTGCGCCGCCGCAGGCGCCCTTCCCCTTGCACTCGTTGACGCCTTCACAGCGCACCTCGGCGGGCGCGGTGCCCTTCGCGTCCTTCTTCGGCGCCTTGTCGGCGGCCAGCGCAGCGGAGGCGAACAGCGAGGCAACGGCCGAGGCGAGCATCACACCCTTCGCGATCTTCACGTCGTGTGTCCTTGCATGTGGGGGGGCAGAGGCTGAAGGCACGCCGCCCCACGTTCGGCGTGGTGCGCCCGTTACGCCCGGGCCCGCGAAGGGTTACAGCCGGGAAGGGTTACAGCCGGGAAAGGTTACAGCCGGGAAAGGTTACAGCCGGGAAAGGTTACAGCCGGGAAAGGTTACAGCCGGGAAAGGTTACAGCCGGGAAATCAGGCGCGGCGGCGCAGCACCCGGCGGACCAGCGCCTGCGCCTGCGGCACCCGCAGCGCGAGGCACGCGACGCCGTAGAGCGCGCCGAAGAGCAGCAGCAGCGCGAGGGCGGTGCGGAACGTCGGCAGCGCGGGCGGCGCGAAGACGCCACCGCCCCACTCCGCGGTGACGCCCGCCTTCGCGCCATACGTCGCCGCGAGCCACGCCTTGGCGCCCAGCGTCCCGGCGCCCGCGACCACCGCTGCCAGCGACACGCGGGCGAGCTGCTTCGCCACTCCGGGCACGCCGCCCAGCGCCTTCGACAGCGCGCGCTTCAAGAGCTCCATCTCGAGCCACGCGGTGACGCCGGTGGTGATGGTGATGAACACCGCGCCGAGGTGCGCCGGCAGCCCGAGCTGCCCGGGGAGGATGCGCACGGCGTAGTAGCCGAGCGCGACGCCGAGGCCGACGCGCAGCGCGGCGAACGAAAGCGGCGTCTTCGTGTCCTTGAGCGCGTAGAAGGCCGAGCTGTACAGCCGCCCGCTCGTCTGCGCCCACAGCGCCACGCCCGAGCCGATGAGGATGTACCAGGCGAAGCGCGAGTCGGCCGCGGTGAAGGCGCCAGACTCGAGCAGCACGCCGGAGATCAGATCGCCCGCGAAGAGGAAGCCGAACGCCGACGGCACCACGAAGAAGGCGAGGCGTTCGAGGCCCGCCTGAAGCCGGCCCTTCAGCGCCGCGGCCCGCTCCTGGTGGCTCTTCACCGCGTCCTCGCTCATCGCCGGCAGCTCCGCGGCGCTGATCGCCATGCCGAACAGCGAGATGGGCAACAGCGCGATCGTCTGCGCGTACGACAGCGCCGCCACCGCGCGCTCGCTGATGAGCGACGCGTACGCCGTGTCCACCCAGGCGCTCACCTGCACCACACCGCGCGCCGCCACCGCCGGCAGGAAACCCGACACCACCTGCCGCACCGACGGCAGCGTCAGCGACGGCTTCGGGGAGAAACGCCCGAGCAGCTTCAGCACCGCCGGCAGCTGCACGACGAACTGCGCGACGCTGCCCGCCAGGTTGCCCCAGGCCGCCCACACCACCAGCGTCTCGCGCGCCTCGCCGCGAAAGACGACGAGCGCGGCGATGATGGAGCCGTTCCACACCACCGGGGCCGCGTACGAGAGGAAGAACTTCCGGTGGCTGTTGAGAATGCCCAGGCACCACGCCGACAGCACCAGCACGCCGGTGCCGGGGAAGATGAGGCGAACCAGGCGAACGGTCAGCTCGCGCGACGGGCCGTCGTAGCCGGGCGCGATGACGTCGACGAGCAGCGGCGCCGCCAGCACGCCGACCAGCACCAGCGCCGACACCAGCACCGACAACAGCCCGAAGACCGCGCCGGCCACCGCGCGCGCGCCCTCGTCGTCCTTCTCCGCGCGCAGCCCCGCGAACACGGGGATGAAGGACGCCGACAGCACGCCCTCGCCCAGCAGGTTCTGCAGCACGTTGGGGATGCGCGTCGCCGCCGCGTAGGCCGCGGCCTCCAGCCCGTTGCCCAGGGAGTGCGCGAACAGCTTCTGCCGGGCGAGGCCCGAAAGCCGCGACAGGAGGATGCCCGCGGCCACGAAGACCGCACCGCGTCCACTCTTTGCCGCACTCCCCGTGTCCGTCGGCACGCGCCGGCACTGTATGCGACGGTCGTGCCGAGTCGAGGAGACGGTCAGGTCCGACTCGGCGCTGCAACGCCCACAACGATTGTGGGTATTGCAGAACCAAGTTGGGCGACGTCAGTCGTCGGCCTTCGCGCGGAGAGCGCCGAGGCTCGCGATGCGCCTCAGCGAAACACGTCGGCGAGCGCGGGCTGGAAGTCCTTCATGCCCGCGGGCGCCGGCAGCCGACCGGCCGAGACACGCTTGCGGCCCTTCGCCGTCACCACCACCACCTGGCGCTCCTCGGGCAACACGAGCCACACCGTCTCGACGCCCTGCTCGAGGTACCACCGCGCCTTGTCCATCAGCATGTCTTCGTTTTCGTCCTCGCCGCTCACCTCGACAGCGAGGAGTGGAGGCCGGCGATGGAAGCCACTCGACCGTCGGCGTGACGACGCGCGCCACACGGCCGCATCGGCCGCCCGCACCGCACCACCCAGGAGCATCCCCGCCTCGTTCGCCCCGACCTCGAAGCCCGCGTGCGCGCGGGCCCAACCCGCCAGCAGGAACACGATGTTCGCGGCGATCGCGGCCTGCTGCTCCCCGCACGGCGGCGTGACGTGCAGTCTCTCCTCGTAGAATTCGAGCCGCCCCGGCAGTCGCGGCCAGCGCTCGGGCTTCGATGGCGAGAAGCCGCGCCCCGGCTCGAAGGCCATCGGGAACTTCTCCAGCGCGCGAGGGACGGTGACGACGTCCCAGGAACCGCTCGACACGCGCTGACGGTACCACCGCCCGGCGATCCCCCGCATCCCCAGTCCTTGACCTGCCCGGGCCTAAAGGCCAAACACCTCCCCGTGAGCCGGATCCTGGTCGTCGACGACGAAGCGAACCTCCGCAAGGTCCTCGCGGCCATGCTGCGCAAGGACGGCTACGAGGTCACCGTCGCGGAGAACGGCGAGGTGGCGCTCGCCGAGTTCGAGAAGAACGGCGCCGACGTCGTCATCTCGGACCTGGTGATGCCGCGGGTCGGCGGCATGGAGATCCTCGCCCGGGTGAAGGCGAACCGGCCGGACGTGCCCGTCATCATCATCACCGCGCACGGCACCGTCGACTCGGCCGTCGAGGCCATCAAGCTTGGCGCGTTCGACTACATCACCAAGCCCTTCGAGCACGCGGAGATCCGCGCCGTCGTGGCGAAGGCCGCGCGCACGCAGGAGGCGCGGCAGGGCCACGTGCCGCCCGAGGGCCGGGCGCGCATGTCGCTCATCGGCGCTTCGCCGCAGATGGGCGAGCTCGCGAAGATCATCGACAAGGTGGCCGACACGCCGTCGACGGTGCTCATCACCGGCGAGTCCGGCACCGGCAAGGAGCTGGTCGCCACCGCGCTGCACGACGGCTCGGGCCGCCGCGAGAAGCCGCTCATCAAGATCAACTGCGCGGCGATCCCCAAGGACCTCATGGAGTCCGAGCTGTTCGGCTACGAGCGCGGCGCCTTCACCGGGGCGGTGACGTCCAAGCCGGGCCGCTTCGAGCTGGCCGACGGCGGCACGCTGTTCCTCGACGAGATCGGCGAGATCCCCCTCGAGATGCAGGTGAAGCTCTTGCGCGTGCTGCAGGAGAGCGAGTTCGAGCGCGTCGGCGGCATCAAGACGACGAGCGTCGACGTGCGCGTCATCGCCGCCACCAACCGCGACCTCGAGAAGGAGATCGAGGCGGGCCGCTTCCGGAAAGATCTCTACTACCGGCTCAACGTGGTGCCGATTCACCTGGCGCCGCTGCGCGAGCGCGCGAGCGACGTGCCGCTGCTCGTCCGGCACTTCATCGAGAAGTACAACAAGCGCCTCAACAAGAAGATCGAAGGCATCAGCGACGAGGCCCTGGCCCGGCTGCAGGCGTACCCGTGGCCCGGCAACATCCGCGAGCTCGAGAACCTCATGGAGCGCGTGCTGCTCTTCGCCGACGGCCCGCGCATCGAGCTCAAGGATCTGCCCGAGCCGGTGCGCGGCGGCGTGCAGGCGCCAGCGCCCGCCGCCGACGCGGTGCCGGAGCCCGGCGAGAAGCCGCTCAAGGACTTCCTCAAGGAGAGGCAGGCGCAGATCGAGAAGAGCTTCATCGTCCAGGCGCTGCAGAAGACGGACGGCAACGTCACCCGCGCCGCGAAGCTGTTGCAGATCAGCCGCAAGTCGCTGCAGACGAAGATGAAGGAGTTCGGCCTGCGCGACGAGTCGCCGCCGGAGGACTGACGTGGCGAAGGAGGCCCTGCTCGTCGTCGACCTCGAAGGCGTCGCCGGCGTGGAGTCTCCCGCGGCGATGCTGGCCGGCACCGGCGACTACGCGCGCGCGCGGGCGCTGCTCACCGCCGAGGTGAACGCCGCGGTGAAGGGCCTCGTCGCCGCCGGCTTCACGCACGTGCGCGTGTCCGACAGCCACCTGTCCGGCAGCGACGCCGCGAACGTGCTGGAGGACCAGCTGCACGAGGCCGCCAGCCTCCACTTCCTCCACGACTGGTACGCCGAGACGCTCTTCGAGGGCGTCGAGGCGGTGGCCTGCCTCGGCATGCACGCGCCGGCCGGCGGCGCGGGCTTCGCCGCCCACACCGTCGCTCTCTCGAGCCGCTGGTCGGTGGGCGGTCGCCTGGTGTCCGAGAGCGACCTCGTGCTGGGGCTGGCCGCCGAGCGCGGGCTGGGCGTCGTCTTCGTCTCCGGCGACGACGCCCTCGAGGCGCACCTCGGGCCCCGCGTCCCGTTCGTCCGCACCAAGCGCGCCGTGTCCGCCGTGCAGGCCGAGTCGCGGCCCGCCGCCGAGGTGCTGGCCGCGCTCGAAGCCGCCGCGGCCCGCCCGCCGGTGCCCGCGCCGGCGCTCCCCGAAGGCCCGCTGCGCCTCGACTTCCACCTCGCGGCCTGCGCGCAGCTCGCCCTGCGGAATGGCGCCAGCCGCGCCGGCCCGGCCTCGGTGGAGGTGACGGGTACGACCCGCCAGCGCTACGCCAGGGCGTTCCGCGCCGCGGGCGCCGCCGACGCGGTGCTGGTGCAGTCCGTCTTCCCCTCGCCGGGCTCGACGTGGATGGTGGAGGACGCGGCCGCGCTCCTCGCGCTGCCGTGGAGCGCTCCGGCCGTCGGCGAGCTCGAAGCGCTGGCGGAGACGAGCCTCGCCGCCTTCCGGCGCCTCACCAGCGAGCCGACCGATGAGCTGCGCGCCCTCCGCGCGCTGACGCTCCACATGCTGGAAGGCCTCGCACCCCGCTTCTTCGCGTCGCACGGGCTGGCGGGGATGCTCGACGAGGCGCTGGCCGCTGCGGGAGACGTGCCCATGGGCCTCGGCAGCGTCTTCGACGCCGAGGTCCTGCAGGCCCGCATCGACGCGTGGTACCTGCGGCGGCTGCGCGGCCTCCCGCGGGAAGGCCCCGAGCCGCGCACCGTGCGGCGGGTGCTCGAGCGCCTCCATGCCTCGGGCGACGTCATCTACGCGTGGCTCCTCGGAGCGCTGGCCGCGAAGGCCGGCGTCGACGTGCGCCTCGAGTACGGCGACCGCCCGTACCGCGGCGAGTCGCGCGTGCACGACCTGTACTGGGTGACGCATCTCTTGCTGCTCGACGTCGACTACTTCGCGAAGCCGCTGTCCCACCCCGAGGCCACGGCGTGGCTCGCCGCGCTGCTCGCCGCCGCGCCGTGGGTCATCGCCCACCGGCAGTGGGATCTCGCAGGCGAGCTCGTCTTCTGCCTCGCCTTCGCGGGCGAGACCCACGCCGCCGCCGTCGACGCGCTGCTCGCGCTCCTGCGCGACGGCCAGAAGCCCGACGGCGCGATGAGCGACGGGGAGGACGGCGAGCCGAGCGCCCACGCCACCGCCGCCGCGCTGCTGGCCTTCGCCGCCGCCCACGAGGCCAGGGCCGGCCGCTGAGAAGGCCCGTCCGGGTGTGCTACAGCGCTGTGGCAGAAAACTCGCATGGGCTGATGAGGCCGCTAGGGTGATGCGCCAGCGCCCTGTTCCCGCGAGCAAAGGACCGTCATGAAGGACATGCCCATTCTCGGTGAGCCGCCCCGGAAGAGCCCCGTCGCCCCGGTGGCGCTGACCGCCGTCGTCGTCGGCCTCCTGTCCGGCGTCGCGTACTGGTGGACACACCGCGCGCCCGCGCCCGACGCCGCCCCCGCGGCCCCGCCGCCGCAGGCGACCGCGGAGGCCCCCGCGGCGCCGCCGGTCGAACCCACCGCCGTCGCGCCGGCCGCGCCAGGTGCGCCCACCGCCCAGCCGGCCCTGCCCGTGGCCCCGCCCGCCGACGGCCTGCAGACGCTGACCGTCACCATCGACGGGCCGCTCGAGTCCGCCATCATCGCCGCGGCCGGCAAGGAGGTCGGCGCGCCGCTCACGCAGGTCGTCACCCGCGCGCTCGTGTGGTGGGTGCGCGTGCCGCAGGACCTGGTGCGGAACGACGGGCTGTCGGTGGTGTACGAGACGCGGCCCGGCCAGGAGCCGCTCGTCCACGCCGTGCGCTTCACCTCGCGCAAGCTGGGCAAGACGGTGGAGGCGTACCGCTACCAGCCGAAGTCCAGCGCCTTCGCGCGCTTCTTCCAGCCCGACGGCACCGAGCTCGAGGAGCGCCTCCTCGACAGCCCGCTCGACAGCTACGAGCAGATCACCTCGCTGTTGCGCGACGGCCGCCGCCACAAGGGCGTCGACTTCAAGACGCCGGCCGGCACGCCGGTGCGCGCCACCTTCGACGGCACCATCACCCGCAAGAACTGGAACTTCCGCGGCAACGGCAACTCGCTCGAGATCGAGGAGGCCGGTGGGCAGCACCGCACCGCGCTGTACCTGCACCTCTCGGAGCTGCCGAAGTCGGTGCAGCCCGGCCAACGCGTGAAGAAGGGCGAAGTCATCGCCCAGTCCGGCAACAGCGGGCACAGCTTCGCGCCGCACCTCCACTACCAGCTCATGCGTGGCGACCAGGTGCTCGACCCCTTCGATAGCCACCGCACGACGCGCGCCGCGCTGCCGACGGCCGAGCGCCCGCTGTTCGAGGCGGCGATGAACGGCCTGCGCGCGCGGTTGACCGCGGAGACCGTGGCCGCCGCCGGCCGCTGAGAGGCTGCTGGAAGCGCCGGAATACCGAGCACTTGAGCGACCCGTTTCCTTGACCGTCCACCCCCCCGCCACTACGGTTTCGGCCGAATGAAGCGCGTCGGGGTCCTGCTCGTGACGTTGTGCGCCGTGACGGTCCACGCCGCCGAGCTGACGCGCGTGGCGTCCTCCTTCGAGGAGGACGATCCGTTCGGCTTGTACCTGGATTTCACGTTCGATCGCACCCTCGACAAGGGGAAGATCGTCCGCGAGTGGTACCAGGACTCGAAGATCACCGACGTCTCCGAGCTCTGGTACACGAAGTACGAGACGAAGCTGGGCCTCGACCTGCACCTCGGCATCTTCCGGGACCTCGAGCTGCACGTCGGCGTGCCGATCGTCTTCCAGCAGGATCGGTACTGGGCCTTCGACGGCGGCACCAACGCGAACAACACGACCCTCTACCGCAATTGCAGCGACGCGCGCGGCGAACTGTGCACGACCCCCGGCAACGGCACCGGCAAGCTGTTCGACGTCGGGGATCCGTCGGCCTCCTACCGCGCGGGCCTCGGTGACTTCAGCGTCGGCATCGCGTGGGCGCCCTTCGTGCAAAGGAAGGACTGGTCCAAGCCGACCTGGGTGCTGCGCTTCGACTGGACGATCCCCACCGCAGCCCGGTTGAACCCCAGCCTGCCGACCACCAGCGCGAACCGCGGCAACATCGGCGACCGGATCCACAAGTACACGTTCAGCACCGCGCTCTCGAAGAAGCTCTGGTTCGCCGAGCCCTACTTCGAGCTCTGGTACACGCTCCCGTGGCGCGGCCCGAACTTCTATTCGAACTGCGACGACGCCACCGACGAGCGCCTCGGGCGCGCAGAGAACTGCGGGCAGAACCGCTGGACGCGGGACGAGACCGGCATTCGCCCGCCGCACCAGGGCGGCGTGCAGTTCGGCAGCGAGCTGACCGTCTTCGAGAAAGCCGACACGCACCAGCGCGTGGCCTTCGACCTGCGCGCGTTTTTCAACTACACGTCGGAAGGCCGCACCTACAGCGAGGTCTCCGATCTCCTCGGCAAGCTGACCTACACCTCGGACTACGGCCAGGTGGGCGGGCACATCGGCTTCGTCGGCCAGGCCGCGGAGTTCGTCACCCTGCGCGCCTACGCGTCACTCGCGTACAACACCGAGCGGGTGCTCACGAACGAGAACATCGGCACCGACATCGACGGCAACGGCACCGTCGACATCACGAACAACCCGTTGGAGATCAACCCGAACTTCGACCACCGCGTGGACCGGCCCGGCCGCCGCCTGCGGATGGAGGAGCAGCGGATCTTCCGGGTGCAGGTCACCGCGACCTTCAACTTCTGAAGCATTCGGGCCTCGGCCGTCAGCGAGGCCTCGCGTGTCCCTGCTTCGCGCCACCCTCAGCGTGTTGGTCCAGGCCGCGCTGCCCGCGCCGGCCCGGGCGCCGTGGGCGGTGGAGCTGACCTGCGACTTCGACACCGTCGGCGTCCTGGCGATCCGCGTGCTGTCTCACGTCGAGCGCCGCGCCAGCGCGGACAGGCGCGGCAGACCGGCCACCGCGCCCAGCTTCGTCACCGCGTGCGAGCCGACGAGGCAGCCGAAGCGCGCCACGCCTTCCACCACGTCGGGCGAGAGCGCCTCGAGCGCCGCGCGGCTGCGCGCCTGCCGGGTGAGGCCAAAGAGGAGACCCGCCATGAAGCCGTCGCCGGCGCCGGTGGTGTCCACCACCTGCACCTTCGGCGCGGGCACGGCGCGCGTCTCGCCGCGGAAGCGGAAGGCGGCGCCGCGCGCGCCCTTCGTCACCACGGCCAGCAGCACGCCGCGGCGCTCGAGCCGCTCGAGGGCCCGGCCGACGTCGTCGGTGCCGGTGACGAAGGCGATCTCCTCCTCGGACAGCTTCACCACGGCGCAGGCGGGCAGCAGCGCCTTCAACAGCGCCTGGAGCTCCTTCGGGCGCGGCCACAGGTGGAGGCGCAGGTTGGGATCGCTCGAGGTGAGCTGCCCGCGGCGGGCCGCAGCCGCTAGCGCCGAACAGACTGCCGCCCGCGCCGGCGGCAACAGGAGCGAGTTGGTGCCCGCGTGCAGCACGGTGGCGGCCTCGAGCATCGCGCGCGCGGCGCGGGTGTCGCGCCCGGTGAGGTGCTTCTCAGCGGTGTGGTCGCGGTAGAAGACGAAGCTGCGCTCGCCGGAGCGCGTCAGTGACACGAAGCCCAGGCCCGTCTTCGCGCCCGGCTCGCGGCGGAAGCACGACACGTCGACGCCTTCGCGCGCGAGGCCCTGGTGCAGGAAGGCGCCGAACTCGTCGTCACCGGTGACGCCGACGATGGCCGCGCGCGCGCCCAGCCGCGCCAGCCCCACCGCCACGTTGGCCGGCGCGCCGCCGAGGCACGGCGTCCACCGCTTCACGTCCCGCACCCGCCCGCGGCGATCGGGGAGGAAGTCCACCAGCGCCTCGCCGAGGCACACCACGTCGTGCGGCGTCGCCTTCTCCATCAGTCGGTGCCCACCTGCTCCATGAATTCCACCGACTTGAGCTTGCGGCCCAGGTGGTGCGCGATGAAGACGTTGAGGAGCGCCCGGGCGCGCGCACGGACGTCCGGCGGCAGCGGCGTGCGCTCGCCGGACTGCAGGCGGGCCAACGCGTCGACGACGGCCGCGGCCACGGCCACGCCCCGGGGCACGCGCGGCGCGCAGCCTTCGCACACCACGCCGCCGTGCTCGGGGTCGAAGCGCGGCCGGTCGCCCACCGCGCCGCCGCACAGCGCGCACGGCGCGAAGCGCGGCATGAAGCCGGTGTGCTGGAGCGCGTCGAGCTCGAACTTGAGCAGCGAGGTCGGCCCCGCCTGGCGATCGTCGAGGCGCCCCAGGTAGTCCTTGAGCGCCTCGAAGAGCGCCTCGTGCGGCTCGTGGTCCCGCGTCAGCTCGCGGCACAGCTCGAGGCAGTACAGCGCGCGGGCGATGCGCGGCAGCTCCTCGCGCAGCTTGTGGAACGAGCGCAGCACGTCGACGCCGTCGAGGCGCAAGGTGTCGCCGCGGCGCTCCACCAGCTGCGCCTTGAGCCAGGTGCCCGCCTCCAGCGCACCGGCGAAGCGGCGCCTCGACTTGCGCGCCCCGGCGGCGAAAGCGGTGAGGCGCCCGTGCGCGCGCGTCAGCAGCGTCACCAGGCGATCGGCGTCGCCGTAGTCGACGCTGGAGAGCACCAGGGCCTCGTCGGTGAAGCGCTCCATCCGTGGGCCTTCGTCTACAGGGCGCGGCGGGCGCGCGCTACCGGTTGGCGTACTTGAGCGCGAGCTCGAACATCACCTGCAGCGACACCGCCCAGGCGCCGGCCGCGGAGAGGGCCAGCGCGACGAAGAGCGACGCGAAGGCCCGCTCCCGGCGGGCGGCCTCGAGCGCGGCGGGATCGAACGGCTCCGCGCGCGGCGCCTCGGGGATCGCCTCGAAGCGGCTCACCGCCTGCTCGGGCTCCAGCCCCACCACCTGCGCGTAGCTCTTGATGTAGTTGAGCACGAAGACGCGCGCGGGCAGCCGCTCGCTCTGGCCCTCCTCGAGCGCGCCCACCAGCGCGTGGCTGATCTTCGTGCGCCTCGCCACCTCGTCGATGGACAGCCCCTTCAACACCCGCCGGGCCTTCAGGAAGCGGCCGAAGTCGACGTAGTCGGGCGCGTGCGGCCCGGGCGTCATGGCGCGAGCTGCCCCTTGAGCTGTCTGCAGAGATCCTTCTGGTCGTCGCTTTGGGCCTTCTCCACGCAGGTGTCGAAGCTCTTCTGCGCCTCGGCGACCTCGCCCCTCTTCGCGTGGCACAGGCCGTCGTACTGCCAGGCGTCGGCGCGATCGGGGCAGTGCTCGCGGTAGCGGCCGAAGTACTTGCACGAGTCCTCGGTCATCTGCTGCCCGTCGTAGATCTGCCCGAGCTTGAGGTGGCCCAGGCAGTACTTCGGGTTGATGGTGACGGCCGTCTTCAGGTGGTCGATGGCCTGGGCCACGTCGCCTTTCATGAAGTACGCCCAGCCCATGTTGCCGTGGGCGATGTACGGATCCTTGAAGAGCACGTCGTTGAGCGCCTTGTCGTACTGGGCGATCGCGTCGTCGTAGCGCTTCATCACCAGGTACAGGTTGCCCAGGTTCGTGCGCGCCTCGCTGTAGTCCGGTTTCAGCTCGAGGCACTTCATGTACGCGGCGTTGGCCTCGTCCAGCCGGCCGAAGGCGTTGTGCAGGAGGATCCCGCGCACGTGCCACGCTTCGTACATTTCGGGGTTCAGCTTGAGCGCCTCGTCGATCTCCTGGAAGGCGCTCTGCGGCTGCTTCACGAGGTTCTGCAGCGCGAGGTCGTAGTGGATCTGCGCCTGCTCGCGCTCCTTCTCGGTGACGATGTGCGCGCAGCCCGACACCACCAGCGCCAGGCAGAACGCGCTGAACAGCTTGCCCAGCTGCACCACCCCGCCCGCCTTCTCGGCGCCGGGCGACCCGTTCGAGCCCACCGCGGCTCCCGCCGCCGGCGGCTCGCGCTGGAAGACCGGCAGCGTGCGAATGAGCCCTTCCTGCTCCTCCGCCGGGCGTCCGCGGAAATTGAGGTTGTCCATGATGAAGCCCATGGACTCGACGAAGCCGAGCGCCTCGGCCTCTTCGGACTGGTACTGTTCGGCGGCCACGGTGCCGTTCGACGGCACGTACACCGCGCACTCACCGCTGTCCGGCATGTAGAGGTACACGAAGACCGCGAAGCCCGACGGACCGCGCAGGCCCAGCACGTACCCCGACGCGGGCCCGGCCTTGCGCCCCGGCACGGCGAGGTGGGGCTGGTTGAGCGACTGGTACAGCTGCACCACCTGCTCCTTCACGGCGGGTAGGCCCTTGAGTCGCTCGTCGATGGTGAACATCGTCTGGTTGCTCTCCTTGCCGTACGACGGCAGGCGCTCCTAGCGCGTGGTGAACGAGTATTGCTGCACGACGTCGTCGGTGTCGGCCGCGGTCACCGCGAACACCACGACGGACTTCTCGATGACGACCTTCTCCCCTTCCACCTTCCCCTCGCCGATGATGACGCGGAACAGGTGGGCCTTGCTGTAGCTCTTCCGCTCGGCGCCGGGCGCGACGAGCTTCTTCGCCTGCATCGTCACCTGGTTCTTCCCCGGCAGCAGCTTCTTGGTGATGTCGGTGACGATCTGCCCTTCGCCGTTGGGCAGCGTGCGCAGGTGCTGCCCGTTCAGGAAGACGTCGATGTCATATTCGGTGGCGCCCTGCTGCGTCTGCTCGGTGACGAGGTAGTAGCGCATGGTGATGCGCCCCTCGGCCGGCGCGGCCTTCTCGGGCCCGGCGGTGACGCGCTTCACCGAGTACCCGGGCGCATCGATGTGCACGTCGCCCTTCTCGTCGATGCGAACGTTCACCTTCTCGAAGCTGTGGTTGGTGAGGCCTTCGATGTTGGTGCCGTTGACGTACACGTCCGTCGCGAACGCGGCCCCCGCGACGAGCACGACTGCCAGAGTGAGTGTCCGCACGAGTGACCTCCGTGGCTCCCCAGGGCCCTTAGCGCATTTTCGCAAACGGTTGGCACGCAAGGGAATTTCTGCTTTCAGGCCCGGCCATGTCGTTTTTCGCCCGGCTGAAGCTTGCCCTGTCGATCCTCTTCGGTGGCCCCGCGCCGCAGGCCCCGGCGCTGCCGGCCGCCGCCGCGCCCCCGGCCCCGTCCCCGTCCCCGGAGCCTCCGAGGCCCACGCCCGAGGCCCAACACGCCTCCGCGCTCTTCGTGCTGGGTCTGCTCCAGCGGGAAGGCCGGCTCCTCGACTTCCTGCAGGAGGACATCGCCGGCTTCGCGGACGCCGACGTCGGCGCGGCCGCCCGCGTGGTGCACGAGGGGTGCCGCAAGGTGGTGGCCCGCTACCTGCCCGTCACCCCGGTGGTGAAGGACGCGGAGGGCGCCACCGTGCAGGTGCCGAAGGGCTTCGACGCCAACCGCTTCCGCCTCACCGGCAACGTCACCGGCGAGGGCCCGTGGTCCGGGGCGCTCAAGCACCACGGCTGGGTGGCTACGAAGGTGGAGCTGCCGGAGGTGCCCACCAGCGTCGACCTGAAGGTCCTCGCGCCGGCAGAAGTCGAGATCCCGTGAAGTACGCCATCGGCATCGACCTCGGCACCACGCACTCGGCGCTGTCGTACCTGGCGCTCGACTCGGAGAAGGGGCGCGGCGCGCACCAGGCCGTGCTGCCCGTTCCGCAGCTGACCGCGCCGGGCACCGTCGAGGCGCGGCAGCTGCTGCCGTCCTTCCTCTACCTCGCGGCGGCCTCGGAGTTCCCCCGGGGCAGCCTGGCGCTGCCGTGGAGAGACGACAACCAGCAGGTGGTGGGGGAGTTGGCGCGCAGCCACGGGGCGAAGGTGCCCACGCGGCTGGTGTCGTCGGCGAAGTCGTGGCTGTGCCACCCCACCGTCGATCACCGCGCGGCGATTCTCCCGTGGCAGGCGCCGGCGGACGTGACGAAGGTGTCGCCGGTGGAGGCGACGGCCCGCTACCTCGAGCACCTGCGCGCGGCGTGGGACAAGGAGCTGGGAGCGAAGGCGAAGCTGTCGGCGCAGGAGGTGGTGGTGACGGTGCCGGCGTCCTTCGACGCGGCGGCGCGCGATCTCACCCTCGAGGCGGCGAAGCAGGCCGGGCTGCCGCGCGTGACGTTGCTCGAGGAGCCGCAGGCGGCGCTGTACGCGTGGCTCGAGGCGATGGGCGAAGGCTGGCGCAAGCAGCTCAAGCCCGGCGACGTGCTCCTGGTGGTGGACGTGGGTGGCGGCACCAGCGACTTCAGCCTCATCGGCGTCACCGACACCGGCGGCGAGCTGTCCCTGGAGCGCCTCGCGGTGGGCGACCACATCCTCCTCGGCGGCGACAACATGGACCTCGCGCTGGCGTTCTCGCTGGCGGAGCAGTTCAAGGCCCAGGGCAAGGCGCTGGACGCGTGGCAGCTGGCGTCCCTCACGCAGGGTTGCCGGGCCGCGAAGGAGGCGCTGTACCAGGACGCGGGGCTGAAGAAGGCGCCCATCACGGTGCCCGGCCGCGGCAGCTCGCTGGTGGGCGGCTCGTTGAAGACGGAGCTCGACCGGGAGGACCTCGAGCGGATCCTCACCGACGGCTTCTTCCCGCGCGTGGCGGTGAGCGAGCTGCCCGCGCAGGCGCGGCGCAGCGGCCTCGCGCAGGTGGGCCTGCCGTACGCGCAGGACGCGGGCGTGACGCGGCACCTCGCGGCGTTCCTCTCGCGGCAGGCGGCGTCGCTGGGCCTCGGTGGCGGCTTCGCGCGGCCCACGGCGGTGCTGTTCAACGGCGGCGTCTTCAAGGCCGCGCCGCTGAAGGCGCGCGTGCTGGAGGTGCTGAACGGCTGGCTGTCCACGGCGGGCGCCCCGGCGGCGCGAGAGCTGGAAGGCGCGGATCTCGATCTCGCGGTGGCGCGCGGCGCCGCCTACTACGGCTGGGTGAAGGCGGGGCACGGCATCCGCATTCGTGGCGGCACGGCGCGCGCGTACTACGTGGGCGTCGAGGCGGCGGCGATGGCGGTGCCCGGCTACACGCCGCCGGTGAAGGCGCTGTGCGTGGCCCCCTTCGGCATGGAGGAAGGGACGCAGGCCGACGTGCCGCCGCAGGAGTTCGGCCTGGTGGTGGGCGAGCCGACCCGCTTCCGCTTCTTCTCGTCGTCCACGCGGCGCGACGACAAGGTGGGCGACTGCCTCGAGGACGCGGAGGCCTCAGGGGATCTCGAGGAGCTGCCGCCGACCGAGGCGACGCTGCCGGGCAAGGGTGGCGCGCTGGTACCCGTCAACCTGCAGGCCGCGGTGACGGAGCTGGGCGCGCTGGAGCTGCGGTGCCTCGAGCGCAACGGCGAGGGGCGCTGGAAGCTCGAGCTGAACGTGCGCACGGAGTGACCTATCCCCCGTCTCCCCCATCGGGGGAGACGGTCGGGGCGAAGGCAAGACCGAACCCATGACGAAGTTCATCATCGGCATCGACCTCGGCACCTCGAACTGCGCCGTGGCCTACGTGGACCCCTCGTCCGGCGCGTCAGCCCCCGTGAAGGACTTCCCCGTCCCGCAGCTCGTCCGTCCCGGCGAGCTCTCGAGCCGTCCCTGCTTCCCGTCGGCCGTCTACCTGCCCTTCGCCGGCGAGTTCCCCGAAGGCAGCCTCGCGCTCCCCTGGGGCGCGCCACCGCACGTGGCGGGCGAATTGGCGCGGTGGCAGGGGGCGCGGGTGCCGGGGCGCGTCGTGGCCTCGGCGAAGTCGTGGCTCATCCACCCGGGCGTCGACCGCCAGGCGCCGATCCTCCCGTGGGGCGCGCCGGCGGACGTGCCGCGGCTGTCACCCGTCGCGGCGCAGGCCGCGCTGCTCGAGCACCTTGCCCGGGCGTGGGACGCGGCGCACCCGGACGCGCCGCTCGCGCAGCAGCAGGTGGTGCTCACCATCCCCGCGTCCTTCGACGAGGCCGCGCGGGCGCTGACGCTGCAGGCCGCGCGCGACGCGGGCTTCGACCTGGGCAAGCTGAGCCTGCTCGAGGAGCCGTCGGCGGCCTTCTACGACTTCACCTCGCGGCACCGCGACGCGCTGGACAAGGCGCTGGCCGACACGCGGCTGGTGCTGGTGGTGGACGTGGGCGGCGGCACGACGGACTTCTCGCTGGTGCAGGTCGCCATGTTGCCGGAAGGGCCGGCGCTGCAGCGCATCGCGGTGGGCGACCACCTGCTGCTCGGCGGCGACAACATGGACGCGGCGCTGGCGCGGCTCGCGGAAGGCAAGGCGCTGGGCGAAGGCCGGCGCTTCTCGGGCGCCCAGTGGACCCAGGCCGTGCAGGCAGCGCGCGCAGCGAAGGAGTCGCTGCTGGGCAACGGCGCGCCGGACGCGCAGAAGCTCGCCATCGCCTCCCCGGGCAGCAAGCTGCTCGGCGGCACGGTGTCCGTGGAGCTGACGCGCGGCGAGGTGGAGCGCGTGGTGGTGGACGGCTTCTTCCCGGCGGTGACGGCCTCGGACGTGCCGGAGACGGCGCGGCGCGGCGCGGTGGTGGAGCTCGGCCTCCCGTTCGCGCGGGACCCGGCCATCACCCGGCACCTCGTCGCCTTCCTGCGCGAGCACGCCGACGCGGGCTTCAAGGCGCTCGGCGGACGGCCCGCGGGCGCCGCGCTGCCACGGCCCGACGCCATCCTCCTCAATGGCGGCGTCTTCAACTCGCCGGTGCTGGCCGCCGCGCTGGTAAAGAACGTCTCAGCGCTCTGGCCGGACGCGCCGCCCCTTCGCCTGCTCCCCCACGACTCGCTCGACCTCGCCGTCGCGCGCGGCGCGGCGTACTCGGGGCTCGCGCGGCGGGCGCTGGGCCGGAAGATCGGCGGCGGCGCGCCCCGCGCCTTCTACGCGCTGGTGTCCGGCGAAGGCCCGAAGAAGGGCGTGTGCCTCATCCCCCGCGGCCTCGACGAAGGCGAGACGGTCGACCTCACCGCGCGCAGCTTCACGCTCACCCTGGGCCGGCCGGTGCAGTTCCAGCTCTTTTCCACGACGGCCGATCGCATCGACAGGCCGGGCGACGTCGTCTCGCTCGAGGACGAGCACTTCCAGCCGCTGCCGCCGATCCACACCATCCTCAAGGGCAACAAGGGCGCCACCGTGCAGGTGCACCTCGTCACCACGCTGACGGAGGTGGGCACGCTGGCCCTGTCCTGCGTCGCGGGCGAGCAGCGCTGGCGGCTCGAGTTCGAGCTGCGCGGCGCGGCGAAGGCGGGCGAGCTGACCGTCACCGAAGCGATGCCGGCGCGCTTCGCCGAGGCCACCGTCGAGGTGGAGCGCGTCTTCGGCACGAAGCCGCTGCCGGTCGAGCCGAAGGACGTGAAGAACCTCTTCCGCACGCTCGAGAAAGTGCTGGGCCCGCGCGAAGGCTGGGGCGTACCGCTGCTGCGCGAGCTGTGGACGTCGCTCTTCGCGGGCGCCGCCAAACGGCGCCGCAGCGCGGACCACGAGAAGGTGATGTACCAGCTGCTCGGCTTCTCGCTTCGGCCGGGCGTCGGCTACCCGCTCGACGCGTGGCGCTGCGAGCAGACGTTTGGCCTGTTCAAGGAGCTCGTCACGCACCACGGCGAGCAGGCGATCTGGGCGGAGTTCTGGGTGCTGTGGCGGCGCATCGCCTCGGGCCTCGCCGAGCCGGCCCAGCAGGCGATCTGGACGTACCTGAAGCCGCACCTGCTGCGCCGCGTGCCGGTGGGCCTGCCGCCGCCGAAGGAGAAGCTGAAGGGCGTGCAGCCACAGGCGCTCGAGGAGATGGTGCGCTGCGCCGCCTCGCTGGAGCTGCTCGCGCCGGCCGAGAAGGTCGAGCTCGGCGGGTGGATCGCCTCGCGGCTGCAGTCGAAGGAGACGGCCGGGGGACCGTGGGCCTGGGCGCTGGGCCGCCTCGGCGCGCGCGTGCCAGTGCACGGAGCGGCGCATCGGGTCGTGGACGTGGAGACCGCCACCGCGTGGATCGAGCTGCTCCTGGGCCTCGACGCCCGGCGCCACGACGGCGCGCCGTTCGCCCTGGCGTGGCTCGCGCGCAAGACGGGCGACCGCGCGCGGGACGTCGACGACGCGTGGCGGGGCAAGGTGCTGGCGGCGCTCGCCGAGGCGAAGGCGCCCGAGTCCTGGCGCACCATGGTGTCCGAGGTGGTGCAGCTCAGCGCGGCCGACGAGGCGCGCGCGCTGGGCGACAGCCTCCCGGTCGGCCTGACGCTGTAGGCGGAGGCCGGCTCAGCCGAGGCGCTTCTTCATCTCGAGGTGCGGCATGCCCGCCTCCTCGAAGACCGCGCCGAACGGCTCGTAGCCGTGCTTCTTGTAGAACTCCATGGCCGACAGCTGCGCGTGGAGGAGAATGCCGGCCATCTTGCGCCGGCGGGCCTCGGCCTCGAGCGCGTCGAGCATCAACCGGCCGATGCCGTGCTTTCGGGCGGCCTGCAGCACCGCCATGCGGCCCACCCGGCCCCACGCACCGCTCTCGCCCTCGGGGGCGGCGGGCAGCGCCACGAGGCGGCCGGTGCCCACCGCGTGGCCCTTCGACAGCGCGAGCACGTGGTACGCGGTCGCGTCTTCGGCATCGCGCTCGAGACTCTCGGGGACCGACTGCTCCTCGATGAAGACGATCTCGCGGATCGCCAGCGCCTGGAACAGCTCGCCCTCGCTCTCGACGGGCTTGATGACGATCTCTTGGGTGTCGCCCGACATCGCGCGGCTCTATACGGGAATTCGCCGTGACTGCCCAGCGGACTTGCGAGGCCGGGCGCCTCGCCGGGTTCTACGCCCTCTACTTCATGACCGTGGGCGTCGCCCTGCCCTTCTTCCCGGGCTATTTCGAGGCCGCGGAGTTCTCCGCCTCGCAGATCGGCCTGTTGCTCGCGGTCCAGCCGGCCTGCTCGCTGTTCGCCCCGCCGCTCTGGGGGCAGCTGGCCGATCGCACGGGGCGCCCCGGCCTCCTCCTCGGCGTCGTCACCTTCGGCGCGGCGCTGGGCTACGGCCTCCTCGCGGCGGCGGACACCTTCCCCGCGGCGCTGGGCGCCTTCCTGGTGCACGCGCTGTTCGCCTCGGCCATCACCACGCTCGCCGACACGCTGGCCCTGCACCACGTGCTCCGGCGCGGGGGCAGCTACGCCCGGCTGCGCGTCTTCGGCAGCCTCGGCTTCGTGGTGTCGTCCATGGCGTTCGGCTTCGCCGTCCCGGGCTACGGGCGCGCGGTGGTGCTGGTGCCGCTGGTGCTGATGACGTCGGCCGCGCTGTGGGCCGCGACGCTGCTCGCCGGCGCGCCGCGGGTGACGCACGAAGGCCCGCGGCCCACCTTCGGCGCCGCACTGGAGCTGCTCCGCCGACGGGAGGTCGCGCTCTTCCTGGTCGCCACCTCGCTCCACTGGATCGCCTGCACGCCGTACCACGGCAGCCTCGCGCTCTACGTCAACGCGCTGGGCCTGGGCCCGAAGGTCGTCAGCCTGTCGGCGGGCCTCGCGGTCATCTCGGAGATCGCCGTCATGTGGACGTGGCCGCGCTGGTCCTCGCGCGTCTCGCCGCGCGGGCTGCTCATGCTGGCCTTCGCCGCGTCCAGTGCGCGCTGGGCGCTCATGGCGTGGACGGACCGGGCCGACGTGCTGGTGGGCGCGGCGCTCCTGCACGCGCTCACCTTCGGCGCCTTCTACCTCGCCGCGGTCGCGTGGATGGCCGAGCGCGCGCCGGGCTCGCTGCGGGCGACCGGCCAGGCGCTCTTCGTCGCGTGCACCTTCGGCATCGGCGGGCTGGTCGGCTACGTGGGCTCGGGGCGCGCCTTCGACGCGGTGGGCGGCGGGCGGCTGTTCGCGCTGGCCGCGGGCTTCGAGTGGCTGCCGGTGCTGGCGCTCGCGCTCCTGGGCGCCCCGGCCCGGGCGGCCCGCGAATAACCTCCGGGGTCGGCCCGTTGGACGGTGGGTGCTAAGTTCCCCGGCGATGCGACGCTTCCTCGTGATGATGACGCTCTGCGCCGCGCTCCCCGCGCTCGCACAGGACAAGGAGGAGATCTTCGGCACCGGGAAGCCGCCGAGCTACCGGGAAGAGAAGATGGACCGGAAGTTCGCCAGGTCGAGGATCGCCAAGCTGCTCGACAAGGGCACGGACGATCCCGCGTGCGTGCAGCTGCTGGGCGGCCTCTTCGTCGGCCTCGCGGAGATCATCCCCTCGCTGCACAAGCGCGACGAGAACTTCACCCTCGACCCGATGTTGGTCGAGGCGATCAACACCCAGCTCACCACGCCGCAGTTCCCGGCCATGGCCTACCTGGTGTCGATGGTGCGAAAGGTGATGATCACCGGCCACCTGCCCGACACGTGGCTCGAGACGGCCAAGCAGCTCAACAAGACGGTAAAGATCATCGATCTCGCCAAGCTGAAGAGCGCGAACGAGAGCGTGTCGCTCGCCGACAGCGCGTACTTCACCATCCCGCTCCTCAAGCAGCGGTACTACGCCGAGGTGCTGGGCGCGAACAGCGCGGTCACCACCGACGTGGTGGCCACCTTCCGCGACGCGTGGCTCGACCGCGACGTCGTCTGGGGCGGCGCGCTCTTGCTCGACGTCGGCGTCAACCAGCCCAGGGGCAAGAAGAAAAAGAAGTACCGGCTGGCCGAGGCGGAGGAGCTCGTCGCGGTGCTCCAGTGGATTCCTCCCGATCCGCGGAAGAAGGAGATCGACTTGTTGGGCCAGCTGCCGCAGAAGGTCGACCCGATCACCATCTACGCGCGGCTGCAGCCCAGGCAGTACGTCGACCTCGAGAAGCTCGTCCGCGGCCAGAAGGTGATGCTCAAGGGCCGCTTCTGGGAGATGAACAAGCAGGTCACCGAGCTCGAGGTCCGCGACGCGGTCCTCTTCAACGACACCGACTGGTCGCAGGGCGTCATCCTTGCCAATCCCGCCGAAATCGCCGGGTGCGCTGCCGCCGTGAACGAGCTGACCGGCATCGCGCCGGACCAGCCGGGCGGCTTCAAGCACTAGCCGGTCCTCGGAAATCCGTTGCCAGCATCCCCCCACCCGGACCGCGCTGTGCTGACAGCAGCTCGACATCCTGTCTGTCGGGCTCCTCGTTTCAACGGGTTGGCGGTGGCATGTGCCGTGCTCGGGCTGGCTCGTCCTGACAGCCACCGAGGGCGGACAGCCATGAAGGTCGAGCACCCACATTCCGCAGGGCCCGCGCCGCGCGCCGCGCAGCCCTTCAAGCAGCTCCTCGCCGAGGCGAAGCAGTCGCAGTCGAAGTCGAAGTCGGCCGTCCCGCGTGGCAACAACGCGGTGCCTCCGGCGAACCCCCTCCCCGCCACCGCGAAACCGGGCCCGGCGGCCGGAAAGCCCGCGGCGTCCATGACTGGCCCCACCGTCACTGGCCCCAGCGTCGCCGCCCAGGCGACCGTCGCCCGGGCCGCTGGCGCGCAGCGGCAGGTCGCGAGGCAGCGCGTCGAGGCCGAAGCCGAGCGCCTCACCACGGTGCGCGCCGGGCACCACCAGGCGGTCGCGCGGAGCGAGTCGCGGAGCGTGGAGACGTTGGCCAGCGCCGCCGAGAAGGTAGACGCGCGGGTGCTGGCGTTGATCGTCAAGGAGCTCGAGTCGGCCTTCGAAGGCGAGCCGCCGCACGTCGGGCGCGCCGCCAACGGCGACGGTCAGGCCACCCCGTTCCGCGCCGAGGCGCCGCCGCCGGTGAAGGCCGCCGGGCCGCCCGCGCGCGCGGAGCAGGCGGTCGCGCTCATCGAGCGCATCGAGACCTTCGTCCGCTCGAGCCGGCCGGCGCTGGCGCTGACGCTGAACAACAGCCTCGGTGCGCGGGTGGAGATCGAGCGCCTCGGGCCGGGCCGCATCGCGCTCAAGCTGATCGGCCGGCAGGGCCCGCCGAGCCCCGACGCCGTGTCCCGCATTCGCGAGGAGCTGCGCGCCCGGGGACTCCAGGTGGGCGCGCTCAGCGTCGCCTGAAGGGTCAGCGGAACTGCGGCGCGCGCTTCTCGAGGAACGCGGCGATGCCTTCCTTGACCTCGGCCGAGGGGAGGATCTCGCTCATCGCGTACTGCTCGAGCAACATCGAGTCCTCGAGGCTCATGCCGTACCCGCGATCGATGATCCGCTTCGCCCAGGCGATCGCCAGTGGGCCGTTCGCGAGGATCTCCTTCGCGAGGTGCCTGGCCCGCGACAGCGCATCACCGGGCACCACCAGCTCGTTGATGAGCCCCAGCTCGAGCGCGCGCACCGACGGGTACGTGCGGCAGGTGAAGATCCACTCCTTCGCGATCGCCGGGCCCACCAGCCGCGTCAGCCGCGTGGTGCCGCCGAGATCGGGCAGCACGCCCAGCTTCGCCTCGGGGAAGCCGAAGGACGCCGCGCTCGACGCCACGCGCAGGTCGCAGGCCAGCGCCAGCTCGAAGCCGCCGCCGACACAGTGTCCCTCGATCGCGGCGATGGTGGGCTTCTCGAGTCTCTCCAGCACCGAGAAGAGCGTCTGCAGCTCATGCTGCACCTTCCGCAGCTGCGGGCCCGTGGGCGACGACGACACGTGCTCGAAGAGCAGCGCGAGGTCCATGCCCGCCGAGAAGGCCGCCTGGCCGGCGCCGGTGAGGATGACCGCGCGAACCGCGTCGTCCAGGGAGGCCTTCTCCAACTCGGCCTCCAACCTCTCCAGCATCTCGAAGGAGAAGGCGTTGTGCTTCTGCGGGCGGTTCAGCGTCAGCACCAAAAGCCCGTCCTCTCGGGCGACGGTGAGCTCGGGGTGGGACATGGCGGCTCCTCGGAGGTGGGTTCGGCTTCGAAAAAAAAAACGACGGCCTCCGGCCCCATCTCGCGGACGGGCGCACGGAGGCCGTGGGCGCTGCGCTGAACGAGGGCCTACTTGCCCGGGTTCATGTCCAGGAGCGAACGCTTGTCCGTCTTCTCCTTGTACTCCTCGGCCTCGGGCAGCGGCGACTTCTTCTCGCTGATGTTCGGCCAGGTCTTCGAGAGATCGGCGTTGAGCGTCTTGTACTCGGCCCACTTCTCGGGGAGGTCGCTCTCCGGGAAGATCGCCTTGGTCGGGCAGACCGGCTCGCACGCACCGCAGTCGATGCACTCGTCCGGGTGGATCACGAGGAAGTTGGCGCCCTCGTAGAAGCAGTTGACGGGGCACACCTCCACGCAGTCGGTGTACTTGCACTTGATGCAGGGTTCAGCAACGACGTAGGCCATTTCGGCTCCTCCGAGGGAAAGCTGCTGCGGCGCCTTGTACCTTCCGGCGCGAGGCGAATCAGCAAGAATTCTCAGGCCCCCGCGTCGCCAACTTCTGGCTCCCGCAACATCTGGAGTAGTGTCCGCCCGCCTCTCGAGGCCAAGCGCGGGCCGGCCGACCCGCGCCTCACCCCACGTCGGAGCGCCCATGCTGTCCACCCTGCTTTCGCTCGTCGCCGCCGCCGGCACCTTCACGCCCGCGCCGGCCCACCAGCTGCTCACCGAAGACGGCGCGCGCGTCCGTGTCGAGACGGGCACGCTGTCCGCGCCCCTCGCGGGCGATCTGCCGCAGGCCGTGCGCGCCTGGGCGCTCTCGCAGCGCGAGCGCTACGGCCTCGCCCCCGCGGCCACGCTCGAGACGAAGGACGTCTTCAGCACCCGCTTCGGAGCCAGCTTCCACCTCCTCGAGACGGTGAAGGGCGTCGAGGTGTACGGCGCGAAGCTGGTGGTGACGCTGGACGAGCAGCGGCGCGTGACGTTGGTGACGTCCAGCCTCGAGAACGTCACCCGCGTGGTGGACGGCGCGGCGCTCACCACGGACGAAGTGCTTCGCCGCGCGGCCGACGGGTTGACGCTGCCCGCGCTGCGGCCCGACGGCGTGCCGTACGGCGGCGCGAAGCGCTTCTACTTCCGCGTCGGCGACGAGCTTCACGGCGGCTGGCTGGCGAACGTGAAGACGCTGGACCTGTCGAAGAACTGGTACGTCGCGCTCGACGGCGTCACCGGCGAGACGCTCTTCGTGCAAGACCGGGTGCACCGCGCGCGCCTGGACGCGCAGGTGTACCCGGTGAGCCCCGGCGGCCTCGACGCCGGCGTGGGCGCGACGCCGACCGTGCTGCGCAGCCTCGCCCACGCTGACGGCGGCGCCATGGTGGGCGACGAGTGCGCGGTGCCGCTGCTGGACGGCGGCATCGGCACGTACCCCAACGACGGCGGCGAGCTCTGCGGCACCCAGCTCATGATGTACAACTGCTGCCCGTCCGAGGGCTGCGCGCCCGACGCCGGGCCCCGCCGCGTCGCCGGCAGCACCAGCTTCGGCGGCTTCGCGGTGCAGTACGACGTGGCGGTGTGCGACCGCGTGCGCCGCGCGTCGAGCGTCACCAACGGCACCGGGGACTACGTCTACGCACCGGTCGATCCTCCGGCGAACAAGATGGCGGTGGAGACGAGCGACCCGGCCAACTCCGACGAGTTCGCCGAGGTGCACAGCTTCTACCACGTGAACACCGTCTACGATTGGGTGCGCCGGCTGTCGACGAAGGCCGGCGGCCTCTACGGCGGCACCCCGGCGATCGCCGCCTTCACGATGCGCGACGAGCGCCCGAGCCACCGCACGCCGACGCAGAAGGTGGCGGTGTGGTCGAACGTCATGTTCCCCAACTTCAACGAGCTCTTGGGCGGCGGCTTCAACTGCCTGCTCCAGCCGCCCTGCCGCGCCAACACGCTCCTGCGCCTCGACAACGCGGCCTTCTTCCCGCGGGAGAACTTCTCGCAGCTGCCGCTGCCGGGCTTCGACACCGGCGTCGACACGCTGATGATCTTCCAGGGCAACGCGGCGGACGCGGCCTACGACGCCACCGTCATCCAGCACGAGTTCGGCCACGGCGTCGTGTACTCGACGGCCAACATCAGCTTCGACTCCATCGCCATCGACACGCGCTCGGCGAACAACGAAGGCGGCGCGCTGCACGAGGGCTTCGCCGACTACATCGCGGCGGCCTTCAACAACCTGGCCGACGTGGGCCCGTACTTCGGGCCGCGCGCGCTGGCGAGCGCCGGCGTCCCGGGCGTGATGCAGAACAGCTACCTCCGGTCGATGGACAACACCTTCAGCTGCCCGGACGTGTTGTGGGGCGAGGTCCACCAGGACAGCCAGCACCTCGCCGCCGCGCTGTGGGAAGCGCGCAAGCTGCACTTTTTGGGCTCGGACCAGGGTGACACCTACGACGCGGCCTTCTACGCGATGCTGGTGGGCATCACGCCGGACGCGGACTTCGCGATGACGGCGATGGTCATGGCGGATCGCGTGAAGCGCGCCTTCCCGGCCATCACCGACGCGGAGACGAAGATGAACGCCATCTTCGCGCGGCGCGGCGTGGTGGGCTGCTCGAAGGTCCTCGACTTCCCCGCGGGCAGCCGGCCGCGGCCGTACTACGGCGTCGCGGCGGCCTCGGGCGCCTTCATGAACTCGGTCATCCCCGGCCCGTTCCAGTTCAAGATCCCCGCGGCGATGGGCGCCAGCAAGGTGACGCTGGCGGCGACGGTGGCCGGCAACGGCAACCCGCTCGGCGGCAACGGCCCCCCCCCGCAGGTGCTGGTGAAGGGCGGCTCGCCGATCACCTTCACGCGCATGGGCGCGAACCTGGTGAACAACGCGGACGTGTCGGGCGTGGCGCCCAACGGCGCCGGCATGGTGACGGTGAACGTGCCCTGCGGCCAGGACGTGTACGTCTCGCTCGCGGCGCAGGGCGGGGGCGTCAACCTGCAGAACGTGAACGTCACCATCACGCCGCTGGCGAGTTGCACGCCCGCCATGGACGCCGGCATGGGCGGTGGCGGTGGCTCCGACGGTGGCGCGGGCGGCGGCACCGGCGGCGGCGGCACCGACACCACGACCATCCCGTCCGTGGGCCAGGGCAACAACGCCACCAACAACGCGGCGAAGGTGGGCTGCGGCTGCTCGACGCCGGTGGACGGGGGGGGCTTCGCGCTGCTCGCCCTGCTGGCGCTGCGCCGGCGGCAGCGCCGCTGAGCGACGTCACCCGGTTTCTTCGCGACGGCGAACCTGGGGCCCGTCGTCCAGGGCGGGCGGCGCCCGATGGCGTCTTCTCCGAATCGGGCGAGGGCGATGACGAGGGCGACGCGCAGCACGCCCCGAAGGGACCGACTCCCACGGCCTCCGACGAGTGGGAGCCCGACTGCGCGTACTGGGGCAAGGAGCAGTTCCTGCAGCAGCGTGGCGTCGGGCGCGTAGGCGACCGCCATACCCAGGGCCGGTCAGCCGAGAGCGACCATGTAGCGTCGCCATGCGCCGAAGTGGGGAGCGCGATGCACCTGAGGCGGGGGCAAAGAACGACACACGAGTGTGTGCCTGCATGGCGCTCGCTGTCTCTCCTCTGCTTCGTCGGCGCTGCGGCGCGTAGGTGAGCAGCACCCGGTCACCACGCGTCGATGGCGGCCCCGTCGTCCTTCTGCCCGTCCCTTTTCTTCCCGTCTTCCTTGTTCCCGTCGCCCTTCTTGCCGTAAGCCTTCACCCGCTTCGCCGCCACGTCGCGCATCGCCTGCCAGGCCTTGATCTGCTCGGCGTCGGCGGGCTCGCGGAGGTCCTCCTTCACGGCGAGCGACTGGTGCTCCGACACCATGTTCCACACGCCGCCCTCCTCGGCGAACACCCACAGCGCGCGGAATGGCGGTAGCACCTGCGCCTTCTTCCCCGAGCCGATGCGCAGCACCAGCACGCCGGCGGCCCAGCCCGTCCGGTGATCCGGCGCGAGGCGCACGCGGATCGGCCCTTCCAGCTTCCACGTGTAGCCGCCTTTCTTGATCGCGCCGAGTTGCGGCCGCACGAGCGCCTTGAACGTCGCGCCGCCTTCGAAGAGCTCGACCGGCGAGGTGCCGACCAGCACGAAACCGGGGCGCTCGGACGCGTGCTCCACCTTCACGCCCATGTCCTCGACCATCCGGCGCGTGAGCCCCACGAGCTGCTCGGTGTCGGCGCCGCGCTCGTCGGCCACCGGAGCCGGAGGCAGCAACAGCCGGTTCGCGTCCGGCTTCGACAGCAGGGAGTCGGACACCGCGAGCGAGACGTGCAGCGCGTCGATGCGCCAGCGGTTCCCGTCCTTCAGCGCGTGCCCGGTGATGCGCGGCAGCCACGTCGAGTCCTCGCCCTTATGCGTCACGGTCACCTTTGGCAGATCGTAGAACCACGCCGACGTCTCGCCGTCGCCCAGGCCCACCTCGGTGCGCGAGCTGGCGATGGCCAGCGTGTCGCCGCCGAGGCCCAGCGGGAGGAGCTCCTGCCGCGCGCGCTCGATGAGCGTGTCCCGGAAGTTCCACGTGTCCGACGGCCCCAGGCCGAACACCATCGCGTCGGCCATGAAGAGGCGCTCGAACGTGTCCGCTTCCCCGGCCTGAAGCGCCTCGTACACCTCCTCGACGAGCGCCTTCACCGCCTCCTGCGGATCGACGCGCTTCGGCGCCTCCACCACCGTCCTCGGCGGCGGCGCCTTCGCGCACGACGACAGCACGGCCACCGCGATGAGGCCCACCCAGCGCACGCGTCGAACCTTCCCGCACTTCCGCGCCGCGACGAAAGAAGAACCCACGGGTGACGAACCTACACGCGCCCACTGTCACCCGCGCGCGACACGGCGAGGACGCGCCAAGGCCCTTTACGCCCGCGGTGGCGCGAGCTGTTCAGACCGCGAACGGTTGGTGACCGCGCGCGCGACAGCGCGTCGATCGCGGCCGCGCAACCCATCGCCGATTCGGCGCCGCGCGTTGGAACGCATCCTGCGTTCTTGCTCCTCGAGGCGAGTGAAACCGGCGTGTTTCGCAGGACTTTCGAGGAGCTGATCATGTTTCGGACGATGACCTGGGCAGTGGCGGCGGCGGTCCTCTGGGGGGTGGGCTGCGGCACGGAGCCGGACTCGGTGATCCTGGTCGGCGGTGACGATCCGCAAGCCGAGGCCTTCGTCGACGCGAGCGAGGAGGCGCTGTTGCGCACCTCGTCGACGCACGACGCGACCTTCGAGGCGGCCGGCCGGGAGTTCAACGTCCCGCCGGCACTGCTGAAGGCGCTGTCCTACTCGCTCACGCGCTACGAGATGGTGGAGAGCGAAGGTGACTTCGAGGGCGCCGCGCCGACGTTCGGCCTCATGGCGCTGTCAGGCGAGGTGCTGGCGCAGGGCGCGCAGCTCGCCGGCGTCACGGAGGAGCAGGCGAAGCACGACCCGGCGGCCAACGTGCGCGCGGCGGCGGCGTGGCTCGACGCGCAGGCGAAGGCGCAGGCGCTGGACCGCGAGCGGCTGACGGCGTGGACGCCGATCATCGGCGCGTACACGCACATCGAGGAGCCCGAGGCGCAGGTGGGCTTCGTGAAGGGCGAGGTGTACTCGGCGCTGCGCCTGGGCGTGGGCGCGCCGACGGCGGCGCTCGAGGAAAGCGGCCAGCAGCAGGCGCTCGAGGCGGAGATCGGCGAGTACGCGGAGAAGACGCAGGCGCTCAGCCGCGCGCCCGACTACGGCGGCGCGGTGTGGCGCCCGTCGCCCAACTACAGCGCGCGGGCCTCCGGCCTGAAGCCCCAGCTCGTCGTCATCCACACCTGTGAAGGCGCCTACTCGGGCTGCTGGGGTTGGCTGACCAACCCCCGCGCGCAGGCGAGCGCGCACTACGTGGTGAACAGCACCGGCACCGAGATCTCCCAGCTCGTGCGCGAGTCCGACAAGGCGTGGCACGTCGCGGCGAACTACAGCTGCAGCCTCAACAGCAGCGTGAAGTGCAACCTGAACGGCATCAACGTGAACAACTTCTCGGTCGGCATCGAGCACGCCGGCTACGCGTCGCAGGCGAGCTGGAACAGCGGCCTCATCGACGCGTCGGCGAAGCTGACCTGCGACATCACCAGGGGCTGGGGCATTCCGCGCGACCGGCAGCACATCGTCGGCCACGGCCAGCTGCAGCCGTACAACCGCACCGATCCGGGCCGGAACTGGCCGTGGAGCTCCTACATCCAGAAAGTCAACGCGGCCTGCAACTCGAGCCCGGCCCCGACGCCGACGCCCACGCCCACGCCCACGCCCGCGCCGAGCCCCACACCGGCGACGATCATCGTGGACTCCAACAACGCCAACAACAACCAGGCGCGCGGCTACATCCAGGTCTCGGCGAACTGGACGAGTTCCACCAACGTGGCCGGCTACTACGGCACGGGCTACTGGTGGGCGCGCACCGCGGAGATCTCCGACGGCGCGGCGTTCTTCTTCAAGCTGGATCAGGCCGGAGCGCGTACCATCGACGCGTGGTGGACCGCAGCCTCCGATCGCTCGACCTCGGCGACCTTCGTCGCGTTCAACGCGCAGGGCCAGCGCGTGGGCGAGGGCACGGTGAACCAGCAGGCCAACGGCGGCAGGTGGAACCAGGTCGGCCGGTTCAACTTCACCGCGGGCTGGAACAAGATCGTCCTGTCGCGCTGGCAGGCGCCCGGCAAGGTCGTCGTCGCCGACGCGATCCGTGTGCGGTGAGGTGGTGGTGGCTGGGGCTCGCGCTCTGGTGCGCGTGCCCCCGCGCGAAGCCTGCCGCGCCCGTGGACGCGGGCGTCGCCGTGGTGGCGCCGCGCGCTGCCCCGCCGCCCGCCCCGCGCCCCGTCGCCCCGGCCCTCACCGAGCTGAACGCCGCGGGCCTGCGCCTCGCGTGGATCGGCGAAGGCAGCGGGCTACCGCAGATCGTCGTCGACGGGCGCGCCCTCACCCGCGGGCCCGCGGCGCACTACCTCGGCGCGGTGCTGCCCGACGGCTCCGGTGTCATCGCCACCGGCTCCGAGGGCGAGCTGGAGGAGCCACGGCTCATCCGCCTCGACGGCGGCGTCACGGTGCTGGGCGAGTCGTCACGCCGCGCGCGGCACCCGAGCGTGTCGGCGGACGGGCGCTTCGTCGTCTATGAGTCGGGCGCGGGCGCGCTGTCGCGCCTCGAGCGGGTCGACCTCCGCGACGGCGGCGTGGGCACGGTGCTGGACGAGCCCACGGGCCTCTTCGAGCCGTCGCTCTCTCCAGACGGCGAGTGGCTCGCGTACGTGTCCAGCCGGGACGGCGACTCCGAGCTCTACCGCGCGGGCCTCGACGGCGGAAGGCCGCGGCGCCTCACCGCCTTCCACCTCGAGGACCTCGCGCCGCGCGTGAGCCCCGACGGGAAGTGGATCGCCTTCGTCTCCAACCGGGAGGGCCGCGATCGCCTCTTCCTGGTGAAGCCCGATGGCCGCGGCACCCGGCCCCTGCACGACGGCCTCCCGCTCGATGGCGGCTGGGACGCGGGCGCGGTGGAAGCCGCCGAGCAGGACGCCGTGTGGACGCCGGACGCGAAGCGCGTCGTCTTCGCCGCGCGCGCGGAGAACGACTTCTGGCACCTCGTCTCGGTGGAGGTCGATAGCGGGCGGGCGACGGTGCTGTCCGCCGGCCCGTGGGACGATCACCAGCCGGCGGTGAGCCCCGACGGGCGCTACGTCGCGTTCGTGTCCACGCGCGGCGGCACGCCGGAGGTGTGGCTGCTCGGGCCCGACGGCGGCCTGGCGCAGGTGAGCGACGACGGCGCGGCCGACTGGCAGCCGATGTTCCTGCGCATCCCCGCTCCCTGACCCGCTCGCGGGTGAGCGGAGACGACGTTCAGTTCGCGGCCGGCACCGGCCCGAGGTGATCGAGCGGATCGACCGGCACGCCGTTCTTCCGCACCTCGAAGTGCAGGTGCGGGCCGCTCGTACGGCCGGAGTCGCCCACCGTCGCCACCACCTGGCCCTCGCGCACCTTCTGGCCCGTCTTCACGCGCAGGTCCCGGTTGTGCGCGTACAGCGTGATGAGCCCGGAGTCGTGCTCGACGATGACGATGAGGCCGTAGCCCTTCTGGTCGCCCGCGAAGAGCACCGTGCCCGGCGCGGCGGTCTTCACTGGCGTGCCGGCGGGCGCGGCGAGATCGATGCCGTCGTGCGGCTCCTTCCCCTTCCTGCCGAAGCGCGCGTACAGCACGCCGCGCAGCGGCCACTGGAGCGTCCCGTCCCGGCGGCCCACCTTCACCGCCTTCGGCAGGCGCCGCCCGGCCTCGGCCTCGCTCAGCGTGCGGCTCGAGGTGGGCTCCGGCGAGTCCGCCGCCACGATGGGCTTCTTCTCCTTCGCGCCCGGCACCACGAGCTCCTCGCCCACCTTCAGCTCGCGCGGATCCTCGATGCGGTTCGCCACCATCAGGTCCTCGACGGACAGGCCGTACGCGCGCGCGATGCGGTACAGCGTGTCGCCTTTCTCGACGTGGTGCGTGACGAGGACCAGCTCGGGCTCGCGGTGCGGCGCGTCCAGCCCGCCCACCTTCGCGGCCGTCGACGTCGTCGCGCACCCCGCCCCGCACAGCGACACGAGGGCCACTGCCAGGAGCCGGCCTGGCGAACACGGCGACATGGGCCCCAGTGTCACCCGCCTGCCGGGTGGCTCAAGTCTTCAGCTGCGTGAAGCCGTCGATCGCCCAGCCGCGCACGGTGTCGAGCAGCGCAGCGTCGGTGAGATCGAGCATCAACGGGGTAATCGACACGTACTGGTCGTCGTGCACCGCGGTCACGTCGGTGCCCGGCGCCTTCACGTGCTCGTACCCGGTCCCGCCGATCCAGTAGTACTTCCGGCCGCGGGGATCGTCCTTCTCGATGACGTCGGCGCCGTAGCTGTGCCGGCCGAGCCGCGTCACCTGGTAGCCCTTGAGCGGCGGGTACGCGGGGATGTTGACGTTCAGCAGCATGCGCGGCGGCAGCGGGTTGGCCAGCGCGGCCTTCACCAGCGCGCGGGCGAACTGCGCCGCGTGCTCGAATTCGAACGTGCGCCGCGTCGCCAGGCTGAAGGCGATCGACGGCACGCCGAGCAGCGACCCTTCCATCGCCGCGGCCACCGTGCCCGAGTAGATGACGTCCTCGGCGAGGTTGGGGCCGTGGTTGATGCCGGACAGCACCAGCGTCGGCCGTGCGTCCTTCATCAGGTGGTTGACCGCGACGTACACGCAGTCAGCCGGGGTGCCGTCGATTGCGAAGCGGCGCTCCTCCAGCTTGCGGATGCGCAGCGGCCGGTGGAGCGACAGCGCGTGCGAGGAG
Source organism: Myxococcota bacterium (assembly GCA_040755835.1). Lineage (GTDB taxonomy): Bacteria > Myxococcota > Myxococcia > Myxococcales > Myxococcaceae > JADLDB01. The sequence continues at coordinate 54,456 of JBFMAB010000067.1, forward strand.
GCGCTCTGCTCGTGCTCCGGCGCCACCACCCACACCTCGCCCAGGCCCTCGGCCGCGCCGATGAGCGCCGCGAGGCCCCGCGCGTGGATGCCGTCGTCGTTGGAGACGAGGATGCGCGGCGTCGTCACTGCTTGATCGCCCGGCGGCCGGCATAGCGCGCCGCGGCGCCCAGCTCTTCCTCGATCCGCAGGAGCTGGTTGTACTTGGCGATGCGATCGCTGCGGCTCGCGCTGCCTGTCTTGATGAGCCCGCAGTCGAGCGCCACGGCGAGGTCGGCGATGGTGCTGTCCTCGGTCTCGCCGCTGCGGTGGCTCATCACGCTGGTGAAGCCCGCGCGGTGCGCCATGCGCACGGCGTCGAAGGTCTCGGTCAGCGTGCCGATCTGGTTCACCTTCACGAGGATGGAGTTGCCCACGCCGCTCTCGATGCCGCGCGACAGGCGCGTCACGTTGGTGACGAAGAGGTCGTCGCCGACGAGCTGCACCTTCTTGCCCATCGCGTCGGTCAGCTTCTTCCAGCCGTCCCAGTCGTCCTCGGCGCAGCCGTCCTCGATGCTGACGATCGGGTACTTCGCGGCGAGCTCCTGGTACCAGGCGACGATGCCCGCGGAGTCGAGCTTCTTGCCGTCGGCCTTGAACGTGTACTTCTTCGTTTCCTCGTCGAAGAACTCGCTGGCGGCGACGTCGAGGCACAGCGCGATCTGCTCGCCGGCCTTGAAGCCCGCGGCGGAGATGGCCTCCATGATCAGCTTGAGCGCGTCCTCGTTCGACGGCAGCTCGGGCGCATAGCCGCCCTCGTCACCGACGCCGGTCGCGAGCTTCTTCGACTTGAGGATCTTCTTGAGCGCGTGGAACACCTCGGCGCCCCAGCGCAGGCCTTCCTTGAAGGACGAGGCGCCCCAGGGCAGCACCATGAATTCCTGCACGTCGACGTTGGTGTCCGCGTGCGCGCCGCCGTTCAGGATGTTCATCATCGGCACGGGCAGCGTGCGCGCCTGGGCGCCGCCGATGTACCGGTAGAGCGGCAGGCCGGCCGACGTCGCCGCCGCGCGGGCCACCGCCATCGACACCGAGAGGATCGCGTTGGCGCCCAGTTTGCTCTTGTTGGCCGTGCCGTCGAGCGACAACAGCTTCGCGTCGAGCGCCGCCTGGTCGAACGCGTCGAGGCCGATGACCGCGGGCGCGATGATCTCGTCGACGTGCTTCACCGCCTTCAAGACGCCCTTGCCGAGGTAGCGCGCCTTGTCGCCGTCGCGCAGCTCCACGGCCTCGTGCTCGCCGGTGGAGGCGCCCGAGGGCACCGCCGCGCGCCCGAACGCGCCGTCGTCCAGCACCACTTCCGCCTCGACGGTGGGGTTGCCACGGGAGTCGAGAATCTCACGCGCCATCACATGGTGGATCTGGGTCATGGGGGCGCCTTGTAGTGCCGCGCCGCCGGGCTTTGAAGCGCGAACCACCGGTTGGGATTGCCTTCGTGAATGGGCGTAGCAAGGTCCGCTGCCATGGAGCTCAAGCTCGAAGGCGTGTCCAAGACGTACCCGAACGGGGTGAAGGCGCTGCAGGACGTGACGCTCACCATCCCCCGCGGCATGTACGGGCTGCTCGGCCCCAACGGCGCCGGCAAGTCGACGCTGATGCGCAGCGTGGCGACGCTGCAGGACGTGGACGCCGGCACCATGACCTTCGACGGCATCGACATCCGCAGAGACAAGGAGAAGCTGCGCGACGTCCTCGGGTACCTGCCGCAGGACTTCGGCGTGTACCCGAAGGTGACGGCATGGGACATGCTCGATCACCTCGCGCAGCTCAAGGGGCTGTCGAAGCGGGGCGAGCGGCACGACGTGGTGAAGGCGCTGCTCACGAAGACGAACCTGTGGGACCACCGCTTCCACCGGCTCGGCGGCTACTCCGGTGGCATGAAGCAGCGCTTCGGCATCGCCCAGGCGCTGCTCGGCGACCCGAAGCTGATCATCGTGGACGAGCCGACGGCGGGCCTCGACCCGGCCGAGCGCTTCCGCTTCCACAACCTGCTCGCGGAGATCAGCGAGGACGTGGTGGTGCTGCTGTCCACGCACATCGTCAGCGACGTGGCAGACCTCTGCCGGAACATGGCGATCCTGGCGGGCGGGCGCGTCGTCCTTCACGGGCACCCGCTCGAGCTGATGAAGGACCTCGACGGCCGCATCTGGAAGAAGTTCGTGTCGGCCGAGGAGCTCGAGGCGGTAGCGAAGGCGCTGCCGGTCATCGCCGTTCGCCGCGTCGCCGGCCAGCGGCTGGTACACGTGTACGCCGAGAGCCAGCCCGAGGGCTTCGAGGCCGTCAGCCCCGACCTCGAGGACGTGTACTTCCGGGCGCTGGCGAAGGCCCAGGCGCCGGCGGAGGCGGCCTGACGCGATGTTGACCGCGCTGATCGGCTTCGAGCTGCGCCGCCGGCTGAAGATGCTGTCGACGTACGTCTACGCGGTGGTGCTGTTCGCGTCGGGCGTCTTCCTGATGCTGGCGTCGTCGGGCGCCTTCAAGGCGATCTCCGTCGCCACCGGCAGCGAGCGCGTGCACGCGAACAGCCCGCACACCGTCTTCGGCACCACCAACGTCGTCGCGCTGCTGGGGCTCTTCACGGTCGCGGCGATCTTCGGGCAGGCCGCGTTCCAGGACTTCGGCCACCGCACGTGGACCATCATCTTCACCAAGAACGTGCGCAAGGGGCCGTACGTCATCGGCCGCTTCCTCGGCGCGTTCGCGTTCGCGGCCGTCCTCTTCCTCGCCATCAACTTCGGCCAGTTCTTCGGGGCGCTCATCGCGCGGTTCATCGATGACTCGCAGCTGGGGCCCGAGCGCCTGTCGGTCTACCTCTGGCCGTACGTCGTCAGCGTCTGGCCGATGCTGTTCTTCACCGGCGTGGTGTTCTTCTCGCTGGCGGCGCTCACGCGGGCGATGGCACCCGTCTACGTCGGCGTGGTGGTGCTGGTGCTGGGCTACCTGGTGCTGAGCACGCTGCTCACTGACGTGCAGCAACAGACGCTCGCCGGCCTGCTGGACCCGTTCGGCTTTTTGTCCTTCGACCTCGCCACAAGGTACTGGACGCCGGCGGAGCGCAACCGCGACCTGGTGCCGCTCACCGGGGTGCTGCTCGGGAACCGCGCCCTGTGGACCGCGGTCGGCGCGGCGCTGCTGGCCTTCACCGTCGCCCGCTTCCGCACCACCGTCGACGAGCAGAAAGGCGCCCGCCGGACGGACGACGAGGCCCCCGCGGCGCACGGCCCCCTTCCCGTCGCCAACGCGCACCCGACCGCGCTCGGCTGGGCCCGCACGGCCGCGTCGACGGCGTGGCTCATGTTCCGCGACGTGCTGCGCTCGCCCGTCTACTGGAGCTTCGTCGTCGCCGGCCTGTCCTTCGTGCTGATCGGCATGCTGGTGACGAAGGAGCTGTTCGGCACCGCCACCCTGCCCGTCACCTGGCAGGTGCTGGAGATGGCGAGCGGCACCTTCGGCCTCTTCTTCCTCATCACCATCACCTTCTACTCGGGCGAAATGGTGTGGAAGGACCGCGACGCGGGCGTCGGCGACATCATCGACGCGTCGCGCGTGCCGACGTGGGTGCTGCTTACCGCACGCGTGCTGGCGCTGTGGCTGGTCGCCGCGTCCCTCGAGCTGGTGGTCGGCCTGTCGGCGCTCACCGCGCAGGTGTCGCGCGGCTTCTTCGATGTCGAGTGGCGGCTGTACCTGGTCGAGCTGTTGCCCTTCGGGCTCCTGCAGGACCTGCTCCTCAGCAGCCTCGCCATCACGGCCCAGGTGCTCATCAACCACAAGTACCTGGGGCACGGCGTCATGGTGCTCTACTACGTGAGCCAGCTGGTGCTGCGCGCCGTCGGCGTGGAGGATCGGCTGCTGCGCTACGGCAGCGAGCCCGCCATCCCATACTCGGACATGAACGGGTACGGGCACTGGGTGCCCGCGGCGCTCTGGTACCGCGGCTTCTGGTACTCGGTGATGGGCGTGATGCTGGCGGTGGCGGCGCTCTTCGTGGTGCGCGGCCGCGACAGCGCCTCGCGGCAGCGGCTGCGGGCGGCGCGCGCGCGCGTCACGCGGCGGTGGGCGCTCGCCGTCGGTGCGCTGGCGCTGGTGGCGCTCGGCCTCGCCGCCTTCCTCTTCACCGAGACGCACGTGCGGCACCGCTTCGTGACGGGGAAGGACGCGGAGCGGCTGCGGGCCGACTACGAGAAGACGTACCGCGCCGAGTGGGTGGACGCGCCGCAGCCGCGAGTCGTCGACGCCGAGGTGGCGTTCGACCTGTTCCCCGACGAGGCGGTGCCCCGGCTGGTCGCAAAGGGCGCGTACCTGCTCGAGAACAAGACGGACACGAGCGTCGAGCGCGTGATGGTCGGCCTCCCCGACGACGCGAAGGTGAAGGCGCTCACGCTGGGCGACGTCACCGTCGACCGGGCGAAGCACGACGAGCGGCACGGGCTGTGGATCTTCCCGGTGACGCCGATGGCGCCCGGCGAGAAGCGACCGCTGGCCTTCGAGCTCGAGTTCACCGCCGATCCGCTCGTCCATGGCAACCGGCGGACCGACGTGGTGGGCAACGGCACCTTCTTCAACAACCTCAACCTGCCGATCCTCGGCTACCAGGCGGACGCGGAGCTGTCCGAGGACGGCGATCGCAAGTCGTATGACCTGTCGCCGAAAGAGCGCATGGCGCCGCGCGACGACGTCAAGGAGCTGCAGCACAACTACATCCGCAAGGACTCCGACTTCATCGGCTTCCGCTCGACGGTGTGCACGGTGCCGGAGCAGCTCGCCGTCGCCCCGGGCTACCTCGAGAAGGAATGGACGCAAGACGGCCGGCGCTGCTTCCGGTACGTCATGGACCAGCCGATCCTCAACTTCTTCTCGGTGCTCTCCGCGCGCTACGAGGTGCGCCGCGACGAGTGGAACGGCGTGAAGCTGGAGGTCTATTTTCACCCGACGCACCCGTACAACGTCGACCGGATGATGACGGGCATGAAGGACGCGCTGGCGTACTGCAGCGAGGCGTTCGGTCCGTACCAGCACAGGCAGGCGCGGATCCTCGAGTTCCCTCGCTACCAGACGTTCGCGCAGTCCTTTCCCAACACGATTCCGTACTCCGAGGCGATCGGCTTCATCGCGCGCGTGCGCGACGGCAACCCGGACGACCTGGACTACCCGTACTACGTGACGGCGCACGAGATCGCGCACCAGTGGTGGGCGCACCAGGTCGTCGGCGCCAACGTGCGGGGCGCGACGATGACGAGCGAGACGATGGCGCAGTACTCCGCGCTGATGGTGATGAAGCAACGCTACGGCCCGCTCAAGATGCGGCGCTTCCTCAAGTACGAGCTCGATCGCTACCTGCTGGGCCGCGTCACCGAGCGCAAGAAGGAGCTGCCGCTCGCGCAGAACGAGAACCAGCCCTACATCCACTACAACAAGGGGAGCCTCGCGATGTACGCCCTGCAGGACTTCATCGGCGAGGACACCGTCAACCGCGCCCTGAAGAAGTACGTCGAGGCCGTGAAGTTCAAGGGCCCGCCGTACACCACGTCGAAGGAGCTGCTCGACTTCCTGCGCGCGGAGACGCCGCCCGAGTTCCAGTACCTCATCGAAGATCTCTTCGAGACCATCACGCTGTACGACAACCGCGCGCTGTCCGCGTCGATGAGGCAGAACGCCGCGGGCGGCTGGGACGTCACCGTGAAGGTGAAGGCGGTGAAGTACCGCAGCGACGACCAGGGGCAACAGACCGAGCTCGACTTCAAAGACTGGATGGACGTGGGCGCGCTGGACGACGACGGCGCCGCGCTGTTCCTCGAGAAGCGGCAGATCGGCAAGGGCGAGACCGAGGTGTCCTTCACCGTGCCGCAGAAGCCGGCGCGCGTGGGGATCGATCCGCTCAACAAGCTCATCGACCGCACGAGCGACGACAACACCGTCGTGCCCTCCGAAGGGCTCTGACGCGCGCCATGGCGAGCAACGACGAGGAAACGCGGCGTTACCTGGTGGCGGGCCTGGGAGGCCTGGCCGTCGCGGTCCTGCTGACGACGGCGTACACGCTGGCCACGGCGCCCGCGGCTCCGCCTCCCGCCCCGCCGGCGATGCAGCTCGCCCCGCCGGCGCCACCGCCGCGGCCGACGCGCACGGAGCGGCCGCGTCCCGGCGAGCCGGTGCCGGACTTCACCCTGCCCCGCCTCGGCGGCGGCACCGTCACGCTGTCGCAGCTGCGCGGGAAGGTGGTCGTCATCGACTTCTGGGCGACGTGGTGCCCGCCGTGCCGCGCGGAGATGCCGTGGCTGGTGCCGATGGCGCTGCGGCTCGAGTCGAAGGGCGTCGCCTTCGTCGCCATCAGCGAGGACGACCCGCCGGGCCAGGTACCGCTGGTGACGCAGTTCGCGCAAGCGGTGCCGGGCCTCGAGCGCTTCGCCGTGCTGGGCGACCCGGAGATCGAGGCGCGCTACGGCGTGGACTCGCTGCCTACGCTGTTCATCGTCGACCGCGAAGGCAAGCTGGTGACGAGCGCGGTGGGCGCCGCCGACGAAGACAGGGTGGTCGGCCTCATCGAGAAGCTCGCGGCGCACTGACGAGGCGCCGGTGAAAGCGGCGCGTCGCGAGCGGCCCGAGGCGCGGCGAGCAAGACGGCTGGCCGGCAAGACGCGCGCCGCGTCGAGACGGTGCGACGCACCTCACTGTCAGATGCCCGGCATTCGCGTCAGGAATGTCTTGCGCTGGGCACCGTCGCTGTACCAGAGGATCCACAGGCGCCCCGCCGAGTCGAGGGCCGAGCCCGCCACGAAGTCGTCGTCCTGCGTGCCGAAGTAGGTCGGAAACGTGGGGAGGCTCGCTCCGGCGCTCGTGAGCGCCTGCACGAAGACGTCGATGCCGCCGGCCCCGCCCGCGCGATCGGTGCTCTCCCCCGCGAAATAGAGGTTCCCAAGGCCAAAGGAGAGCCTGGGCTGCGTGTCGCGGCTGAGCTCGTCGGTGTCACCGAGCCCCAGGTTCGCCGGAAGCCCTTGAAGCGGAGTGCCGGTCGAATTGAGTCCGTACAGCTGCGCGCCGAGCACGAAGACGTCGTCGTTCGTCCCCAGCGCAACCGGAGCGCCGAAGTACGGGGTGTCCATCGAGAGCCGCGCCGGGAATCCAGACACCGGCATCCCGCTCACGTCGAGCGACGTCACCTGCACGCCCGTGCCCCGGTCGCTGCCGGAGCCGAACCCGACGACACGGGCCGTCAAGTACAGGCCCCCCCCGGCCTTGAGTGCCATGTCCGCGGGCAGGATCCGGCGGCTCGGCTCCGTTCCGCTGAACGCAATCGCCGACGGACCGGCGGTGATCGCGCCCGAAGACGAAAAAGCCGCAAGCCATGGACGAAACGAGTCGTGCGCCGACATGTTCTGAGCCGATCCGCCGCCGTAGACGAAGACACGGTCCTGTGCGTCCGCGGCGATCGCCGCTGGCCAGGTGTCGTAGCCCACCGTCACCCGCTGCGGCCACCCGGGGCGCTCCCGGCCCTGGGAATCGAAGGAGGTGACGCGCACTTCGGAGCGCCCGCCCAGCGAGGTTCCCGCCTCGTCCTTCCTCGTGGCCGCCACGACGTAGATGTTGCCCGTCGGCCCCGCGGCCACGCGCGGCACGGCCAGCGCCAGGGTGACTTCGGCCGGAAAGGTCGTCTGCCACGTCACGGTGCCGTTCGGCGCGACCAGCGACAGCCAGCCGGTCCCGTCGTTCTTGAGCCCGACCGCGAGCAGAGAGCCTCCGGGATAGGCAGCCAGGTGAGTCGGTTGCTCACTGCCGATCTCATACGTCGGCAGCTTCGGGACACCGGGCGCGAAGTACGAGAAGGCGTGGACCTGGGCCTCGAGGAGGGAGCCCGACACCACCGCCGACGGCACCTCGCTGAAGCGGCCTCCGGGTTCGGCGTGGAACAGCCGCGGCGTCTCACCCGCCGGCACCTTCGACGCGTCGAACGGAATACGCACCGTGACGGGCTGGGCGAAGGCCTGGCCGTGCGGCGTGAACTCGTACACGTCGCCAACCGCCAGCACATCGTCGGGCGGGAAGGCGGGCGCGCCGGTGCCGGGGCTCGCGATGGCCAGGGCGACGGTGGTGGCGAGCGCGCCGGCGGGTACGATCGCCTGCGAGCCGTTCGGCCCGGTGACGGTGCCACCGTCGGGGCCGATGCCCGTGGGCGGCGGAGGAGGCGGTGGTGGTGTGGTCGACGGGCCGCAGCCCACCAGCGCGAGCGCTACGGCCAGGGCACCGCAAACGGCGAGCCGCCGAAGGTTGCTCTGCTTCATGTCCGTGTTCCCCCAGGGGTGGTCGCCCGGCCGCGACGCTTGCTGAAATCGCTCTATCTCACTGAACGCGGAGAGAGGCGAGAAAGGAATTCAGGCCGGCCGCTACGCGCGACGCCCGAGCAGGTGCGCCGCCGCGGCCGCCGCGCCCAGCCCCACCGCGAGCGCCAGCCCGATGCGCGCCACCGGCGCGAGGCCCACCAGCAACA
>JBFMAB010000068.1:0-53274 GCA_040755835.1 Myxococcota bacterium
GAGGAGCCACAGCGGCGCGGCGAGGGTGAGCAGGAACGAGCTGGACACGGAGACGACGCCCATCCACGCCACGCGGCGCGCGCGGTCGCCGTAGAGCGGCGCGAGCCACGGCGCGAGCGTGCGGTACAGCGCGGCCCGGACCGCGTCGAACGGCGACCAGATGACCAACGCGCCCCTTCTCCCCCATCGGGGGCGAGGGACGGGGAGAGGGGACGAATCCGCCGGCGTCACGTCGCGCGCGCCCCCGGCCGCCACAGCGCCCACGCCGCCGCTCCGGCGAGCAGCGCCAGCAGCAGCCCGGTCCAGATGGGCTCCATGGACGGCGCGCGCGCCATCGCGGTCGACGAGGCCACGCAGATCATCATCTTCACCTGCTTGTACGTCGGCGGCGGGCCGTTGCTGTAGTCGGGCCGGGTGACGAGCGTCTCGACGCATGTGCCGGCGAGCCCGTCGTCCGTCGTGCAGGCCGCGCCGGCGCCCTGGTCGCGGCACGACGCGGAGTTGGCGGGCGGAATGTCGGCGAGCGCGAGCGACGCGGCGCAGGACACGAGGACGAAGGCGAGGCGCGGGGACATGGAGCGACGCAGCGTATCCGCGCTCCACGCACCGAGTGAACCACCCGGCTGGGTATACTGACGGAATGGCTCCGGTCCGCATCCGCCTCAACGCTGTCGGCGAGTCGTACCCCCTGCTGCGCGTCGTGCTGGGCGGCGTGCCGGCGCTCGTCGGTGCGTACGGACTCTATTCGACGCTCCGCCGCTGGCAGGTGCTGGACTCCCTCAAGACGGACGACCTCATCAGCACGAGCGCGGTGATGGTCGTCGGCGGCGCGGTCGCGCTGTGGGGGCTGTGGCGCCTGAAGCACCCGGCGCGCTGGATCGAGCTGGACCGGGCGGCGCGGGTGCTGACGCTGGGCCTGGGCGGACCGCTCGTGACGGTGCCCTTCGACCGCGTGGGCGCGCTCGAGGTGAAACAGGGCCTGGTGCCGGTGAAGCGCGGCTACGTCCGCCGTTGGGAGGTGCGGGCCACGGGCATTCCACAGACGTCGCTCTTCGTCACCGGCTTCCCTGAGAAGGCGGAGGCCCGGAAGGCCGAGCTCGAGGCGCTGCTGCGCTTCCCCGCCGCGTGACGTGTGAGCGCCGGCGCCGCGTGAGCCACGCGCCGAGCGCAAGCACCGACAGCCCCGGCACCGCGGCGCAGCTACCGGACTTCTTCGGGGGCTCGGACGACGGCGCCGTCACCTTGGCGCCCGCCTCGCAGCGCACGCACTCGTACTCCACGGACTTCGGCGGCGGGCCTTCGCTGTAATCGTTGCGCGTGCACGTCGCCTTCGCGCACGTCCCCGCGGAGCCATCGTCACGCTGGCACGCGGCGCCGGGCACCTTGCCCTGGCAGCCGGCGAGGTCGGGAGGGGGCACGTCGGCCCACGCGAGCGAGGCCGAGCACAGCAGGACGCAGCCGGCGAGGCGAAACGTTCTCACGCTTCCATCTTCGGCTGGGTGTACCGCCGCGAGAAGTGAATCCACTTCCGCGCGTCGATTTCGACGAACCACTCGGCGTTGGGGATGAAAGGGAAGCGCGCCGACAGCACCTGCTCGAGGTACTCGGCGGCGTCCATCGGCGAGAGCCCCGGCCCCTTGAAGGAGATGCGGAGGTACGTGTCGAGCGTCGGCATCACGTCCACCGTCGCGCACACCTGAATGCGGCCGACGCGGGCGCTGTTGTCCACCGTCACGCGCCGCACCATCAGCCCCCACCTGGTGGGGTCGCAGGCCCGAGCGAGCAATTGGCGGCCCGCTTCCTCGAAGTTCTTCAACGCTGGGACTTCGGAACGCAGCATCGGGCGGCCCTCCCGTTCGGCGCGTCGCGCGTGGACACAACGAAACCGCGCGCGACGAGATGAAACAAGGCCGAGACCCGGTTGACAGGATCGATTTCGCCGTTCACTCGCGCGCGCGGCGCGTGGGGGATTGACGGCCCGTTACGAGTCGAGCACGGCGAGATCGTCGCGGTGCACGGCTTCGTCGAGGCCGCGGTAGCCGAGCGTCGCTTCAATCTGCGACGTCTTCTTCCCCGCCAGCTTCCGCAGCTCGTCGGCGCCGTAGGCCGCGAGCCCGCGCGCGAACACCTCGCCCGACGGGTCCGCCAGGTCCACCGGGTCGCCCAGCGCGAAGGTGCCGTCGACGCGCGTGATGCCCGACGGCAGCAGCGACTTCTTCTTGAGGCGCACGGCGTCGCGGGCGCCCGCGTCCACCACCAGCGTGCCCTTCGGCTTGAGCGCGTGGGCGATCCACGCCGCGCGGGCGTCGAGGCGCGTCGACCTGGGCTCGAACAGCGTGCCCACGGCCTCGCCCGAGAAGACGCGGCCCAGCGTGCCCGGCGGGTGGCCCTTCGCGATGACGCAGCGAATGCCCAGCTCCGTCACCCGCGCCGCCGAGCGCAGCTTCGTCGCCATGCCCCCGGTGCCCACCTGGCTGCCCGTGCCGCTGGCCGCCGCCAGCATCGCGCGCGTCACCTCGCGCACCTCGGGGATGAGCTTGGCGCCGGCGTGCTTGCGCGGGTCCGCGTCGTACAGCCCGTCGACGTCCGAGAGGATGACGAGGACGTCCGCCGACACCAGGCCCGCGACGAGGCCCGCCAGGGTGTCGTTGTCGCCGAACTTGATCTCATCGACGGACACCGTGTCGTTCTCGTTGATGACCGGCACCACGCCCTCGTCGATGAGGCGCTCCAGCGCATGCCGCGCGTTCAGGTAGCGGCGGCGGTCCTGCACGTCGGAATGCGTGAGCAGCACCTGCGCCACGACGCGGGGCGCGAGCGCCTCTTCCCACGCGTGCATCAGCCGGCTCTGGCCGACGGCCGCGCAGGCCTGCTTGCCGGGCATGTCCTTCGGCTTCGCCTTGAGGCCCAGCCGCTCCACCCCGAGCGCGATGGCGCCCGACGACACCAGCACCAGCTGCCGGCCCTCGGCGACCGCCAGCAGCTCCTTCGCCAGCGCCTCGAAGTGCGGGCGGTGGAAGCGGCCGGTCGCGTTGGTGAGCGCGTTGGTGCCGATCTTCACCACCACCCGCCGCGCGACCTTCAGTGCGTCTCGTCCCGTGCGCATCTCGCCACCCCGTCAACCGAACAACAGCTGCCCGTGCAGCTCGAACGCGGTGCCGACCAGCTTCGCGGCGAGCCACGGGCCCAGCAGCATCACCTCGAGCGCGGCGAGGCCGATCCACGGGCCGAACGGCAGGTTGTTCGCCTGCGGCTCCCACGTGTCCTCGCCCGTCTCCTCGTCGAGCTCCGGATCCGGCACGTCCTGGATGAGCAGCGCGTACGGCACCAGCAGCAGGCGCTTCCACACGGGCAGGCCGGGCTTCAGGAAGGCCGGCGTCCACGTCTGGCGCGGCGGCGCCTCGCCAGCGTCCTCCTCGTCTTCGCCACCGGCCGCCTCGTTGGCCTTGCCGGTGAGCCGCATGCGGATGATGCCCACCACCGCGGCCTGCAGCGACGCGAGCAGCACCACGCCGAGGATGGCGCGCCACCCGAGAAAGCCCAGCACCATGGCGAGGAGGTACTTGTCGCCCGCGCCAAGTGCCTCGCGGCCGGTGACGGCCCAGCCGGCGAACTCCATGACGCGGAAGAGCAGGAAGCCCGCGACCACGCCGAGCGCCGCCGCCTTCACCGCGGGCAGGCCTTCCGGCGCGCGCAACAGCACCGCCAGCGCGATGCCCGGCAGCGTCAGCTCGAAGGGCAACACCCAGTGCTCGGCGTCGATGAACACCAGCGGCACGAGCAGCACGATGAAGGTGAGCGCCGGCACCAGCTGCCACGTCCAGCCGAAGCGCGCGAGGCACGCCAGGAAGAGCGCGCCGGTCAGCAGCTCGACGAGGAGGTAGCGGGGCGAGATGGGCGCCTTGCAGTTGCGGCACTTCCCGCGCAGCACCAGCCACGAGACGACCGGGACGTTGTCGTACCAGGCCAGCGGCTTGCCGCACTTCGGGCACTTCGAGCGCGGCCGCACGATGCTCTCGTCGTGGGGCACGCGCGCGATGACCACGTTGAGGAAGCTGCCGATGGACAGCCCCATGAACGCCAGCCAGATGGTGAAGACCGGTTCCAGGCAGGCGCGACGGTACGCAACAATCCCCGCCGGCGCACGCTTTTGAGGCCTCCTGTCAGTCGAGGTGCACCGTCCCCCCGGCGACGCGCCAGCGCCGCGAGATGTCCATCACCGGCAAGCGGGCGGTCGACCTGGCGAAGGCGCTCAAGGCCGCGGCCCCGGCGGGCGCCGACTGACGGGGCTTCACGAGGGGCGCAGGTCGCCGGCGCTGCAGGCTCGAAGGAGCGGCAGCGCCGGTCGTGTCTTCAGGGCCCGGCGTCGGGCGCGGCGACGGCCGCCGGCGGAGCGGAGAACGCGTCCCGCAGCATCGAGCGGCTGAAGAACAGCACGGCCGCGCCCGCCGCGATGGGCAACGCCAACCCCAGCACCACCCCCGCGACGCCGCGCAGCCGCTCCGCCAGGTCGTTCCGCCGCCCGCCGTCGATGATGGCGATGACGCCCAGCACGACGCCGGAGAGCGAGCTCAAGAGGCCCAGCGGCGTCGCGATGCAGCCCACGAAGGGCAGCACGCCGGCGAAGATGGCCAGGAAGGCGCCGGCGCTGCACACGATGCTGACGAGGCCCCACTTCCCCTGGGACTCGGTGGCGACGGGTGGCCTCATCGCGTCGCGCGGCGGCGCTCGTCTTCGAGCACGAGGTACTCGATGAGCGCCTTCTGCACGTGCAGGCGGTTCTCCGCCTCGTCCCAGGCCGCCGACTGCGGGCCGTCGAGCACCTCGCCCGTCACCTCTTCGCCGCGGTGCGCGGGCAGGCAGTGCAGGAACAGGGCGTGCGGCGCGGCCAGCTTCATCAACGCGGCGTCCACCTGGTAGCCGGCGAGGTCCGCGAGGCGCTGCTTCGACTCCGCCTCCTGGCCCATCGACGTCCACACGTCGGTGACGACGACGTCGGCGCCCTTCACCGCTTCCTTCGGGTCGGTCAAGAGCGTCACGAAGCCCTTCGACGGCTTCACCACGTCGTCCGGCGGGTGGTAGCCCTTCGGCGACGCCAGCTTCAGCTGGTAGCCGAACAGGCCCGCGCCCTCGGCGAAGCTGCGGCCCATGTTGCTGCCGGTGTCGCCGACGAAGGCGATCGTCTTGCCCTTCACGTCGCCGAGGCGCTCGGCGATGGTGAAGAGGTCCGTCATGATCTGCACCGGGTGTCCGCCGTCGGTGAGGCCGTTGATGACCGGCACCTCGCAGTGCTTCGCGAACTCCAGCAGGCGCTCGTCGCCGAAGGTGCGCATCATCACCACGTCGCAGTAGCGGCCGGTGACGCGCGCGGTGTCAGGCAGCGGCTCGCCGCGCGCCATCTGCGAGTTGGAGGTGGACAGGTCGATGGTGGTGCCGCCGAGCTGCAGCATCGCGGCCTGGAAGGACAGGCGCGTCCGCGTCGACGCCTTCTCGAAGATCATCACCAGCGTGCGGCCCACCATCGTGTTGACGGGGCGGCGCTCGGCGCGCGCGGCCTTCAGCACCTTCGCGCGGCGGAACAGTGAAAGGTGCTCGTCGACGGTGAGGTCCTTCAGGGTGATGAGGTCGCGCTTGGTCTTCGTCACAGGGTGGCCTCCTTGAGCCGCGTGTACACCACCTCGAGGCGCGGTACGGACTTCGATTTCTCGCCGAGCGCCTTCGCCTGCGCCTCCAGCGCGTCGAGCTGCTCCGCGACGGCCTCGGGGCCGGTGCTACCGGCGCTCTGCTTGCGGGCCACGGCGCCCGCCGCGTCCAGCACCGACAGCGTGGCGGCGTCGAGCGCCGGGTCGATGGACTGGCCCAGCGCCACCGTCGCCTGCGCCAGCGTCAGCCCCTGCTCCTGGCAGCGGCGCACCAGGCTGCCCACCACCTGGTACGCCCGGCGGAACGGCATGCCCTTCTGCACCAGCGCCTCGGCGAGGTCGGTGGCCTGCGTGAAGCCCTCGTCCACGGCGGCGCGGCAGCGCTCCCGATTGAAGGTGACGCGCGGCAGCGCCAGCCGGAGCACCTCGAGGCTGCCGTGCAAGAGCGGCCCCGTCTCGAGCAGCGACGCGCGGTCCTCCTGCAGGTCGCGGTTGTAGCCGCCGGGCAGGCCCTTCACGGTGACGAGCAGGCCGACCAGGTTGCCGACCGCCTTGCCGCTCTTCCCGCGGATGAGCTCGAAGACGTCGGGGTTCTTCTTCTGCGGCATCATCGAGCTGCCCATGGAGATGTCGCCGGACAGCGACGCGAAGCCGAACTCCGAGGTGGTGAAGTCGATGAAGTCGGTCGACAGGCGGCTCGCGTGCACCATGAGCCGCGCGGTGGCGTAGAGGTAGTCGAGCGCGAAGTCGCGGTCGCCCACGGTGTCGAGGCCGTTCAGCGTGGTGCCCTCGAAGCCGAGCAGCGTGCGCGTCACCTCGCGGTCGATGCCCAGCGACGTCCCGGAGATGGCCCCGACGCCCAGCGGCGACAGTTTGCACTGCTCGAGCACGAAGGCCAGCAGCTGCGCGTCGCGCAGGAATGCGGCCGCGTACGACGCGAGCCAGTAGGCGAGCGACACCGGCTGGGCGCGCTGCCGGTGGGTGTACGCCGGGAGGATGACGCCTCCTTCCGCGCGCGCGCGGGCCACCAGCTCGCCGACGAAGCCGGCGACGGACTCGAGCGCCAGCGCCACCGACTCGCGCACGTGCAGGCGGAGGTCCGTCGCCACCTGGTCGTTGCGGCTGCGCGCGGAGTGCAGCAGGGCCGCGGGCGCGCCGATGGTGCGGTTCAGTTCCGCCTCCACCGCCATGTGCACGTCTTCCTCGTCGGGCAAGGCCAGCGTGCCGGCGTCGGCGCGGTCCCACAGCGCGATGAGCCCCTCGCGAATGGCCTGCGCCGCGTCCTTCGGGATGACGCCGGTGCGGCCCAGCATCGTCACGTGCGCCAGCGAGCCCACCAGGTCCTCGCGGAGCAGCTGCCGGTCGAGCGCCAGCGAGCTCGAGAACGCCATCACCTGCTTGAGCAGCCCCGGTCCGCCGGAGGCCTCGGTCTTCGCCAACGTCATGACGCCACTCCCTTCTTCCACACGGCCATCAGGTCGCGCTTCACGCGCGACGGCTTCACGCCCTTCGCGGGCACGATGAAGATGGTGTCGTCCCCGGCGATGGTGCCCAGCACGCCCGAGGGCCGCGTCGAGTCGATGGCCGCGGCCACCGCCGGCGCGCCGCCGGGCAGCGTGCGCACCACCACCATCGCGTCGGCGTCGTCCACCGTCGTCACCAGCGCGTGCACCGCGCGCAGGGACTCCTCGCCGCGCGGCGCGGGCGCGTCCTTCAATTCGTACACCGTACCGCCGTCCGGCAGCGTGACGCGGCGGGCCTGCAGGCGGGCGAGGTCCCGCGACAGCGTGGCCTGGGTCACCTCGATGCCTTCGCGCTTGAGCAGCTCGCCCAATTCGTCCTGGGTGGCGACGACGTGGGTGCGGAGCAGGCGGCGAATCACCTCGCGCCGGGTGCGGTGGGACGCGACGTCAGTCATGGGTCACCAGCGAGCCGATGCCCTGGTCGGTGAAGAACTCCGCGATGATGCTGTGGGGCGTGCGCGCGTCGATGACGTGCACGCGCTCGACGCCGCGCTCCAGGGCGGAGATGGCGCAGCGGCCCTTGCGGGTGAGGTTGCGGTTGAAGACGCCCTTGTCCACCTTGGCCTTCAGCGCCGAGACGGTCAGCTGCCCGAGGAGCTCGTCGTCCTCGGTGAAGCCGGGCACGCCGACGAGGTACACCAGCTTCGTGGCGTTGGCGGCGACCGCGAGCTCGCTCGCCAGCTGGTCGGGCTCGATGGCCAGCGTCGAGCCGTCGTCCAGGAAACCCACCGGCGACACCACCGGCACGTAGCCGCGCTGGAGGAACATCTCGAGCAGGTCCTTGTTGATGGACACCACTTCGCCGGGCACGCCTTCGCCGAGCCGCTTCGCCTTCAGGAAGGACGCGTCCATGCCCGAGAGGCCGATGGCCTGCGTGCCGGAGCGGTTGAGCAGCGTGACCAGCTCGGTGTTCGTCTGGCCCGACAGCATCATCTCCTTCGAGTGGAAGTCGCCCTTCGACTGGCCCTCGGGCGACTCGCCGTGGACGACGATGGGCACCATGCCGACGGCCCGCAGCAGGTTCACGTCCTCGACGAGGGAAGCGCGCAGCGAGTCCTTGCCCATCGCCTGTCGGCCCAGCTTCAGCACCACGCGCTTGCCGGCGAAGCGGCTGATGTAGGTGAGCGCCTGGGTGACGAGGCTCACCTTGAACTTCGGCGAGTAGTTGGTGAGCCGGTCGTCCTTCGCCACGCTGCCGTCCGCCGTCGGGACCAGCAGCGAGGTGTAGTCGGCGTTGATCTTCACGTAGTCGTACGAGAGGTCGCAGCCCCAGCCGACCGACGACTCGGCGCCGGCGCGGAGGTCCACCTCGATCACCACCTCGGGCGAGCGCATGCGCGCGCGCAGCCGCGAGTGGCCGGGCGCCGACGGGCCTTCGCCCGCGTCGTTGGTGGCGGTGGCCCCGACGGGGAAGCCGCTGACGTCGAGCGCCGGCTTCGCGTCGTAGACGAGCACGCCCTGCACGGTGACCTTCGCCTTCTCGGGGTCCACGTCGTAGCTCTGGCTGCCGCAGCGCGCGCCGACGGTGGCCAGCACGCGGCCCCAGTTCGGGTCCGCGCCGAAGATGGCGGCCTTCACCAGCGTCGAGCCGGCGACGGAACGCGCGATATCGGTGGCGATGGCCTTTGTTGGCGCGCCGGACACGCGCACCTCCAGCATGCGCGTGGCGCCTTCGCCGTCGCGGGCGACCTCCTTCGCGAGCTCGACGCAGATGGACTGGAGCTGCGCGAAGAAGGCGTCGTACTCGGCGCCGGGCGCGGAGATCTCCGGGTTCCCCAGCTGGCCGTTGGCGAGCGCGAGCACCACGTCGTTGGTGCTCATGTCGTTGTCGACGGTGAGGTTGTTGAAGCTCCCGTCCATCGAGTCCTTGAGCGCCCGGTGCAACAGCGCGGGCGTGATGGCGACGTCGGTGCAGATGACGGCGATGGTGGAGGCGAGCTGCGGGGCGATCATCCCGCTGCCTTTGCAGAGCGCGGTGATGCGGCCCTCCTTGCGGCCCCAGCGCACGGTGCGCGAGGCGACCTTGATGTGCGTGTCCGTGGTGAGAATGGCCTCGGCCGCGGACTCGGGCGCCGACCTGAGCTGGCTTTTGAGCTTCGGCAGCGCGTCGACGATCTTCGCCTTCGGCAGGCGCTGGCCGATGACGCCGGTGGACGCCATGAGCACGGCCTCGGGCGGCACCTCGAGCACCTTCGCGGTGGCGGCGCACAGCTCGGCGACGTCGGCGAGGCCTTCGGGCCCGGTGAGCGCGTTGGCGTTGCCCGAGTTGACCAGCACGGCGCGGACGCCGGTGGCGGGCAGGCGGCGCGCGCAGTCCTGCACCGGCGCGGCCTTCGCCTTGTTGACGGTCAGCACCGCCGCGGCGCTGCACGGCGACTCGCTGGCGATGAGCGCGAGGTCCTTCTTGAACGGCTTGATGCCGGCGTGGAGGCCGGAGAAGAGAAAGCCGCGGGCTACGGGCACGACGCACCTCCCGGGCTCACGACAACAGCCCCATCGTCTCGGGCAGCCCCAGCGCCAGGTTCATGTTCTGCACGGCCTGGCTGGCGGCGCCCTTCAAGAGGTTGTCGATGGCGGAGATGGACGCGACGTGCGTCCCGTCGGTCGCCGCGCCGACGACGCACTTCGGCGTCAGCACCACGTCGGCGAGCCGCACCGCGTCGGGCTCAGGCTTCAGCACCACGAGCGGCTCGTTCCCGTACGCGTCGGCCAGCGCCTGCTGCACCTGCGCGTTGGTGACGCCGGGCTTCAGCCGCGCGATGGCCGTCGAGAGGATGCCGCGCTTCACCGGCAGGAGGTGCGGCGTGAAGACGAGCGGCACGTCGACGCCGGCGACGGCGGACAGCGTCTGGCGGATCTCCGGGAGGTGCTGGTGCTTCAGCGTGCGGTACGCGCGGAAGTCGCCGTCGATCTCCATGAAGCCGAAGTCCTCGGACGCCTTGCGGCCGGCGCCGGACACGCCCGACGCGGCGTTGACGACGAGGGACTGCGGGTCGATGAGCCCGGCCTTGAGCAGCGGCGCGACGGACAGCGCGGCCGCGGTGGGGTAGCAGCCCGGGTTGGCGACGAAGCGGGCGCCCTTCACCTGCGCGCGGAACAGCTCCGGCAGCCCATACACCGCCTGCCCGAGGAGCGCCGGGGCCGAGTGCTCGAAGCGGTAGAACGTCGGGTACAGCGCCGTGTCCCTGAGGCGGAACGAGCCGGCGAGGTCGATGACGGTGACGCCCAGCGCGGCCAGCTTCGGCCCCAGCTCCAGCGAGGACTCCGCCGGCGTGGCCAGGAAGACCACCTGACAGCCCTTCGCCGCCTCGAGGCCCGCCTCGACGGACACGTAGGCGAGGTCGGACGCGAGGCCCGTCTTCGCCCGCACCGTCTGGCCCACCCAGCGGTCGCTGGTGGCGAAGGCCAGCCGGGCCTGACCGTGGCCGAGGATCAACCGGGTCAGCTCGATGCCCGAGTACCCGGACGCCCCGATGACGCCTGCTCGAAGTGTCTGCATGAGCCGCGCATGTATATGCACATCGTATGCACATCAACGAGAAACGCGCGGGGCTATTTCATGCTGGGCGGATCCGCGGGCCGGAAAAGTCGCCGGCGGCGGGAGAAAGTTCGGTTGCCCGAGTTGGGAAGCCGCAAAGTAAGTGCTCTACCACTGAGCTACGCGCCCGTATGTGGACGCGGTCGGATTCGAACCGACGACCCCTCCGTCTTGAGCGGGAAGTGCGTGTAGGGCCTCTCGGGCCGGGCAACCTGTATCGGTAGACGGGCCCTGTGCGCCGTTCCTGACAGCGCGGGATTTCGCCGCTAGAAATGGCCTCGCCCGTGCGCACCGCCAACCTCGCCATCGTCTTCACGGACATCAAGGGCTTCACCGAGCGCACGAGCCGGCAGACGCTCGAGCAGAACCAGAAGCTGCTCACGACGCACAACGGACTGCTCACGCCGCTCTTCAAGGCGTACGGCGGGCGCATCATCAAGACCATCGGCGACGCGTTCCTCGTGGCCTTCGAGTCGCCCACCAACGCGGTGCTGGCGGGCGCGGCCATCCAGGACCGGCTGTGGGCGCACAACAAGGACGCGCCGGCGGAGGAGCGGCTCGACGTGCGCATCGCCATCAACGTCGGCGAGGTGCGGCTCGAGGAAGGCGACGTGTTCGGCGAGCCCGTCAACATCGCCAGCCGCGTCGAGGGCGAGGCCGAGGCCGGCGAGGTGACCTTCACCGAGGCCGTGTACCTGTCGATGAACCGCGCCGAGGTGGCCTGCGAGGCCTGGCGCACGGTGGAGCTCAAGGGCATTCCCGAGCCGGTGAAGCTGTACCGCGTGTCGCGCCTGACGTCGGACCCGGCGCTGCCGCCGTTCGGCTCGAAGGCGCTCGAGCGCGCGGCGGCGGCCCCGGTGCGCGCCGCGACGGGCGAGCTGTCGCAGAAGGCCGTGGCCCTGGCCACCACCGCCGCCGAGGTTGCGTCGAAGGCCGTCGTGTCGGGCGCGAAGGCGGTGCAGGAATCGATGCAGAAGCAGGGGGTGAGCCGTCGCACGCTGGCGACCTGGGCGGGCGCCGGCGTCGCGGCGCTGGGGGTGAGCTGGCTGCTCTTTGGCCCAAACGCGGTCGAGCGCGCCATCGCCGCGGCGGGCCGCGCGCCGAAGGACTCGCGCCAGGAGGAGGTGTCGAAGGCGCGGAAGCTCATCGCCCAGGAGAAGGACGCGGCGACGCGCGCCTTCTACGCGGGGAAGCTGGGCGAGGCGCTCGGTGAGGCCGGCGCCGCCGCGAGCGGCTACGAGTCCGCGGCCCGCGCCGGCTTGCGCAAGGCCGAGGACGCGCTCATCGACCTGCTCGACCACGACCAGTGCGCGTTCCGCAGCGCGGCCGCCTCGTCCATCGCGGACCTCAAGCTGACGCGCGCGCGCGGCGCGCTCGAGGACCTCGCCGACGACGGCGGCAAGGGCGACGGCGAGCAGGTGCTCGGACTGTTCGGCTGCAACTCGAAGAACGCCGCCGCCGACGCGCTCAAGCGCCTCGGAGACTGACGGGCCGTCAGTAGCCCATCGCCACCATCAGCTCGCTGTCGGACTTCTCGAGGTGCTTGCACTCGACCTCGACCAGCAGGTTGCAGGCTCTGCCTTCCTTGAGGTTGGCCGGCAGCGACTTCTCGGAGAAGTACAGGCTGCCCGGCAGGTCGTAGATGTCCGACGACCTCACGCGCGCCTTCACGGTCGGGTACTTGTCCGCCGTCTTCGAGCCGTACTGGTAGTGGCTGCGCGATACGTCGAGCACCACGAAGCACTGGTTGTCATCCGCCGGCACCAGCAGGTGCTGGAAGCCGTTCGTCACCTCGACGGTGCGCTGCGCCTTGCCGTAGGCGCTCTCGAGCTCGAGGCCGTGCTTGCCCTGCTCGACGGCGATCTTCAGGTGCCCGCCGGCCTTCACCGTGCCCTTCGGACCGCTGTCGAGGGAGTACGAGAGGTCTGCGTCCGCCGGCGCGACGAGCTCGATGTCGCCCTTCCCGTTGATGAAGGTGTAGGCGGCAGCGCCGAGGCCGATGAGCAACGCCGGGACGACCAGGACCACGAAGATGATCAGACGAACTTTGTTCAGCATGCGTGGGTGACCCCCTTTGGCGGGCGTGGGAGTGCAAAGCGTAGGCACCCCTGCCGTCCCGGGGAAGCGCCGCGTTTCAGGGGCGAGAAGGGCCCCGGCAGCACGGTCGCATTAGCGGCCGGGCCCGAGGAGCGCTTCGAGCGCGCCGGGCAGCCGCGACGCCCAGGCCGACTCGGTGTGCGTGGCGCCGGCCTGCACGACGTAGGTGAAGTTCACGCCGTCGACGTAGCCGAGCGCGCGGTACGCGTTCGCGAGGTCGCGCGTGTCGGTGACTCCGTCGTTCGACGGGCCGGAGTCGCCGGAGTCGACGTACACGCGCAGGGGCCGCGTCGCGCCCGTCTGCCCGACGAAGGTGAGCAGCACCCGGTTGTCCCACCAGGTCGACGGCGACATCGCGCCGACGAGGCCGAAGACGTCGGGCTTTTTCACGCCCGCGTACGACGAGATGAGCCCGCCCAGCGACGAGCCGATGAGCGCGGTGGACTCGCGGCCGGGGCGCGTGCGCAGCTCCGCGTCGACGCGGGGCTTCAGCTCCTCCACCAGCATGCGCAGGTAGAGGTCGCCCCTGCCGCCGCCGTAGCGCGGGTCCGCGGTGGGGGTGTACTCGGCGATGCGATCGCCGCCGGCGTTGTTGGGGCCGACGACGATGGCCTCGGGAAAGCGACCGGTGCCGGCCGCCTCGTCGAAGGCCTCGGCCACGCGCCACGTCACGCCGCCGAAGGCCGCCTGCGGGTCGAACAGGTTCTGCCCGTCGTGCATGTAGACGACCGGCAGCCGCGCGGCGGTGTTCTCGAGGTACGTCGGCGGCAGGTACACGTACACGCCGCGCGAGTTGCCGAGGATGGTCGACTGGAAGTCGGGCCAGCGCACCGTCCACTCGCCGTTGTCGCGGAAGAAGTGCGGCTGCACCTCCGTCGTCACGCCGGGCTTCGCCTTCCAGTTGGGGCCCTTCGACCAGACCTGGTCGTCGAGCAACGGCTTCCACTCGAAGTCCTGCGACACGGTGGTGACGCTCAAGGTCCACGTCTCGTCGTCCTGCTTCTGCATCGGCACGCCGTGGTTCCAGTCGAAGGGCGCCACTGAGCCGCGCACCCACAGCGTCCGCGCACCGGCCGCGTACTTCACCACCAGCGTGGTGGTGACGACGCCCGCGTCGCCGCCGGTGCCCGCGTCGGGAAGGCCCGCGTCGAAGCCGCCGCCCGCTCCGCCGCCGAGGCTGCTGCCGCCACCACCACCCTCGCCGGCCCCGACGGAGGCGTCGGCGCCGGAGGTGGACGCGCTGCAGCCCGCGAAGAGGGCAACGAAGACGACGCAGGCGAGGTGCCGGAGGTGCCGCATGTCCGCCGCTTCGCACTCGTCCGCGCGGTCGGTCAAGGCCGTGCAGCCGCCGGTGGCGAATCTCTTCCTGCCGATGCTGAACGCGCTCGGTGCGCCGCAGGCGCCGTTTGGCGACAGCCCCGGGCCGCTCGCGGCGTGTGACGGCACCGCCCGTCAACGCTTCTCTTCGACGCGGCCGTCGGCGTGCCGGGCGAAGCGGCCCTGCTCGCGTGGGTGCACCGGGTCGTCGCGCTTCCACGGCCAGCCGCCGAACTGTGTGCGGCGGTAGTCCTCGAAGGCCTGCTCGATGCCGGCGCGGGAGTTCATGACGAACGGCCCGTACTGCACGACGGGCTCGCCGATGGGCCGGCCCTGGAGCAGCAGCACCTCCGCGCCCAACGCGTCCGCTTCGAGCGTGAGGGGCACG
The DNA here is from genome assembly GCA_040755835.1 of Myxococcota bacterium. Taxonomy (GTDB): domain Bacteria; phylum Myxococcota; class Myxococcia; order Myxococcales; family Myxococcaceae; genus JADLDB01. Next base: position 14,506 of record JBFMAB010000068.1, read on the forward strand.
TCGGACTGCACCGCCGCGGCGCGCCGCGGCGGCACCGGCTCGCCGCCCACCGTCAGCGTGCCCCCGCGGAAGACGTACAGCGTGCGCTTCGTCGCGCCGCCCTTCGCGGGCGGCAGCGTCAGCGTCGCGTTCGGCGAGAGCGCGAGGGACCAGATGGCGACGTCGGCCTCGGGGCGCGAGGCCCAGGAGTGGGGCGGCGGCGCGGGCGGGCGGTGTTCCCCGAAGGCGCCGGCGACGACGAGCACCTCGCTCGCGCGGCCCGCGTCGTCCTGCACCGTGACGCGTGGAATCGACTCCGCCCACCGCATGGAGAAGGAGGGCTGCACCATCTTGTCGGCGGCCGGCAGGTTCAGCCAGAGCTGGAAGAGCTCGGTCGGGTTGGGCGCGTCGGTGTTCCGCAGCGGGAACATCTCGGAGTGGACGATGCCGCCGCCCGCGGTGAGCCACTGCACGTCGCCTGCGCCGAAGCGCGCCGTGGCGCCGAGCGAGTCGGAGTGGTCGACGAAGCCCTTGCGCACGATGGTCACGGTCTCGAAGCCGCGGTGCGGGTGCTGCGGGAAGCCCGGCACCGTCTTGCCGTGGTACATGCGCCAGCCGTCTTTCCCCTCGAAGTCCTGGCCGATGAGCCGGCCCGCCAGCGACGCGGCGGGCCCCTGCTCGGCGTTGCCGCGCGGGTACGCGTCGTCGTGGTGCACGCAGAAGAGGAAGGGATCGACCGTCACCCACGGGAAGCCGAGGGCGCGGACGGTGAGGACCGGGCTGGACATGGCGCCGACCATAACCACGAGGGGCGCGCGGCGCCGCGTGAGGAACAAGGCGTGTCCTTCGGAGTTGTCGACGCGGAACGCGGAGAAGTTGCCCCACGAAACCACCGGCGCCGAAGCCGGAGAATCACGCACAGGAATCCACCAGCCGCCAGGAGCAGCCGATGCCCGTGACCAACCGTGTCTCTTCTCCGAGCGTCTCGCCCGCCGCGCTGCGGTCGTCGTCACCCGGCGCGAGCGTCTTGCGGCGTGGCTCGAGCGGCGCGGAGGTTCGCCAGCTGCAGCAGGCGCTGAAGGACCGTGGCTACGAGCTCGCCGTCGACGGTCGCTTCGGCCCGAACACGGAGGCGGCGGTGCGGCGCTTCCAGGCCGCGCAGGGCCTCGTCGTCGACGGCCTCGCCGGGCCGAACACGTTGGGCCGGCTGCGCGCCCTGTCGCCTTCGTCGCCCGCCGCCCCCGTCGACGTGATGGAGCCGACGCCGTCGCGGCCCGTGCCGGCGCCGCCTGCCTCGCCGGCGACGCCGGGGCTGGCTCCGACGACGGTGCAGACGCGCGGGGGCGCGGTGCGGATCCGCGAGGACGAGACTGCCTCGCGGCTCCGCGCGCGCAGCCCCGAGCACGCGCGCCTGGTGGACGAGATGCGGGCGCAGGGCTTCTTTCCGGTGCGCACCGCCGACGGCGGCTACGTCTTCATGACGAACCCGAGCTACGCGGCGGATCCCGACGGTCGCGGCGTGAGCAGCCGCGAGGCGCAGGCGTACGCGGCGCGCAACGGCCTGCGGCTGCCGACCCGCGCGGAGGCCGACGCCTTCCGCGCCCAGGCGCCAGTCGTCGTCCAGTTCGAAGCGGGACCCACGCCGGGCACCCCGGGCGCGCGGTCCGCCACCGAGCAGCAGGCCCGCATCGCGGCGCGCCTGCGCGAGGCCGGTGTGCCCGAGTCCGGCGTGGCGATCGCCGGGGCGACCAAGGTGTGGGCGCTCGAGCCGGGCCAGCGCCCGGGCCTCAACGGCGGCGTCACCAACGTGAGCTCCGGCGCCGGCTCCAGACCTACTCGACGGTGCACGGGCCCGACTACGAGGACTACTCGCAGGCCGCGCAGTTCGTGAGCACCGTGCGCGTCGCGCCTGACGGCACCATCGTGCGCTGAGGCGCTAATAGCTGGGCAGGTCCTCGTCGACGTCCTCGGCCCAGCGCTCGATGCCGCCGGCGAGGTTGAAGACGCGCGTGAAGCCGATGCGCTGCAGCTCGGCCACCGCCCGCGCGCTGCGCTCACCTACCTTGCAGTAGACGACCACGTCCGCGTCGGTGCGCAGCTCCGTATACCGCGCGGTGAGTTCCCCGAGCGGAATGAGCACCGAGCCCGCGATGAGGTTGATTTCCCGCTCGCCGGGCTCGCGCACGTCGACGAGTTGCACCGGCTCCTTCTTCGAGAGCCGCTCGTACAGCGCGCGCGGCGTCAGCTCGGGGACCTCGGCCGGCGCGGCGGTGCCGCAGAAGGCCTCGTCGTCCTGCAGCGCGGTGATGGTCGGCGCGTCGCCGCAGGCGCGGCAGTTCGGATCTCTCCGCACCTTGAGCGTGCGGAACGAGAGGTCGAACGCGTCGAACACCAGCAACCGGCCGACGAGCGGCTCGCCGAAGCCGGCCGCCAGCTTGAGCGCCTCGGTCGCCTGCAGCGCGCCCACCACGCCGGGCACCACGCCCAGCACCCCGCCCTCGCCGCACGACGGCACCAGCCCCGCGGGCGGCGGCTCCGGGTACAGGCAGCGGTAGCACGGGCCGCCCTTTGCGCCGAAGACGGACACCTGGCCCTCGAAGCGGAAGACGCTGGCCGAGACGTTCGGCACGCCCGTCAGCACGCTGGCGTCATTGATGAGGTAGCGCGTCGCGTAGCTGTCGGTGCCGTCCAGCACCACGTCGTACTCGCGGAACAGCGCGAGCGCGTTCTCCGACGACAGGCGCGTCGCGTGCGTGCGCACCGTGATGAACGGGTTGAGCGCGTGCAGGCGCTCGCGCGCCGACTCCACCTTCGGGCGGCCCACGTCCGGCGTGCCGTGGAGGATTTGCCGCTGCAGGTTGGACGCGTCGACGGCGTCGAAGTCCACCAGCCCCAGCGTGCCCACGCCCGCGGCGGCCAGGTACAGCGCCGCCGGCGAGCCGAGGCCGCCAGCGCCCACCACCAGCACCCGCGCCGCTTTGAGCGCCTTCTGACCGCGCGCGCCGAACTCCGGGAGCATGAGGTGCCGGCTGTAGCGGCGGATCTCCTCCGGCGAGAAGGGGCCGCTCACGCGCGACCTCCCGACACCGAGGGCATGAGCGTGACGCTGTCGTTGAGCCCCAGCGCCGTCGCGAGCCCGTCGGGGTGCCGCACGTCCTCGTCGTTGACGGACACGTTGACGAGACGGCGCAGCAGCCCGCGGTCGAAGCGCCGCGGCTTCACGTCGGGGGGCGCGGCCACCAGCGCCGCCAGCGCCTCGCCGACGGTCGCGCCGTCGAGCGTCAGCGTCCGCTGCCGCCGGGTGGCGGCGCGCAGGGGCGCGGGGATGTGGACGCGCACCGCCATGCGAGTCACCGTCAGGCGCGCAAGTCCGCCGGCGACGAGCGTGTGCCCGATGCGTCCAGCATCGCCGACAGCTCCGCGACCGCCTCGCGGCCCGACGCCAGCGGCAGGCGGAAGTTCCGGCCGTAGTTGCTGTGCCACAGCGTCTCGCCCGAGGTCGTCTCCACCTCGAACCAGTACTCGAGCTCGCCCGCAGCGTCCGCCGGCAGCTCGACGCGCGTGGGAAGCCGAACCAGCTCGCCTTCGTGCGACTGGTCGCCGGACACCAGCACCGGCGTCAGCGCGACGTCACCGAGGCGCGCGTGCATCGTCACCGCCTTCAGCTGCACGTCCGGGCGGGCCAGGCCCGTCGCGTCCATGAGCCAGGTGACGAAGAGCGGCAGGCGCGCGTCCAGCGGGCCGCTCCAGGGCACGAGCCCCGGGCCGCCGTCCAGCACGAGGCACACCACGGTGCCGCCGCGCGACACCAGCACGTGCTGCGTGGTGCCGTGGGTGCGCTCGATGTCGCGGGGCGCGAGCGCGGCGTCGACGGCCGCGTGCACCTCGGTGGCCGTGGCGCGGTTGAGCCGGTTCACCCCCACCGCCGGCGTCGACGCCGAGGCCGTCGCCGTCTTCTTCGCGGCGGTCTTCTTCCCGGCCGGCTTCGCCGCCTTCGGCGCGGCGCGCTTCGTGGCGCGAGTGGCCTTCGCCGTCTTCGGGTTCTCTCGGGTCATGACGTGTTCCCCGGGTGGCTGAAAGACACGGCGGCACTAGCACCGGCCGAGCGTTCGCGCACGTCACGATGTGGTGGCTCAGGGGAGGCCGATGGCCTTCAGCGTCAGGACTACGAGCCCGACGAGGACGAGTGTCACGACCACCCACACCGCCGGGGACATCGCCGACTTCGGCGGAGGCGCCGGGGCTGGTTTGACGGATGACCGCGCGACGCGGCGCACCTCCGCCGTCTTGATGCCAGCCTTCGGGTCTCGGACGCTGGGCAGCGTGTCCTCGACCTCGTCGTCCTCCTGCGTCGTGGCGGCGCCGGCGCGCGTGCCGCGGGGCAGCGTGTCCTCGACCTCGTCATCCTTCTGCGTCGCGGCGGCGCCGGCGCGCGTACCGCTGGGCAGCGTGTCCTCGGTGCCGTCCTCGTCGTCGAGGCGGTAGGGCCTCGCCTTCGCGCCGCGCGGCAGCGTCTGGTCGCCCGCCTCCGGCACCGGCTGCGTGTCCGGCGCGGGCGCCGCCGCGCGGGGGTCGAGCGACGGCGGCTCGAGGGCGGTGTCGCCGGCGCCTTCGTGCGGCGGAGGCGGCTCGGGCTCGCCGCGCAGCGAGGTGGGCACCGCGAGCTTCTTCTTCAGCTTGACCACCTCGGCGCGCACGGCGCTCGCCGAGGCGTAGCGATCCTCCGGGCGCTTCTCGAGCAGCTTCAGCACCAGGTCGTCGAGCTCGTCGGGCAGCCCCATGTTGAGCGACGACGGCAGCGGCGGGCGCTCCTGCTGGTGCTTGGTGATGAGCTCGAACAGCGACTCGGCGATGAAGGGCAGCCGGCCGGTGAGCAGCTCGAACGCCATCACGCCGACGGCGTAGAGGTCGAGCGCCGGCGACACCACGCCGCCCATCGCCTGCTCGGGAGCCATGTACGCGGGCGTGCCGACGAGCACGCTGGCGTTCTGCCGCGCGTCGCCCCGCACGCCCAGCTTGGCGATGCCGAAGTCGAGGATCTTCACGAAGCGGGTGCCGTCGCGCTGCTTGCAGAGGAAGATGTTCGACGGCTTCAGGTCCCGGTGGATGACTCCGGCCGCGTGCGCCGCCGCGAGCGCCGACAGCATCTCGTCCAGCACCACCAGCACCTCGGTGAGCGGCATGGTGCGGTGCTCGGCGTGGTACGCGTGGAGCAGCTGATCGAGCGACTCGCCTTCGAGCAGCTCCATGATGATCGCCTGCCGCCCGTCGGGGAGGTCGGCGAAGCCGAACACGTCGATGATGTTGCGGTGCCCCACCGAGTTGACCGCGCGCGCCTCGGCGACGAGGCGTTTCACGACGTCGGGGTTGTCCGCCACCTCGCTCTTGAGCACCTTGATGGCGACGCGCTTGCCGATGACGGTCTGCTCGCCCTCGTAGACGATGCCCATGCCGCCCGCGCCGAGGCGGCCCTTCACCAGGTAGCCACCCACCTCCGTGCCGATGAGCGGGTCGGCCGGCATGGAGAACGGGCTGATGTCGCCCTTGACCGTCTCTTCCTCGGGGCCGATGTACGGCTCCTCGCGCTCGTTGTCGTTGGGCCCCGCCATGGACGTGCAGGCAGCGTAGCGGGCGGGCGCACTGAACGCACCGTCGGTCTGCTCTCCCGGGCACCGACCACTTCGCCGCACACGGCCGCCAGCGCGCCGCGGTCACCGGTCCGGCGCGGGCGCCCCGGCGCCGCCACCACGGCCTGAGGCGCCGAGGGCGGAAAGCGAAGCAGCCCCCGTCGCAGCCGCCGCGCCCGCTCCCGCGCAAGCGGAGGCGCTGGTGGCCGCGCGTCGATGTTGCGATTCTCCGGCGCATGAAGCCGGGCACGCAGGTCCGCGAATACGAGGTGTGGGGCCGCATCGGCGGCGGCGGCATGAGCGACGTGTACCTCGCGCGGCACCGCGCGCTGTCGATGCCCGTCATCGTGAAGACGCTCAAGCCCACGGTGGACGCGGACCCCAACGAGCGCGCCGGCCGCATGCGCACCGAGGCGCTGCTCACCGCGCGCATCCGCAGCCCCCGCATCGTCCGCCCGCTGGACGTGGGCGTGTACGAGGCCGAGACGCCGTACCTCGTGCAGGACTACGTCGACGGCGTCGACCTCGCCGAGCTGGACCAGGGGCGGCGCCGGGCGCTGGGCGTCGGCCTGCCGTTGTGGTTCGTCGCCGAGGTGGTGGCGGAGATCGCCTCGGGCCTCGCCGCCGCGCACCGCACCGGCGTGCTGCACCGCGACCTGAAGCCCTCCAACCTCTTCCTGTCGCCGGAGGAAGGCGTGAAGCTGGGCGACTTCGGCGTGGCGATGGCGCGGCGCGCGGCGCCCGGCGCGCGGCCCGAGCTCGCGGGAACGCTGGAGTACATGGCGCCCGAGACGCTGGCCGCCGGCGAGTTCCAGCGCGCCACGGACGTGTACGGGCTGGGCGCGACGGCTTTCCACCTGCGCTACGGCCGTCCGCCCTTCGCGTCGCTCAGCGACGTGGTGAGCGCCACCGCGCAGCCGTCCTTCCCCGCGCCCGAGACGCCCGAGGAGGCGTACTTCCAGCAGGCCGTGGGGCAGATGCTGGCGCGCAGGCGGAGAAGCGCTGGGGCGACATGGCGACGGTGGTGTACGCGTTCCGCCGCCTCGCCGCGCTGGTGCGCCGCGAGCTGCGCGCCACGCACGAGGCGGACCGCACCATCCACGTCGACGGCGTGGCGCTGCGCTGCCGCGTGGGCGACATCGCCCAGGCCGAGGCGGACGGCGTCGTCTCGTCCGCCAACGCGGAGTTCATCATGGACGTCGGCGTCGGCGCGGCGCTGGTGAAGGCCGGCGGCGCGGACATCGAGCGCGAGGCCCGCGAGGGCGGCGGCCGGCCGCTGGGCGCGTGCATCAGCACCGGCGCGGGGCGGCTCAAGTGCCGGCGGGTGCTGCACGCGGTGAGCGCGTGGTCCGAGGCGTCGTGCGTCGCGCGCGCCACGCAGCGCGCCTTCCTCCTCGCCGAGGGCGAGGGGCTGCGCACGCTGGCCATTCCCGCCATTGGCACCGGTGCGGCGCGCGTCAGCATCGAGGCGTCGGCCGCGGCGATGGCGTCGGCGTTGCAGCTCCACCTGAAGCTGGGCGGCAGCCGGCTGCGCGCCATCGACTTCGTGCTGTACGACGAGGAGAAGGCGAAGACGTTCACCGAGGTGCTGGAGTCGGTGTTCCTCGGCGACGTGGTGCGCGACGACGTCGGCCTGCCGGACGAGGCGGCGGTGCCGCACTCGGCCGACACGGTGGTGCGCCGCACGCTGGGCTGACCGCGCTGGCGTCGTCGGCGCCTGCTCCCGCGCACCGCGAGCGCGGTCGCTCGGCTCACGTCACTCGGCGTCGAAGTCGACCTTCACCGTCTTCGTCTCGCCGCGCTTCACCGTCACCACCATGCGGCGCGGCGCGCCGAAGGTGATGTTGGACAGCTCGACGGTGTGCGGCCCCTCGAAGAGGCCCGGCACCGAGACGGGCGTCGTGCCCAGCGAGCGGCCGTCCACCTTCACGTCGGCCCAGGGCTCGGCGCGGACCGCCAGCTTGCCCCGCGCGAGCTCCTCGACGGCGGCCGTCTTCCCGGCCTCCACCTTGACGGTGTGCGCCTGGTCGACGCCGGCGCCCTTGTTCACCAGGCGGAAGGTGTACTCGCCGGGCGGCCGCTCGAGGTCGAGCGGCGTCGAGCCCAGCTCCTTGTCACCTTCGTACACCTTCACCGACGGCGTGGTGGCGAGGTGCACCTTGCCCGGCGCGGGCGCGGCGGAATCGGAAGGCGCCGGCGTCGTCGTGGGCGCAGCCACCGCCGCGACCGGCTCGGTGTTCTGCAGCGAGCGGTAGGCGACGATGCCGGCGCCCGCGAGCGCCGCCACCACGAGGGCGACGACGAGCGAGGTCCGCACCTTCCCGCCGTCGTCGAAGCCGCGGGGGACTTCGGGGAAGGCGGGGGCGGCGGCCGGCGGCGCGTCGAACACCGGCTGCGGCGGCGGCGCGGCGTCAGGCACCACGACGGGCGGCAGGGACGCGGACGGGGCGGCGGCGGCGCGCGGCCCGGACGGCCTCGGCGCAGCGGGGGGCGCGGCGGGGGGCGCGGGCGGCGGCGGGGCGGCCCCCGGCGCGCTGGGCCGCGGGTTGGCCCGGTGGGGCGTGGCCACGTCGAGCGACGGGAAGGTGCCGGAGATGGCGTTGAGCGCCGGGCTGCTCGTCTCCTCGCTGGTGCCGGCCGCGAGGGAGTTGAGCGCGACGCGCTCCTCGTCGCCGGGCGGCCACAGCGTCTGCATCAGGTCGGCGAGCTCCTCGTTCTCCGCGGGGCGGCCGACCGCCGCCTCCACCGCCTGGCGCAGCGCGCGCGCCGACTCGAAGCGCGCCGCCGGGTCCTTCTCGAGCGCGCGCAGCGTCACCGCCGCGAGCTCCGCGTTCACGGTGGGCACCCAGCGCTGGAGCGGCGGCGGCGTCTGCGTCAGCACCGCCATCGACACCGCCGCCTCGTTGTCGCCGGGGAACGGCCGCTTCCCGGTGAGCGCGCGGTACATCACCACGCCGAGCGCGAAGAGGTCCGCGCGGCCGTCGATGTTCTCCCCGCGCAGGTACTCGGGCGCGATGTAGCCGTGCTTGCCCTTCACGGTGCCGGCCATGGTGCCCGCCGAGAGCGCCGCCGGCGTCGCCGCCTTCGCGATGCCGAAGTCCACCAGCTTCACCTGGCCCGAGAAGCCGACCAGCACGTTGTCGGGCGAGACGTCGCGGTGCACGATGTTGAGCGCGCGCCCTTCGCGGTCTCGCAGCCGGTGCGCGTACTCGAGGCCGCTGGCCGCGTCCATGATGACGCGGGCCACGACGCGCTCCGGCACCGGCACGCCGAGGCTGCGCGCGCGCTTCATGATGCGCGCGAGCGAGAAGCCCTCGACGAACTCCATGGCGATGTACAGCCAGCCGTTCTCCTCGCCGAGGTCGAAGATCTGGACGCAGTTGGGGTGCGACAGCATGGCCGCGAGCCGCGCCTCGTTGACGAACATCGACACGAACTGCGGCACGCGCGCGAGGCTGGGGAGAATCGTCTTCACCACCACCAGCTTCTCGAAGCCCGCCGCGCCCACCGCGCGCGCCAGCCACACCTCCGCCATGCCGCCGGCGGCGAGGCGACCCAGCACCTGGTAGCGGGAGAGCTGCGGGTTGGACGTCATCGACCCCCCGGTCGGACCCCCAATTTACCACGGTGACCACCCGCCCTCGCGTTTCAGTCCCGCCGTCATCCCCCCGGCAGGAGCACGACGGAGCCCGTCGTCTCGCGGGCCTCGAGCGCCCGGTGCGCCTCGGCGGCGGCGGACAGCGAGAAGGTGCGAGGGGGTGCGACCTTCACCACGCCCCGGCGAATGGCGGCGAAGAGGGCGGCGGCGCTGGCCTCGAGCTCGGGGCGCGTGGCGATGTAGGCGAAGAGGGACGGGCGGGTCAGGTACAGCGATCGCAGCCCGCCCAGCTGGGCCAGCTCGACCGGCGGCGGCTTGCCCGACGACTGGCCGAAGGACACCAGCATCCCGCGCGGGGCGAGGCAGTCGAGGGACGCGAGCAGCGTGTCCTTGCCCACCGAGTCGTAGACGACGTGCGCGCCGCCACCCCCGGTGAGCGCCTGCACGCGGGCCACCAGGTCCTCTTCGCCCAGCGTGACGACGGCGTCGCAGCCGGCGGCCTGCGCGAGCGAGGCCTTGTCGCGGTGACCGACGACGCCGATGACGCGCGCGCCGAGGTGCTTCGCCCACTGGCAGGCCAGCTGGCCCACGCCGCCGGCCGCCGCGTGGAAGACGATGGTGTCGCCGGGCCCGACGGGGCGGCACCGCTTGAGGAGGAACTCCGCCGTCATGCCCTTGAGCATCACCGCGGCGGCGGTGGCGAACTCGACGTCGTCCGGCAGGTGGACGAGGCGCTCGGCGGGCGCGTTGCGCCGCTCGGCGTAGGCGCCCGCGAGGCCCGCGTACGCGACGCGCTGGCCCACCTGCAGCGTGGCGACGCCGGCGCCGACCGCGGTGACGACGCCCGCGCCCTCCTGCCCGGGCGTGAAGGGCAGGGGCAGCGGGTAGAGGCCGGTGCGGTGGTACACGTCGATGAAGTTGAGGCCGATGGCGCGGTGCTCGAGCTGCACCTCGCCGGGCCCGGGCGGCGGCGGCTCCACCGCCTCCCACTTCAACACCTCGGGACCGCCGACGGCGTGGACGCGGATCGCGTGGCTCATGGCGCGAAGTGTAGTGGCGCCGCGCGCGGGGTGCCTTCGAGAAGCGCGCGTCGCCGCGCCGCCGTCAGCGTCGGCCCTTCTTCATCCCGCCGCCGCGCAGCTCGTGCATCTTCGCCAGCACCAGCGCCAGCTTCGCCTTCTTCTGCGGCGTCAGGTCCTTCGCGAGGTACGCGAACATGTCCTTGTCCATCGCGGCCATCTGCGCGCGGCCGTCGAGCACCTTCTGGATGTTGGCGTCCACCTGCGCCAGCGCCGCCGCGTCGCCGTCGGCCGCGGCCTTCACCTGGCGCATGGCGGTGAACATCGCCTCGCGCACGGGCCGCCGCTTCTCCTCGATGCCCTTCACCTTCTCGGACAGCTTCAGCGCCTCGGCCTCGTTCAGCTCGAGCGCCTCGGCCACCGTCAGCACGAAGAGCATGCGCGTGCGCGTCTCGCGCTCCTCCAGCTTCTCCTGCAGCTTCTCCGGGTCGCCTGCCCACTTTCCGGGCTTGCCGCCCGGGGGCGCCGCGAACGCGGTGGTCGACAGCGCCAGCACCAGCATCGTCACGAGCGTCTTCATCACAGTTCTCCTTCGGTCACTTGAGGCCAGGACACCTCGAAGAACACCTCGTCGTCGCCCTGGTTAAGCGCGTCACCCGAGAAGTCGGGCACCACGGGCGCCTCCAGCAGCACGGGCGTCTCGGGGCGTGGCGCCGCCACCGGCTTCACCACCGGCGCGTCAGGCCGCGGCCGCGCGGCGTCGAGCCGCCACAGGACGCCCGTGGCCACCAGCGCGCCCACGCCCGCCGCCAGCGCGAGGCCCACCATGCGCGAGACGAAGTCCCTCCGCCCCGCGCGCGCCTGCCACGCCGCCTGCGCCGCGGCCTCCAGGCCCGCCAGCGCCGCGCGCTCGGCCGCCGTCACCTCCGGCAGCGACGCCAGCGCCACCACCTCGTACGCCTCGCGGCACGCCGCGCACTGCTCGAGGTGCGCGCGGGCGGCGGCCGACAGCTCCGCCTCGCCCAGCTCCAGCTCGAAGTCCTCGCACGTCATCGCTTCACCTCTTCCTTGAGTCGCTTCACCGCGTGGTGAAAGTGCGTCTTCGCGTTGCCCTCGGTGATGCCCAGCGCCGCCGCAACCTCGGCGAAGGGCAGCCCGCCGTCGATGCGCAGCGTGAAGACCTCCCGCTGCCGCCGCGGCAACAGCAGCACCGCGCTCCGCACCGCCGCCTCGTCCTGCGCGCGCTCCAGCTGCTCCTGCGCGCCCGCGCCCTCGGCGCCGCGACCCTCCGCCGCCTCCACCGGGGCCGCCGTCCACCGCGCGCCGTCGCGCAGGTGGTTCTTCCCGAGGTTGAGCGCGATGCGCACGAGCCACGCCTTGAAGGGCACCTCGCCGTCCTCCCGCGCCAGGCGCGGCAGCGAGCGCCGCGCCGCCTCGAAGGCCTGCAGGAAGGCGCGCTGCACGAGGTCGCGCGTCTCGTCCGGCGTGCGCGCGTAGCGGCGCAGCACCTTCAGCAACAGCGCCTGGTGGCGGCGCACCAGCTCGCCGAAGGCCCAGCCGTCGCCCGCGAGGAAGGCGCGACAGAGCGCCCCGTCAGTCGGGACCTGGCTGGCGCCGCCGGGCACCAGCGTGAGCCGTGGGGAGGGCTGAGCCACGTTCTCCCCACAGCACACCCGGCGGGGGAAAAGGTCAAAGCCCGGAAAGCCGCGCCACCTCCCCGCATTCGTGGGATGAAGGGGCCGGAGGTGCGCATGGCCGCGACGACGATTCCGGCCGAGGCCGCGAGGCCCCGCGTCGACCCCGCCCGCTTCGACTTCGAGACGACGGACGCCGTGTCCCCGGTGCTGGAGGTGGGCGCCGCGGCGGTGCGCCTGCAGCCGCGCGCGAAGGCCGCGCTGGAGGTGGCCATGGCCACCCGCGCGCCGGGCTTCCACGTCTTCGCGTCGGGCACCCCGCACCTCGGCAAGGTGGAGACGGTGCTGGCGGTGCTGCACGGCGCGGCCGGCGCCCTGCCGCGCGCCGCCGACTGGGTGTACGTCTTCGACGAGGACGAGCCCGACCGCCCGCGCCCCGTCGAGCTGCCGGGCGGCGACGGCCCGCGCTTCGCGAAGGCGGTGGCCGACGCGGTGGAGGCGGTGCGCCGCGAGCTGCCGCGGCTGGCGCGCAGCGGCCGCTACCGCAAGCGCCACGCGGACCTCCACGGCGCCGCCGGGCAGGAGGAGTCCAACATCCTCGGCGCGCTGAAGAAGGAGATGCGCGCGCTGGGCTTCGACGTGCGCCGCATCGAAGGGCAGCTCGAGGCGGTGCCGCTCGCGCGCGGCAAGCCGGTGACGAAGGCGCTCGAGCGGCTGTCGGCGAAGCAGCGCGCCGCCATCGAGGCGACGCTGCCGCGCGTGTCCGACCTCGTCGAGGAGACGAACCGGCAGCTGTCGCAGGCCGCCGTCGACTTCGACGCGAAGCACGCCACGCTCGACCGCGAGGCCGCGCGAGAGGTGGCCGCCCGCGCGCTCGCGCCCGTCCGCGAGGCCTTCCGCGCCGCGCCCGGCGCGCTCCTGCACCTCGAGCGCCTCGCCGCGGCGCTGGAGCAGCACCACGGGCTGTTCCTCCGGCCTCCCGGCGACGCGCCCACGCCGCCCGCGCTGCAGGCGCAGCAGCCGAAGAGCGACCCGTTCCTCCGCTTCCAGGTGCACGTGCTGGTGACGCACGACGAGGAAGCGGGCGCGCCGGTGGTGAAGGAGAGCCGCCCGTCGCTCGGCACCCTCTTCGGCACCATCGCCAAGGAGGTGGAGTTCGGCGTCCTCACCACCGACTTCACGCACCTGAAGCCCGGGGCGCTGCACCGCGCCAACGGCGGCTTCCTCGTCATGCCGGCGCGCGCCGTCGTCTCGCAGGAGCCGGTGTGGACGGCGCTCAAGCGCAGCCTGCGCACGCGCGAGGTGCAGCTCGAGCCCGACGAGGAGCCGGGCATGTCCACCGCGCAGGCGCTGCGGCCCGCGCCGCTGCCGCTGCGCTGCACCGTGGTGCTGACGGGCGAGGTGGAGCTCTTCGAGGCGCTCTACGACCAGGACGCGGAGTTCCGCGAGCTGTTCGGCGTGCGCGCGGACTTCGACGACTCCACGCCCCTGGACGCAGCGGCGGTGCGCGACGCCACGGTGGTGCTGGCCGCGCTCGTCCGCCGCGAGGGCACGCGGCCGGTCGACGCGTCGGGCGTGGCGCGGCTGCTGGAGGCGGGCCTGCGCCTCGCCGGCGACCAGCAGCGGCTGTCGCTGGAGTGGGACCGCGTGCGCAACGTGCTGGTGGAGGCGAGCCACGAGGCCCAGAAGGACGCGTCGGATCGGGTGCGCGCGGTGCACGTGCGGCGCGCGGAGGACGCGGCGCGCTGGCGCTCGGGGCTCCACCGGGAGCACCTCGCCCAGGACCTGAAGCGCGGCATCCTGCGCGTGCAGGTGGCGGGCGAGGCGCTGGGGCAGGTGAACGCGCTGGCGCTGTCCACGCTGGGGGACTCCGTCGTCGGCCGGCCGGTGCGCGTCTCGGCGCGCGTGGGCCCGGGCGCGCGCGGCCTCATCGACGTCGAGCGCCAGGCGCACCTGTCGGGGCCGGTGCACCAGAAGGCGGTGCTGCAGCTGTCGGGCTACCTGCTGGGCCGCTTCGCGCGGGAGCAGCCGCTGGCGCTCGAGGCCACGCTGACCTTCGAGCAGTCCTACGGGCCGGTGGAGGGCGACTCCGCGTCGGTGGCCGAGCTGGCCGCGCTCCTCTCCGCGCTGGCCGACGCGCCGGTGCGGCAGGCGCTCGCCGTCAGCTGCTCGCTGGGCCTCGACGGCGCCGCGCAGGCGGTGGGCGGCGCCACCCAGAAGGTGGAGGCCTTCTTCGACGCGTGCAGCGCGCTCGGCCTCGACGGGCAGCAGGGCGTCATCCTCTCCGCGGCCAACGCCCAGCACCTCGTGCTGCGCGACGACGTGTGCGAGGCCATCGCGCGCGGGCGCTTCCACCTCTACACCGTGCGGCACGCCGACGAGGCGCTCGAGCTGTTGCTGGGGCTGCCGTCCGCCGAGGTGGACGCGCGCGTCGGCCGGCGCCTGTCCAGTTTCGTGGAGGCGGTGCGGAAGTTGTCGGGCCGATGAGGCAGGGGGCCTTTGAAAGCGCCGCGGCGTTGGGGGTAGGGTGCCCGCGCCATGGTCGAGCACCGCGCTGATCAGAAGCCGACGCCGCCGCCGCTGGGGGAGCGGCCGCGCCCCTTCCTGCCGCCCCCTCAGGCTCCGACGGACTACCTGTCGAGTGGGACGGTGCGCCCCACGGTGGCGGCCGTCGCGCCGATGTCCAGCGTCCACTTCCTCGTGCACGCGCAGATGCCGGAGGTGCAGGCCTACGCGGCCTCGCGCGGCTGGCTGGACCAGGGCTTCTCGCTGCTGACCATCACCTGGCAGGAGCTGCGCTACACCACCGACGGCTGGCAGACGTCGCACGCGCTGCACAGCACCGACGTGCCGTGCCCGGTGGTGAACGGCTTCTTCTTCCTCCCCAACGTGCCGGTCGGCGTGGAGGTGGAGTTCGCCGTGCACGCGGGCGTCGCCTGCCACGCGCCCACCGACACCGCCGGCAGCCGGGACACCGGCGAGCTGTGGTTCAACAACGGCGGGGCGAACTTCCGGCAGCAGAGCCGCTGACGGTCACTTCTTCCTGGGCGGCTTCGGCGCGTCGAGGCCGGGGACGAGCGAGTCGATGCTCGTCTTGCCGCGGTCCGAGCAGCGCTGCTGCAGCCGCTCGCGGCCTTCCTTGAGCAGCTCCGCGTCCGTCTTGCCCTGGAGCAGCGCGAGCTCGATGACGACTTCCTTCGTCACCTCCTCGGCGGCCTTCTCGTCGTCGAGGACGCGCAGCGCGCGCGCGTAGAGGACTGGCCCCAGCCGCCCGTACAGCGCTTTCACGTCCTGAGCCGACATGTGTGGGAGTGTACACCAGCCGGCGGCGACGGCTACGGCGTGGCCCGGAAGGCGCGCAGCACCTTCGCCACGTAGAACTCCGTCTCGCCGTTCTTCGGCACCTGGCCCTGCACGGCGCCGGGGCCCGCGTTGTACGCCGCGACCGCGAGGTCGACGCGGCCGGTCCGCTGGAGGAGCTGCGCGAGGTAGCGCGCGCCGCCGTCGATGGCCTCCTCGGGGTCGAACGGATCCTTCACGCCCAGCTGCGCCGCGGTGCCGGGCACCAGCTGCGCCGGCCCCATCGCGCCCGCGAAGGAGATGCGGTGCGCCCGGCCGCCGGACTCCACCTGCACCACCGCGCGCATGAGGCCCTTCGGCAGGCCGTGGCGGCGCTCCGCGGCGGCGGCCAGCGCGTCGAGGTCGCCGTGGCCGCGCAACAGGCAGCCCGGCCGGTGCTTCGCGTACGTCTTGAGCGCGGTCCACTTCTGCGGGACGAAGTACGGCGACAGCGGGAAGACGACGGACTGCCCGAAGAAGGCGACGGACACGTTCAACGCCGCGAGCGGCGCGCACACCAGCACCGCCAGCTTCTGCCACCAGGCCAGCCGCCAGAAGAGCTTGAGGAAGAAGCGCACCACGGCCCACACGGTATGGGCTGGAACGCGCGAGGCCAGAAAGGGATTTCTGGGCGCTCGCCGGGCGGAAAAACCCTCAGCGATCCGGGCGGGTGACGGCGGCGGCGCCGGGCCCGGTGCCGGGCTCCGTGAGCGTCGCGGGCAGCGCGAGCGGCGACACCACCTGGTGGCCGAGCGCGGCGCCGTGCCGCTGCCACCAGTCGCGGGCGTCGGCCGTCGTCCAGCGGCCGGCGACGGCGTCCAGCGCCGCCAGCATCGCCTCCGCCGACGCGGGGCGCTCCTCGGGCTTCTTCGCGAGGCACTGCATCGCCAGCGCCTCGAGCGCCGGGTCCACCGGCAGGCCCGACACGGCCGACGGCGGCTTCACGGCCAGCTTCTTGTGCGCCTCGGCCAGCTCGTCGGTGATGAAGGCCTCGAAGATGGGGCGGCCCGTCAGCATCCAGTAGATGACGCAGCCCAGCGCGTAGAGGTCCGACTTCGGGCTGGCGTTCTCCGGGCTCTCGAACAGCTCGGGCGCCATGAAGGCGGGCGTGCCGAGCAGCGCGTTGGTGGCGGTGAGGTGCGCGTCCCCCGACAGCGCCGGCGACGCGGACTTCACGAGGCCGAAGTCGAGCAGCTTGGCGAAGTCGTAGAGGCCCGAGCGCTGCGAGAGGAAGATGTTCGACGGCTTGATGTCTCGGTGGACCATGCCGTTGGCGTGCGCCTCGGCCACCGAGCCCAGCACCTGCCGCAGCACGAAGGCCGCGCGCGCCGAGCCCATCACGCCCGTCTTCCGGACGACGTCGTGGAGGTCGCTGCCGTCGAGCAGCTCCATCACGTAATAGAAGGTGCCGTCGTCGGCGCGGCCGAAGTCGTAGATGGCGATGGTGTTGGGGTGCCCGAGCGACGCGGTGGCCTGGACCTCGCGCTCGAAGCGCGCCAGCTGCGTGGGCGAGAAGCGCCCCGGCTGCATCAGCTTGATGGCGGCGCGGCGGTGCAGCAGCGCGTGCTTGGCCTCGTACACCACGCCCATGCCGCCTTCGCCCAGGCGCGCGCCCAGCTGGTACTGGCCGAGCACCCGCGCGCGCTCGCCCAGCGCCTTCGCGCGACGCGCCTCCTCGCGGAAGAGCACCAGCAGCCCGATGCCGGCGAAGGCGAACAGGCCGAGGAGGCCGAGCACGATGGAGAGGAGCGGCGTGATGATGCGGCGCGGTCCCCACGCCTCGGACAGCTCGAGCTCCGCGCCGATGCCCACGCCCTGCTCGTCGAGCCAGCGCCACACGCCGACCACCTGCGCGCCGCGCGCGTTGCGGTAGCCCTTCAGGTCCTCGCCGCTCTCGCCGGCGGTGGCCGCCGCGGCCAGGCGCGTCAGGGGCAGCCGCGCGCGCGAGCCGGACGGGGTGACGCCGCCGGCCGCGTCGACGCCCGGGTCCTTCAGCTCGACCTGCAGCACCGTGGAGGCCGCCGCGGGCGGCAGCGCGCCCACCTGGCGGAGCGCGTCCGGGAAGCGGCTCTCGCTCAGCATGCGCCCGTCGCGGTCGAAGGCGAACAGCTCGCCCGTCTGCAGCACGGCGCCGCCGCGCGACAGCGTGCCGCCGTAGTCCTCGGCCTCGAGGTGCAGCACGAGGAAGCCGGCCAGCCCTTCGCCGAAGTCGAGGCGCGCGAGGTCCGCTGCCTCGGCGTGCGCCTCGTCGACGAGGAACGGCGGCAGCACCTGCAGCGCGGTGCGCGGCGCGGTGCGCAGGCGCTCCAGCAGCCCACCGGGCACCTTGCGGCCCGGCTCGTAGCCGGCGGTGGACGCGACGACGACCCCATCGGGCGTGGTGAGCGTGTAGCGCGGGCGCCACGGCGCGATGACGCGGAGGCGTTCGCGCAGGCGCTCGCGCAGCTCGTCGGCGTTGGGCGGCGGCGTCAGCGCGAGCAGCTCCCGGCTCGCGGCCTTGAGCTCCGCGTCCCGCACCACCGCGTCGAGCACCTTGAGCTGCGCGGCGTACCAGGTGCGCACCACCTGCGCGTGGGTGTCGATGAAGGCGCGCAGCGAGGACGACAGGCGCGCGTCGAGCGCCGTGCGCACCCGGGTGTTGAGCCACCACCAGGCGCCGGCGTCGGCCAGCGCCACCAGGACGAGCGCCACCACCAGCTTCGGCGCGACGGCCGCGAGCAACCGGCGCTGGTGGGCGGTGGCCGCCTGCTGGACGCGGAGGCTCTCGCGCGAAGGGGCCGCGGTGGTGTCCATGGTGTGGGCAGCTAACCAGAGCGAGGGGGACGGGGCATCACCGCAAACGTTTCGCTGCAGCGCGCATGGCGCGGTCGTAGCCTCGGGCGCATGGGGCGTTGCGTGCCGGTGTTCGTCGCCGTCGTCCTCCTCGGCGGAGCGGCCGCGGCGCGCGGCCCGGGTGATGCGCCGGCGAGCCTGGCGGCACCGGGCGCGACGGTGCGCGCCGGCGTCCTGCCGAACGCATCGGGCGCCGACGCGCACGGGACGCGCGACGCAGCGCTCCCGACGCACGTGGGCGCGTCGTCGATGAGCGACGCGGCACCGACGGTGTCGGGCCCCGCCGCGCCGACGGCGAGCGACCCGTCGGAGTCCGTGCAGGGCTTCGGGATGCCGAGGGTGAACGGCGCGCCAGGGTCTGCGTCGGGCTCGGCCGTTTCGAGCGCGAGCAACGCTCCGTCGTCGGTGACGGGCGACGACGTGCCGAGGGCGAGCGACGCGCCGTCGCCTGCGCCGGGTGGTGACGCGTCGCGCGTGAGCGGCGCGCCGTCCTCGGTGATGGGCGACGAGGCGCCAACGAGGAGCGATGCGGCGTCACTCGCGTCGGGTGGGGACGCGCCGAGCCCTCTCGACGCGGTGACGGGCTCCGACGCGCCGAGAGCGAGCGACACGCCGCCGTCGGCGTTGGACACCCAGCTGCCGACCGTCGCGCCACCGACCGCGGCGGGGCCGGACGCGCCGACGAGGAGCGATGCACCGCTGACCGCGTCGCCCTCCGAGGCGCCCTCCGCCGACCTCCTCCGGAACCGGCCCGGCCGCGGCCTCCTCACGCACGACGAGCACCGCTTCGGCCAGCGGTGGAACCTGCCCGCGGGCCTGCTGCTGCGCACGTTGATGGACCTCGTCGCGATTCCGTCGGGCGTGGTGGCGTGGGACGCGCGCGATTGGCTGACGACGGCGGCGGTGGTGGGCGTGGTGGGGCTGCTCTCGGCGCCGCTCGGGCCGTCACCGGACGTCTTCGTGCAGCGGAAGCTGCAGGCCGCGCTCGGCGGGGAAGATCACTTCCGCGTGTGGACGAAGTACGGCGACCTGCTCATCTGGTTCAGCATCTACGGCGGGCTCGCGAGCATGTTCCTCTACGGGCTCGTCGAGGATCTGCCGCAGTACGTGGAGGCGCCCGCGCTCGCGATGGAGGCGTTCTTCGTCGTGCAGGCGTACCACTGGGGTCTCAAGTTCCTCACCGGGCGCGACGGGCCGGACCGCAACGTGGTGCCGGGCGAGCTGACGAGCGACGGCACGTACCACGGGCCCGCGGGCTTCGTGGAGCCGTACGGCTCGGGCACGCCCTCGGGTCACGCCGCGTCGATGTACGCCATCTTCTCGGTGCTGATGCACTACTTCGACACGCCCGGGCTGTGGATCGGCCTGCACCTGGTGGCGGCGCTGTTCTGCGTCACCGTCATCGCGGACAACTACCACTTCGCCTCCGAGGTCATCCTCGGCGCGGCGATGGGCTACTGCGTCGGCCGCTGGGTGGTGGAGCACCGCAGCTCGCGCTACCGCAACGACGACGGCGGGCTGCCGCGGCGCGTGTGGAACGCGGTGAAGCAGCACACCTCGCTCGCGCCCGCGGTGTTCCCCGGCGGCGGCGTGGGCGCCTCCGTGCTGGTGCGCTGGGACTGACGGTCAGGCCAGGTAGTCCGCCAGCGGCACCGTCACCGCGCGCGCGAAGCCGCCGACGAAGCGCACCTGCCGCACCACGAAGCGCGCGGCCGTGAAGTCCGGCAGCGCCGCCCACACCTGCGCCTCCGGGAGCGCCGCGACGAAGCGCGCCTTCGCCGCCTGCGCGTCGTCTCCGGAGAGCCACTCGACGGCGCCCACCAGGGTGACGCGCGGGCGATTCATCGTGGTGGCGTCCTCGGCGCTGCCGACGAGGAGCAGCGAGGCGTCAGCGCGGGCCTTGAGGTTCTTCGTGTGCTCGGCGAGCCCCGAGAGGAGCAGCAGCGGCTGGCCGGTGCCGTCGTCGACGACGGCGACGAGCGAGGCGAAGGGCGCGCCCGTCTCGCGATCGAGCGTGGCGAGGGTGCCCTGGCGGGTGTTGGCGAGCAGTGCCCGCGCGTCGTTGGCGGCGGTCATGGCGCTGGTGCTAGCCCAGAAACGCGAGGACCGCGCGTGCGCGAAGCAGCCTCGACGGCGGCGTCGCGTTGGGCTGAGAGGTGTGCCGTGACGCGTCCGACCGGAATGCACGCCGCCGCGGCCTCGGTGCTCGGGCATGCGTTCGCCGGCGACCCGGCCTTCCGACACGCGCTGCCCGACGACGCGCGGCGCGTCGCGCAGCTCACCTGGCTGTGCGCGCGGGTGATGCGCTTCGTGGAGCTCTCCGGGGGACGGGTGGACGTCGCGGGCGACGGGCCGCGCGCCGTGGCGCTGTGGGCGCCGGTGACGCGGGCGTGGCGCGAGCCGTTGGGGCGTCTCGTCCGTTCCGGGCTGGCGGCCACGCCCTTCGTGTTGGGCCTGGGCGCGGTGCGGCGGCTCGCGGCGCTCGGGCGGGTGACGGGGGCGCTGCACGCAGCGCTCGCGCCGGTGCCGCACGACTACCTCCTGCAGCTGGCCGTGGCGCCGGGGGAGCAGGGGCGCGGGCTGGGCTCGGCGCTGCTGCGCGAAGGGCTCGAGCGCTCGTCGCGCGCGGGCCGGGCGGTCTGGTTGGAGACGACGAACCCCGCGAACGTGGCCTTCTACGAACGGCACGGCTTCGAGGTGGCGGGTCGCCGGGTGGCGGCCGAGGGCGTGGAGGTGGTCGGGCTCGTGCGCCGTCCGGGAACCGCGGAGTAGCGTCGGTGTGTCGATGACGGGCGTGCTCTCCGGGATCGTGGTGTCCATGTTGGCGGCGTCGCCGACCATCGACGCGTGGTGGGCGGCCTGCCCCGACGCGGCGGACGGCTTCGCGGCCGTGGTGCAGGGGCGCGAGGCGCGCGCGGCGGGCGTGGGCGTCGTGGAGGCCGTGCGCGACGGCGAGGTCGAGGTCGCGCACTGCTTCTACGAGAACGCGACGCCGCGGCAGGCGCGGGTCCGCGTGCGTGGGCTGACGAAGGTGCTGGTGGCCGAGGGCCAGCGGGTGACGCGGGGCCAGCGGCTGGGGACGGGGAAGGCGGTGGTGGCGACGGTGGACGACGCGCCGCTCTCGACGCTGGTGAACGGGCGGGACGCGTTGGTGGTACCGCGCGCGGAGCGGGTGTTGGTGGTGGTGGACGTCGCCGGGCACCGCGCGGTGCGCTTCGAGCGCGGCGTGGAGGTGGCGTCGTGGGACGTGGGGCAGGGGCAGGCGACGGGCGCGAAGGCGTGGCGCGGTGACTTGAAGACGCCGCACGGCCTGTACTTCGTGGTGCAGAAGAGCACCGGGCCGTTCGGCGGGCCGTGGGGGCTCTACTACGGCGGCGTCTGGGTGAAGGTGAACTACCCGAACGCGTTCGACGCGGCGCGCGGCGTGGACGCGGGCGTGGTGACCGAGGCGCAGGCGGAAGAGATCGCGCGCGCGTGGGCGAAGCGGCAGCCGACGCCGCAGAAGACGAAGCTGGGCGGCGGCATCGGCTTCCACGGCTGGGTGGAGCCGTGGGACGGCGCCGACGGTGGGTACGAGCTGTCGTGGGGTTGCGTGGTGCTGCACCCCGACGAGGCGAAGGCGTTCTACGACGCGACGCCGGTGGGGACGCCGGTGGTGTTCCTGCAGCCGGACGGTGGCTAGACGGCGAGCGCCAGCTGCGGCGCGTGGTCGGCGAGCGCGCGGCGGAGCGCGTGCAGCCAGTCGCCCGAGTCGAACAGCTCGCGGGTGACGACGAGCGACGTCCAGCCGAGGGCGGCGAGGCGGGCGCGCTGGCGGGCGTCGCGCTCGAAGCGTTGGCGCTGGTGGTGCCAGCGGTAGCCGTCGACGTGGAGCGCGACCCGGTGCATGGGCCAGGCGAAGTCGAGGCGCGCGACGTAGCCGGCGTCGTCATGGACCTCGCGGCGCAGGGTGGGGCGCGGCAGGCCGGACGCGCGGAGCGCACGGCGCACCTTCACCTCGAGTGGCGAGTCGGTGAAGCCGTCGGTGCGGAGGTCGAGGAGCTCGCGGAGCAGCGCGACGCCGTGTGGGGCGGGGCGCGGGAGGCGGGCGATGGCGCGGGTGAGCCACTCGTCGACGCGGTGGAACTGGCGTTGCGCCGAGTCGAGGGCGAACTCGAGGGCCTCGGAGGTGAGCGTGGCGGAGAGGTCCAGGAGGGTACGGGCGAGGGCGGTGACGGGGTAGCGGCGGAGCCACACGACGGGGAAGTCGAGGGTCGAGCGGTGGACCCGGAGGGCGTCGTCGGCGAGGTGCCGGTTGCGGGGCACGGTGATGTCGATGGGGCGGGGCGGGCGATCACAGAGGCCGTCCAGCCTGAAGAGGAAGGCGGCGGCGTGGTGGGACAGCGCACTGCCCGGCCCGGCGAGCAGCGTGGCCCCGAACGCGAATTGGCCCCATGTGACTGGGGTACCTGCAAGTCGGTACACCTGGCTCATCACCCGGACCCAGTCGCCGCTCGCGGTGCGCCGAGAAACCGTAGAGTCCGACAAACCCGCGGCCCGCGCCTGGTTGCGCGAAAACACGCCCAACTGTCTTTCTGCGATTTTCCGAAGGTCCTTGTTCACCGTTCACCCGCCGCCGCCGCCCTGACGAGCTCGTTTCTAGCGTGCGGGTCTGACATCGGACCTTGTGGTGCAAATCTGTGTCAGGGGCCGAACAGATTCGCACCACAAAGTCAGGTGCGCGTCCTTCGTGGGCGCCGAGGTGCTGAAGGACGCGAGCAGGGCCGTCTGACGAACCAGCCAGCCCACCCCCATCCAGGCCAGCCGCCACTACCTTCGCTCCCGCATGGGCCGAACCATCCCCGCCATCGGCCCGCTCACGACGTCCTGAATCGCGCTCGTGAACGCCTTCGCGGCGGCCTGCACGTCCGCCAGCTCACCCACCAGGTACCCACCGGCGAAGTTCGTCTCCGTCGGCGGGCCGAAGAACTTCGTCATCTTCACGTTGGCGGACTTGAGCGCGGCATCCAGCCCGACCATCGCCTCGGTCGGCGTGGCGATCAGATACGCCATCGGCTCTCCCGGGCGAATCCCGGCGAGCGGCGCGAGGTACCTCCCGGTCTCCGAGATGACGTGGGGGAAGAACGTCGGCCCCTGGGTCCCTTCGAGCGCGAAGAAGCAGATCGACTTCGCGAGCGCTTCCCTCAGCGCCCACAGCCCCTCGGCCACCTCGTCGGGGTGCGGGCCCGCGAGCACGCCGAGGATCTCACCGCTCGTCGGGCCCGACGCATTGCCGGACCCGGCGTAGAAGCTCTTCGCGTACACCACGTCGACGTCGGCGAACTTCGTCGCGTGGTCGAGCGCGGCGTAGAGCGAGTCATCCTGGTCGCAGGTCACCAGGCCCGCGGACACGTGGCGCTTCGGATCCAACCCGAGCGCCCGCGCCAGCTGCGGCTCCACCTGCTCGAGCTGCCGGCAGGTCAGCAACCGCGGCGGCTGGGGCACGAGCGCGCGCATCACCGGTCCACCACGTGCGGCCGGAAAGCCGGGTCTCCGCCGGTCAACTTCACGCCGCCGCCGCCGGCGGCGAACGTCTTCTTCATCAGGTCCGCGCAGCGCGCGGCCGCGCGCTCTGGCACGAACCCCAGCTCGCGCACGTTGCTGATGCAGTCCTTCTCGGCGTTGTCCTGGCCCAGCTTCGGGCCGTACGCGGTGTAGATGCTCAGCGAGTCCCCGGTCCCCAGCCCGGGCCGCTCACCCACGATGATCACCGTCGCCTTCGCGCCGGTGATGACGCCGATCTCATCCTGCACGCCGATGCGGGCGAACTTCACGAACAGCGGCTTGCCGAGGCGGAACCCGGCGGCGGCGAGGTGGTGCTGCAGCGCCTTCACCAGCGGCGGGCCGTTCTCCATCAGCGCCACCGCGGACAGCCCGTCGCCGGCGATGAGCTGAACGTCGACGCCGCGCTCGGCTTCCTTCTCGCACTTCGCCTTCGACGCGTCGTCGAGCCGGCGCCCCTGGTCGGGGTGCAGCAGGTACTCGGTGTGGTCCGCCGCGCGCGTGCGCAGGGCGACCCAGCCCTGCTGCTCGGCCCACCCGTCGGGCACCTGGCTCTCGACGGCGTCGAGGGCGATGGCGTGGTCGGCGCGCAGCCCGAGGTACGACTCGGTGAGGTACCGCGTGCCGGTGCGGCCGGTGGCGATGCGCGACGGCGTCCGCTGCACGAGCTTCTGCAGCGCCTCGGGGCTGCGGGGGGACGGCAGCGGGCGATGCTCGGGGCCGCGGGCCCAGGTGCGCTCCGGCTCGGGCTTGGCGGCCGCGGGCGCCGGCGCGGCCTCGCGCTCCACGTCGCGCACCACCTCGGTGACGATGCGGCGGATCAGCGCGGTGAGATCGTCCTGGCTCATCCGCGGAACTCCCGCTCGAAGACGCTGGCGTCGCCGGCGCGCTCGGTCAGCTTCCCGTTGCGCCACAGGCCCATGCGCTCGAGCCACGCCTCGAACTCCGGCGCGGGCTTGAGCCCGTACAGCTCGCGCAGCGCCGCGTTGTTGTGGAACGACGTCGTCTGGTAGTTGAGCATCACGTCGTCGCCCATGGGGATGCCCATCAGGTAGTTCACCCCGGCGGAGGCGAGCAGCATCTCCAGGTTCTCCTGGTCGTTCTGATCGCTGACGGCGTGGTTCGTGTAGCAGGCGTCGCAGCCCATGGAGATGCCGGTCAGCTTCCCCATGAAGTGATCCTCGAGGCCGGCGCGGGTGATCTCCTTCGCGTCGCGCAGGTACTCGGGCCCGATGAAGCCGACCACGCTGTTGAGCAGGAACGGCTGGTACCTCCGCGCGAGCCCGTACGCGCGGGCCTCCATCGTCACCTGGTCGGTGCCGTGGTGCGCGTTGGCGGACAGCGCGGTGCCCTGGCCCGTCTCGAAGTACATGACGTTGGGGCCCTGCGCGGTGCCCTCCCGCCGGGCGAGGTCGTAGGCCTCGTCGAGCAGCCGCACCGACACACCGAAGTTCCGGTTGGCGCCTTCGCTGCCGGCGATGGACTGGAACATGAGGTCCAGCGGGGCGCCGCGGCGCAGCGCCTCCATCTGGATGGTGAGGTGTGACAGGACACAGTTCTGCGTGGGCACGCGGTACTTGCGCATCAGGTCCTTCACCGCGGTGAGGATGTCGACGGTGCCCTGGATGTCGCCGGTGGACGGGTTGACGCCGATGACCGCGTCGCCGTTGCCGTAGCTGAGCCCGTCCTTCACCGCGGCGAGCACGCCCTGCACGTCGTCGGTCGGGTGGTTCGGCTGCAGCCGGCTGGAGATGCGCCCCTTGAGGCCCAGCGTGTTGTTGCACCGGACCACCACGCGGATCTTCCGCCCGGCGATGACGAGGTCCATGTTGGACATCAACTTGGCGGCGCCGGCGATCATCTCCGGCGTCAGGCCCGGCGACACCGCGGCGATCTCCTCGCCGGTGGTGCGATCGTCGAGCAGCCACTCCCGCAGGCGCGCGACGGTCCACGACTTCACGCGCGCGTACGCCTGCTGGTCCAGCTCGTCGACGACGACGCGCGTCACCTCGTCCAGCTCGTACGGCACCGACGGCGCGTTGTAGAGCTGCTCCAGCGTCAGCTCGGCCAGCACGCGCTTCGCCGCGGCCATCTCGCGCATCGAGCGCGCGGCGAGCCCCGCCTGCCGGTCGCCCGAGCGCACCTCGTTCGCGCGCGCCAGCACGTCCTTCACCGAAGGGAAGGAGAACGACTCGCCGTGGACGCGGGCGGAGAGGGACACGGAGGGCCTTGGGTTGTCGATCCGTCGTCTCCGTTGGTCAAGCGCTTGCCGCTACTCCTTCGCCTTCAGCCGGGACTCGTTCTCCTGGATGAAGCGGCGAATGTCGTCGGCCATGTCGAGCAGCTTGGTCCACTGCTCCTTGTACAGCGTCACCGGGAAGCGGCCGAGGCCGTAGACGGACACGCCGCCCTTCTCGGACACCTTCAGGGACACGCCCTTGCTGGTGCGGGCCTTGAGCGCCTCGTTCTCGGCCTTCAGTCGCTCCAGCTCCGCCTTCAGTTCTTCTTCGGTCGCCATGCCGCGCAGCGTCGGCGCGCGGCACCGCCCGGTCAACTCAGAACTGGAAGTAGATGTACGGCTGCGTCTCGATGCTGGCGACGCGCTTGATGAGCAGGCCGAGCGCGATGAGCACCACCGCGCGCACCGGCGCGGGCATCCACACGAACCACTCGCCGAGGCGCGACCAGAAGCCGTCGGGCACGTAGTGGCTCGCCACGGCGAGCGACAGCATGACCCACACCAGCAGCGAGACGTTCGCGACGCCGGGGGTGAACTTGAGCAGCTGCTCGAACATCGCCGTCGCGTGGGCCATGTCGGACGCGCGGAAGAAGACGCGCGCGAACACCACGAAGAACATCGTCACCAGGAAGCCGCCCACCATGCGGGCGTACGCCTTGCCCTTCGGCTTGCCGGCGATCCACCACCAGGTGCGCCACGCCATGAGCAGCACGCCGTGAATGGCGCCCCACAACAGGAAGCGCCAGTCCGCGCCGTGCCAGAGGCCGCCGAGCGCCATGACGAGGAAGAGGTTGCGCAGCAGCTTCGGCTTGGAGACCCGGTTCCCGCCGATGGGGATGTAGAAGTAGTCGCGCAGCCACGTCGAGAAGCTCAGGTGCCAGCGGTTCCAGAACTCCAGCAGGCTGGTCGCGCGGTACGGCTTGTTGAAGTTCTCCGGCAGGTGGAAGCCGAACAGCGCCGCGGCGCCGATGGCGATGTCCGAGTACGCGGAGAAGTCGAAGTAGATCTGGAACGTGTACGCGAACGTCGCGACGGCGCACTCGGCCGACGTGTAGTTGGCCGGGTTGGCGAACACCGGGTCGACCAGGCCCACCGCCAGCACGTCGGCGACGAGCAGCTTCTTCGCGACGCCCATCGCGATGCGGTACAGGCCGCGGCCGCCGGCCTCGACGGTGAGCCACGGCTCCATGTCGAAGCGCTCGAGCAGGTCCTCCGAGCGCACGATGGGGCCGGCCACCACCTGCGGGAAGAACAGGAGGTACACCAGCTGCTCGAACAGCCCGTGCTTCGGCTCCACCTGCCCGCGGTACACGTCGACGGCGTAGGAGATGGCCTGGAACGAGATGAAGGACAGGCCGACGGGCAGCAGCAGGTGCCACAGCGCGGGCGCGGCCCACGCGCCGGTCGTCTCGCCCAGCCAGCCCCACGTGCCGATGAAGAGGTCGGCGTACTTGTAGAGGCCGAGCAGCGCGAGGTGGTTGACGACGGTGAGCGTCAGGAGCGCCTTGCGGACCCGGGGCGACGTCCACCGCGCGTAGCCCTTGGTGAAGAGCGTGTTGACGACCGCGTACCAGCCGAAGAGGAGCAGCGGGCGCGCGTCCCACGCGGCGTAGAAGACGACGCTCGCGAGCAGCAGCACCGACAGGCGCGCGACGCGGGACTTCGCCACCTTCCAGTAGAGGGCGAAGGTGACGGCGAGGAGCGCGAGGAACTGGACGCTGTGGAAGAGCATCTACGGGGCTCCTCCGGGGGCGGCGCCGGCGGGCGTGGCCCCCTCGGCGGGCGCGGCGCTCACCGGCTGCGGCTGGACGCGCTCGTACGCGGCCAGCACGTCGTCGACGAAGGCGTCGGCCAGCTCGGCGTAGCCGCGCGGCGTCAGGTGCACGTGGTCCGGGTGCGCGAGGCGCGGCCTGTGCTCGCGCCACGTCTGCATCGAGCCCGGCCCGCCCATCGCCTTGCGGGCGCTCCACAGCGCGCACCCGTGCTCCGTCGCCACCTCGTCCAGCGCGTTGAGCACCACGTCCTGGCTCGGCGCCGGCGCCCAGCTGCGATCCGCCTGCCGCGACATGCGGTCCGTCGGGGCGATGAGGAGGCAGTCGGCCTCGGGCGCGGCGGACTTGAGCGCGACGAAGAGCTGCGCGTACGCGTGCTTCATCGCCTCGGGGTCGAGGTCGACGAGCGCGGACTCGTTGGTGCCGTACCAGAGGACGTAGAGGTCCGGCGCGCGGGCCTTGAGCTGCGTGACGAGCGCGTCGCGGTCGTACCCGGCGATGGTGAAGACGGTGCTGCCGGGCAGGCCGATGGCGTCGTACACGATGCCGGGCCGCTCGAGCTCCGCCGCGGCGCCGAGCAGCGTCACCGGGCCCGGACCTTCGTTTCGCACCTCGATGCGGTGGAGCGCGCCGTCGGCCTCGAGGCTCAACACCTTCGCCTCGCGCGTCCCGGCGCCGGCGTCGGCGGCGTGCGGCGCCTCGGGCACCTTCGCCACCGGCCTGCCGTCCACGCTGACGCTCAGCGTGCCCATGCCGGGCGCGTCGACGTAGTACAGCTGGAGCCGCGACTTCACCGAGAGGTCCGAGCAGCGCGCGCAGAAGGTGAACTCGGCGCGCGACTGCGGGGCGCCCTCGGCGCGCACGCCGGTCAGCGCCCACAGGTTGTCCTCGCTGCGCTTCTCGCGCGCGTCCACCACGGTCCACGGGCCGGACAGCGCGCGGCGCACGCCCGACGGCTCGAGGCGCCGCGACGCCTTGCCCGCCGCCACGAAGCCACGGCCCGCGTCGCCGAAGCGCGCGGCGAGGCGCCGCCGCACCTCGTCGGTGAAGAAGTGGGCCGACGTGTGCGACGCGCCGAGCTGTACCACGCCCACGCGCTGGCGCTCGCCCTTCGTGAGCGCGGTCAGCTTCTCGAAGACGCGGGCGAGGCGCTCGGGCGCGACGGGCTGGCCGCGCGTCACCGGCACCGGCTCCTGCGGGCCCGGCTCCTGCGCCAGCTGCGCCCGCGTCAGCGCGAGGTCGAGCAGGTGCCCGAGCAGGTCGCCGCCGAGCGCGCGCGGGTGGAAGAGGTCTTCCTGCATCAGGTTCTTGTCGAGCCACTTCTGCAGGGCCTCGTCACCGCCGAAGGCCGCGAACATGTCCCAATAGCCGCAGCCGCTCTCCAGCGCCGCGGTGCGGATCGCCTCGCCGATTTCTTTCGTGCCGGGGCGCGCGGTGATGGCGCCGCTCAGCGTGCGGATGCCGGCGGCCATGGGGCTGACCAGCAGACACGCGGCGCCGGGCGCGCCGGTGCGCACCCGCTCGATGAGCGCGCGGAAGTTGTCGACCGCCTTCTCGGGGGTGATGCGCTTCTGCGCGAGCTCGAAGGCCTCGTTGCCGCCCAGCATCAGCACCACCAGCGCCGGGTCGCGCGCCTCGAGCTGCGAGGCGAAGGCGGCCTCGTCGGCGCGGAGGAAGGTGGCCGCGGTGGCGCCCGGCAGGCCGATGGAGTCGTACACGACGCCGGCGTGCGCCTCCTCCATCGCCACGCCGTAGAGGGCCACGCGTCCGCGGGTGGACACGGTGAGCGCGCGCGCGTTCTCCGGCAGCGGCACGCGCAGCACGTCGGTGGCGCGGCCTCTCTCACGGGTGGACAGCTGCGCGAGCAGCTGGCCGTCGGCGCGCACGTCGATGACGCCGCCGCCGGGCTGCCGGAGGTACAGCACGTCGGCCAGCTTCGCGCCGCGCGCGTCGAAGGTGGTCGACAGCGTCTCGTCGCCCGCGGCGAACGCCACGCCGGTGAGCCCGAGGACCGCGGTGCGGCTCTGGTCGGTGAGCTTCTCAATCTCCCAGCTCCCGGTGGCGCGGCCGGTGCGGGTCGCGAGGCCCGCGTTGGGCGTGGGGCGGTCGACGAAGAAGAAGCCGCCGCCGCCGGAGCCGTGGCGCGCCTGCAGCCGCTCGCGCGCCTTCCCGGTGATGTAGTCGGACGCGATGAGCGAGTCGCCCAGGTGCACCACGTGCACGGGCGTGCCGCGGGTGCCCGCCTTCATCTCGGCGAGCGCGGCGAAGAAGGGCCCGAGCGCCTCCTCCTCGCAGCCCGACGGGCCTTCGATGCGGCAGCCCTGCTCGATGTCGACGTGCTGCGCGCCGACGGCGCGGGCGAGCGCGTCCAGCTTCCGCGCTTCCTGCTGCTCGGCCTGGGGCAGCAGCGACAGCGCGAGCTCCACGTCGTCGACGGCGGGCGCGGTGGCGACGTCGTCGGGCACGTCGGTGAGCGACGGCTCGGCGGCGGCGACGGCCTGCGGCGGCGGGGCGGGCGCGATGGGGGATGGCGCGGGCGCCTTCGCCTTCGGCCAGAGCGACGCGACGACGGTCTCCTTCGGGTGCTCCGCGAGGGCCGGGAAGGGGCGCAGCTCGTCGGGCAGCGGGGCCAGCGACAGGCCGACGCCGAAGACGATGGTGAGGGCCATCGTCAGGCCGGTCGAGTGCGGCCGCCGGAGCCGCGGGCGGGCGGCGTTGCGCACGGCAGCGCTTGGGCGGGCCTGCGGCAGGCCCGGCGCCCTCGGGAAAACGGGTGACACGAAGCGCGAGTGGACCACGGGACGTGCGGTGGGGAAAGTCTCCGCGCGGCTCGAGTGAGACACGCTGCTACAGCACCAACGGCCGGGTGGCGACGCGTCGCGACGGCGGTCAACGGCGTCGGGCGAGCCGCACGCGCACCGGCCCCCGGGCGCGGCCCGCGTCCACCACCTGGCCCCGCTGCGTCACCTCGACGAGGCCCTTCGCGACCGGGCGTCGCGCGGCGGCGCGGGCGGCCTCCATCTTCTCGCGCCAGCCCTCGGGGTCGATGGCGCGCGCGGCCTCGGACGGGCAGATGGACGCGTCACGCGCACGCCGGGCCAGCAGCTCGAGCATCGCCTGCTCGAGCGCCGCGCCGTCGTCGGGCCGGGCGCGGCGGCAGCGCTCGCTGCAGAAGCGCACCTGGTCCCAGTCGCGCGTCCACTTCTTCCGCCAGGTGAAGCGGCGGCCGCAGCGGGCGCAGGGCTTGGCGGGCAGGGGCGGCATGGCCCGAGGACATAACGCCCCCGTGCCACGCCGGGTGGAGCGTCGATGCCTGCCCACTCCAGTGTTCAGTCCTCCTCGCGTTCACAGGTCCGCTCCCGGGATTCCGGGCGCCTGCCGGCCCGGGGGGCGTGGCACACCGGCTGCTGTCGACGCACCGCATGCGTCTCCGGCCGTGGCTCGCCGCTGTCCTCCTCGCGGTCCCGTTCGCCGCCCGGGCGAACCAGCTCGGCGCCGTCGGCTACTCCGGCAAGCAGGGTGAGAGCTGCAACACGTGCCACGCCGGCGGCGCGGCGCCGACGGTGACGCTGACGGGCCCCTCGACGCTACCGGCGGGCCAGTCGGGCACCTACACGCTCACCATCACCGGCGGGGCGGGCGCGCGGGCGGGCATGAATGTCGCGGCCGACGTCGCCGAAGCGCGGCTCGAGGCGGGCGGCAGCGACACCACGGCCTTCAGCAACGAGCTGCACCACGCGTCGCCGAAGCCGTTTTCGGGTGGCAAGGCCACCTTCACCTTCCGCTTGGTAGCGCCGCCGTTCTCGGGCACGGTGAAGCTGTTCGGCGCGGGCAACTCGTGCAACGGCAACGGCAACGACTCGGGCGACCGCGCGGGCCTCACCACCTTCTCCGTCAGCGTCACCGGCGGCACCACGGCGCCGCGCATCGCCACCGCTCCGTCGGCGACGCCGGCGGTGGTGACGGGCATTTCGTCGCGGCTGTCGGTGCTGGGCGCGGACGACGGTCCGGAGTCGGCGCTCACGTACACCTGGAGCGTGTCGAGCGGGCCGGGCGCGGTGCGTTTCTCGCCCAACGGCACCAACGCGGCGAAGCAGGCCACCGCCACCTTCTTTCGCGCGGGCAGCTACGTGCTGGAGGTGCGCGTCGCCGACGCGCAGGGCCAGGTGGCCGCGTCCACGGTGAGCGCCACGGTCGAGGCGACGTTCACCGGCATCGCCATCACGCCGGCGGCGGGGCAGGTGCTGCCGAAGGGGACGCGGTCGTTCAGCGCGCACGGCGTCGATCAGTTCGGCGGTGCGCTCGCGACGCCGGCGACCTTCGAGTGGCAGGCCACCAGCGGCGGCGCGATGTCTCCCGACGGCGTCTTCACCGCGGGCACGGCGCTCGGCGGACCGCACATCATCCAGGCGCTGGCGATGGGGAAGGCAGGCACCGCCACCGTCACCGTCGTCTCCGAGCTGACGGAGGACGACACCACGCCACCGACGGTGTCGCTCGCCTCGCACCGCGCGGGCGCGACGCTGACGGGCAGGGTGACGCTGCAGGCGTCGGCCACCGACGACAGGGCGGTGGCGAACGTGGAGTACCTGCTGGACGGCGTCTCCATCGGCGTGGCCACTGCGGCGCCGTGGAGCCTCGTGCTGGACACCGCCGCGTACCCGAGCGGGCCGGCGACCCTGACGCTCGTGGCGACGGACACGGCGGGCAACGCCGCCGCCAGTCCGAGCGTGGCCGTGGTGCTGGACAACGCCACCAGCCCGGGTGCTGGCGGTTGCGCGGCTGCTCCGGGAGCGCCGCTGACCGCCCTCGCCGTCGCGCTCCTGGCGTCCCGCCGCCGCCGTTTGGGGGGAACGCCGGGGCCCTCGACGTGAGGGACGACGTCGTATGCCTGCGCGCACCTGCTTCGTCGTCGGTGATGCACGGCCCGCAGTGAGTGCAACCGTACGCAGAATGGCGGCCTGGTCCTGACGCGCGCTGATGCGCAGGGCGCGGTGCTGCGGTGCCCGTGACAAGGTGGCCAGCGGTGCCCCTCTGGGCGGCGCATCATGACGCGCGGTGCGCCGTTTCGTCTGGGCGCGCGCGGTTCGTCGCAGCGCGTCGGGCATCCACGATGGTCCCGGGTTGAGCTCGACGCGGAGCGGCTCGTAGTACAAGGCGTGCCGCCATGTTCCGCCTGTCCTGGCTGCCCGTCGCGGTGTTCGTGCTTCTTGGCTGTGGATCGCCGGTCCCGCCGTGTGGTCCCGAGACCTGCGCCGGTTGCTGCGACGCGACAGGGCAGTGCTTGCTGCTCAACGCGCCGACCGCGTGTGGGACGAACGGCTCGGCGTGTACCAGCTGCCTGGCCGGTGAGCGCTGCACCGTGGGCGTCTGCACGCCAACGGCCATCGGCGGCGGCGCGGGTGGAGGTGGCGGCGACACGGACGCCGGCGCTGGCGGTGGCGGCGGTGCCAGCGGTGGGGGAGCGGGTGGAGGCGGTGGCGGTGTGACGGGCGGCGGTGGCGGCGGTGCCAGCGGTGGGGGAGCGGGTGGAGGCGGCGGCGGTGTGACGGGCGGCGGTGGCGGCGGTGCCAGCGGTGGGGGAGCGGGTGGAGGCGGTGGCGGTGTGACGGGCGGCGGCGCTGGCGGAGGCGGCGGAGGCGGCGGTGTGACGGGCGGGGGCGCGGGTGGAGGCGGCGGCGCGACGGGCGACGCGGGCGTCGGCGGCGGCGCGGGCGGTGGTGGTGCGTCGGACGCGGGCACCGGCGGCGGCGGTGGGAGCGCAGTGCCCGACCCGGACCTCGCCGGCCCCTTCGCCATCCTGGAGTTCGACGCGACGACCACGGTGGCCGCGACCGGCGACACGGTGGCCTTGCACGTCGCCGCGCCGACGGCGGGCGGCCCGTACCCGGTGGCGGTGTTCGCCCACGGCTTCCAGCTGCCGCCCTCGCAGTACTACGGCTACGTGCGGCGCCTCGCGTCCTTCGGCTACGTCGCGATGACTGTCGACTTTCCGACCAACATCCTGGGCAACGACAACCCCCGGCAGGCGCGCGACCTCCTCGGTGGCGTCGACTGGGCGGCGGGCGCGGCGCAGCTCGCCGGCAAGGTGGCCGCGATGCAGGTGCTGATGACGGGCCACTCGCTGGGCGGGAAGCTGGCGCTACTGGCCGCGACGTACGACGCCCGGGTGAAGGCCGTCTTCGCGATCGATCCCGTCGACAACGGCGGGGCGTCGACCTGCAACCCGCCGAGCTGCGTGGTGGTGAAGAGCCTCATGCCGTCGCTCACCATTCCCACCGGCTTCATCGGGGAGACCCTCGACGCCACCGGCCAGTTCCAGGCCTGCGCCCCGGCCGCGGACAACTACACGACCTTCTACTCGCGGGCGAATCCGCCCAGCCTCGAAGTCACCGCCGTCGGGGCGAACCACATGTCCTTCCTCGACAACGTCGCCACCTGCGGCTTGACGTGCAGCTTCTGCAACGCCGCTACCGCGCCCAACGCGCAGGTGAACGCCATGGCCCGCGCCTTCCTCGTCGCCTTCGCCGAGCGGCACGTGCGTGGCCTGAGCGCCTACGACGCGTACCTCACCGGCAGCGCCGCGCAGGCGAGGTACGTCACCACCGGCCGCGCCACGGTGCGGGCGAAGTAGCGGCTGCAGTGCCAGCCGACGTGTCGCGACGCCTCATCACGCGTCGGGATTCTCAACGTGATGCATGATGCCAACGCGCGGTCCGTCTTCAGTCCCGCGACGAGGGCACATGCATCGGCACTGGCGCGCGACGCACCTTCCATGCGATGTGAGGCCACGCATGTCGAGAATTCCGGGGCTGAAGGTCGTTCGTTCAGCGGTCGAGGGGTACGGCGTCATCACCACGCGGCGGCGCCGCAAGGGCAGCGTCATCGCCGACGTCGAGGGCGTCGTGTGGCGCGCGGCCGAGGAGCAGCGCGACGACAAGTACTCCCTGTTCCTCGAGCCCGGTGTCTTCTTCGACATGGTCGACCAGACGCGCTGGGTGAACCACTCGTGCGAGCCCAACGTCGTCGTCGAGGCGGGCCTCACGAAGCGCGGCAACGGCTGGGCGCAGCTGCAGGCGCTGCGCGACATCGAAGCCGGCGAGGAGCTCTTCTTCGACTACGCGTTTCCGGAGGAGTTCAAGGAGCCGTGCTTCTGCGGCACGAAGAGCTGCCGCGGGTGGATCGTCGAGAAGCCCGCCGAGGGCACGATCATCTCGGTGCCGCAGTGGGCGCCCGCCGCCCGGGCCACGCCGCGCCGGCCCCGGCTCCGCAGCGCCTGACGCGCCCGACTGCGCTACCGGCGACTCCGTCGAGGCCCACGTCGGTGTCGTTTTTCTGGACGGCGAGCATCGGCACGGTCACCGGCCACGAGGTGGAGAGCGCCAGCGACGCCATTGGTCCGATCGCTGCGCTCGGCACGGCGAGCGCGACCGCCTCCACGCACTCGGTGCTGGCGACGGGCACGAGGTATTCCGACCCCGTCCGCGCGACGTCGGCGGCCTGCCAACTCGTCGTACGCCGACGAGACGGGCGACGAGGTGCAGCACGCGGTGGACGGCGGCGGGGGCCGGAAAATCGGCTCTCCCCGGCGGTGCGACTTTCGGGTAGGTGCCGCGCCATGCCGCGTCGCCCCGACATCCAGAAGGTGCTGCTCATCGGCTCCGGCCCCATCGTCATCGGGCAGGCGTGCGAGTTCGACTACTCCGGCACCCAGGCCATCAAGGCGCTGAAGGAGGAGGGCATCGAAGTCGTCCTGCTCAACTCCAACCCCGCCACCATCATGACGGACCCGGAGTTCGCGCACCGGACGTACATCGAGCCCATCACCGTCGAGGCGGCCGAGCGCATCATCCAGCAGGAGAGGCCCGACTCGGTGCTGCCCACCATGGGCGGCCAGACGGCGCTCAACCTCGCCAAGGCGCTCGCGGAGCAGGGCATCCTCGAGAAGTACGGCGTGAAGCTCATCGGCGCGTCGTTGGACGCCATCAACAAGGCCGAGGACCGGAAGCTCTTCAAGGAGGCGATGGAGAAGATCGGCCTCGCGCTGCCGAAGTCCGGCATCGCCACCTCGATGGAGGAGGCGCGCGCGCTGGTGAAGGAGACGGGCTACCCGGCCATCGTGCGGCCGTCCTTCACGCTGGGCGGCACCGGCGGCGGCGTCGCGTACACCGAGGAGGAGTTCGAGCAACTCGCCGCGTCGGGCCTCGCGGCCAGCCCGGTGAAGTCCATTCTCATCGACGAGTCCATCCTCGGGTGGAAGGAGTACGAGCTCGAGGTCGTCCGCGACGGGAAGGACAACTGCATCATCGTGTGCAGCATCGAGAACCTCGACCCGATGGGCGTGCACACGGGCGACTCCATCACCGTGGCGCCGGCGCAGACGCTCACCGACAAGGAGTACGAGCGCATGCGCGACGCGGCGATCGCCATCATGCGGGAGATCGGCGTCGACACCGGGGGCTCGAACGTGCAGTTCGGCGTCAACCCGAAGGACGGCCGCATGGTCGTCATCGAGATGAACCCGCGCGTGTCGCGCAGCTCCGCGCTCGCGTCGAAGGCCACCGGCTACCCGATCGCCAAGGTCGCCGCGAAGCTGGCCATCGGCTACACGCTCGACGAGCTGAAGAACGACATCACCCGCGACACGCCGGCGTCGTTCGAGCCGACCATCGACTACGTCGTCACGAAGATTCCGAAGTTCGCGTTCGAGAAGTTCCCCGGCTCGCCGAAGACGCTGGGCACCATGATGCGCAGCGTGGGCGAGGTGATGGCGATCGGCCGCACCTTCCGCGAGTCGTACCTGAAGGCGCTGCGCAGCCTCGAGCAGTCGAAGCTGCCGGTGCCGACGAAGGCCATGGCCGCGCAGCGCAGCGCCGAGGAGCGGAGGCGGCTGCTCGCGACGCCGACGCCGGATCGCCCCGCGGTGGTGTTCGAAGCCTTCCAGGTGGGCATGAGCGTCGAAGAAGTGCAGGCGCTCACCGCGATGGATCCGTGGTTCCTCCGGCAGCTCAAGGCCATCGTCGACGAGCTGAACGCGCTGACCGCGAAGGGCTCGCTGGAGAAGCTCGACGATGTGGAGCTCAGGGCGGTGAAGGCGCGCGGCTTCTCGGACGCGCAGCTCGCGGCGGCCTTCGGCGTCACGGAGCAGCAGGTGCGCGAGCACCGGTGGAAGCGCGGCGTGCGGCCCGTCTACAAGCGCGTGGACACCTGTGCCGCCGAGTTCGAGGCGCACACGCCGTACCTCTACTCGACGTACGAGGAGGAGGACGAGGCGCCGCCCACCGACCGGAGGAAGGTGATGATCCTCGGCTCGGGGCCCATTCGCATCGGGCAGGGCATCGAGTTCGACTACTGCTGCGTGCACGCCGCCTTCGCGCTGCGCGACGCGGGGTTCGAGACCATCATGGTCAACTGCAACCCCGAGACGGTGTCGACGGACTACGACACGTCGGACCGGCTGTACTTCGAGCCGCTCACGCTCGAGGACGTGCTCGAGGTGGTGCACCGCGAGAAGCCGCTGGGCCTCATCGTGCAGTTCGGCGGGCAGACGCCGCTCAAGCTGTCGAAGGCGCTCGAGGCCGCGGGCGCGCCCATCCTCGGCACCACGCCCGACGCCATCGACCAGGCGGAGGACCGCGAGCGCTTCGCGAAGCTGGTGGAGGAGCTGCGGCTCAAGCAGCCGGAGAACGGCGTCGCGCGCTCGTCCGAGGAGGCGTACGCGGTGGCCGAGGGCATCGGCTACCCGGTGATGGTGCGCCCCAGCTACGTGCTGGGCGGCCGCGCGATGGAGGTGGTGCACGACCAGGCGGACCTCGAGCGTTACATGCGCGAGGCCGTCGAGGCGTCGCCCGAGCACCCGGTGCTCATCGACCGCTTCCTGCAGGAGGCGACGGAGGTGGACC
The DNA here is from genome assembly GCA_040755835.1 of Myxococcota bacterium. GTDB lineage: Bacteria > Myxococcota > Myxococcia > Myxococcales > Myxococcaceae > JADLDB01. The sequence goes on from JBFMAB010000068.1 coordinate 51,988, forward strand.
TGGACCTCGTCGTCGACTCGACGGGCGCGGCCGTCGTCGGCGGCGTGCTGGAGCACGTGGAGGAGGCGGGTGTGCACTCGGGCGACGCGGCGTGCGTCTTGCCGCCGCACTCGCTGGCGCCGGAAGTCATCGAGCGGCTCAAGGACATCGCCATCGCGCTCGCGCAGAAGCTGAACGTGGTGGGCCTGATGAACGTGCAATTCGCCGTTCAGGGCAAGGCCATCTACGTGCTCGAGGTGAACCCGCGCGCGTCGCGCACGGTGCCCTTCATCGCCAAGGCGACCGGCGTGCCGCTCGCGAAGGTGGCGGCGCTGTGCATGGCCGGCAAGACGCTGGCCGAGCTGGGCCTCACCGAGGACCCCGAGGTGAAGCACGTCGCGGTGAAGGAGAGCGTCTTCCCGTTCGCGCGCTTTCCGAACACCGACATCATCCTCGGGCCGGAGATGAAGTCGACCGGCGAGGTGATGGGCCTCGACGCGCGCGTGGAGAACGCCTTCGCGAAGTCGCAGATGGCGAGCGGCACGCGGCTGCCGACGGGCGGGCTCGCCTTCCTCTCGGTGAAGGACGACGACAAGCCGGCGCTGGTGGACCTCGCGCGGCGCCTCAAGGCGCTGGGCTTCCGCCTGTGCGCCACGGGCGGCACGGTGGACTACCTGGCGAGGAAGAACATCAAGGCCGAGCGGGTGAACAAGGTGCTGGAAGGCGGGCCGCACGTCGTCGACCGCATCGTCGCCGGCGAGATCTCCCTGGTCATCAACACCACCGCGGGGAAGAAGGAGATCGCCGACTCGTACTCGATTCGCCGCGAGTCGCTGATGCGCGGCGTGGCGCACTTCACCACCATGGAGGCGGCGCGCATGGCCGTGGGGGCGCTCGAAGCGCAGGCGAAGGGGCCGCACGCGTACCGGCCCATCCAGGAGTGGCTGAAGCCGCTGGTGCTGCCGCTCGTCGAGCGCACCTGAAGCCGGCGACCAGCGCAGCATCGCCGCGAGGCCGCCGCCGTGGGTCGTCGGGGCCAGCGTGGCGCCGACGGAGCGGTTGCACCATCGAGTCTCCGTCAGTTGCCTTTGCAGTCGCGCTGCACGCCCGCATACAGCTGCGCGCGGAACACGTACGGCCCCATCTGGATGCCGCCGTCGAAGTCGTAGGTCAGGGGTCGGCCGTCGTAGACTTCGTGGTAGGTGAAGTCGCCGCTCAGGTCTTCGAGGACCAGCGCGTTGGGGTCGAGCGAGTTGGGCAACTCGAGGTCCCGGCAGACGCCGTAGCGAGCGTCGTCCACCTTGAAGT
>JBFMAB010000069.1:0-40920 GCA_040755835.1 Myxococcota bacterium
CACGGCCAGGCGGCGAAGCTCCTCAAGCGTGGTGTGCGGAAGGCTGCGAGCATCGCGGCGGGAGGTGACCAAGCACATGCATCATGGATCGATTCGACGTCACCAAAGTTTCGCATGGGTGAGTACGCGCCCGGCAAGCAAAGCACACTTCCCCGGGAGGCCCACGGATCCGTCACCTCAGTACCAGTCGTGCGCGTCGAGGTCCCCGGCCCTCTCGATGCGCGTCCACCGCGCGCCGGGCGCGACGAGCGCCGGCGGGTTCGGCACGAGGCGTCCCGCTGCCTTCAGCCCGCCGCTCGCGCTGAACAACAGCACGAGCGCTGCGTGGCCGCGACCGACACCAGCCTGCGCTCGGCGAGGCCCGTGGTGTCAATGACGTCGACGCCCAGCACCTGCGCGCCGCCGGGCTCGCGCCGGTCGTGGACGCGCACGGCGCAGGGTACGAGCGCTCGCGCAACCGCGCGCGCGCCGGTAACCTCCCAATTCTCCGCAGTCTTCGGATGCAGCGCGAGGCCCGTAGTGTATGCTTCGCCGCGTGAGCTGGCGGCTCGGTGGGCTCGTGATCAGCATTCTCGCGCTGTCCGGCTGCCAGTGCGTGCGCGCGCCGGACGTCACTTACTCCTGCGCGGGTGACCAGGATTGCCTGGCCGGCGAGCGCTGCGTCGGTGCGCGCTGCGTGACGGACACCAGCGACGCCGGGGGGGGCAGCGGTAGCGACGCGGGCGGGGACGCCGGGGCGACCGACGGCGGGGCGACCGACGGCGGGGCCGACGCCGGGTTCGAGAAGAACTGTGCGAACGGCATGGACGACGACAGCGACGGCGAGACGGACTGCGCTGACTCCGACTGCGCGGGCCGCGTCTGTCGGGAGAAGGCGCACGCCTGCGACGCCGAAGAGAGCTGCGCCGCGAATGCCTGCCCGGCCGACGTGTATGAGACCCCGGGGACGGCGTGCGACGACGGCACGCCATGCACCGCCGGCGACCAATGCCTGATGGACGGCGGGTGCGAAGGCACGCGCGGCGCGCCCATCTTCCGGTGTACGAAGCCGGGCATCATCGAGATTCTCTCGGTGGGCAGCTGCCCCATGGCTGGCGAGTTGTGCGGCGAGCCCGCGCCGGACGCGGGGCTGCTGGCGCGGGAGCTCCCGGACGCGGGCGAGGAGAACCTTCTGGTCCACTCGCCTTCAGCTCCGGATGGTGGCTGCATCGAGACGCTGCCCGACGGGGGCGTCGCCATCGTCGCTGACGTTTGCGTGGACTGGCTGCTCGACTCGGCGCAGCGTCCGGGAATGTGCGTGACGAACCTCTTTCGCTCTCGGGTGAGCTCGAGCCCATTCACCGGCAGTGTCGCCGTGTACCAGTACCGCTTCAACAGCGGCTCCCCGCAGCACTTCTTCAGCCTCAACCGGTACGGCCCGATGTTCTCCCAGCCGGATCCGTCTGACCCCATCTTCTACGCGTGCCCGCCATGAGCGACGCCAGCGACACCGGCTGTCCCGGGAGGAGGGGGTGGCAGCGGGGCCGACGCCCGAAGCCCTTTGGCGCCACCGCACGAGAAGAAGCCGGCGACAACGAAGCGCAGGCGCCAGGCACTGTCCTCTGGGGGAAGACAACGCCTCGCGCGCGGTCACTCCAGACAGGTCCTCAGACCACCTGAAGCCGTCCTCAACCCATTGATTTCAGGGGCCAACCTGATTGGCCTCGGGCTTGCGATGGGTCAAGCGCATGCGAGCGCTGCCCCTCGTTTTCCTCGTCTTCGCCGCCTGTGGCCAGGGGGTCATCTCCGTCATTCCGCCGGAGTTTGTGACGGTGCCCCAGATGCGGGTGGTGACGGGCGCGGCGGACGAGGCGGCGCGGCCCACGCGCAAGGAAGAAGGCGCCTTCACCGGCGCCTCCGCGCTGTGGGTGCAGGACGGCGCGCTCGTGGTGCTGGACGCCGACGGGCCGCACGTCCGCACCGGCGTCGACGCCTTCGCCGCGCTGCCGGTGGGTACGCCGGATGCGCCGGCCTCGCTCGCGCAGGTGACGTCCGTGACGCCGCGCGGCGCCGGCGTCTTCCTCACCACGCCGACGGGCTTCTTCCACGACCGCGACGGCCGGCTGCTTCGCTCGCCCCTGTCCGACAGCTTCGCGATGGAGGCGGTGCGCTTCGTCGACGTCGTCGGCGCCGGCGCGGACGAGGTGCTGTGGCTGACGGCCGGCGAGGTGGTGCGCGTCGCTGGCGGGCGCCGCGAAGGACTCACCATCGCCGACGTGAACGAGGCGGGCGCGCTGCAGGTGGTGGTGGGCGAGTCCGCCACGCAGGCGCTGGTGGTGCAGGGCGCGTCCTTGTACCGCGTGGACGCCGCCGCGAAGACGGTGGTGACGCTGGCGCGCGGCGTGGGGCACGTCTCGTCTTTCGCGCACGCTGCGTCGGGCGAGGTGCTGCTCGGCACTGACGACGGGCTCCTCTCGGTGGCCGCCGACGGCGTCGTCACCCGTCGCACGCTGGCCGCCGACGGCGCGAGCGCCGCCGCCATCATCGACCTCTCGCGCGCGGGCGACGTGGTGCTGGTGTCCACGGCGACGCAGCTGTTGCAGACGAAGGGAGGCACCACCGTGGTGTTGGCCGACGTGGCGGCGCCGAAGGCCCACGCGCTGGCGCGCACCGCCGACGGCGACACCTTCACCCTCGACGGCGCCGCGCTGGTCCGCCTCACCTCGCTGGTCGACCCGTCGGCCCCGTCCTTCGAGGCCGACGTGAAGCCCTTCATGCAGGCACACTGCACCAGCTGCCACACCAGCGGCGCCAACTACGCGCCCGTCATCGACTTCGAGAAGTACGGTGTGGCGAAGACGTACGCCGCCCGCAGCGTGGCGCGCCTCACGAGCCCCAGCGCGCCCATGCCGCCCGCGAGCACCGAGGTGCTGACACCCGCCCAGTACGACGTCGTCGTGCGCTGGGCCCAGGAGGGAATGCTGCCATGACGAAGCCGTGGACCCTGTTGCTCGCGGCGCTCTGCGTCCCGGGCGTCGCCGCCGCGCAGGTGAGCGCCACCTGCGACGCCCAGCGCGAAGTCGACAAGTACCAGCTCTTGCGCCGGCTCTCGCTCGACCTGCGCGGGCGCATCCCCAGCTACGACGAGCTCACCGCGCTCGACGGTGAGGCCGACGTGCCGGCCGCGACGGTGAAGGCGTACCTGGCCAGCGACGACTTCCGCCTCACGATGCGCCGGTACCACGAGGAGCACTTCTGGCCGAACGTCAGCAACGTCGCGCTCAACAACGTCAACGCGCAACTGGTGCTGCTGGGCGGCACCGACATCTGGGCCATCTCCTCGGCGGGCAAGCGCCGGCAACTGCGCGGCGCCTCCGACATCAACACCACGCTGGGCCCACAGTGCGGCGACTTCGAACAGACGCAGTTCACCCAGCCGGGCTTCGTGCCGGCGGCGGCGGGCATTCGCACCACGGTGGTGAACGGCGTCACCGTCAAGCAGGAGGGCTGGCGCTACGTCACGCCGTACTGGGACCCGACGGCGCGCATCAAGGTGTGCGCCTTTGACGCGATGGAGACGACGTCGGTGACGGTGTCGGGCAAGGCCATCGCCTGCAACACGGTGGAGGGCGACGCGCGGCCCGAGTGCGGCTGCGGCCCCGGCCTCGCGTACTGCTACGGCCCGGTGGCACAGGTGCGCAACGTCATCCACGCGGCGATGCGCGAGCAGCTGATGCGCATGGTGGACGAGGTGTCGACGGGCGGAAAGCCGTACACCACGCTGCTCACCGCGCGGAATGCGCCGGTCAACGGGCCGCTGCTCTTCTGGAAGAAGAACCTCGCGCCGCACCTCTCGCTGGCGCGCATCTACGCCGCGCCGGACCCGAACGAGCCGACGCCCACCGTCGACTTCACCGACACCGCGTGGACGACGCAGGACCGCGGCAGCCCGCTGCACGCCGGCGTGTTGACGACGCCCGCGTACCTGTTGCGCTTCCAGACGAACCGCGGCCGCGCCAACCGCTTCCGCATCGACTTCGAGTGTGAGTCCTTCGTTCCGCCCAGCCAGCTGGAGACGCCGGCGGCCGACGGCTGCAGCGCCGACTCGGGCGACCTCACGAAGCGCTGCACCTGCCGCTACTGCCACCGGCAACTCGAGCCGATGGCCGCGGGCTGGGGCCAGTTCGCCGAGGCGGGCACCACGCTGATGACGGACTTGACGCTCTTCCCGCGCATGCGCGCCAACTGCGTCAACTCGGCCAACGCCTTCTGCCGCCGCTTCTTCGTGACGGCCGACGACGCGGACAACCCGGGCGCGCTCTTGCCGTACCAGTACGCCGACGCGCAGCACCCGGACATCACAGCGGCGCTCGCGGCGGGGCCGAAGGGGCGCGTCAACGCCATCATCGCCAACGGCACCTTCGCGAAGTGCGCGGTGAAGCGCGCGTGGGCCGCCTTGATGAAGCGCGAGATGCGCGTGGCCGGTACCGAGGTGGACGAGCTGGACGAGTTGGACACCCTGGCCACGGGCTTCGCGGCCAACAACTACAGCCTGCCGTGGCTGTTCGAGCAGATTGTCTCGCAGCCGGCGTACCGGAGGGTCCGATGAAGCGCGTGCGTGGGGTGGTGCTGGTGTCGGCGCTGGCCGTGGCGGCGTGCAGCGAGCCGACGGGGCCTTCGACGCCGCAGGGCCCGTCGGTGACGGTGGGGAACCCGGGCGACGTGCTGCCCGTCGACCACCCGCCGGTGGTGGCCACGGGCGGTGGCGCCGGCGGCGGTGGCGAGGTGGGGGGCGGCGCGGGCGGCGGAGGGGGGGACGGCGTCGCGTCGGCGTGGTCGCAGCGCCTCACGGTGCGGCAGTTGGCCAACTCCATGCCCGTGGCGCTGGGTGGCAACACCTGGCAGGTGGGCGCGCAGAACGGCTTCGACGCGCGGCGCGCCACGCTGGGCGAGCCCGACTACATCGCCGTCGTCGACGAGAACCTCGAGCCGTCGGCGCTGTACCTGAAGTTCATGGGCGACGCGGCACGCGACGGCTGCACGCGCGCCGCCAACGCCGACGCGTCCCTGGCGCAGAGCCAGCGCACGCTGACGCGCTTCGTGGGCCTCGCCGACACGGTGACGTCCAACCGCGCGGGCGTCGACGAGAACCTGCGGTACCTGAAGCTGCGCTTCCACGGCGTCAAGGTGCAGCCGGGCGACGACGCGCCCATCGCGGGCCTGCGCACGCTGTTCGACACCGCGGTGAAGGCCGCGGCCGGCACCGCGACGCCGACGCAGGCGCACGTGAAGGAAGGGTGGCGCGCAGTGTGCGTCGCGCTCCTCACGGCACCGGAATACCACCTGTACTGACGAGGACAGACGCCATGACGACCCGACCCTTTCTCTCGCGGCGCGGCTTCCTGCAGGTGCTGGGTGCGGCCGGGGGCGGCCTGCTTTTGCAGCAGACGCCCTTCGGCGCGGACGCCTTCGCGCAGACGGCGGACCCGAAGCTGCTCCTCCTGGTCTACTTCGAGGGCGGCTGGGACCAGCTGCTGGCGCTCGACCCGCGGCCGCAGAACGTCGCGAAGTACCAGCGCGTCGCGGGCAGAGCGCCCACCAGCGGCATCGAGCCGGCGTATGCCGAGACGGCGGCGGCGACGCCCTTCGTCGACGCGGTGATGACGGCGACGGGCGGCAGCGGCGTGCAGACGCGCGGCAATTTGAGCTTCGGCCCGGCCATCCCCGACACGCTGCTGGCGCACGCGTCTGACCTCGCCATCGTCCGCGGGATGAGCATGGACACGCTGACCCACGAGGTGGGCCGGCGCTACCTCCTCACCGGGAAGTTCCCCCGCGGCCTCGCGGCGTCGGGCAGCTCGCTCAACACCGTCGTCGCCGCGCAGACGCGCCCGATGGTAGACATGCCGGGCATCGCCCTGGGGCCCGAGACGTACAACGAAGGGCTGCCGGCGTACGCCAGCGCGGTGAAGGTGAGCGGCTACCGCGACATGCTGACGGTGATGCAGGCGCAGGGCGGCACGGCGCTGCCCGCGGGCAGCGAGGCGGCGGTGCGCGCCTTCGAGGACGCCGACGACTCCTGCGAGCAGCACGGCTACGACGTGACGGGCCTGGTGGGCGCCTTCAAGTCCAGCCGCACCATGGCGCGGAACCTCGTCAACCCGGCCAAGGCCAGCCTCTTCAACTTCCGCCTGCCGGCGCCGACGGAGCTGACGGAACTCTTCAACGCCTTCGCCATCTCCACCACGGCGGACATGAATGGCCTCAAGGGGCGCGCGGCGCTCGCCGGCCAGGCGATGGTGAATGGCGTGGCGAGCGTGGTGTCGGTCACGTTGGCCAACGGCCTCGACGACCACTTCGACCTCTTCACCCAGCAGGCCGTCAGCCTGCGCGACGGCTTCGACGCGCTGGGCCGCCTCATCGGGTACCTGAAGTCGAAGCAGGTGCCGGGGCTGGCGAAGTCCTTCTGGGACTGCACCACGATGATGGTGTTCAGCGAATTCTCCCGGACGCCCCTCATCAACACGCGCGACGGCCGCGACCACCACCTCACCGGCAGCTGCCTGCTCGCCGGGCCGGGCCTCAAGGGCGACACCGTCTTCGGCGCGTCGACGGACAACGGAATGGGTACGCAGAAGTGGAACTTCCGCACCGGCATGGCCGACGCGATGGGCAGCCTCATCCGCCCGCCGGACGTGCACGCGACGGTGCTGCAGTCGATGGGGCTCAGCTACTCACACATCAGCAACCAGTCGCCGAAGGTCATCGAGGCGCTGTTGCGGTAGGCGTCAGTTGTGCCGCCGCGGCGGCTTCGGGCCCCCCTCTGCGCCCACGGCACGGCGCCGGGCGCGCGCGTCAGGACGCGGCGCGCTGCAGCCGGGCGGAGGCGCGGCGGTGGGTGGTGGCCTCGCGGATCGCGTTCAACGACGGCTCCGGGATGCGCACGATGCGCAGCCCCGACTCGTACGTGCCGTCCTGGCGCGGCGTCGCCCAGCGCACCTCTGCGACCAACTCGACGGGCCCGGTCGGCAGCTCGAACTCGAGGTGCAGCACCTGGCCGCGCTCCATCGCCGTCGTGGTGGACAGGCACAGCCCGGTGGGCGACAGGTCGCGGAGGTCCCCCCGGATGGCCGTCCTGCTCGCGCCCTGGAAGCGCCCGCGCACGGGAGAGCGGCGGCTGCTGCGGGAGTCGTCGGGGTACATGGTGCACCGCTCCTGTTCACGCCACGTGCCAAGGGCGCTACGACTGGAAGTATCCACGCTTCTTGTAACGAGGGATAGGGGGCGGTGCGGGGTCGCGCCCACACCTGGTGGAGCGCCGGTGCACCGAGGCTGGGAGGCGGCCGGGACGGCCCTGACACTCTCCCGTTGTGCCGCTGGCCTGGCGGGTTCCGTCTGGCACGAGCGCCGCGTGTTGGCCTGGGAGGACGGCCTGGCCGGCGCGCGCGGCGGGCAGGCTGCTGCCTCTGACACGGTCGCAGGGACGGTGTCCCCCGCCGGAGAGGTGTCCGCGGCCCGGTGGTGGCGCTCACCGGCGGCGTCGGCGGCGAGGTGCTGTACGACACCGAGGGCGGCGCCGGCCGACCTGTCCTGCTCCTCCTGCCGGCCCTGAAACCGCCAGCGCCCCCGCGCGTAGGGGTGGTTGCGCAGCCGTGCCGAGGTCGTGATGTTCCCCCTGCGCGCGGAGGAAGCATGTCCCGTCGTCCCGTGCTGATCAGCCTCGCCGTGTCCGTGGCCGTGCTGGGCGCGTTCGCTCTCGCGCAGGTGCCTCAGGCGAAGGGCGCTGCTCCCGCGAAGTCCCCGCCGTCGAAGAAGGAGCCCCAGGTGAGCTTCAAGAAGCCGAGCACCGACGAGTTGAAGCAGAAGCTGACGCCCGAGCAGTACCGCGTGACGCAGGACTGCGGCACTGAGCCGCCGTTCCGCAACGCGTACTGGGACAACCACGAGCCGGGCATCTACGTCGACGTGGTGTCGGGCGAGCCGCTCTTCTCGTCGAAGGACAAGTTCGACTCGGGCTCCGGCTGGCCCAGCTTCACGAAGCCCCTCGAGCCGAACATCGTCGAGAAGAAGGATTTCTCGCACGGCATGGTGCGCGTGGAGGTGAGGAGCAAGCACGGCGACTCGCACCTCGGCCACGTCTTCGACGACGGGCCGTCCGACAAGGGCGGGCTGCGCTACTGCATCAACTCGGCGGCGTTGCGCTTCATCCCCGCCTCGAAGCTGGTGGAGGAGGGGTACGGCCAGTACGCGGCCCAGTTCGGCCTGCCGGCGCCGGACGCGAAGGCTTCCGCGAGCAGCGCGGACAGGGAAGTGGCCATCCTCGCGGGCGGGTGCTTCTGGGGGATGGAGGACATTCTCCGAAAAATCCCCGGCGTGGTGGAGACGGAGGTCGGCTACACCGGCGGCTGGCTCGAGAACCCGAGGTACGAGGACACGCACGACTCGAAGTCGGGCCACGCCGAGGCGGTGAAGGTGACGTTCGACCCGACGGTGCTGTCGTACGAGACGCTGCTGGAGAAGTGGTTCTTCCGCATGCACGACCCGACGACGAAGGACCGGCAGGGCAACGACGTGGGCACGCAGTACCGGTCGGCGATTTTCTACACGTCCGAGGCGCAGAGGCAGACCGCCGAGGCGGTGAAGAAGCGCGTCGACGCGTCAGGCAGGTGGAAGAGGCCCATCGTCACCGAAATCGCTCCCGCCTCGAAGTGGTGGCCCGCCGAGGACTACCACCAGGACTACCTGGTGAAGCACCCGAACGGGTACACCTGCCACTACCTGCGGGAGTGACTGGTTCGGCGGGTCCGCGACGCGGCCGCCGCGGCTACAGTGCGCGGCGATGGTGCGTCCGTCGCCCCGCCTCCTCGCCGTCGACCTCGACGGCACGCTGCTCGCGCGCAGCGGCGAGGCCCACGCGGAGGACGTCGCCGCGCTGAAGGCCGCGCGCGCGGCGGGCGTCACCGTCACCATCGTCACCGGTCGGCTGTTCTCGGGGACGAAGTGGGTCGCGGAGGCGCTCGGCCTCGAGGGGCCCGTGGGCTGTGCGGACGGCGCGCACGTCGCGCACGCGGTGACGGGCGAGACGCTGCTGCACACCGCGCTCACCGGGGATGACGCCGCGAGACTGCGCGACGGCCTCGCGCGGAGGCCGCTCGCCACCTTCCTCTTCGCGCGGGACACCATCGTCCACGACGACGCGGGTGAAGGCTTCCTCCACTTCATGCGCACCTGGTCGCCGCAGGTGGAGCGCGCGACGCGCGTGCTGGAGCACGACGCCTGGTTTCAAGCGCACGGCGTGACGGCGGTGGTGGCGGTGGCGGAGGAGGCGCACGTCGCCGCGACGGTGGAGACGATTCGCGGCGAGCTGTCGGAGGTGGCGCAGGTGCTGTCCTTCCCGGTGGGGCAGACCGGCCTGTGGGGGCTCATCACGCGCGCCCGCGGCGTCGACAAGGGCACCGCGCTCGCGTTCATCGCCCGCGGCGCCGGCGTGCCGCTCGGGGCGACCGTGGCCGTGGGGGACTGGTTGAACGACCTGCCGATGTTCCGCGTCGCCGGCCGCAGCTTCGTCATGGGACAGGCCCCGGCCGAGGTGAAGGCTGCGGCGACCGACGTGCTGGAGGAGACCGGCGAGCGCGGCGGCGGCATCGCGCGCGTCGTGCGGGAGGTGTTCGGCGTGCGGTAGGGCGGCTGGGGGGCGCGGAGTTCCTCAGGGGCGTGACTCCTGCTTCGGCGCGCGCTTCCAGCCCTCCACCAACGCCGCCGCCGCGCGCGCCACGTCCTCCGCCGTCGTGCTGCGCCCCAGCGACAGCCGCACCGCGCCCACCGCCACCTCCGGGGCCACGCCCATCTCGGTCAGCACGTGCGGCGGCTCGTCGTGCCCGTCGTGACACGCGCTCCCCGTCGACGCGGCCACCTCCGGCGTCGCCGCCAACACCGCGTTCCCCGCTGCGCGCGGGAAGAGCACGTACAGCGTATTCGGCAGCCGCTCCGCGCCATCGCCCGCGAGCTCAACGCCCGCAATCGCCTCGCGCAGCCGGCTCCACAGCTCGTCGCGCAACGCCACCAGCCGCGCGCGTACCGCCTCGAGGTCCCGCGCCGCCGCCGCGCACGCCGCGCCGAAGCCGACGATGGACGCGACGTTCTCCGTCCCCGCGCGCCGCCCGCCTTCCTGCCCGCCGCCCGGCTGCGTCGGCACCACCTCCACGCCCGGCCGCACGTACAGCGCGCCCACGCCCTTCGGCCCGTACAGCTTGTGCGCCGCGAGCGTCAGGAGGTCCACGCCCATCGCCTCGACGTCGAGCGGCACCTTCCCGGCCGACTGCGACGCGTCCGCATGCAGCAGCGCGTCCACCTGGTGCGCCAAGCGCGCCGCCTCCGCGACCGGCTGCAGCACGCCCGTCTCGTTGTGCGCGTGAATCAAGGACACCCACAGCGTGTACGGCTTCAGCGCCGCCTTCAGCGCGTCCAGCCTCAGCACGCCTCGCGCGTCCACTCCCACCGTCGACAGCCGCGCGCCGTCCCGCGCCAGCGCCTCGGCGACGCGCGAGGTCGCCGGGTGCTCGATGGAGGATGTGACGAGGTGCCGCTTCCCCGGCCGCGCGTGGAACGTCCCGCGGAGCGCCAGCGCCGTCGCCTCCGTGCCGCCCGACGTGAAGACGATGCACTCGACCGGCGCGCGAATCAACGCCGCCACCTGCGCGCGCGCGGCCGCCACCGCGTCCTTCGCCACTTTCCCGTACGCGTGCCCCGACGATGGGTTTCCAAAGTGCGTGGTGAGGAAGGGCAGCATCGCCTCCACCACCTCGGGCAGGAGCGGCGTCGTGGCATTGTGGTCGAGGTAGAGCGGCGGCATGCGCGCTGGAGTGTACGCATCGCCGCGCGGGTCCGGGCGTCGACGAAGCTGACGAGCGCGCGGTTGATTGTCGAACTCGGGCGCGACCTCGTCGCCAGCGCCGGCGCCGAAGACGCAGTGGTGAAGAGTCAGCGCCCGCTGGAAGCGTGACCGGGTCGCCACCGGCCGGCCTGCGTACCGCCCTCTGCACGGCCCGCGCGCGCTTGCGTCGCACCGGCCGGGTGGTGGTATGCGTGACGCTCGATGCGCTCGACGGTGGCCCTGGCGGCGGTGACGGTGGCGGTGGTGCTCGGCTGTGGCGCGCCCAGCGCGTCCCCGGACGCGGGATTCGGCCCCGACGGCGGCGCCATCGTCCTGGCCGACTTCTCGCTGCCCGACGTGAACCCCGCGTCGCCCACCGGCGGACGGAATGTCTCCCCGCGCGACTTCAACGGCCGGGTGAGCGCCTGGTACTTCGGACACTCGAGTTGAAGCTATTGCCGGAGCCAGTTCGGCTTCCTCGATGAAATGCAGAAGCAGCTGGACGCCGAGGCGCCCGGCGCCGTCGCCATCCTCGGCGTCAACGAAGCGGGCCTCGAGGCCTCCAACGACTTGATGACGAACGGCCGCACGCTGCCCTGGTTGCAAGACCAGTCCTCCGTCAACGCCTGGGGCGCCTGGCAGGTCGAGTACCGCGACGTCATCGTCCGCGACGCCGAAGGCAGGAAGGCGGGCGTCTACAACCTCACCCTCCACGACCTCGCCCAACCAGCCCACTTCGCCGCGCTCAAGCAGCTGCTCCTCGGCGCGCGCCGCTGACCGCGGACCCACCCGCCCAACAAAGAAACCCCACCCCACGCGTCTGGCGCAGGGCGGGGTGGCCGGTTCCGCCTCGAAAGGAGCCGACCGTGTGACGTGGGCTGAGGTGTCCGGACGTCCTCCAAGCGGTTCACCGCACGCCAGGAGACCGGCTTGGTCTCATTGTCTTTCGTAAATCATCCAGACCGAAGACTTATTGGGGCTTGTTGAAGGCTAAATTTTGTGCCAGATGATGTTCGCCAATGCGCGCGGACCGTACTGGCCGATGCCTCTCCGCGCTCACCCGGAGTGCGAAAGGAAGACCCCACATGACGACGCCGAACCCGTTGCGAGACTTTCTCGAGATTCCCTACGAGCAGCTCGAAGAAATGAACCTGTCGGTGAAGCAGCAGCGCCTCAACCGCGTGGCGCCCGACAAGCTGCGCGAAGAGCGCATGAAGTACCTGTCTGACGAGCGCCGCATCAAGGCGGTGACGGTGGCCTTCACCGACCTCGAAGGCCGCCTGCACATGCTGGACTACGACAAGAAGTTCCTCCTCAAGAGCCAGGACAACCTGACGTTCGACGGCTCGAGCGTGCGCGGCTTCTCGGCGCAGCACGAGTCGGACCTGCGCCTCGGCATCGACTGGTCGGCCTTCTACTGGCTGCCTGCCGACGTGTTCGGTCCCGGCAAGGTGCTGGTGTTCTCCGAGGTGCTCAACCGCGACGGCTCGCCGTACGAGTCGGACCTCCGCAGCCGCCTGAAGGCGTACACCGAGGAGAAGTTCAAGGCCGACGGCCTCATCTGCCACGTCGCGCCGGAGATTGAGGGCTTCCTCTTCGAGGGCAGGGACGCCGAGCGCAGCTACCACGTGAACGGGAAGTTCAACTACGTGTCGACTGGCGGGTACTACCACTCGCTGCCGGGCGACAGGCTTCGCGCCTTCATCGACAGCGCCGCCGAGGCGCAGCGCGCCATGGGCTTCGGCAATGAGAAGGACCACCCCGAGGTGGCGCCCAGCCAGTTCGAGATGAACTTCGCGTACTCGGAGGTGCTCATCACCGCCGACCAGGTGCAGCTCTACAAGCTGCTGTGCCGCCAGGTGGCCGCGAACCTCGGCTGCACCGCGTCCTTCCTGCCCAAGCCGGTGACGGGGGTGAATGGCAACGGCATGCACACCAACATGTCGTTCAACAAGGGCGGGAAGAACCTGTTCTGGGACGCGAAGGGCCAGGACGGGCTGTCGAAGGCCGGCTGGGACGTCATCGACCGCATCCTCACCAATGCCGATGACATCTGCCTGGTGCTGAACCCGTCGGTGAACGCGTACCGCCGCCTCGACCCGCACTACGAGGCGCCGAATCAAATCAAGGCCAGCGCCAACAACCGCGGCGCGATGGTGCGCATCCCCACCGGCAACGAGAAGTCGGCGCGCATCGAGTGCCGCAGCGTGGCGCCAGACGCCAACCCGTACATGGTGTTCTACACGCTGATGCGCACCGGCCTCGAAGGTCCGGGCAGCGACCCGGCCGGCGACGAGTCGAAGCGCAGCCGCACGCGCTTCTTGCCGGACAACATCTACGACGCCATTCGCCTCTTCAAGAGCAGCAAGCTGATGGCCGAAATTCTCGGCGAGTCGGTGCAGGGCAAGTTCGCCGAGCTCAAGCAGGCGCAGGCCGACCGCTGCCCCAAGGCGCTGGGCTCGATGATCAAGGTCCCCGAAATCCAGTTCCACCACGAGGTCACCAACCAGTACCTCTGGAACCAGTTCTGAACGTCGCCGCGGGAGGCGCCACCTCACGACGGGTCGGCGCCACCCCATGTGCGGCCCGCGGCGCGCGCCCGTAGACTGTGGCGCGTGCGCACGCGGTGGAACGCCCTGGTCGATTCGCTGCTGCCGCCGGGTCTGGCCGGGGAAGCCCTGATTCGGGGGCGATACTTCGTCTCGGCCTGGCTCGCCACTGCTCCCTTCATCGTCGCCTCCGCGGTGCTCTATGGGCTGACCGGCAGCTGGGGCCAGGTGGCCCTCGTGTCGGTGATGGGGCTCATCGGCGTGGTGATGGTGCCTTTCCACAAGCGCACCGGCCGAATCGAGGCGGCGACCACCATCTCCCTGGTCGCCGCGACGCTGAACTTCGGCCTCGCCACGCTGGTGCAGACACCTCCTGACCTCCTCAACGTCGCCTTCCTCGCCATCGTCCCGCTGTTGGCGAGCCTCATCCTTGGCGCGCGGCGCTCCTTCGTCTGGGTGCTGGGCGTTGGCGCGTGGGGGCTCGCCATGCTGTGGCTGGCCCTGCACGGCTACACGTTGCCCTATGCGGACGCGTCGCCCACCACGTCGTCAGGCATGAACTTCGTCTTCATGGTGGCGCTCACCTGGGTGTTCGCGCGCACCTTCGCGGACCTCCAGGGCCAGGCGCTCGAGCGCGCGCGGCAGGCCGACCGCGCCAAGAGCGCCTTCCTCGCCGCGGTGAGCCACGAGATTCGCACGCCGATGAACGGCATCCTCGGCATGACGGAGCTGCTGCTCGAGGGACGGCTCACCGACGAGCAGCGCGCGCAGCTCACCGTCGCGCACCGCTCGGGCCAGCTGCTGGTGTCGCTCGTCAACGACCTCCTCGACCTCTCCAAGGCCGAGGCCGGGAAGCTGACCGTGGAGGCCGAGCCGTTCGAGCTGCCGCCGCTGTTGCGCGACGTGGAGGCGCTCTTCGCGTCCGAGGCGCACAAGAAGGGCGTCGCGCTGTCGCTGGACCTCGAGTCCGCCGTGCCGGAGGCCGTGCGCGGCGACGGCTTCCGCCTGCGGCAGGTGCTGGTGAATCTGGTGTCCAACGCCATCAAGTTCACCGACGCGGGCCGGGTGACGCTGCGCGCCCGGCTCGCCGGCGAGGGGCGGGTGGCTTTCGCCGTGGAGGACACGGGCGTGGGCATCGAGCCCGAGGAGTTGCCGCGCCTCTTCTCGCGCTTCCAGCAGCTGGGGCCGCCGTCGAGCCGGGGCCGCCTGGGCACCGGGCTGGGCCTCGCGTTGTCGCAGCAGCTCGTCGGCCTCATGGGCGGCCACATCGACGTCACCTCGGAGCCGGGCCGCGGCTCGCGCTTCACCTTCCAGCTGCCGCTGCCCGCGTGCGAGCGACCCGCCACGCGGACCGGCAGCAGCTCGTCGTTGCCGCACCCGCGCAGTCGCCGCGTGCTGGTGGTGGACGACAACCCCGTCAACCTCGCGGTGGCCGCGGGGCTGGTGGCGCGCGCGGGCTTCGCCGCCGACACCGCGACGAATGGCCGCGAGGCGGTCGAGCTCGCCGCGCGCACCGCCTACGCGCTGGTGTTGATGGACGTGCACATGCCGGAGATGGACGGCTTCGAGGCGACCACCCGGCTGCGCGCGCTGCCGGGCGCGCAGGGTGAGGTGCCGGTGGTGGCGCTCACCGCCGCGGCGCTGCCCGAGGACCGCGAGGCCTGCCTCGCCGCGGGGATGAACGACGTCCTCACCAAGCCCGTCACCTGGGCCGCGCTGCGCGCGCTGCTCGGGACGCTCGAGTTGGGCACCGCGCTGCCGGCGGACGAGTCGTCGCCCGGCCCGGTGCCGGGCGCCCAGGAGCACGGCGCGAGCCCGCGCGCCTGAGCCCGGCGCGACGACGCCGCCCAACTCGACGCCATCGCCGACAACATCCGCGCGGCGACGCCGGACCTGGTGTTGGTGGCGCTGGGTGCGCCCAAGCAGGAGCTGCTCAAGGACGCCCTCGACGAGCGCATCCGGCCCGCGGTGTCCCTGGGCATCGGCGCGGGCCTCGACTTCATCGCGGGCACTGTGCAGCGCGGCCGCCCTTCTTCCAGAGAAACGGCCTCGAGTGGCTCTCCCGCCTCACCCGCGAGCCCGGCCGGCTGTGGCGCCGCTACCTGGTCAACGACCCGAAATTCGCCCTCATCCTCCTGCGCACCCTGCGCGAGCGCCGACGCGGCGGCTGACGCATGACGCAGGAGGCCGTGTCCTTCCGCGCCCGGGTGTGCTTCGAACGCGGCCCATGACCGCTGGGCAAAAGAGAGCGCTGGGCGCCGTCGTCGCCGTCCTCGTCGTGCTGGGCATCACCTGGGCCACCGTCACCTCGGCCTCCCTGCACGTGGTGAGCGGCCTGTCCTTCCCCGTGGTGGTGACGGTGGACGGCAAGCCCCACCGCGTCGAGCCCGGCAACCGGCTGGTGCTGTCAGGCCTCTTGCCCGGCGCGCACGAGCTCGTCACGCGGCGCGACGACGGCTTCGAGGTGGAGCAGCTGACCGCGCAGCTCGGCCTGATTGACGACAACGTCTACAACGTGTTGGGCGCGGCGCCGCTGGAGCGCGTCACCGTCTATTACGGCTCGCCGGGCTCGACGCCGGAGCCGCAGTCGCAGTCGGGCTGTGCCACCGCGTCCTTCCAGGCGTACGACGTCAACCTCGTCTTCGAGGAGCCGCCGCGCACCGTCGAGGTGCCGCAGGGCGCGTCGTACGCATCGCGCACCGTGCTGCGCCTGGCCGGTGAAGGGCTGCCGTCGTGCCTGTCCTCGCCGCGCGTCGAGCCGCTCGCCCAGGCGGAGCTCGCGGCGAAGGTGGCCGCGGTGACGCCGTCGGCCGACGAGCGCCGCGCGCTGCTCTACCGGGGCGGCGACGCCTTCGCCCGCGCGGGGCGGCCCGAGCGCGCCGTGGCGTTGGCGCAGGCACTGCTGGACGACCCGAAGTCCACGCTGGAGGACCACCGGCTCGTGCAGGACCTCTACCGCGCGGCCGGCCGGCTGGACGAGCTGGTGGAGCGCTACCGCACGCGCTTCGAGCAGCAGCCGAGCGCGGCGTCGGCATACCTGTACGCGCGGCTGGCGGACGCCCCGGAGGCGCTGCGCGTGGTGGACGCGGCCCTGGGGGACGCGCCGAAGGACACCTGGCTGCACCGCGTGCGCCTGTGGTGCGCGGACCAGCTGCTGCGCTGGGACGACGTGGTGGCCGAGGCGGACTTCTTCCTCGCACGCGACGACGTGAAGGACGCGCACCCGTGGGCGCAGATGCTGCGGCTGCGCGCGCTGGTGGGCCTGGGTCGGGCCGGCGAGGCGCTGGAGGACCTGAAGCGGCGTCTCGACGGCGAGAAGCGCTGGTCCGCGGAGGACGCGGTGCTGGTGGAGCGCGTCGCCGCGCGCGCCGGCCAGCGCCCCTGGGTGGACCCGTTCACCCGCCTGGGCGACCCGTCGGCGCAGGGCGCCGAGCGCGAGATGTTCAAGTACTTCTACGAGCTGTCCGCCGGGCACCAGCGCGTGGCGCGCCCGCCGTCCGCCACGCTGGCCACCTTCGACGTGCTGGCCGCCGCGCGCACCAACCCGGCCCAGGCGCTCACCAGGCTGAAGGCGCTGGACCCGGCGCAGGAACTGTACCTGTTGCCCGAGCAGGCATGGGTGCTGCTGGCCGAGGCGTGGCGCGTAGGTGATGCGCCGGCCGCCGAGCGCCTCAGCCGCTTCGCGCCGGGCGCGGGCGACGGCCTGGGCCTCAAGAAGTTCATCGACGAGGGCGACGAGCGTCCGCTGCGCGACGCGACGCTGGAGGGCCGGCTCGCCTCCATGCTGGCGCGCTCGCGGACGCTGGCGGCGCGCGGTGACGCCGAGGGCGCGAAGGCGATGGCGGCACGCCTCGAGGCGGCGGACCCGCTGCGCGGGCTGGCTGTGCTGGCGCTTACCGAGTGGGACGCGGAGGCGCGGCCGGAGGAAGAGACGGTCCAGCAGCTCAAGCAGCTGCAGCCGTCGGGCGCGCTGCCGGACTCGATGCGCACGGCGCCGAGGCGGAAGTGAGGCCCGCTGCCGGGCGTGACTCGTCGGCCCGCCGGGCGCCTCCCCCGACGCCGCTGCCCCGGCCAGGCGACCACGGCCCCGAGGGGTGGACCACCTCCTGGCCGTCGCCGGGGTCGCGCTATGATGCGCTTGAGCCATGCACACCCTTTCCCGGAGCCGCCTGACCGTCATCCTGTCGCTCGTCACCTTCGTTGGTTGCGGGCCCACGAACGACCCCTACGCGCCCGACCGGAATGCGTGGGACGACGTCCCCGTCGCGCTCAAGTGCGACCCGAACAACGACCAGCAAAATTGCATCGAGCCACGAGAGAACACCGTGCGCATCGACGACGAAGACCGGCTCAAGGTCGCCTCGGCGAGCTGGGACGCGGCGACGAGCGAGCTCACCGTCACCCTGAAGCAGGGCGCGAGCCTCGACCCGCGCATCAAGGTCGGCACCATCCTCTACCGCTCCCGCAAGGACCGCCTCCCGCTGCTGCACCGGGTCGAGACGCTCGAGAAGAACGGCCAGGTGGTGAAGGCGAAGCTCGTCCGCGTGAGCGCGAAGGAAGCGTTCGCGCGCGGCCGCATTCGCGCGCGCATTCCCATCACCACCGGCGCGATGCAGCAGCCGCTCACCTCCGGCGTGACGACGCAGCCGCTCGAGGTCGCCCTCGGGCCTGCCAATTGCTCGGGAACCGTGTTCGACAAGCAGGTGAACGCGCCGAACGCGCAAGGCAGCGTGAAGCTCGACCTCACGAAGTGCAAATTCCAAATCATGGCCTGGGTCGACGCGATTCTCGAATGGGACGGCTTTTTGAACGTCGACCGGCTCGAGCTGAGCGTCGGTGGCGGCGTCGACGCGGCGATGCACGCGCAACTCATCGTCGACCTCGACGCGCAATTCAGCGAGTCGAAGCGCATCTGGGAAGGCCCCGAGGTCCCCCTCAGCGTCGGCGGCATCCTCATCACCATCAATCCGTCGCTCTTCGCCGGCTACAACCTGTCGACCAGCGCGCAACTCACCGTGACGTACGGCTTCGACATGACCGACACCGTCAACGTCGGGTTCGGGTGGTCCGACCGCCTCGATTGGTACTCCATCGACGAGCGCGACACGAAGTTCACCGAGTTCGGCCCGAACGTGACCTACGACGGAAACGTGAGGGCCAGGGCGTGGATCGAGCCGCGCCTCGACGTCAAGGCGTTCGGCTTCGTGGGCGCGACGGTGACGCTGCGCACCTTCGCCGAGGCCAGGATGACGAGCACCGCCACGTCCAGCGGCGGCACCTACTCGGGCGAGCTGTGCACCTCGCTCGACCTCGGCGTCACGCCCACCGTCGGCGCCGTCGCAGAGCTCGCTGGCATTCAGCTCTTCCAGGAGTCGGTCGACCTGGCCACCTTCACCACGCCCATCGTGAAGAATCGCTGCGTGCCGATGAACGGGCCGATTCCTCCGAACTGCGACCACCTCACCTCGGAGTGCTGCATCGACGGCCAGTGCCCGGCGCCTACCGAGCCTGGCACCACCGTGAAGTGCGGGCGCGGCATGCCCACCAGCGGCGGCAAGTACAACTTCACGTGCAAGACCGTGTACCCGCCGCGCTACTGCACCAGCGACGCGCAGTGCGAGGACCCGAACTTCGAGACCGTCGACATCTGCCAGGACTACAGCTGTGCGCACGAACTCCGCGGCCCCGACGTGGCGGCGAGCGCCACGACGAGCACGACGACGCCGGTGCACGTCGGCTCGGTCTGCATCGCGCCGGCCTGCTGCCACTCGAAGAGCGACTGCGCCGACGGCAACCTGGCCACGGTGGACAGGTGCGTGAAGCCCCCGAACAGTGGCCCGGACGTCGCGGGAACCTGCGGCTGAAGCGCTCGCCCGCCGCTCCCGACGCCCATCGGTCGGGCCTCTTGCCCCGGCGCCTCGCGCGAGCAGCGCACGACGGGAGCGCCCCCGTCAGAGCGGGGCGAAGCGGCGCCGCCCGTCATGGCCGCGCCGTCGGCGGCGTCAGCCCTTCGCGAGCTGCAGCCTGGCGATGACGGACGCGCACGTCATCACCGTGATTTGCGGATTTACCCCCAGCGACGTGGGGAAGACGCTCGCGTCGGCCACCACCAGGTTTCGCACGTCCCACGTCTCGCCGTCGGGCCGCGTCACGCCGTCCTCACGGCGCGCGCTCATGCGGTTGGTGGACATGGGGTGCGATGCGTAGATGCTCATCTTGTCCACCGGCGCCGCCGCGAGCTGCCGGTCCAGCTCCTCCAGCGACGTCACCGGCGGCTGGCCGACGAGGCCCGCGTGCACGTCCAGCGCGCCGGCGGCGAAGTAGATGCGGGCAATCTCCCGCATGCCTTCCTTGATGATGGCCGCGTCGGACTCGGTGATGGAGTACGTCATCGCGCTGCGCGACGGCGACGGGCCCGGCCGCACGGTGCCCTCGGCCTCGTCGCCCAGCATGCAGCCGCACGACGCGAGGTGCCGCAGCCGGTCCATCGGCTTCGCGTAGGCCTCATACTGGATGGCGTAGATTTCCGGCGTCGCGCTGAACGTCTCCAGCACCGCCGGCCGGCCGGGGAGGTCGACGTAGTAGCCCTGCGTCACGCCGTGCCACGCGTCGACGAGGTGTTCGAAGCGCGCGCAGATGCCCGACGCCGTGTGCACGTGCAAATGGTTGCCCACGTGGCCCGACGCGTTGGCCAGCCCCTGCCGCAACAAGAGCATCGGCGAGGAGATGGCGCCGCCGCAGAGGAACACCTTCTTCGCCTTCACCGTCAGCTTGCGGAGCGGTTTTTCGGACAGCGGCTCGAGCCCCCACGCCTCGACGCCCACCGCCGCGCCGTTCTCCACCAGCACCTTCTCCACGCGCGTCGACGAGAAGAGCGCCGCGCCCTTCGAGAGCGCCGCCGGAATCAGGTTGCGGTCGACGCTGCCCTTGCCGCCCACCGGGCAGCCCAGCTGGCACAGCCCGCAGCCGACGCAGCCCGGCGCGTTGCGGCTGATGAAGTCGCCCTTGAGGCCCAGCGCGTCGACGCCCTTGCGGAAGATGAGGTTGTGCTCCTTCGCGAACACCTCGGGCACCTTCATCACGCCGATGGCGCGCTCCACCTCTTCGAAGACGGGCGCCAGCGCCGCCTCGTCCGCCCACTCGATGCCGAAGTCCTTCTGCCAGCGGTCCAGCACGCGCTTCGGCGTGCGGAAACAGATGGCGGAGTTGAGCAACGTCGAGCCGCCCACCGCGCGCCCGCGCGGCATCGGCAGGTAGATGTTGCCCGTCGCCACCGACGTGCCGCGCTCGGCGTAGAGGTTCCGCAGCGCCCAGGACTGCCGCGTCGAGAGCTCCGCCGGCTCCCACTTGCGGCCCTCCTCCAGCAGCAGCACCGACAGCCCGCCTTCCGACAGCCGCCACGCCGCCGCCGCGCCGCCGGCGCCCGCGCCGATGATGACGACGTCGCAGGACAGCGTCTCGTCGCGCGAAAGCGAATCGCCGCGCAGCAGCTGGCCGGCCGGGAAGTCCACGTCAGCCAGCCCCCTTCGCCGCCATCGTCCACAGCGTCGGCCGGCCCGTCTGCGACGAGAGGTCGCACCCGGTGGTGAGCCCCAGGGCCGCGCGCACGCGCTCGTCTTCATAGAAGCCCATGCGCAGCGCGAAGGACAGCGACTGGTAGCCGGCGCGCCGCACGCGCAGCTCGCTGGTCGCCCACTCCTGCAGCACGCGCTGCCGCTTCTCCAACGACAGCCACTGGAAGGTGCGCGCGTGGGTGACGAACGTCGACAGGTTCAGCGTGCGGACGAGCATGCGGAACAGCGTCTGGGTGTCGTCGTAGAGGCCCGACACGTAGAGGTCGACGAACTCGGGCAGCCTCACCTCGGCCGCGGAGTACGGGCTGTGCGGCGGGCCCGGGAAGACGGCCTCGCACAGCGCCTCCACCACGTCCGCCTCGATGCGGTCGAAGACGCGCAAGCCCGCTTTCGGTGGGCCGAAGCCGCGCAGCGTGCCGTACACCCAGCCGCCGCCCGCGAGCAGCAGGCCGCCCACGCCCGCCAGCTTCAGCAGCCGCCGGCGCGACAGCCCCGGCTGCAACAGCTCGGGAGGCCGGGGGGGCGGCGGTGGTGGCACCATGGCCTCGAGTCATCACGCCTTTTGGTGCGCCGCGCAAGGGATGCTGACTGGTTGGTCATCGCACCCTGCCGCGGCCGGCCGGGG
Source organism: Myxococcota bacterium (assembly GCA_040755835.1). GTDB lineage: Bacteria > Myxococcota > Myxococcia > Myxococcales > Myxococcaceae > JADLDB01. The sequence goes on from JBFMAB010000069.1 coordinate 21,601, forward strand.
GCCGCGAGGACGTGACGGAGCCCGGGCTATTCTCGAGGCATGACGCTGCCGGCGCTCAGCAAGTCCGTGGCCGTTGTCTGCACGCCGGCGGAGGCGTACCAGCTCTTCACCGCCGGCATCGCGTCGTGGTGGCCCCTGCGGAACCACTCGGTGTTCGCCGACGACGCGCTGGGCTGTATCTTCGAAGCGTGGGCGGGCGGGCGCATCTTCGAGCGCAGCGTGCACGGCGGCGAGGCGCTGTGGGGCCACGTGTTGTTGTCCGAGCCCGGGCGCCGCGTCTTCTTCACCTGGCACCCGGGGCGCCCGCCGAGCTCGGCGCAGGAGCTCCGCGTGCACTTCGTCGCCAGCCAGGGCGGCACGCGCGTCGAGCTCGAGCACCTCGGGTGGGAAGCGCTGGGCGAGCGCGCCGAGGAGACGCGCCGCACCTACGACTCCGGCTGGGACGAGGTGCTGGTGGCCTGCTTCGGCGCCTGCGCCAACCGCAAGCACCGCGCGCCGCACGTCACCCGGTAGCGCGTCAGCCCGACGCGGGCGTGTCCGGCGCCGGCGCGGGACTTTCGTCCGGCTTCGCCGAGGCCGTGGGCTGCCCGTCGGGCGCTGCCGCTGGCGCCGCGCGGGCCACGGCCGCCACGCCGACCGCCGGCGTCAGCCCGGAGCCGGACACGGTGTCGGCGTCGTCGGCGTACTGCAGCAGCGCCGCCACCAGCGTGAGGATGAGCGGGCCCATGAAGATGCCGGCGAAGCCGAAGGTGGCGACGCCGCCGAGCAGGCCGACCAGCACCAGCAGCGTCGACGCCTTCGAGCGCCCCGAGATGATGAGCGGCCGGATGACGTTGTCGCTGCCGCCGACCAGCACCACGGACCAGATGGCGAGGAACACGGCCCAGCCCGTCTGCCCCTGCGCCACCAGGGTGATGACGGCGGGAATCCACACCAGCGACGTCCCGACGATGGGGATGAGTGACGCCACCGCGCCGACGGCGCCGAAGACGAGGGGCGACGGCAGCCCGCTGATGGCGAAGCCGATGCCCAGCAGCGTGCCCTGCACCAGCGCCGTCGCCAGCGCGCCCAACACCACCGCGCTCGCCACGCCACCCAGCGTCGCCTGCAGCTCCGTCTTGCGCTCCGGCGACAGGGGCACCAGCCGCACGAAGCGCTCCAGCATCGTCTTCCCGTCTCGGAGGAGGAAGAAGAGCAGGAACAGCGTCATCAGGAATTGCGTGATGGCGCCGAACGCGCCGAGCACGACGGTGCCGCCCAGTGAGGCGAGCTCGTTGGCCGCGTCGCGCACCGCCTCGCTGGCCTTCGCGATGATTTCGCGGTCCGACAGCGACGTGTACTCGCCCACCGACGTCACCAGCGCGTTCACCGGCTTGAGCTCGAGCACCAGCTGCAGCGCGGGCAGGTTGCGGTTGTGCGCTTCCACCTGCATGCGCGAGATGAGGTCCGTCGCCTGCCGGGCGAAGGCGAAGCCGAAGATGGTGACGGGACCGGCCACCACGACGAAGGTGAAGGCCGTCAACAGGCCCGCGGACAGCTGCGGCCGCTCCCACTTCGCGTCGAGCCGCCTCTTCATCGGCATCAACATGAAGGCCAGCAGCGCCGCCCAGAGGATGGCCGAGGTGAAGGGCGCGAGGATGCGGAAGAGGAAGTACGCGAGGACGGCGAACGTCACGAGGCCGAAGACGCGCCGGTAGTAGCGCGGCGGCGACAGGCCGGCTCCGGGCTGGCCCGGCGACGACGGTGACGATTGGAACATGCCCACGACATCCCCCGCGCGCCTTTGGCCGCGCGCTTGATGCACGGCTAGCACACGCGCCCGCGCTCCTCCAGCCGGGCCGCCGTCAGCGGCCGAACAGCTTCTTCAGCTTGCTGCCCAGGCCCCAAACGCCCGCGGCCCCCTCGTCGCTGCCCGTCCAGCGGAACGTCCAGCGCGGGAAGCGGAACGCCGTCTCGATGGCGTAGGGGTCGCCCGGCCCGAAGGCCGACGCGGCGACGCGCTTGAGCGCCGGCGGCGAGGCGCGGTGCAGGGCCTCCATCCACGCCTTCGCGTGGCCGGGCTTGCCCCAAAGCCGCACCTCCTGCACGAAGCGAAGCGACGGGTGCTGCAGGAGGCCCACCGCCGCCTGCGTGCGCACCTCCTGCTCGGCGGGCCCGACGTCCTTGCCCCCCACCGGCGTCACCTCCAGCGTGCGCACGTAGCCCCACTTCCACTCGAACGCGAGCGCCTCGAGGGCCGACGTCGGGGTGACGCCTGGCATGGGCAGCACCGCCCGCTCGTCCTCCGCAGCGCGCGCCCGCACCTCGGGCGCCACATCCTCGGAGAGGAGCAGCTGCGCGCGGATGAGCTTCGCGCGGGCGCTCTTCACCTCGTCCAGCGCCTCGGCCAGCAGCGCCCAGGCCTTCGACGCGTCCATGCCGGCGAGCAGCTTCGCCTCCAGCGCGTGCGGCAGCGCCTCGTCGGCGACGTCGAACGGCGGCTGGGGAATGGACACGCGCGCCGGCGACGGCTCCCGCTGGGGCCGGGCGGCCAGCGTGAAGGGCTGGAGCGCGTCGGCGAAGGCCGCCGAGTCGGCGAAGCGGGAGGACGGGGCCGGTGACAGCGCCCGCTTGAGGATGGGCTCGACGCCCTTGAGCGCCTCCGGCAACGTCACCTGCACCTTGCCGCCCAGCACCAGCGGCGCGAGCAGCTCGCGCGCGGCCTTCTCTCCACCCGCCGCGTCCGACAGCCTCGCCGCGTAGGGCCACTCGCCCGTCACCACCAGCGCCGCGAGCCAGCCCAGCACGAAGACGTTGGTGCGCGCCGACGCCGGCATTCCCGTCAGCTCCTCGGGCGTGAAGAGCGAGGCTTCGAGCTGCCCGGGGAAGCCGAGGTCCGGCGTCTGGTCGAGCGCCGCGAGCTGCAGGCGCAGGTGCCCGCGCGCGTCCCGCGCCACCACCGTCGGCCGCACGCCCAGCCGCGGCGACGTGTAGTGCCGGAGCAGCTCCGTCTCCGCCTCCGCCATCGCCAGCGCGAGGCCGCGCACCTCGGTGAGGCCCACCTTCGGGTCCGCGGCCCGGAAGGCGCCGTCGGCGCGGCCGCCCGGCGCCTCGAGCACCACCCAGGGGCGACCGCCGTCGTCACCACAGTCGACGATGCGCGGCCACGCCGGCTGCCGGAGGCGAGCCCCGAGGAACCAGCGGCGCAGCACGCGGGCGCGGTGCTCGGGCTTGAGCTCCGGGTGCAGCCGCTCCACCCAGAAGTGGCCGGGCTCGTCACGCCCGAGCGCGCGCACCCTCGCAGCCTCGGTGAAGCTGCCGTGCTCCCACGCAAGGCCAGCCACCTCCCACCGCATCGCGAACGGAACGCCCATGGTGCGTTGAGACCCCCGCCGGTACCTCCGAAAAATACCGTGGCTTCATCGAGGCCGGAACATTCCGGCGCACCCAAACCACGCACGCGGCCACCGGCCCCGCGGGTCAACGGGGGACACGGGCATCCTCCTCGCGGTGACGGCGGTGGTGGCGCTGGGCCTGTGGTGGCACGCGCGCCGCCAGGAGCTGTTTGTGTTGTCGATTCGGGATGGGCGGGGCGGCTGGTGCGCGGGCGCATGCCCGGGCTCTCGAAGTCGGACCTGGTGGAGGCGGCGACGCAGATGCGCGTCAAGCGCTGCAGCGTCATCGCGCGGCGGGGCGAGGGCGGGCCGCGGCTCCTGGTGCGCGGCGTGACGGACTTGGCGCAGCGGCTCAACAACGTCTTCCAGCTCTACCCGCTGTCGGCGTTGCGCGCGGCGCTGCGCTGGCTGGGCGTCGCCTGGCTGGTGTGGCTCCTCGACCGCTCGGCCGAGTGAGGCGTCAGGGGAAGAAGCAGTCCTCGTACGTCAGCTCGACGACGCCGCCGGCCTCGGGGCAGGGCGTGACGTCGAGACTGCCGAACGGGAAGGCGCCGTCGGGCGGGTCGACGCGGTACGTGGCGGGCTGGCCGTTGACGGTGACGCGGACGCGGCGCAGCTCGTCGAGCGCGTGGCGGAGCGCGACGGTGCAGCGGCTGTCGACGATGCGGCCGGCGATGCTGCGCAGCGTGTCGGCGTACGCCGAGGTGCACAGGCGCGTGATGCCGTGCGTGTTGAAGCGGCGGGCGAACTGCACGAGGCGCCAGTCGAGCACCAGGCCGGGGGTGCAGCGCCCCACGACGATGGTGCCGACGGTGATGGCGGTGGAGGCCTTGAGGTTCTCGAGCCAGTTGCCGAAGAAGGTGATGTCCAGGTTCGACTGGTCGTCTTCGTCGCCGAGGAAGACGAGCGCGAGGTCGGCGTCGGCGCGCAGGAAGCCCTTGTTCTCGTTCGACGCGAGGGGCTCGTCGAGGGCGCTCCACGCGGCGAGCAGGCCGCGCTCGATGCTGCTGCCGAGGATTCCGGGGCGCAACATGGCGGCGAAGCGCGCGTCGAGGTCCGGCGTGGCCGGCGTCAGGTACGGCGCGACGAGGCGGCCCGCGCGCCGCGGGTCGTCCATGTCGGTGGTGACGACGCCGAGGTGGAAGTCGACCTGGTTGGCCTGGAACGCGCCGAAGAAGGCCTGGAAGTTCTCGGCCAGCGCGCGCTGGTCGTTCTCCATGCTGCACGAGTCGTCGATGACGAAGAGGACGTCGATGGGCCGTCGCACCTTCGGAGGCAGGGTGAAGCGCTCGGCGGCGGTCTCCTGGCAGATGGGGGGCGGCGGCGGGGGCGGCAGCGGAATGTTGAAGGGCGAGGGCGCGGGTCGCGGCGGCGTCGGCTCCGTCGGCGTGGGCTCGGTCAGTTCCGGCGGCACGTCGGGGAAGCGGACGGGCGTCGAGCGCCCGCAGGCGGCGCAGACGATCAGCAGGGCGATGACCGGGAGCCCTCGCATGGCGCGAAGCATCGTGCGCCAAAGGGGCGCCGCGCGCCAGCCCACCCGAAGGGAGGGCGCGCTCGGGCCGCGCTGGCCGCTTCGGTGTGCGGTGTGGCGCGTTGGGCGGAGTGGGTGTGTGGCGCGTGCCGAACGCGCCATCTCACACGTCACCGCTCCTGGCTCACCGGCCCGCGCGCCCGTCCGACCGGGCGCCCACTTCGCAGCGCATCCACCAGCGCCGCCTGCTGCGCCAGCTCCACCTCGGTGATGAGCCCCAGAAACAGCTCTCCCTCCACCACCGCGACGTACGGCGCATTCCACTCCTGCATCTTCTGCCGCGCCGCCTCGAGCGGCTCCCGCCCATCCACCACCGGGACGTCGCGCGCCATCACGCCCGCGACGTAGCCGTGGGCGCCCTGCGAGCTCGCCGCCTCCATCAGCTGCTCGCGCGTCACCACGCCCACCAGGCGCCCGAAGTGCTCGACCGCGAACGCGGTGTACGGCGTGAAGATGAGCGCCTGCATCGCCTCGCCCAGCGTCGTCGCCGGCAGGAAGCGCGGCGCGTACGGGTTGACCGCGTCGGCCGCGCGAATGCCCGCCAGCACGCGCGTCACGCTCGCGTCCCGCGCCTCCGCGCCCGCCGCGAAGAAGATGAACACCGCGATGAACGGCAGCACCGGGTTGCCGCCCAGCAGGCCCAGCGCCCCGAGGCCCAGCGCCAGCGCCCGCCCCAGCAGCGCGGAGAACTTCGTCGCCTTCTCGAAGCCCACGAACCACGCGAGGAAGGCGCGCAGCACGCGCCCACCGTCCATCGGCAGCGCGGGAAGCATGTTGAAGACCGCCAGCGCCGAGTTCGACACGATGAGCATCGCCCACAGCGTCACGTCCGTCGGCTGCTCGACCCGCACCGACTGGAAGGCGTCCTGCAGCGCGTCGACGCCGTACAGGTGGACGCCGATGACGCCCAGCCCGAGCGCCAGCAAGACGTTCACCGCCGGCCCCGCCAGAGCGATGAGGAACTCCTGGCCCGGCGTCTTCGGCTTCTTGCCCAGCATCGCGATGCCGCCGAGCGGCATCAAGGTGATGTCTTTCACCGGGATGCCGAAGGCCTTGGCCACCAGCGAGTGCCCCAGCTCGTGCAGCGCCACGAAGCCGAAGATGAGCAGCATCAGCACCGCGCCGAAGACGGCGCCGCGCGCGCCCAGGCCGCCCCACTGCATCGCCCCCATCACCGGGACGAGCACGAAGCTCCAGTGCACCTTCAAGTCGATGCCCGCGACCCGGGCGATGCGCAGCGACGACGCCATGCCTCACCTGTAACCACGCAGGTGGGCCCGGCCACCCGTTCGGGTGTGAAGAATCGTTGGGCGCGGAGCGCCGCGCGAAACCGGCTACTTGCGGATTTGGAACTTGATCTTCTCGGTCCCGAGCGTGAACTCGTCCCCGTCCTTGATCTTCCGGCGCGTCACCTTCTCCTTGCCGGGCCCGAAGAAGGTGCCGTTCGACGAGTTGAGGTCCTCGAGGAAGAAGTCCGCGCCCTCGCGGGACACGCGCACGTGCTCGCGCGAGACGCGGTTGGACTCGATGACGAAGTCGCAGCTCTTTCCGCGGCCGACGGTGAAGACGTCGCCCGTCATCTTGAACGGGTCCCGGCCCGCCATGATGAGCGTGAGCGAGGGCTTGCCACCGCGCGCCGGCGGCGGAGCGGGCTCGGGCTCCGGCTCCGGCTCCTCGGGGAAGCCGCCCGGCTCCTCGGCAGGGTAGTCGTCCTCGGGCGGGAGGTCGTTCGGCTGGTCGAACGGGTTGCCCTCGTCCTCCGGCGGCAGGTCCGGCTCGGGCTCGGGCTCCGGCTCCGGCCGTCGCGGCGGCGGCTTGCCCCCGGCGGGCTTCAGCATCGGTGGCGCGGCCTGCGGCGCGGCCTGCGCGGCCGGTCGGCTCGAACCACCCGACGCCGGAGCGCGGACGCGGCCCGCCACCACGAAGCCATTCAAGCGGGCGAGCGTGTACACCGCCTGCGCCACGAGCGCGTCGGACGGCACGCCCATCTCCGCGGACATCTGATCGAGCGCCTCCCACAGTTGGGGCGCCATCGTGATCACCTTCGAGTCGGACATGTCAGCCGGACCATACCGCTCAGAAAGTGACTGTCACTTGTCTTTCTGCCCCGCGCGCGGCAGTCATTCGCCCGTATGAGCCTCTTCGACTCCCCCGCCGCCCAACCCAACCCCGCCGGCTACAAGGATGTGTCGCCCCCCGACGTCCCGGTGCCCGCCAGTGGTTTCCGCCTCGTCGACGTGCGCGAGCCCCACGAGTTCGTGGGCGAGCTCGGCCACGTGCCCGGCGCCACGCTCGTGCCGATGAGCGCCGTCCTCGCGCAGGCGATGACGTGGGACCGCGAGGAGCCGGTGCTGCTCGTGTGCCGCTCCGGCGGGCGCTCGGGCATGGTGGCGCAGGCGCTGCGGCGCGCGGGCTTCGTGCGCGTGATGAACCTCGCCGGCGGCTTGCTCGCCTGGAACGCCGCCGGCTTGCCCGTCGAGCGCTGACGTGGCGCGCGCGGCCGGCTCCGCTCCCTCCCCGTGGCGCGCCCGCGCCCGGCGGTGGGTGCCGCGCCTGGTGCTGGGCTGGCTCGCGCTGACGCTGGGTCCGGTGCTGCTGTTCCGCTTCGTCGACCCGCCCACCACCGCCTTCATGCTGGAGCGCCGCTGGGAAGCGCTCGAGAAGCAGGACGCGCGCTTCACCCTGCGCCAGCAGTGGGTGCCGCTCGAAAAGGTGAGCCCGCAGCTGCGCCTCGCCGTCATCGCCGCCGAGGACCAGAAGTTCCCCGACCACTTCGGTTTCGACGTCGAGGCCATCGAGGACGCCATCGAGGACCGGCTCGAGGGCAAGTCGAAGCGCGGCGCCTCCACGCTGACGCAGCAGGTGGCGAAGAACCTCTTCCTCTGGCCGGGCAAAAGCTTCGTGCGCAAGGGCCTCGAGGCGTACTTCACCGCGCTGCTCGAACTGACGTGGCCGAAGTGGCGCATCCTCGAGGTGCACCTCAACGTCGCCGAGTTCGGCAACGGCGTGTACGGCGTCGAGGCCGCCAGCCGCCTCGCCTTCGGCACCAGCGCCGCCGCCCTCGGGCCGCACGAGGCCGCGCTGCTCGCCGCGGTGCTGCCCAACCCGCGCGCGCGCCGCATCACCCAGCCCAGCCCCGCCGTCGCCGAGCGCGTCGCGTGGATTGAGGACCAGGCCCGGCGCCTCGGGCTCGACACGGTGAAGCGGCTGGGGCCCTGAACGTCAACGGACGCAGACCGAACGGACCGCCCGCGCGCTCGCCAGGGCAGCGGCCCCCTCGAAGATCCGAGGCCGCCCCCGCACGCCCTGCGCCGGTTTCAGCTTTCTGAGGCCGGCAGGCGTCCAACTGCCTGAAACCACGGCCCCCGTCCTTGGCCTGCCCCTCGCAACCACACGCCCTGCGAGTTTGGCCGGAACACTTCCACACGGGGAATGGAGGCAGTCAGCATGAAGTCCTGGATGAATCGATGGCGTTGGGCGGTCGCGGCAGCGGGGTTGTCGGCCCTGGCGACGGGCTGCGGCACGGGCAGCGAGATTCCTGAGCCGCCGAGCGTGCAGCAGCACGCGGCGCTGCAGGCCTTCTCGGGCGCGAACGCGTGCGGCGACCTCGAGCAGTACCTCGAGGACACGGCCGTGCTGCAGATGCGCACGCAGCTCGAGGCGCAGCGTGACGGTGTGCCGGGCTGGGGCTGGTGGGGCGGCTGGGGCTGGGGCCCCGAGTTCGACGCGGCCAACGGTGGCCCGCAGGCGTCGGCCGGTGGCGCGGCGCCGCCGCGCGCGGCCCCGACGGACTACACCACCACCAACAACCAGGTGGCGGGCGTCGACGAAGCGGACTTCGTGAAGAACGACGGCACACGCATCTTCGTGCTGTCCGGCGACAAGCTGCACGCCGTGAAGAGCTGGCCCGCGGACCAGACGCAGGTGCTGGGCTCGCTGAAGATCGAGGGCTGGCCGCAGGAGATGTTCCTCGACGGCACCGACAAGGCGGTCGTCTTCTCGAGCATCTACCAGTGGTACCCGCTGTCGAACACGATGGGCGTCGCCTGCGACGCGCTGTCCTGCGGCTACTACTACGCCAACACCGTCAAGGTGACCGTCGTCGACGTGTCGAACATGGCGGCGATGCGCGTGCTGCAGGAGACCTACCTGCCCGGCCACTACGACTCGGCGCGCAAGGTGGGCAGCGCGGTGCGCCTGGTGCTGTCGGACGACTTCAACTTCCCCGCCGGCTTCAAGTGGAGCCCCGACTGGGAGCCCGGCCTGTGGGAGGACAAGGCGCGCCTCCGCGCCGCCTACGACAAGATCATCGCGGACAACGAGAAGCTGATCCGCGCGCAGACGCTGGCCGAGTGGGTGCCGGCGGCGAAGGTGAAGCAGAACGGCCAGACGCTGGTCGTCCCGCACCAGTGCAACAAATTCTCGCGCGTGAACGCGCCGACGCGGCTGGGCCAGGTGTCGGTCGTCACGCTGAACCTGTCGAACGCGAACATCGACCGCACCAGCATCCTCGCGGAGCCGGGTGAAATCTACGCGTCGCAGGCGAACCTCTACGTCGCGACTCGTCACTGGTGGTGGTGGCCGGCGCCGGGCCAGAAGGACACGACGTACATCCACAAGTTCGACATCAGCTCGCCGAACCAGGCGCTGTACGTCGCGTCGGGCACGGTGGACGGGCACATCGTCGACCAGTTCTCGATGGACGAGGCGGCCAGCGGCCACTTCCGCGTCGTCACCACCATCAACCAGCGCGTGCCGGACCTCCAGAACCCCAACAACTGGTGGGGCACCATCGAGACCTGGAACCGCCTGACGGTGCTCGGCCAGAAGAACGGCTCCCTGGACGTCGTGAGCCAGTCGGCGGACCTCGCCAAGGGGGAGCGCGTGATGTCGAGCCGCATCGTCGGCGACAAGGCCTTCGTGGTGACGTACCGCCAGGTCGACCCGCTCTTCACGTTCGACCTCTCGGACCCGACGAAGGTGGTGAAGAAGGGCGAGCTGAAGATCCCCGGCTTCTCGACCTACATGCACCCCATCGACGCGAACCACCTGCTCACCATCGGCACGTACATCCCCGAGCCGGTGAACGGCCAGCCGCAGGACTGGAGCCTCCGCGCGCTGCAGCTCGCCATCTTCGACGTGTCGGACCTGTCGAACCCGCGCCAGACGCACGTGCAGCTCGTCGGCACCGCGTCGGGTTGGAGCGAGGCGCAGTACGAGCACAAGGCCTTCAACTACTTCCCGGCGAAGAAGCTGCTCGCGATCCCCTTCGCGGACTGGAACAGCGCCTACGCGAACGGTGACTACTGGTCGTACTTCGTCTCGGACCTGCGGGTGTTCGAGGTCGACCCGGTCACCGGCTTCACCCCGAAGGGTGCGATCAGCATGCGCGACCTCTACCAGGTGCAGTCGTACTACAACTGGACCTACTACTGGACGCCGCACGTGCGCCGCAGCGTGATGGCCGACGAATTCGTCTACGCCATCAGCGACGCGGGCATCCGCGTGGCGGACATCGCCAACCTGTCGGTGCCGCTCGCGACGGCGAACCTCACCCGGTACGTCGAGTACCCGTAAGCGAAGACTGACGTGACGTGCGCGGCCCTCCGGGAAGTCCCGGGGGGCCGTCGTGCTTCCGGGGCCACCGTCAGTCCACCCACGCCACGCCCGCCGGCCGGGAGAAGGACTCGGCGTTCGGCAGCGCGCGGCGCCACTGCTTGAGCTCGATGGTGGCGTGGTCCGGGTGGCGCAGCTTGCCGCGCACGAAGACGCCGGGCCCCGCGGCGACGGCCGGCGGCACCAGGTGCTTTGGCAGGCCCAGGTGGAAGCCCGCGCCCAGCACCAGCACGTCGTCGGCGACGTGCTGCCGGCCGGCGCGCGCCCAGCGGGCAGCCTCTGCGATGCCCACGCGGTGGCGCACCAGCGTCGGACGCGCCTCGGCGAGGGCATCGAGCGCCAAACTTCGCGAGGGGTCCAGCGCCACGAGGAACCACTCGCCCTGGCGCACCGTGCGGAACGGCGCGTCGCGCTCGGCGCGCGACACGTCGGGGCCCCGGAGCAGCTCGCGCGCTCTCGCCACCGTCGACACGCCGCGGGGCAGCTGCGCGATGAAGAGGTGCGCCTCGTCGAGGCCCATCAGGAAGTGCCGCTTCGCGCCCTCCGTCTCGTGGCGCACCCAGCGGCGGTGGCCCTCGCGGCGCACGATGGGGCGGTCGGGCACCACCCACCGGCCGATTTCCACCTCGAAGCTCTGCTTCGGCTCGTCCACCAGCAGCACGAGCTGCTGCAGGCGGCGGTCGGTGCCTTCCACCTCGATGCGGCAGCGGGCGCCGCCCGGCCACAGGCGGAAGCGCTCGCCGCGGCGATCGCGGACGATGTCCAGCTGGACGAGAGCCTCCGCGCCGATGGCGCGGGCGAAGGGCACCGTCGCCACCTCGAGCGGCAGCGCGGCCTGCGCAAAGCGCGACTGGAGCGGGTGAGAGCCCATGACGTGGCCATCGACGCCTCCCGCGCTCCGGGCCTGACCACGCCGCGGCCGCCCCCCGCAAGCCAGCGAAGTCGCGGGAGCAGCATGGATTCGCGCCGACGCACCGCGTCCGTCCCGCGTGAATGCCCAGGTGATCGCCTCCGTCGGTGCCGGCAACGAAAGAGACGGCGGAGCAGAGAGGCCGGCCTCCGCGGACTGGAAGACGACGTCATGGCGCCCCGCGCACTCGGCCTGGCCTATTCGCTGCTGCTCTTCGCCGGCTGCGCGCCGAAGCTGCAGGGCGACGGCGTGGCGACGGTGGTGGAGCGCTCCCTCGAAAGCTTCAACGCGCTCGACGTGGCCGGACCCATCGCCGTGGAGGTGCGCGTCGACGAAAAGGCCGCGCCCGGCATGCACCTCGAGGGCGACGAGAACCTCGTGCGGCTGGTGGGCTGGACGCAGGTCGACGGCACGCTGCACCTCGACGCGCGCGGCCTCACGCCCGTGGTGCCGCTGCGGCTGTCCCTCGTCGCGCGGTCCCTGGACAGCGTCGTCTCCAGCGACGGCGCGCACCTCACCGTGACGAAGGTGTCGGGCGCGCGCGTGACGCTGAAGGCCGCGTCGTCGGCGCGCCTGCACGCGCTCGAGGTGGACTGCGACGCCCTCGTCCTCGACGCCCGGCAGGGCGCGCGGCTCGAGGCGGCGGGCCGCGCGCGCCTCGTCGAGGCCAGCGCCAGCGACGGCAGCACGGTGGTCGCCTCCAGCCTCGAGGCGAAGGTGGCGTGGGCCTTCGCGGACGCGCTGTCGGCGGTGCACGTCTCCGCCAGCGAGCTGGTGCGCGGCCGCGCGCTCCGCTCGAGCGAGGTGCGGGTGCACGGCCGCCCGGCGCGGAACGAGGTGCGGGGCAGCCTCGCCAGCACCTGACACCAGCGGCTCACTCGACGGCGCAGTCCACCAGCGTCGGCGACAGCACGCGCACCAGCTCCGACGGCGGCATCGAGCACAGCAGCCCGCGCCGGCCCGCGTTGATGAAGAGCCGCGGCAGCGTGGTGATGGACCGCTCGCAGCACACCAGGAGCGCCTTCTTCGTGCCGAAGGGCGAAGTGCCGCCGACGAGATAGCCGGTGTGCTTCTGCGCCACCTCCGGCTTGCACGGCTGGATGCTGCGGCGCCCCAGCTGCCGCGCGAGCGCCTTCGTCGACACCTGCCGGTCGCCGTGCATCAACACCAGCAGCGGCTTCTTCTCGTCGTCCTCGAAGACGAGCGTCTTCACCACCTCGTGCTCGTCCACGCCCAGCTTCGCCGAGGACACCTTCGTGCCGCCGCGCTCCACGTACTCGTAGGCGTGCAGCGTGAAGGCCACACCGTTTCGCGCGAGGAAGGTGGTGGCGGGCGTCTCGGCGCTCACGACACCACGCGCAGCACGGTCTCGTGGGCGGCGCGCGCGGCCGAGTCGTCGCGCAGCGCCACTGCAGCGTAGCGGTCCGAGCCCGTGTCGAAGAGGTAGTAGTGCAGCGCGACGCCGCGGCGCTGGAAGACGGCGTTGAAGGCGGCCAGCACGGCACCCAGCGTCACCGGCCGCACCTCGCCCGCCGCGAGGCGCAGCGCGTCCTGCAGCTCCGACGGCGCGAAGGACACCAGGTCCTCGACGGGAATGAGGGGCGAGTCGCCGAAGTGCTCGTCCAGCACCGCCAGGCGGTCCGCGCGCATCCGCTCCGAGAGCCCCTTCGTGCCGTAGTACGCCAGCAGCAGCTCGCCCGCGCCGTCGCGCGTCAGCTCGGCCTGCTCGCCCAGCCGCTCGCGCGCGTCCTTCAGCGTCCACTGGCTGAAGAGGCCCACCTCCTGCAGCGCGGCGAAGCCGTCGACGAAGGGCTGGTGGCCCTCGCCGTTCTCGTCCACCAGCACGATGCGCGCGACGAGCTGCCCGCCGCGGCCGATGCTGGTGACGACCTCCGCGGGGCGGCCGACGACGATGTCCTGCGTGGTGGCGACGGAGACGTCGAAGTGCACGTCGTCGCCCGTTTCGAGGCGCAGCGTGCCGCTGCCCTTTCCGGCGTCGAAGGCGGTGATGATGGCTCGGGGCATGGAGCGCGTGATTCTGGCTGAAGACGGTCCGCGCGGGGAGGGCGATTCAGCGCGCCGCCGCGTCCCGCGCCTGTTTCTCGAGCGCGGCCAGGCGCTTCTCGCTGAGCTGCGCCTTCGGCAGCTTCTTCGCGTACGCGACGGCCTCCTCGAGCGTCTTCTTCCGCGCGGCCAATTCGCCCCGCTTCTCGAGGATGGAGGCCTTCGCGTCGTAGAGGCGCAGCTTGCGCGGCCCGCCCTCGCACTTCCTGAGCGCGCGGTCGGCGGCGGCCAGCGCGTCGTCGAGACGGCCCAGCTCCCGGTACACCAGCGCGAGGCGCGCGGGGGGGTTGTAGTCCTTCGGCAGCTCGGCCTCGGAGCGGGCCAGCGCGTCCACCACGCGCTCGGGGTGCTTCGCGGCCAGCGCTGCGGACACGCGGTGCGGGTCGAACACCGCTCGCGCGGCGGGCGTCGGGGCCTGCGCCGCCTGCTGCTCGAGGAAGGTGAGCCACTCGAGCGCCAGTGCCTCGGCCGCGACGCCGTCCTTCGCGTCCTGCCGCTCGGTGACGAGCGCGTCGTAGAGGCCGGACAGGTCGTCGGCCAGCACGCCTTCCAGCTGGAGCGCCTTCTTCCCTTCGGCGACGAGGCCCGCGAGGAGCTTCGCGCGCTCCGGCGTGGGGGGCAGCTCGAGCGCGCAGCCCAGCCCCCAGACGATGCCGTTGACGCGGTCGCCGGGCAGCGTGAGTCCCTCGAGCTGCTCCGCCGCCGTCTTCGCGCACGTCTCGTGCTGCCGGGCGAGGTACAGCGCCGACAGCAGCGACAGCGTGGTGCGCGCCGGGGAGGCGTCGCCGGCGGCCTTCACCACCGCGAGGTACTTCTGCGCCGCGGCCTGCACGTCGCCCTTCGCGAGGAGGTGGTCCGCCTCGGCGACCGCGCCGTCCTTCGCGCGCGCCGCCGCCAGCAGCGACGTCATCTGCTGCTCGTCGGCGCTGCCGAGCCACTTGAAGACGAGCGTCTCGGTGGCCGGGTCGATGAAGTACAGCGTCGGCCAGACGTCGACGGGGAACTTCTCGAGGAAGCCGGCGTTCTTCGCTTTCTCGGTGTCGACGGCCGCGAAGACGACGTCCTTCTCGAAGTCGGCGAAGGCCGGGCGCGTCAGCACGTGCTCGCGCATGAAGATGCAGGTGTGGCACCACGGCGCCCACGCATCGACGAAGAGGAGCTTCTTCGAAGCCTTCGCCGCTCTGAGCGCCTTCGCGTAGTCGTCCTCGATGAAGCGCGGGCCGGCCGGCGCGCCGGACAGCACGGCGAGAGAGAGCGCGAGCGTGGTCAGCATGGCGGGAGTCGTAGCCGCCGCGGGACGTTAGGCGCAACGCAGGGCGGGGTGCTACAGCGGCGGCATGGGCCTCACCTGGGAGTGGCTGCCGTTCGACCGCCTGACGCCGCGGCAGGTGCACGACGTGCTGGCGCTGCGGCAGCGCGTCTTCATCGTCGAGCAGGGCTGTCCGTACCAGGACGCCGACGGGGCGGATCCGACGTGTTGGCACGGGCTGGGCACGCTGGACGGCGTGCTGGTGGCCACCGCGCGCCTCGTGCCGCCCGGCCTCAAGTTCGTCGAGCCCGCCATCGGCCGTGTGGTGACGGCGCCGGAGGTTCGGCGCACCGGCGTCGGCCGCGAGCTGATGCGCGAGGCGCTCGCGCAGGTGCGGCGGCTCTATCCCGGGCAGCCCGTGCGCATCGCCGCGCAGCGGTACCTGGAGACGTTCTATGGTTCGCTCGGCTTCGAGCCGGCCGGCGACCCGTATGAGGAGGATGGGATTCCGCACATCGAGATGGTGCGCGGGGCGGAGTAGCGGCTCCGGGGAAGCGGTGGCGCACGTTTCAGCAGGCGGCCGCGCTCGTCTCAGGCAGCGCCTCGGCACGGGCGCGCGCGAGCCGCGGCGCCTGTCCGCGTGGATGACGATTCAGCTCACTCGCCGATGACGTAGCGGCACCCGCGCGGACCGATCCGCGCCGAGTGCACTGCGCCCGCCGGCACGTCCACCCGCTCGCCCGCCGTCCACCTGCGCGTGGCACCGCCCTGCGTCAGCGTGAGGTCGCCCTCGAGGATGATGTGCGCGCTCAACGTCGGGTGCGTGTGGTCCGGGTACACCGCGTTCGGCCCGTCCTGCCACACGTACACGTCCGCGAAACCTTCACGCTCGAGCTGCGCCTTCGCCTCGGCCTCCGTCACGTTCGCCTCCTTCCGGCGTCCCGTCGCGACTCGCGAATCGCCTCCATCCAGCGCTCCCCCGGCCGCCGCGTTTCACTCCCCAGGCGCTCGCCTCCGCCCGTTGTCCGGCTTCGCCGGCATCTTTGCCCTGCTCGCCTCCCGTACCGCGATGAGCGCCGTCATCCTCTCCGACTTCGGCTTCGGCGTCGTGCTCGCGTCTCCCGATTTCCACTGCGTGCACCACGGCCACGCCGCCCGGGGGCTCCGACACGAACTTCGCCGGTACCTTGCCCGTGGGGGACGGCTGTTCGCCACGCACCGCGGCGTCAGCGAACGAACGTCGTCTTCACCCGCGACGACAAGAGGAAGTACGGCGTCCACACTGCGGCCACCACCACCGCGCGCGCCGGGTCCGAGTCGAGCGCCACCGCGAGCCCCACGTTCACCACCAGCATCGCGATGTAGAGGCCCGGCGCCGACGCCTTCTTGCGGAAGAACTGCACGGCCACCCACGTCGCGAACGCGCCGTACGCCAGCAGCGGGCCGCTCAGCATCGCCGCGTCCTTCGAGACGCCCGTCGCCGACACCCACAGGCCGAGCGCGCCGCCGACGAGGCCGAGCAGCGGCTGCAGCACCACGTAGAGCGCCGGCAGCAGCAGCCACCCGCCGATGCCCTGCGGCGGCGCGGCGCGTCGCTCGCTGCACGCCGCGCAGAGCGGCGCCTGCTGCGTCAGCACGTCGCGCGTGCAGCGGATGCACATGAAGCTGCCGCAGCGCGCGCAGGTGCCCGCCACCGGCATGTCCGGGTGGATGGGGCAGTGCGTCGCCTTCGCGCTCTCGGCCCCGGTGGGAGCGGCCGTCTCGCTCGACGGCGTCGCCACGCGCGGCGCCGCAGGCGCCTTAACTTCCACCGGGCTCAGGCATGCGAGGCAGAGGCTCTCTCCCAGAGGGACTTCGCGCTCGCAGGCCGGGCACTGCATGGCCTCCAGTGTAGCCGCCAAACCGCTGCGCCGCGCCGCGGCCCACCGCTTTTGAGCAGGCTCGGAGTACCGGACCCGGCCTTCAGGGAGGAGCCTGGCGACGTCCCGCGAGTCGGCCGTGCACGTCGCAGGCAGCACCTCGGCGCCCGCGAGGAGCCGCACGTGCGTTTCGGCCCGACGATGTGAAGGTACGCGTCGTGAGGACGACAGTTGGTCTCGCATCGTCCCCCAAGTCGAGCGTCGACCGCCAGGGGCGTCGAAGCCCGCGTCCCCTCGGCGACACGGCCACACGCGTCGAAGGGCTGGGCGCGACGGGAACGGGCCCGGCTGAATGCGTCGCCGCCGTCCCTTCAGGCCGACACGCACGCCCGTGACGGTTCCACCCGTCGCCGCGTCTCTCGCCGCATCGCCTCCGGGGGTTGCTACGCTGCTGCGCCTCAACGAGGTCCACGGTGCGCTTCCCCGGCCGTCGCAAGCACAAGCACTACTTCCCCGTCAGCGCGCGCGATCCGCTCTTCCCGTCTGCCCCGGGCGAGGGCGCGCGCGAACGCACCCACGTCGTCGGCATCGACCAGACGCTCGTCGACATCGACGCGCGCGTCCCCGACGAGCTGCTCGCGCGCTACGAGCTGCCGAAGGGCGGCTCCACCGTCATCCCCGACGAGCGCGCCGCGCGGCTCTACGACGAGCTGCTCGAGCAGAAGCTCATCCGCTCCGAGTTTGCCGGCGGCACCATCGGCAACACGCTGCACAACTACTCGCTCTTGGCCGACGACGCGTCGATTCTCCTCGGCGTGATGAGCGAGGTGATCCGCGTCGGCACCTCGGGCTACCGCTACCTGTCCAACACCTCGAGCCGGGTCAACCTCGACCACCTGCAGCCCGTCGACGGGCCCATCGGCCGCTGCTTCGCGCTCGTCACGCCCGACGGCGAGCGCACCTTCGCCATCAGCGCGGGCGAGATGAACGGCCTGAAGCCCGACTCCATCCCGCCGGGCGTCTTCGAGGACGCGTCGTGCCTCGTCATCTCCGCGTACCTCATGCGCTGCAAGGACGGCGATCCGATGCCCGCGGCGACGCTGCGGGCCATCGAATTCGCGCGCGCGCGGCAGGTGCCCGTGGTGCTGACGCTGGGCACGCGCTTCATCATCGCCGAGCGCCCGGACTTCTGGCGGGACTTCATCGCGAAGCACGTCGACGTGGTGGCCATGAACGAGGACGAAGGCGCCGCGCTCACCGGCCAGGCGGACCCGCTGCTCGCCTGCGAGCGCGCGCTGGAGTGGACCGAGCTCGTGCTGTGCACCGCCGGACCGGCCGGGCTCTACCTCGCCGGCTACACCGACGACGCGGTGAAGCGCGAGACGCGCTACCCGCTGCTGCCCGGCGCCATCCCCGAATTCAATCGCTACGAGTTCAGCCGGCCCATGCGCCGCGCGCACTGCGCCACGCCGGTGAAGGTCTTCGCGCACATCGCGCCGTACCTCGGCGGTCCCGAGCGCATCACCAGCACCAACGGCGCGGGCGACGCGGCGCTGTCGGCGCTGCTCCACGACATGGCCGCCAACCGCTGGCACAGGAGCCGCGTGCCCAACTCGGCGAAGCACGTGCGCGACTTCCTCACCTACTCGTCGATGAGCCAGGTGTGCCGCTACGCGAATCGCGTCAGCTACGAGGTGCTGGTGCAGGCCTCTCCCCGCCTCACGCGCGGACTGCCGGAGCGCGAGGAAGGGCTGAACGAGGCCTACTGGGCGCAGTAGCCGTTACGGCGCCGTGCCGGGCGTCTTCTGGCCGAAGGACGGCGGGCCGACGATGAAGTTCGTGCCCAGGTCCTCGCTCGTCTCGTCGTGACCGGACACGCCGTTGCCGCCTGTCGCCGTCTCGGTGGTTTCGTTGTAGCAGGCGCGCTGGTACGAGTTCCCCGCCGTGGCCGACACGGTAATGGGCCGCTGGCTGGCCACCGGCGTGTCCGCGACGAAGCCCGGCACGCCCGTCTTGTCCGTGCGCACCGAGAGGTTGGTGCCCCAGAGGAAGTAGTCGACGTCCTTGATGGCGCCGCCCTGCTGGCCGTTCCACTGGTACAGCACCAGCTCCTCGCTGCCGTTGGTGAGGAAACCGAAGTTGGTGAAGTTGCCGGGGCTGGGGTCCCAGGTGCCGATCATGTCCGGCACCGTCGGGTCGCCGCCCGCCGGGGGAGGAATCTCAAAGTCGGGCGGCTGTGTGGACGTGCACCCGCCGTCGCACTGGCTGTTGAAGTTGGCCGCGCCGGTGATGGCGATGACCTTCGTCTGCCCGGGCCCGATGCTGGCGCCCGCGGGGAAGCGGAGGTCGAAGTCACCGAAGCCCTGGCCGCACGCCGGGTTGGTGGTGTGGTCGTAGTAGCGGCAGTCGAGGCCGCCGTCCGACGAGGTGAAGGTCGCGTTGTACAGCCAGTAGTCCGTCAGCGTGATGGTGGCCGTGGTGGGGTTGTAGATTTCCACCGCCTCGCCCTGCGTCGGCGTCACCCGCACCTCGGAGATGACGAGGTGATCGACCCGCGCGCGCGCGCCACACATCGCCACCGCACCGCCACCGCCGCCCGTGCCACCGCCCGTGCCGCCGCCGCCACCGCCGGTGCCACCGCCGCCGCCACCACCGGTCCCGCCACCACCGGTTCCGCCACCGCCACCGCCGCCGCCACCGCCGCCGCCACCGCCGCC
>JBFMAB010000070.1:0-69698 GCA_040755835.1 Myxococcota bacterium
CCGACGCAGGAAGCGCCACGGACAGCGGCTGCGTGAAGCCCGCCGGCAGGGCCAGAGACGTCGCTCCCTCCCCTCCCGGCGCGGCCTGCCACGGCACCAAACGCCCCGTCGACAGCCGCTGCGCCAACTCGAGGTGCTTGCCGGCCAGCACCTCCACCGCCCGCGCCCGCGCCTCCGCCGTCACCTCCGTGGCAACCGCGGTGGAAGGCCCTCGCACTCCGCCGGCCTCTCCACATGCCGCCGCCACCAGCGCCAGGGACAGCGTCAGCGCACCCGCACCCGCCACCGCCCAGCGCACTCCACCCCTCCAGCCACGCCGCTGTCTCGACATCTGCCTCATGGAAACCTCCCCCGTTTCGGTGTGTCCTGTGCCTGGCAATGTGCCGTGATGGGGGGCGAGGCGCAAGGACTCGAAGTGCCGCCTTCCAGCGCACGGCAGGCGAGACGCGCGCCAGCGCGTGCGGCGTCTCCAGACGCGGCCGGCGCGGCGGCAGGAGGAGTAGCGGCGAGGGGGCATTCGCCCGGCGGGGAAGCACATGCCGGGTCGGCGGTTGCGGACCTACCTCCGACTCCCCACTTCCCAAACCAGGGCCCACAGCCGGGGAAGCGTCTGCCTGAAGAGGCGGAGAAATTACCGCATCGAGCGTCTCAACCACCGTGCGTGGCGAGGAAGCGCACCAGCGCCAGCTCGGTTTTCGCATCCTGAATGACGCCGTCGGCAATCGCCCGGCGCAGCGACGTCTCGTCGCGCCAGGTGACCGCCCCGCCCTCCTCCAGCGGGCTGCCATCGCCGGTGGCCGCCTCCGCCTCAAGCCCCGTCACCTCGACGGCGGCGAGGAAAATCTTCTCGGACAGAATTCCCGGAGCCACGAAGAATGGTGGGCCGAGCAGCTCGACCTGCTCCGGCGTCACGCGAAAGCCGGCCTCCTCGAAGACCTCCTCTGCCGCGCGGTGCTTCAGCCCCAACTCGCCCCGGTCCGCTTCTTCCAGGAGCCCGGCGACGATTTCTTCGCAAAACAGGTGGATCCTCCCGTCCGGCACCGCCGGCGCCCGGTCTCGACGGAAATACGCCGCCGGGCGCAGGTTCTGCCGCGTGAGAAATTCCCGGCCCTTCGGCCCGCTCCGCCACACCAGCACCGCCACCGCGTCGAGCCGCGGCCGGTCCACCACGTCCACCCGGTACACGTCCGAGGCGGAGCCGTCGGCGCGCCGGTTCCGCACCTTCAGCCGGCGCACGTGGAGGAAGCCTTCGTCGCAGCGCGCGCTGGCCGTGAAGTCCTCGACGATCTCCAGCTCCGTGACGGGCGCGGGTCGCATCGTTTCGCCGCTTTACCAGAAGCACGTGGCCGCGTACCTTGCCGCGCCATCACCGCCCGGCCGCCGGAACGACTCACGACATGCCTCAGCCCTCACCACCTGCCGCCCGCTTCCGTGGCCTGTCCGTCGCCCGCCTGGCCGCCTTCGTGGCCGCCGCGGCGATCCACGTGTCCTGCTTCCCGCTGGTCGAAGGCCGCGACGTCGATCTCTCGGGCCAGCAGGTGCGCCTGACGCTGCTGCACACCTCCGACATCCACTCGCGCCTGCTGCCGTACGACTTCAACCCGCTCAGGACGGACGTCGATCTCGGCCTCATCCCCGAGGCGGGCCCGTTCGGCGGCGCGACGCGCATGGCGTCGCTCATCAAGCGCGAGCGCTCGAAGGCCGACCGCGTCATCCACCTGGACTCCGGCGACTCGTTCCAGGGGGCGCCCATCTTCAACGTGAACCTGGGCGAGGTGGAGTACAAGTTCCTCTCGTCGGTGGGCCTGGACGCGGCGGTGATCGGCAACCACGAGTTCGACGCCGGCGCGGCCAACTTCACCCGGCAGGCGCGCGACATGGCCCGCTTCCCGGTGCTGGTCGCGAACTACGTCTGGGAGGACTTCAACCAGCCCGGCAGCAACCAGTCGGCCTTCTACACGTTCCCGTACACCATCAAGAACGTGGGCGGGCTGCGCGTCGGCATCGTCGGCCTCGGCAACATCGGCTCGCTCAACTCCATCGTCGAGCAGGGCAACTCGCTGCAGGCGATCCCCATCGAACAGAACGAGGCGGCGCGGCAGTACGTCGAGCTGCTGCGGCCCACCGTCGACCTGGTGATGATCGTCAGCCACGCGGGCCTCACCGAGGACCAGGATCTCATCGAGGGCTACGAGGCCTTCTACGAGTACGGCGTCGCGCAGAGCTTCGTGACCCGCTCCTACGAGCCGTGGCAGGTGCTGGAGTGGTTCGGCCCCGAGGGAGACCCCTCGTCGGTGGTGCGCGTGCGCATTCCGGGCGTGCGCGGCGTCGACGCGATCCTCGGAGGACACCTCCACGTCGTCCTGAACCCGCCGCAGCTCCTCACCGACCCCGACGGCCGCAAGGTGATCCTGAGTCATGGCGGCGCCTTCTCGAAGTACCTGAACCGCATGGACCTCGTGGTGCAGGTCCCGAAGAAGGACGCGGCGCCCGAGGTGATCGCCCAGGGCGCGGAGATCCTGTCGCACGACTTCCGCATCTTCCCCATCGACTCCGTGTGGTGCGACGACTCGATGCGCGACTACTACCGGGGCAGGTTCTGGAACCCGGGCGAGTTCCGCGCCGACGCGCGCGTGCAGGAGGTCGTGCGGCAGTGCGCGGAGCAGGAAGACCGGAACACCACGCAGCTGCTGATGGAGTACATCGTCGGGCTCGACTTCAAGCTGAACCTGACGTCGATCTTCTCGTACGCCCCGCAGGACATCGCCCGCCGCAACAACTCGACGGGTGGCGACTCGCCGCTGGGCAACATGACGGCCGACTCGATGCGCCGGCGCCGCGGCGTCGAGGCCGAGGTGGCGATCACCAACTCGCTGGGCATTCGCGACAACCTCTACGCCGGGCCGCTCACCACCGAGGCGATGTTCAACGTGTTCCCGTTCGAGAACACCATCAACATCATGTTCCTCTCGGGCCGTGAGATGCAGGAGCTGTTCGACTTCATCACCTCGCGCTCGTCGGAACGCGGCTGCACCAGCCAGGCGCAGATCAGCGGCGCCCGCTTCACCATGGACTGCGCGCAGGCGCAGCTGAACAACGTGCGCATCCCCTGCACGCCGGGGAACGTGGACGAGACGGGCCGGCCGCTCGAGTGCCCCATGGACGACCGCACGGACCGCGCCCCGTGGGAATGCCTCGCGGACGACACCATCGTCGGCAAGGGCGGCCGGTGTTGGGCGCATCCGGGCACCAACATCACCATCAACGGTGAGCCGCTGAACCTGAACGAGACATACCGCATCGCGGTGAACGACTACATCGCGCGCGGCGGCTCCGGCTTCCTGGTGCTCAAGCGCAACACCACCCGGGTCGAGACGGGCATTCCGCTGCGCGACTCGCTCATCGGCTACATGCAGAACTTCTGCAGCTGCGACGAGATCCTCGAAGGGAAGACGGACGAGTTCGGCAACATCGTCGGCAAGGACGGCAAGCTGTGCGGCAACCGCGACCCGGCGAACCCGCAGCGTTGGCTGGTCGAGGACCAGGTGCAGAGCTTCTGTCGCTCGGCGCGGGACTTCCGCGAGAAGCTGCTCGAGGTGCCCGCCGGCGCGGCGTGCCACTGCGCCGACATCTTCCGGCGCTCGGCCGCCTGCGGCCTCGACCTCGAGGGCCAGGTGGACACGTGCCTCGCCGCGCTGCCGTTGGGCCCGTCCCTGGGCCGCTGCGGCTGCCGTGACGCGCTCGCCGGAAACCCCGAGTGCGGCAACGTGCCGACGGCCACCCGGAACTTCTGCGAGAACCCGACGGCCATGCCGATCGCCGCGGGGGTCGAGGACGGCCGCATCACCCGGAGGATCAAATGAGCCGCGCACTCATGAGCGCGGTGGCGCTCGCGCTGGCCGGCTGCCCGACGATCTCCGCGCCCGAGCGCGCGGAGCTGTCCAGCTTCGCGGTGACGGTGAAGGGCGTGTACGTCCGCTCTGGCAGCGCGCGGGCTCCGCTCGCCGTGGTGTCGCGCTGCGAGAACGAGTACGGCGGCGCCGCGAACGTGCCCGCCGAGGTGAAGGGCACGAAGGCGTGCCGCTACGTCATTCCCCTCGGGGAGATTGAGATCGACCTCGAGGCCGAGGCGCTCGACGTCACCGGCAAGCGGGTCTCCGGCTTCAACGGGCCGGTCGCCTTCAAGGTGCTGCCCGGCGACCTGTCGGGCGGCTACGAGGGCCGCTGGGGCCTGGCCAACCTCGGCAAGGTGACGGCCACGGTGAAGGCGATCCACCAGTACGGCGAGGTGCGCGTGTGGGTCGAGGACGCGCCTCCCAAGCCGATCTTCGACGGCGGCGCGCAGGTGGGCGGACCGGCCGATCTCCCGGCCGAGCCGCTCCAGCGCACCTGGGCCACCGGGGCGTCGGCGCCGATCTTCTTCGACGACCAGACGCTGCAGTCGCTGCAGATCCCCGACGGCTTCGACAACCGCGGCTCGCCCTTCGTCGGCGAGTTCATCACGGTCGGGAAGAACCCGGAGTCGGGCGAGGTGCTGCTGCAGAGCTGCACGGACGACCCGCTGCGCGACCTGCAGCCCGCGCTGATGGTGGTGACCGGTCTCGACCCGGCCGGCTTCTTCGTCACCGACATCTCCGCCTGCCGGATGATCGAGAAGACGACGGACTCGACCGGCGCCACGCAGGTGCGCACGCCGGAGATCCCCGAGCCGTGCCTGGTGGACCTCCCCGATGGCGGCGCCGCGCCCATCGAGACGACGGACGCGGGCACGGGCACCTGCCAGATCTCCCGTGGGACGTGCGCGTCGCGCGCGAACTGCCGCTCGTACCTGCCGGGCAGCTTCGGCTCGATGTTCGTCTACAACTACAACTACCCCGACGGGCTGAACGAAGGCGACCTGCTCTTCACGCTCGCGGGCTCGGTGCAGGAGTTCACCAGCACCACGCAGATGGTCTTCCCGTCGTGGTCGATCGCCGAGTCGGTGCGCCTGTTGCCGCCCAGCGACTGGGACAAGTGGCTCAAGTTCGTGCGGCCGTACCCGATCGGCGGGCGCACCTGCGGCTGGGACGACAACCCGGTGCCCTTCCTCACCGACCAGCTGTGCGGCCACAACCGCCGCAACCTGAAGATGGAGAGCCTCGAGTCGGGCCTCGTGGTGGTGAAGCAGGTGCGCTTCCCCGAGGTGTTCGACGACTGCGACGCGAACGGCGACGGCACGGTGCCCTTCTTCTGCGAGTCGCGCGATCCGAACGGCCAGTGGCTCTGGACCAGCTGCGACTTCACCAGCGTCGAGCCCGAGGAGGAGCGCGTCGAGCGCGAGTGCCACCAGAACTGCGTCACCGGCGCCAGCCACCCGGGGCGAGTCTGCACCGAGCTGTCGACGTTCAAGGGCTTCGGCCAGTTCGTCGTCGAGTTGGGGCCCGCGGGTCCGGCCTGGGCCGGCCTCGACGAGACGCTCCCGGCGCGCATGAACACCGGCACCGCGCCGGCCGCGGTCGCTCCCGGCGACGGCGGTGTGGCGGTGGGCCCGTCGGTGAGGCTCGCCGCCTTCGGCGCGGGGGTGGAGGTCGCGGTCGTCTGCGATCAGCCCGCCCGCTACAAGCTGGGCGGCGACACGGTGAGCGCGGGCGTGGACGATGCGCTCCTCGGGGCGGGAGAGATCGTCCGCCTGACTCCGGGCCCGACAGACACCTCGGTGGCCTTCGCCGCCACCGGCGCCGCGGCGCGCTGCTCGGTGGGGGAGAACACCCACGCGCGCATCAACCTGCTGACCAGGGACGCGATCCCGCAGCTGAACGTGAACTGCCGCACGGACGATCCCGACGAGGCCGCCGCGACCCAGTGCCGATACCTGCACGGTGCGACCTTCGACGTGATCGGGCACCTGCGGCACGTACAGCCCGCGCGCCCGCGGTGGATGGTGATCCCCCGCAGCCCGTTCGACGTCTGCTGTCACCCCGGCCCGGGGCTGGACTGCCCGCGGCCGATCTCGAAGTGCAAGGAATAGCCGTCGCCGTACCCACGGGAGGGCCCGCCGCGACAGGGCCCGGGAGAGGATTCTTCAGTGAGAGTGCTGCACACGAGCGTCGTCCTCGCGGCCCTGGCCTCGTCGGCCGCCCTGGCTGGCGACTTCATGGACACCCGCATCACGTTCGCCCTCGCGAACTCCAACCTGCTGGTGAAGCCGGGGGAGACGACGCCGAGCGAGCCGGGCACCGGCTTCGGCGCCGCGAGGCAGAACACGCAGTTCTACGACAACTTCAACACGCGCTTCACCGGCTTCGAGACGCTGTCGACGGTGTCGCTCTACAAGAAGAGCCCGAGCTTCTTCGAGGGCTTCGACGCCGAGGCCGCGTTGAACGTGCTGTTCAACGACCTCTCGAGCGGCGCGATCCAGGTCTTCGACAACTCGAGCTACATCAAGCTGAACTACAAGCCGATGGGCTGGGGCTCGAAGGAAGAGGTCGCGCTGACGGCCTTCCCCGTCTCGGCCGACCGCTTCCGCCTGGGCTACGCGTGGAAGGTGACCTGGGGCGGCGACTCGGCGTTCACCTACAACCAGGGCCCGGGCCTCTCCAGTACGGGCCGCGCGGCGGCGGTGCCGGGCATGAAGCTGCAGGTGACGCGCGACCGCTGGTACGCCTTCGTGGGCATGAAGACGGGCCTGTTGCTGAACAACCTGCTCAACGTGCAGGAGCGGCAGTACGGCTTCCTCGGCGGCGCGGGCGTGGACCTCATCGCCAACAGGCTGCGCTTCGAGGTGAACGGCGGCTACTTCCAGCGCGGCATCGCGCCGTCGCTGGCGCAGCAGGGTGTGGAGGCGCCGGTGAACGCGGGCGGCGGCTCGGCGCAGCTGTCCTTCTTCTCGGACCAGATCCTCCCGTCGATCGACCTGCGGCTGTACCGCAACGATCCCGACGTGGCGCAGCGCTTCTTCCGGCCCGAGAGCTACCCGGGCGGCTTCTCGTACCAGCTGTCGCTCGAAGGCAGCGCGCTCGTGCAGTCGCTGGTCGATCCCGATCGCTTCGCGGCGACGAAGCTGCAGCCGGCGGGCGCGCTCGCGCTGCAGGCGCGCTTCAAGTACGACTTCTGGCGCTTCTACTTCATCGGCCTGGTGCGCTCGCTGTCCTTCATCCAGTTCGACGTGCCGGGCCTGCCGCCGTACTACGACTACGCCGCGGGCAGCACGGTGAGCCCGGAGATCTGGGGCGCGATCGGCGGCGACAAGTTCTGGCCGCGGCTGCACCTCACCACCGGTATCGTCGGCGGCGTGCAGATGCCCGCGTACGTGTCCGCGCCCCGCTTCGACTTCGGCGGTCAGAATCCGCCGCCGGGCCTCAGCGGGCCGCGCACCGTCGTCGTGCGCGACGTGAACACCGTGTCGATCCTCCCGCCCGACACGGGGATCATCCCGATCATGTCGGTGAAGCTGACCTTCAAGCTCGACTTGAGCGAGTACTTCGCCTTCATCGGCGAGGGCTTCTACAACCGCGACGCGAACCGCACGACGTTCCGCGACTCGACGCAGTCGATCAACGTGCAGGTGTTCGAGAAGGAGAACCAGCTCGGCTTCAACCTGGTCCTCCAGGCGCGCTTCTGACGCGGCGGGCTACAGGCCCAGCGACTTCGCGATGATCTCGTTCATGATCTCGCTGGTGCCGCCGCCGATGGGCCCCAGGCGCGCGTCCCGCCAGTGGCGCTGCACGTCGTACTCCATCATGTAGCCTGCGCCGCCGTGCAGCTGCAGCGCCTGGTCGGCGATGCGGCAGCACGTCTCGGTGGCGAGCTTCTTCGCCATCGCCACCTGGCCCAGCGCCCACTCGCCGGCCACGTGGAGCCGCAGCGCGTGGTACGTCAGCTGCCGCGCGGCCTCGAGTTCGGTCGCCATGTCGGCCAGCCGGTGCTTCACCACCTGGAACTTCGCGACCGCCTGCCCGAAGGCCTGCCGCTCGCGCACGTACGTCGTCGCCTGCGCGAGGATGTCATCGGCCGCGCCGATCGCCCCGAGGGCCAGCGACAGCCGCTCCCACTGGAAGTTGCCCATGATCTGCGCGAAGCCGTTCCCCTCGGGCCCGAGCAGGTTCTCCGCCGGCACGCGGCAGTCTTCGAAGACCAGCTCCGCCGTGTCCGAGGCGCGCCACCCCACCTTCTTCAGCTTCTTCGCCACGCTGAACCCCGGGGTGCCCTTCTCGACGATCAGCATCGACAGGCCCTTGTGGCCCTTCGAGGTGTCCGTCTTCACCGCGGCGATGACGTAGTCGGCCCGCACGCCGCTGGTGATGTACGTCTTCGCGCCGTTGACGACGTAGTGATCGCCGTCGCGGCGCGCGGTGGTGCGGAGCCCCGCCACGTCGCTGCCCGCGTTCGGCTCCGTCACCGCGAACGCGCCGACCTTCTCGCCCTTGATCGCCGGCGCCAGGAAGCGCCGCTTCTGCGCGTCGGTGCCGAAGGCGTGCAAGGGCCCGGTGGCGATCGTCATCTGCGCGCCCAGCCCCGCCGCGACGCCGCCGGAGCCGCACTTCGACAGCTCCTCGGTGGCGACGGCCTCGTACAGGAAGCCGGCGTTGGTGCCGCCGTAGGCCTCCTCGTACTTGAGCCCGAACAGGCCCAGCTCCGCCGCCTTGAAGTACAGCTCGCGGGGGAATTCCTCGGCCTCCTCCCAGGCGGCGACGAAGGGCTTCACTTCGCGCTCGATCCACTGCCGCACGGTGCGGCGGAAGGCCTCGTGCTCCTCGGTGAACGTCGCGAATCCCGAGCTCATGTCTCGCCTTTCGTCAGGGCGGCTGGCGGACCGCCGTCTTCCTTGACCGGGTCAACCGCCGCTGCGTATAAGCCGCTGCGTTTCGGCGCCATAGCCAAGTGGTAAGGCAAGGGTCTGCAAAACCCTCATTCCCCGGTTCGAATCCGGGTGGCGCCTCTCGAAGCAGTCCCTCGCCGCACCATGACCGACCGAGCCGTCTTCGCCGCGCTGGTGGTCGTGTCGCTCGCCGCGATCGCCGCCCCGCCCGGCCCGCAGGACGCCGGCGTCCCCGCTCCCGAGCAGAAGAAGGCGCCCGCTCCCGCCCCGGCCGACGACGAGCTGTCGCCGCCGCCGCCGGGCGCGCTCACCTTGAAGCGCCTCGACTTCAAGGGCGGCTCGCCGATCATCCCCGTGAAGCTGATGGAGGGGAATTCCGAGGTCACCCTGGTCGGCCGCGGGCGCCTGCGCTTCCGGCTCCCGGGCACGCCCGAGCGCCTCGTCGAGGGCCCGGCCGGCATGGCGTGGACGGTGCGGCGCAAGGCGGGCAGGCCCGCGACGGTGGTGGCCCGCATCCAGGTCGCGGAGATCCCGTTCAACGACAAGGTGGGGCTGTTGACCGCGCAGGCCGAGTGGAAGGACCGCGGCCTCGTCCTCAAGGAGCGGATCCTCGGCGGCGTGTACGGGATCGCCGGGAAGGTGATCGACAACCGGCGCTACGTGCTCGTCGTCGACCAGCCGCCGGCGCCGCCCGAGTCGCTGGCCGCGCAGCAGCAGGAGATCCTCACCAGGTTCCAGGTCCGCACCTCGCTCCTCGAGGAGGTGAAGGCGAAGGGCAGCGTGACGATGGAGCTGGTCGACGGCAACGGCGCGGTCGCCGCCACCGTGCAGGACACGCTGACCGCCGAGGCGCCCGACGGCGCGCCGATCGAGGTGAAGCGCGTCGAGTACGGCGTCGGCTACGACTTCCACGGCTTCGAGGATCGGGCGTTCCGCGGGGCGATCCTCCTCACCGCCGACCGCAGGGGCACCCTCGCCGTCATCAACCAGATCGATCTCGAGGACCTGCTCAAGGGGCTCGTCCCGTCGGAGATCTTCGCGAAGGCGCACGCCGAGGCGCTCAAGGCGCAGGCCGTCACCGCGCGCGGCGAGGTGCTGGCGAAGATTGGCCTCAAGCACCTCGCGGATCCGTACCTCCTGTGCACCGAGCAGCACTGCGCGGTGTACCGCGGCGTGTCCGGAGAGGCGGCCACCACCAACGCCGCCGTGGAGGCGACCCGCGGCGAGGCGGCCTTCGACGCGAACGATCACCTGGTCGACAGCGTGTACAGCGCCGTCTGCGGCGGCCACACCGAGGACAACGAGATCGTCTGGGGCGGCGTGCCCAACCCGTCACTGCGCGGCCGGCCCGACGTCATGCCCGGCAAGCCCGTGCCCGCGTCGCCGAAGGATCTCCACGCCTTCCTCACCACCGAGGCGGTGCACGCCTGCAGGGTGTCGTCGTTCGCCCAGCCGACGAAGTACCGCTGGGAGAAGCGCTTCACGGCGAAGGACGTGGACGAGAAGCTGGCCCCCTGGGGCGTCGGGCACGTCATGGCGATGACCGTCACCGAGCGGGGCGTGTCCGGCCGCGCGCGGCTGTTGCAGATCTCCGGCGACGAGGGCGCCACCACGTTGCGCGGTGAGCTCACCATCCGCAAGGCGTTCGGCATGCTGAACAGCGCCATGTTCGAGCTGAAGGCCGAGAAGGACGCGAAGGGCCGGCCCACCGCGTGGATCTTCACCGGCGGCGGCTGGGGCCACGGCGTCGGCATGTGCCAGACCGGCGCCATCGGGCGGGCCGAGGCCGGGCAGACGTACCGGCAGATCCTCGACCACTATTTCAACGGCGCCCAGGTGGCGAAGATCTACTGAGCCGCCCCTGCCCTCTGGGGCGGGTTTTGGCTATAGGGCCGGCCCATGCGTCGTCTTGTCCTCGGGCACCTCGCCGTCGTCGCCGTCCTCCTCGCCGCCAGCGGCTGCGACCGCACCCGGATCGTCACCCAGGTCGACGCGGGTCCCCTGTGCGCCGAGGGCGAGCGGCTGGTGAACGGCGAGTGCCGCTTCGTCTGCGACCGCGACGGCGACTGCCCCACCGGCCAGCGCTGCGATCTCCTCACCGGCCGCTGCGTGGACCGGCCCGCGACGATGGACTCGGGCGTGCCGCCCATTCCCTGCACCGAGGGCGCCGTGCGCTGCGCGCTGGACAACCGGTCGGTCGAGCGCTGCGACGCCATGGGCGCCTGGGTGGTGGACACGCAGTGTCCGCAGCCGGACGGCTACTGCGCGAACGAGGTCTGCCTCGCCTGCCGCCCGGAGTCGACGAAGTGCGCGGCGAGCGGCGCGGTGGTGCAGATCTGCGCGGCCGACGGCAGCGCGTATCGGGACGTCACCTGCGCCGTACCAGCCACCTGTGTCGCCGGCGAGTGCCGCGAGTGCGAGCCCGGCCAGCGCCGCTGCAGCCCCGACGGCAAGGCCGTGCAGGAGTGCCGCAAGCTGGCGCGCGAGGACCTGACGTGGGGCTACGTCAACGCGGGCGACAACTTCGATGGCACCTGCATCACCCAGGTCTGCGAGGTGGGCGCGAACGGCCCGCAGTGCCGCATGCCGGCGTGCCTTCCGGGCTCGACCCAGTGCCTGAACGCCACCACGCAGCAGGTCTGCGGCCCGACGG
Source organism: Myxococcota bacterium (assembly GCA_040755835.1). Taxonomy (GTDB): domain Bacteria; phylum Myxococcota; class Myxococcia; order Myxococcales; family Myxococcaceae; genus JADLDB01. Next base: position 11,451 of record JBFMAB010000070.1, read on the forward strand.
GGAGCTACCAGGACGTGCTCTGCGCCTCGCTGCCGAACATGGGCCCCACCGCCGAGTGCATCAACGGCTCGTGCATCGACGAGTGCGGCGACGCCGCGCGGGCCAGGAGCTACTTCGGCTGCGAGTACTGGGCGACCACGCTGGACAACTCGATGGACGCGCTCTTCAAGGGCAACACCCTGTCCGGCCAGGGCTCGGCGGACTCGGACTTCGTCTTCGTCGTCACCAACCAGTCGACGCTGCCGGCGACCGTGGAGATCTGGCGCTACCAGGGCGCCGCTCCCGCGCGCATCAAGCAGGTCACCGTGCCGGCGCGCACCGATCCGGCGACGCGCGGGCTGCTCAAGATCGCGGTGCCGTGGCAGTCCATCACGCCGGCCTCCGCCGAGACGGGCACCGTCGTCACCGGCCGCGCGCGCTATGGCTACCGGATCACCTCGAACCGGCCGATCACCGTGTACCAGTTCAACCCCGTCGACGCGGTGAAGACGACGAACAAGTCGTGCACGGGCTCGGTCGGCGCGGCGGACTGCGGCTGCAACGAGTACGCGGACTACGCGTCGATCGGCTGCGGGCTCCTCGGCCTGTCCTGCTGCAACCCCGGCCTCTGCACCCAGACCTCGGCGGGCAAGCGATGCGCCTACGGCACCTTCTCCAACGACGCCTCGCTGCTCCTGCCGGCGCACATCCTCGGCACGGCCTACGTGGCCGTCACGCCCGGCCACAGCCACATCACTGATCCGCCGGACCAGATTCCGCGGTCGAGCCAGGTGGTGATCATCGCCACCCAGCCGGCGACGCAGGTGACGGTGAAGGCCTCGGCCGTCACGCTGGCGGGGACGGGCATTCCCGCGATGGCCGTCGGCGAGACGCGCACCTTCACGCTCAACGAGTACGAGGTGCTGGCGCTCGCCTCGGCGACCGCCGGGCCCGACGTGGAGTGCCAGAACTTCGGCGGCGGCGTCTCCTGGTGCCGCAAGGGGAACGATCTCACCGGCACGGTGATCACCAGCGACAAGCCGATCGCCGTCTTCGGCTCGAACCCCTGCCTCAACGTGCCGTGGAGCCGCCCGTACTGCGACCACGTGGAGGAGCAGATCTTCCCGTTCGCCACCTGGGGCAAGAACTTCGTGGCGGTGCCCTCGCACCCGCTGCGGCTCAACAACAACAGCTTCTCGACCAACCCGCCGCCGGATCACTTCAAGATCGTCGCCGGCGCGGCCACCACGCTCACCCTGAACCCGCCGCCGGCCGCCGCCGACGTGCTGGCGCCCAACAACTGCCTCGCGGGCACCAGCCTGCAGGCGAACAACTGCCAGCTCGCGGGCGGCAGCTACATCGAGTTCAAGAGCCTGCGGGCCTTCACCATCTCGTCCACCAACCCGATCGCGGTCGCGCAGTTCCTCCCCGGCCAGGGCCAGGTGCAGAGCCCGCCGCTGGGCACCGATCCCAAGCAGGGCGACCCGTCGATGATCCTCCTGCCGCCCGTCGAGCAGTGGCGCAGCCGCTACACGGTGCTGGCGTCCACCGGCCTCGAGGACAACTACCTCGCGCTGACCATCGACGCGAGCAAGGTGCAGACGGTGGCGGTGGACGGCGCGGTCGTCACCGGCTTCCAGGCGATCGCCGGCACCAACTTCCAGGTGAAGAACCACCCGGTGGGCACCGGGACGCACACGATCCTCGTCACGCCGAAGCCCGGCCAGACGACGCTGCCCGGCGCGGGCGTCACCATCTACGGCTACGACGCGCAGGTGAGCTACGGCTACACGGGCGGCCTCGACCTGACCACGATCGTCACGGGCATCAACCCGGGCGGCTGAATCGCGGTCAACGGTGGCGTGCGCTTGCCCGGCTGGGCTACACGGCTCCTCTGGCTGGCCGGGCTTCACTTCTTCGGACACCTCAAGAGACCCATGAACCGACTTCTCCTCGTGGTGGCGGGCGCTGGCTTCGCCGTGGCCCTCACCGGCTGCTCGGCGGGCCTGTGTGACAAGAACGCGCAGAAGGACCTGTCGTCGAAGGCCGGCGACTGCGCCGACGTGCCGCGGGGGCCGCTGCTGGGCCCGGCGTCGAGTTGCTCGATGAAGATCAGCGCCTGCAACGACGCCGACCAGGCCCTCCTGTCGAAGGCGATCGACTGCGTGGGCCAGGTGACGGCCTGCAGCGCGGCGACGCGCGACGTCTACCTGCTGACGCTCGACGGCTGCGTCGACCCGCTCAAGGGCCTCTCGCAGCCCTGCCTCGACGCCTTCTTCGGCGGCGTGGTGCCGGGCGAGGACGGCGGCGTCGACGGCGGCGAGGTGGACGCGGGCCCACAGCCCATCACCGACGGCGGCAACGGCGTCGAGTTGGTCGCGATCGCCGACGGCACGGACATCGCCATGGCGTGGTCGACACGTCAGCCGGGTGACGTGGCCGTGTGGCAGCTCATCGGCAGCGACACCATGGGCGTGCGCGACCCCGAGAAGGACATCGGCCCGGGCTCGACGAGCGACCACCTGATCCCCGACTCCGGCCTCGTCACGCACCGCTTCTTCGTGGTCGGCCGTGACAGCACCGGGAAGATCGCCATGGGCGACCTCGACGCCGGCACGGTGGACGCGGGCTTCGCCATGTGCGCCGGCGCGCTCGACTGCCCGGCCGATCGCGTGTGCGACCTCGGCCAGTGCAAGGCGCAGACGTGCATGCTGGGCAGCACCACCTGCCCCGCGGCGTACCAGTGCCTGCCGCCCGGCGTGTGCACCCGCACCAGCAGCGACGGCGGCAGCTTCGACGCCGGCTTCCAGCGGCCGGACGCGAGCGTCGGCGATCGCGCCCTGCCCTTCGTATCGAACGAGGTGACCGTCACCACCGGCGAGGCGATGTTCACCAGCGACATCAACCTCGGCGCGTTCTCCGCGCGGCGGCCGGCGGTCGTGGGCATTGACACCGCGCGCGCCTTCGTGGCGCTCGAGCAGGAAGCGCAGGTGGTGGGCCACGCGTCGTACCGCCGCGGCAAGGACTTCGTCGACGACGCGCTGACGACGTTCCCCGTCGACACCGTCGGCACCCGCGTGCAGGCCACCTACAACCCCGCCAGCAAGCTGCTGTTCACCTGCTACAACGTCGGCCGCGGCGTGCGCGTGCAGCGCAGCACCGACTTCGGCAAGACCTGGGGCGTGGCGGCGGTGACGGTGGAGCCGTTCGACGACGGCGGCGTGTCCTCGACGATCCAGGACTGCGACATCGCCCCGTGGCTCAACGGCGGCGCGTTGATGGTGACGGTGGAGGACGACGCGCTGATGGTGCGGACGATCTCCACCGCCCTGTCGGTGAGCGACCCGGTGCCGGCCTTCCTGTCGGACCCGGGCACCTACTTCAACCCGCAGCACCCGGCGATCGCCACGCTGCCGTCGGACAGCATCGTCCACATCACCTTCACCGCGACCCGCACCACGGGCGGTGGGATCCAGGACACTGAGCCGCTCGGCGTGTACCGCGACGGTACCCTGGGCGCTTTCACCCAGCCGCAGGGCCTGGGCGGCCTGACCACCGGCATCCCCAACGCGCAGGACTGGACGACGGTGGCGGTCGACCCGAAGTCGAAGCGCGCGCTGGCCGCCTTCGTGTCCGTCGAGCCGGGACCGGGCAACGCCCCGATCTCCACCGTCTACACGTCGCTGTGGAACGCCACGACGCGCAAGTGGGTCTCGGGCTCGGACCTCAACGTCTTTGCGTCGAACCAGAACACCACCTTCCTCTTCCCGCAGAAGGCGCCGGCGACGGACGTGTGGTTCGCTTTCTCCCCGTCGGTCGTCTCGCTGCCGTCGGGCAAGACGTGGCTGTCCTTCGTCGTCGGGCCGCGTGTGGGCGGCGCCGGTGACTACCGCATGGTGGCCGTCCCGTTCGACTTCGACCTCCAGTCGCCGCTCTCTCTGGCGAAGGGCTGGTACGTGCGGCCGGTGGTGAACGTCTCGGCGATTCGCGTGCTGGATCCCCGCGGCTCGCTGAGCGCGCCCCAGCCGCCCGTGTCCTCGCTGGCCGCGGATCACCAGCTGTCGATCTACGGCGCCTTCATCGAGGGCCTCGGCGCCAGCGGCGAGTTCGAGGGCCGGGGCATCTTCTTCTCCCGGCCGTAACCGCGAGGAGCGCGGCGGCCGGCCGTCGCGCCCCTTTCAACCCGGCTGCAACGAGCGTCAGAGGACGCGGCGGGCTTGCGCCCAGACGTCCTTCAGGCGGACGCGGGCGACGGCGCGGGCCAGCCGGCGCCGGGGAGGACCGCCGTCGAGGCGCATGGCCTCGGCGAGCGCGCGGGCGAGCAGGAAGGCCGCCAACACGACGAGGCCTCCGGGCGCCACCGCCACCAGCACCACTCCCAGCACTCGCAGCCACGTCCACATGTTTGTCTGACCCCCGCGCTCTCGCGTCATGTGCAATGCACCCGACGTGCCCGCTGCGGCGGGCTGACGCGGCCGCGTCCTTCCGGCGGGTTGCGCTCGCGGGCCGTGGGGGTCGGCTCGCCCCACGCGGTGAGGCTGACACGCGCGTCGCGGTTCTCCGGCGCTCCCCTTTCGGCCGAGGGCGCTGGTACAAGCGGGCCATGGCCACGCCCTTCCAGTCGGTGGACGACGCCGCCCAGCGCCTCGAACGCGTGGGCTACCTCCCGTCGCGGCCCATCGCCACCGCCGCCTTCCTGATGGATCGCCTGGAGAAGCCGGTGCTGATCGAAGGGCCGGCGGGCGTTGGGAAGACGGAGTTCTCCCGGGCGCTGGCCACCGCCCTGGGCCGGGAGCTGATCCGCCTGCAGTGCTACGAAGGCCTCGACGAGGCCAAGGCGCTGTACGAGTGGGAGTACGCCAAGCAGCTGCTCTATACCCAGCTCCTGAAGGACAAGATCGGCGAGCTGATGGCCGGCGCGGCCTCGGTGAAGGAGGCCGCCGACCGCGTGGCCGCGTCCGACGCCGTCTTCTTCTCCGAGCGCTTCTTGTTGCCCCGCCCGGTGCTCAAGGCGCTGGTGGCCGAGGAGCCGACGGTGCTGCTGGTGGACGAGATCGACAAGGCCGACCCGGAGTTCGAGGCCTTCCTGCTCGAGGTGCTGGCGGAGAACGCGGTCACCGTGCCGGAGCTGGGCACCGTGAAGGCCAGGCACGTGCCGCGCGTGGTGCTGACGTCGAACAACGCGCGCGAGCTGTCCGACGCGCTCAAGCGGCGCTGCCTGCACCTCTACATCGACTACCCGGCGAAGGACCGCGAGCTGGCGATCGTCCGCGCGCGGCTGCCCGACGCGCCCGCGAAGCTGGCCCAGCAGGTGGTGGCCGCGGTGGCGAAGCTGCGCACGCTGGAGCTCAAGAAGGCACCGTCGATCAGCGAGACGCTGGACTGGGTGCAGGCGCTGGTGCTCCTCAACGCCGACACTCTGTCACCCGAGCTCGTCGGGCAGACGTTGAACCTGGTGCTCAAGCACGAGGCCGACGTCGAGAAGGCCCGGCCGCAGGCGCACGCGCTGGCCACCGCCGACCGGGCCTGAAGCGGGAGCGACGCGTCACTCGGTGGCGCCGTCGCCCTCGGCCTTCTCGACCTTGTCGAACCAGCCCTTGTAGCCGAGCTTCACCGAGTCACTGGTGAACGTCTCGCCGCGCTTCTTGTCGACGACGTACCACTTTCCGCCGGACTTCCCGACGAGGTACGTGGACAGCTCGCCCTCGGCAATGCCCTTGTCCTCGACCTGGTAGTTGTCCTCGCTGGTCTCGACGATGATCGTCCCGCCCCAGCCCGCCTTCGCGCCGGTCAGCTTGTAGTCCTTGAGCCAGTAATTCACCTTCTCGTGGTACCAGGGCGCCATCGGGTGCTTCTCTTCCCCGAGGCGCTTCTTCCGCTCGGCGATCGCGGCGATCGTCTTCGGGTGGGTCAGCTTCTTCGCGTCGGCCCACTTCTTCGCCTTCACGGCGTTGAGGTACGCGGTGACGAGCTCCTTCGCGGCCTTCGCCTCGGGCGTGTCCAGATCCGCGGCGGCGGCGGGCGCGGGTGCGGCGGCCTGGCTCTCGGCGAGCTGCGCGCGGGCGTCGAATGCGGCCAACCCCACGAAGCAGACGAGCGTGGAAAGGAAGGCGTGGCGCATGCGTGTGTCTCCCGGCGTGAGGGTGGCCGCGTCGACTTACCACGCGCCCGTGATTTCAACACAGGGAGAGTGGCGCCCCACGCGAGCGCCTCGAGCACGAGTGCGCGCGCGAGACGCTGGGCAGCGCCCGGGAGGTGGCCGCCACCCTCGAGGAGCGCGCACCGGTGAGCCGGTGCGGGGGCGCGGCGCTGGCGATCTCAACCGACGGGACGAGGCGCGCTCGGCCTTCGAGCCGGCTCACGCCCGACGCGCCGGTGCCCGGGGTGGCCTCCGAGGTGGCTCGCCCTGCGCGCGGGTGCAAGAGAAACTCGCGCCGCCGCTCGCCGAGCAGGAGGCCGGGCAGGAGGAGAAGAAGGTCGCCACCTTCGACGTGAAGTCCGGCAGCGACGTCTTCCGCTTCGGCTTCGACGAGGAGGTTCCCGGCTCGTTTCCGTCGGACAACGGGAGCCCCCTCGCGTAGGCTTGCGCGCCGTGGCTCGTCCCGAGACCGTGAACATCCTCATCGTCGACGACGATCGCAGCACGCAGCGGGTGCTGGCGGACGCGCTGACGAAACAAGGCTTCGTCGTCACCGTCGAGCGCGACGGCGAGTGGGCGGTGAAGACCTTCGAGAAGAAGCCCTTCGACGCGGTGCTGCTCGACCTCCTCCTGCCCGCGCTCAACGGCTACGAGGTGGCGCACCGCATGCGGTCGACGCCGCGCGGCAAGCGGGTGCCGATCATCATGATCTCCGGCGTGTACAAGAACGCCATTCACCAGCGCGAGGCGGTGCAGAAGCACGGCGCCTTCGCCTTCCTCGAAAAGCCGATCGATCTCCAGCGCCTCTACGACACGCTGCACGACGCGCTGGGCGATCGCTACCCGCGCCCGAAGCCGCCCGAGCCGCCGCCGCCGCCCCTCGAGGAGGACGAGGTGACGGGCGAGTACATGGCCGACGATCTCCAGCGCGAGGAGGTCGCGGTCGTCGAGCGGCACGCCCGCAAGGTGCAGCGTCAGGCGACCGGGCTCACCGCGCGCGGCGACTTCGCGCAGCGCCCCTTCGCCGAGGTGCTGGCCGAGGTGTACCGCTGGCGCGCGTCGGGCGCGCTGCTGCTGCGCCGCGAGAAGGTGAAGAAGATCGTTTACTTCCGCGACGGCAACCCCGAGCTGGTGAAGTCGAACCTGCTGGTGGAGTGCCTGGGCCGCGTGCTGGTGCGCGAGAAGATGATCAGCGAGGCCGAGTGCGAGGAATCGCTGCGGCGGATGAAGACGAGCCGGCGCATGCAGGGCACCGTGCTGATCGAGATGGGCTGCATCAGCCCGCACAACCTGCAGTACGCGCTGCACGTGCAGCTGCAGGAGAAGCTCTTCGACGTCTTCCGCTGGGACACGGGCGAGTACCAGTTCAACCCAAAGGTGGCGCCGCCGCCCGAGCCGGTGTCGCTGGGCATGACGTGCGCGCAGCTGATCTTCGAAGGCGTGCGCAGGAGTTACGACCAGAAGCGCCTCGCCAGGGCCTTCGCCGGCGTCGACGGGCTGTACGTGCACCCGTCCGACGATCCGCTGCAGGCGCTGCAGGACGCGGGCCTCGGCGAGGAGGAGAAGGAGCTCCTGCTGCTCGCCGACGGGCACAAGACGGTGGCGACCCTGCGGGCGCTGGAGATCCTCCCGCCGCTCGAAACGGACCGGCTGCTGTTCGCGATGCGCGCGGCGCAGATGATCATCCTGAAGGACAAGCCGTCGGAGGGCCGGCCGCGCGTGTCCTTCGCCGAGGTGGCCGCCGCGACGCGGGCCAGCGAGCCGCCGCCTCCTCCGGCCCCCATGCCGCCCCCCCTGCCTCCGGCGCCACCACCGTTGCCGAGGAAGGCGGGCAGCGCGCAGCCGCCGCCGCCTCCGCCGCCGTCGAAGCCGCCGTTGGAGCTGCCGTGGGACGACGCGCAGCTGGCGCAGCCCATGGCCGCCTCCGGCCCGCCGCCCCCGCCGGTGCCGTCGGCCTCGCGCGGGAAGAAGAAGGGCAAGAAGGCGCCCGAGCCGGTGGTGGCGCGCTCGGCGGGCTCGCTGTTGCCCGAGCTGTCCGAGGTGATGAGCCTCCCGCGGCTGTCCAACGAGGAGAGCGTCGCGCGTGAAAAACTGGCCGCGAAGGCCGCGGCGATGCGCAAGCAGGACTACTTCGAGATCCTCGGGGTGAAACGCACCGCCACGCGCGAGGACGTCAAGCGCGCCTACTTCGCGCTCGCCAAGGAGTACCACCCGGACAAGCACTTCCAGACGGCGTCGGCGGAGCTGCGGCAGCTGGCGCAGCAGATCTACGATCTCATCTCCACCGCGCACGACACGCTCACCGACCCGAACGAGCGCCAGCGCTACCTGGCGGAGCTGGCCGAAGGCCCGCCTCGTGCCCACGACGAGGACGTGGGGAAGATCCTCGCGGCCGAAGGCAAGTTCCAGAAGGGCGAGGAGCTGATGCGGCAGCGCCAGTACGGCGACGCGCACAAGGCCTTTCAGGAGGCGATCGCGCTCTACCCGGACGAAGGCGAGTTCCACGCCTGGCTGGGCTGGAGCCTGTTCCAGGCGGATCCGGGCGCCGCGGAGAGCGCCGTGCGCAGCATCGAGCATGCGGTGTCCTTGAACCCGAAGCTGGACAAGAGCTACCTGTTCCTCGGCTACATCCACAAGGCGACGGGTCGCCCGGACAAGGCCGAGAAGCAGTTCGAGAAGGCGATCCAGTCGAACCCGGACTGCACGGAAGCGCTGCGCGAGCTGCGGCTGCTCGGTCGCCAGAAGCGGTGAGCCCGAAGGTGGGCTCGTCCACCCCGGGCGCAGGGCCATGAGACTTCGCGAGCGCTTCCAGATCGTCCGCCCGCTCGAGGAGATGGAGCTGGCGCTGGTGCGCGCGTCGCTCGCGCACCCCGGCCTCGTCGACGCGCACGAGGAGGCGGTGCTGCGCACCGCGCTGTCCCTGGCCCGGCTGTACAAGGTGCGGCAGGACGGGCGCGAGGTCGGCGTCGGCGCGTACCTCGAGCCGTTCCGCGAGGAGATCGAGCGGCGCCTCAAGCCGGTGCTGCTGCAGCCGACGGTGCGCCGGGAGCTGCTCCTGCCGCACCTGCGGGAGCTGAAAGACCGCACCACCAACACGGCGCACCACCTGGCGCGCCGCGTGGCCGGCCGTCTGTCGTGGGAGGCGATCGACCGGGAGCTCCGTCACAAGGCGCTGGTGCTGGTGCTGGGCGGCGGCGGAGGCACCGCGTACCCGTACCTCGGCGTGATGAGCCTGCTCGACGAGTACGGGCTCAAGCCGAAGCTGCTGGTCGGCGCGTCGATGGGCAGCATCCTGGCGCTGTTCCGATCGCGCCTCGATCACTTCGATCAGGACGAGGTGGTGGGGATCGTCCGCACGCTGTCGTGGCGCAAGCTGTTCCGCGCGGTGTCCACCGAGAACAGGTACGGCGTACCGGCGGCGCTGCGGCTGTTCCTGCGCTCCGGCATCGGCCGGTGGTTCGGCGTGGACAGCCGCGGGGGGGAAGGACCGGCGCTGAAGGACCTGCCGGTGAAGACGATCATCGCGGTGAGCGGGATCCGCCGCGGCAAGCTGCCTCACCCGCTCGAGTTCTACGAGAAGCTGATCGCCGCGGATCCGCGCCACCTGCTGAACCCGCTGATCCTCCCGCGGTGGTTCGCGGCGATCGCCGAGTTCGCGGCCCGCCCGGACATCATGGTGAAGGTGCACCTCGGCGCCGACGACGAGACGGCCGGCTTCGACGCGCTGGACGCCGCGGGCTTCTCGAGCGCCCTGCCCGGCATCATCCACTACGACGTGTTCCGCGACGATCCGAAGGCCCACCAGCAGGTGCGCAGGGTGTTCGAGGCGCGGGGCGTCGCCCGCTTCGTCGACGGCGGCCTGGTGGACAACGTGCCGTCGCGCGCCGCGTGGCGGGCGGTGCACAAGGGGCAGATCGGCACGCGCAACGCGTTCATCCTCGCGCTCAACGGCTTCTCGGTGAAGCTGCGCACGCCGCTGTGGCTGCCGCTCGAGCGCCTCGCCGAGTTGAACGTCGCCGGCAACCGGCCGTTCGCGCACCTGCAGCACGACTTCCGGCGCACGCTGAGCCCGCTGGTCATCGTCCCCACGGTGGAGCAGCTGCTCGAGGCGGTGCGGATCGGCCGCGAGGGCCTCGCGTGGGACATGCCGCTGATCGCGCGCCTCTTGTCGCCCTTGCCGCGGATCATGGGCGCGCCCTGAAGCCTTCTTCGCTTGCGTTGGGTGGGGGCCGCTGGCATTCCGCCCGGCCATGAGCTCGAACGTTGGCGCGACCGTGAAGGCGGAGCAGGTGTGGCTCGACGGCAAGATGGTCCCGTGGAGCCAGGCGAACGTGCACATCATGTCGCACGCGCTGCACTACGGCCTCGGCGTCTTCGAAGGCATTCGCGCGTACCGCACCCAGGACGGGAGGCTGGCGATCTTCCGCCTGCGCGAGCACATGCGGCGCTTCCTCGAGTCGGCGCACATCGTGATGCTGGACATTCCGTACACCGAGGACCAGCTGGTGCAGGCGTGCATCGACACGCTGAAGGTGCAGCAGCACCTGTTCCCCAACGGCGCCTACCTGCGGCCGATCGCCTTCATGGGCGACGGCGCGATGGGCCTGGGCGCGTACAACCCGACCCGCGTGTCGGTGTGCGCGTGGGAATGGGGCGCCTACCTCGGCGACAAGGGGATCAAGGAAGGCATTCGCGCCAAGGTGTCGAGCTTCACGCGCATGCACGTGAACGTGAACATGGTGCGCGGCAAGGTGTCGGGGCAGTACGTCAACTCGATCCTCGCCAAGCGCGAGGCGGTGCTGGCGGGCTACGACGAGGCGATCCTCCTCGACATCTCGGGCTTCGTGGCCGAGGCGTCGGGCGAGAACATCTTCCAGATCCGCAACGGCGTGGTGCGCACGCCGTCGCTGTCGTCGCCGATCCTCCGCGGCATCACGCGCGACACGGTCATCGAGCTCGTGAAGGACATGGGCCATCCGGTGGAGGAGGTGTCGTTCACCCGCGACGCGCTCTACATCGCGTCGGAGGTGTTCTTCACCGGCACCGCCGCCGAGGTGACGCCGGTGCGTGAGGTGGACAACCGCAAGGTGGGCGACGGCAAGCCGGGACCGATCACCACCGCGGTGCAGGACCTGTACTTCCGCGTGGTGCGGGGCATGGAGCCCAGGTACCTGCGCTGGCTGACGTACGTGTAGCGGGCGGCGGCTATACTGCCGCCGGTCCCCATGACGCGCCCCACCACGCGACACCGGAAGCCAGAGGCGGTGTCCGACAGCGATCTCGTCGACACCAGCGGTCTGCCCACCGGCGAGTACGAGACGCGCGCGCCGGCGCGGCAGCGCCCCAACCCCTTCGGCCTCGAGAACCCGGCGATCCTGGACATCGCCCCGCCGCAGCCGAAGACGCTGGAGGACACGGGCCTGAAGATGGGCCTGGTGTCCGATCTCGCGCTCAAGTTCCTCTATTACACGGGCACGGCGACGGGCGCGGAGGTGGCGGACCAGCTCTGCCTGCCGTGGTCCGACGTGGTGGAGCGCGTCATCGACTTCGTGGCCACCGAGAAGCTGGTGGACCTGCGGGGCGGCAAGGGCTTCGGCCGCGTGTCGGTGGACTTCCAGCTGACCGAGAAGGGCCGCGAGTACGCGCGCGACGCGCTCTTGCGCACGACGTACGTGGGCCCGGCGCCGGTGCCGATCGAGCAGTACAACACCCTCATCCACCAGCAGACGCGCGAGGCGCCGGTGGTGACGCGCCACAAGCTGGAGCTGGCGCTGTCACACCTCGTGGTGCCACAGAACATCGTCGACCGGCTGGGGCCGGCGGTGAACGGCGGGCGATCGCTTTTCCTCTACGGGCCGCCGGGCAACGGCAAGACGTCGCTGGCCGAGGCGATCAGCGCGATGTTCGGCGGGGAGGCCTTCATTCCCCACTGCCTGGAGATCGACGGGCAGATCGTGAAGGTCTTCGACAAGCTGGTGCATCACCCGGTGCCGCTCGAGCTCGGCCGCGACGCGCAGGGTCGGCGCCAGACCTTCGAGATGGACAACCGGTGGCAGCTCTGCCGGCGGCCGGCGGTGATCGTCGGCGGCGAGTTGACGCTCGAGACGCTCGATCTCATCTACAGCGACACCGCGCGCTTCTACGAGGCGCCGTTCCAGGTGAAGGCGAACGGCGGCATGCTGTTGATCGACGACTTCGGCCGGCAGAAGGTGCACCCCACGGACCTGTTGAACCGGTGGATCGTCCCGCTCGAGAAGCGCGTCGACTTCCTCACGCTGCACACCGGAAAGAAGTTCGAGATCCCCTTCGATCAGCTGATCGTCTTCTCCACCAACCTCGATCCGAAGGAGCTGGTCGACGAGGCCTTCCTGAGGCGCATCAAGTACAAGATCGAGGTCGGCGATCCCGACGAGAAGCAGTACCGGGAGATCTTCAAGCGGGTGTGCGAGGCGTCGGGGATCCCCTACGTCGAGCAGGCGGTGAGCTACCTGCTGGAGCACACCTACAAGCCGCGCTCGCTGTCCCTGCGCGCGTGCCACCCGCGCGACCTCGTGCAGCTGGTGAAGGACGCGGCGCGCTTCCGGGGGCAGGCGCCGGCGCTGTCGCGGGAGCTGCTGGACCTGGCCGTCGAGGTCTTCCTGGTCGACCTGTAGCGAAGCCGGGGAGTGGATCGACCGCGGAATGGGCCTAAACTGGGGGCTCCGTGGCGAATCCGTCGACCCCCAGCCTGCCGCCCACGCCGAGCTTCAAGGTGCGTCCTGCGCGCCGCGGAGACGCCGCGCCCGCCGTGGCGATCCTGGCCGAGGTGGACGCCGCCAGCGACACGCACACCTTCACGTGGACGATCAGCCACCCGGAGATGGAGGTGTTGATCGCCGCGGACCCGCTGGACAAGGCGATCGGCCTCGTCACGCTGTCGCACCGCCCCATCCTGAAGCTGGGCGGGCGCGCGGCGACGATCGACGAGCTGGTGGTGGCGAAGGCCTGGCGCCGCAAGGGCGTGGGCCGCGAGCTGCTCCGCCGCGCCGTCGAGCGCGCGAAGGTGTTGAGCGTGAAGCGCCTCGAGGTGCAGACGCTGGGGCCCGTCACCGACGAGGTACGCGCCTTCTTCCTCGCGTGCGGCTTCGAGACGGCGGACGTGGGCACCTTCCGCCTGAAGTGAGGGCCTTCAGCGAAGCTCGGGCTGGGTGCGCGCCAGGGTGCGGGCCACGCCTTCGAGCCGCTCGCGGATGTCGGGCCGCAGGTTGACGAAGCGCACGCCCACCGCGTCGCCGCGCACCCAGGCCACCACGCCGTCCAGCGAGTAGGTGAAGCCTTCGATGGTGACGTCCAGCTTGAGCGCCTCGCCCACGTCGTAGGCGTGGCTGGCCCGCAGGCACAGGCCGCCGGCAGAGAAGTTCGTCGAGAAAGCCTTGAGCGCTTTCGCGGCGTCGGCCAGCCGGGCGAAGCGGACGTCGAAGCGCGCGGCGTACCGGGCATCGATTCGGCGTTCGGGGTGCCCCATGAGGCCCGGCAGCGTAGCGAAGCCGTCGGCGGATCGCGCCGTGCGCGCGATTCCTACACCGTGCGACACCGGCCCCGCGCTACAGTGCCGGCACCGTGGAACTCGAGCTGACCGGATTCGGAGAGTTCGAAGGGGTCGAGTTGCTGCAGAAGCTCCACCTCTTTCAGAAGCTGACGTTCGACGAGACGACGCGGCTGGGCAGCATCATCCAGTACGTCGATCTCCCGGCGGGGACGATCGTCATCGAGGAGAACGCGCTGGGCGACGCCCTGTACGTGATCCAGAGCGGCGAGGTGCGCGTCACGCGCGACATCGACCAGGACGGGCAGCACAGCGAGAGGGAGGAGATCGGCCGCCTGAAGGCGGGCGAGCTCTTCGGCGAGATGTCGCTCATCGACGACGTGCTGACGAGCGCGCGGGTGTCGACGGTGACCGACTGCCGGCTGCTCAAGATGCCGCGGGACAAGTTCGAGGCGCTGCTGGCGAGCGACGAGAAGCTGGCGGTGAAGGTGTACCGTTCGTTCTGCCGCACGCTGTCCGACCGCGTCCGCCGGACGAACGCGCTGCTCGCGAAGACGCAGGCCCTCGGCGTCGCCGTTCGCTGAACGCCCCACCCACCCCCGACGGAAAGACACTCTCCCATGGAGCTCGCGACCTTCAACCAGTTCCTCGCCGCGGCGGTGAAGAACGGCGCGTCCGACGTGCACTTCAAGGTGGGCAGCGCGCCGGCGCTGCGGGTCAACGGGCAGCTGCTGCCGGTGAAGGTGCCGGCGCTGCAGCCCGAGGACACCGCGCGCATCGCGAAACACATTCTCACCTCGAGCCGGTTCCGCGGCGCGCTGGACGAGCTGCAGGACTGGGACACCAGCTACGCGCTCGAGGGCGTGGGCCGGTTCCGCGCGAACATCTTCCGGAACAAGGGCCACCTCGGGGCGATCATGCGCTCCATTCCGCTCCAGGTGCCGGACTTCTCGAAGCTGGGCCTGCCGAAGGTGCTCGAGAAGATCAGCCAGGAGGAGCGCGGGCTGGTGCTGGTCACCGGCATCACCGGCTCGGGCAAGTCGTCGACGCTCGCGGCGATCGTCAACTACATCAACAACCACTACCGGAAGCACATCGTCACCATCGAGGACCCGATCGAGTTCGTCCACGAGGACAAGTACTCGCGGGTGACGCAGCGGGAGATCGGCCCCGACACGCCGGACTTCTCCAAGGCCTTGCGCGCGTCGCTGCGCCAGGACCCCGACGTGATCCTCGTCGGCGAGATGCGCGACGCCGAGACGATCGAGATCGCCATCAAGGCGGCCGAGACGGGCCACCTCGTGCTGTCCACCGTCCACACGCAGGACGCGTACCGCACGATCAACCGCATCATCGGCGTCTTCCCGCCGGAAGGTCAGACGGGCGTGCGAAACCGCCTCGCCGAGAACATCCGCGCGACGGTGTCGCAGCGCCTGCTGCCGCACGCGTCGGGCAAGGGCCGCGTGGTGGCCGCGGAGATCATGGTGTCCACCCTGTCGGTGGTGGAGTTCATCAAGGACCCGAATCGCACCCACGAGATCAAGGACTACCTCGAGCGCAATCACGACCTGCTCGGCACGCAGAGCTTCGACATGCACCTCGCGAGGCTGCTGCGCGACAAGCAGATCACCATGGAGGTCGCCAGGGAGGCGGCGTCCAACCCGAGCGACTTCGAGCGCGCGCTGTCCTTCGAATAGCGCCACGCGTCGGGAAGCAGCGCCGAGAGGGGCCATTCGCGCGCGAGGCGTTTCTTCGTCGCCCCTCGAGCGCCGTTGCGGCATCTTCCGGCGCCATGCTGCCGATCACGACCGTTGCCCAGAAGCTGGACCTGAAGCCGGACGACCTCCTCCTCTACGGCCCCATGGCCAAGCTGTCGTGGGAGACGGTCAACCGCCTGCGCGCGAAGGGCCCGCGCGGCAAGCTGGTGCTCGTCACGGCGATGACCCCGACGAAGTACGGCGAAGGCAAGACGACGACGTCGATCGGCCTGGTGCAGGGCCTCGCGAAGCGCGGCGTGAAGGCGATGGCGGCGCTGCGCGAGCCGTCGCTGGGGCCGGTGTTCGGCGCGAAGGGCGGCGGCACCGGCGGCGGCCAGGCCGCGCTGGAGCCGTCGGCCCGCATCAACCTGCACTGCACGGGCGATCTCCACGCGATCACCTCGGCGAACAACCTGCTCGCGGCGCTCGTCGACAACGCGATCAACTTCGATCAAAAGCGCTTCAAGGCCGTCACCTGGAAGCGCTGCATCGACATGAACGATCGCTTCCTGCGGAACACCGTCATCGGCCTGGGCGGCACGGCGAACGGCGTCCCCCGCGAGGACGGCTTCGACATCACCGCGGCGAGCCAGGTGATGGCCACGCTGTGCCTGGCCGACGACGTGAAGGACCTGAAGGCGCGCCTCGGCCGGCTGATCGTCGGCGTGGACAAGGACAACAAGCCCATCACCGCGGGCGACTTGAACGCGGTCGGCGCGATGGCAGCGCTGCTGGGCGACGCGCTGCTGCCCAACCTCGCGCAGACGACCGAGGGCGCGCCGGCGCTCATTCACGGCGGGCCTTTCGCCAACATCGCGCACGGCTGCAACTCGGTCATGGCGACCAGGTCGGCGCTCGCGCTGGCGGACGTGGTGGTGACCGAGGCGGGCTTCGCGTTCGACTTGGGCGGCGAGAAGTTCCTCGATCTCAAGTGCCGGATGAGCGGCCTCTGGCCGCACGCGGTGGTGCTGGTCGTCACGGCGCGCGCGCTGCGCTTCCACGGCGGCGACCAGCCGGGCCTCGAGTCGATCGAGAAGGGCTTCGCGAACGTGCGCCGGCACATCAACGCCATCAAGGGCTTCGGGCTGCCGCCGATCCTCTCGCTGAACGTCTTCGCGACGGACACCGAGGAGGAGCTCGCGCTGGTCGAGAAGCTCTGCAAGGCCGAGGGCGTCACGGTGGCGCGCAACGAGGGCTACGTGAAGGGCGGCGAGGGCAGCGTGGCGATCGCCGACGCGGTGACGGCCGCGCTCCGGGGCGAGGCGCCGAAGCCGAAGTTCACCTACGAATTGGACGCGTCCTTCGAAGACAAGGTGCGCGCGGTGGCGCAGAAGGTCTACGGCGCGAAGGACGTGGAGTTCACCGCCGAGGCGAAGAAGGACCTCGAGCGCGCGAAGGCCTGGGGCTTCGGCGAACTGCCGGTGTGCATGGCGAAGACGCACCTGTCGCTGTCGGACGATCCCGCGAAGCAGGGCGCGCCCGAAGGCTTCACCATCACCGTGCGGCAGGTGCGCGTGTCCGCGGGCGCGGGTTTCCTGCTGGCGCTCACCGGGGACATCCTCACCATGCCGGGCCTGCCGAAGGTGCCGGCGGCGTACGGGCTCGACCTCACCGAGGCCGGCGAAGTCACGGGCGTGCACTGACTCGCGACCAGATCTGGTCAGAAATAAGCTGAGGGGACAGACCGAGTCTGAAAGACCAGAAAGCGCGGTATGCCGCCCAAAGAGCTCGTTTCACGTGTTCGCCTCAAGAACTACAGGAGCATCGCGGCCTGCGACATGCAGCCCGGGGCACTCCTGTTTCTCGTTGGCCCCAACGGCAGCGGAAAGAGCAACTTCCTCGACGCCTTCCGATTTGTCGCGGAGAGTCTGAGAACTTCGGTTGACCACGCCATCCGCCGACGCGGAGGCATCAGTCAGGTTCGTCGGCGCTCAACGGGTCATCCCACGCATTTCGGCATGAGCTTCGACCTCCAACTGGATGCCGGGCCCGCTCGCTACGCGTTCGACATCGGTGCGGCCGCAGGCGGAGCATTCGTCATCAGCCGGGAGTCGTGTTCGGTTGGCCCCCACCAGTTCGATCGCCGCCTGCGAGGTACCGAGGAGGTCATGACCTGGTCGCTTGCTGGAGTGCCCCCACGCACCCTGGGCGACCGCTTCGCGCTCGTCGCCGTCAGCGGTACACCAGAGTTCCGGCCCATCTTCGACTTCCTCTCCCACATGGAGGTCTACAACCTGAATCCAGAGGTCATCCGCGAGCCTCAGACTCCCGACGCAGGTGACGTCCTGCTTCGCGATGGGGCGAACACGGCCAGTGCGCTCACGAGACTGAAGACGCGCGATCCGCAGACGATGCAGAGGCTCCTCGAGTACCTGCAGGCGATCGTGCCTGGAATCAGCAGCGCTGAGCGCAAGCAACTCGGAGGACGCGAAACCATCGAGTTCACGCAGGATGTCGAAGGCTCGAATCACCCCTGGCGATTTGACGCGGCCAGCATGTCCGACGGCACGCTCCGGGCGCTCGGCGTCCTGGTGGCGCTCTTTCAAGGCCTCACGGACAAGCACGTCTCGATGATTGGACTCGAGGAACCAGAGAGCGCCCTGCACCCAGGAGCCGCTGGCGCGTTGAGGGACGCCCTCCTCGAGGCTTCGACCGATCGCCAGGTGCTCGTCACGAGCCACAGTCCAGAACTGCTCGACAGCCCGGACGTGAGTGACGAACAACTCGTGTCGGTCGAATCCGTCGGTGGCCGTACGATCGTGAGCAGACTCGACGAGAAGACACGACAGATCCTGCGTGCGCGGCTGTACACCGCCGGCGAGTTGCTCAAGCGCGGTCAGCTCGAGCCGGACCACGCGAGCGCCGTGAGCGAACCGAACCAGCTCCGGCTATTCGAGGGCGGCGACGAGTGAACGTTTTCATCATTGTCGAGGGACAGGGGGATGCATCGGCACTGCCGGTGCTTCTCCGGCGTCTCGCAGCTGAGGAGAACCTCGGGATCACGATTGCCGGGCGCCCCTGGCGCGAGCCCCGAGCCCGAATCCTGGCCGCGGACACGCTCCAGCGGGTTCTCGACGTCGCCCGCCGCCAGGCGGATGCCGCGATGATTGTGTTCGACGCTGACGACGAATGCGCCGTCGAGCTCGCCAGGAAGGTCGGCACCCTCGCCGGTCAGGTCTGTCCCGGATTCCCTGTCTCGGTCATCGTCGCCGTGCGCGAATACGAAGCCTGGTTCCTCGCCAGCGCGGAGTCGCTGCGAGGCGTGCGTGGACTCCCCGCGGATCTCGAGAGACCCGACGCGCCAGAGGCCGTCCGCGATGCCAAAGGCTGGCTGTCCGCGCACATGCCGCGCCGGTACTCGCCGACACTCGATCAGCCCGCCCTCACTGCGGCACTCAGCGTACCCGAGGCAGAGCGGCACTCGCGTTCCTTCCGCAAGCTGACCAGGACCATTCGGTCACTTTCGCCGCGGGCGTGATCGCCCTTCAGGCTCGACGACGCCCGGCGGCATACTCGGCCCTCAACCTCGCCCGTGCCGCCGGTTGCTCGCCGGCAGCTCGTTACCCGGTGCCGCGGCGCCGCGTCGCGTCGCGCCTCGGGTAGCGCCCGCAGGATCGCCATCGCCGACCGGCACAGCGCCGTGAGCTCGCGCATCCGCCCGTCCGGCCCGGGCGCCCCGTACGCGCCCGAAGCATGCGCCCGCCACGCCCCGAACGCGGAGCAGCGTCTGGCACGCCTAAGTCTGCGGGAACCTTCAGTTAATTGCGTTGACCCCTCGGGGGGCGGTCCCTATAAGACGCGGGCCACGCCACACCCCAGAGGACACACCGTGAGCACGTTCGCGCTGGACCAGATTCAGGCGCAGCTCCCCCAGGCGCTCGCCGAGCGCTACTTCGATCGCACCGGCGCCGAATGGGGCGTCATCAAGCGCGAGCACATCGTCGCGACGATGAAGCTCCTCAAGGAGAAGCTGGGCTTCCGTCTCTTCATCTCGATGGACGCGGTCGATCGCCTGCACCTGCCTCCCGAGGAGCAGGACCCGCGCTTCGAGGTGCTCTACTTCCTCAAGAACATCGAGCGGAACGAGCACATCCGCCTGAAGGTCCGCGTCAACGAGGGCGAGGACATCGACACGGTGAAGCACGTGTTTCAGGGCGCCGACTGGGCCGAGCGCTTCGTGTGGGACTTCTACGGCGTGCGATTCACCGGCGGTACCAACCGGCGGATCCTCATGTACGAGGAGTTCAAGGGCCACCCGCTGCGCAAGGACTACCCGTTGCGCGGCCGGCAGAACCTGATCCCCGAGCGGGCGATCAAGGACATCTACCGCGGCCCCGGCACCAACGGCGTGCAGGACTGAAGCCCCTTCGAGCGAGAGCACGACATGTCCAACCCGGTAGACACCTACGATCCGACGCCGTCGAACGAAGAGCTCGAGGCGCACCTCCAGACGCGGAACATGGTCCTGAACCTGGGGCCCTCGCACCCGGCGACGCACGGCACCGTACGCATCCGCCTGGAGCTGGACGGCGAGACCATCGTCAAGATGGACCCGGAGATCGGCTTCCTCCACCGCGGCTTCCAGAAGAGCTGCGAGAACGTCACGTGGATGCAGGCGCTGCCGTACACGGACCGCCTCGACTACGTCGCGTCGCTGCAGAACAACTTCGGCTTCCTCTCGGCCATCGAGCACCTGATGGGGATCGAAATCCCCGAGCGCGCCCAGTACATCCGCGTGATCGGCTCGGAGCTGCACCGCATCGCCAGCCACCTCACCACGGCGGCGGCGCTGGCGCTGGAGCTCGGGGGCTTCACCGCGTTCCTCTACGGCGTCGAGGCCCGCGAGCTGATCACCGACCGCGTC
Source organism: Myxococcota bacterium (assembly GCA_040755835.1). Classification (GTDB taxonomy): domain Bacteria; phylum Myxococcota; class Myxococcia; order Myxococcales; family Myxococcaceae; genus JADLDB01. Next base: position 31,715 of record JBFMAB010000070.1, read on the forward strand.
ACCGAGCTGACCGGCGCGCGCCTCACCACCAACTACGGCCGCATCGGCGGGCTCAATCGCGACCTCCCTCCGGGCTGGGGCGAGAAGGTGTTGAAGAGCCTCGTGAAGATCGAGGAGCTCGCCGGCGAGGTCGACGCGCTGCTGTGCCGCAACCGCATCTTCACCGACCGCACCAAGGGCACCGGCGTCATCTCGAAGGAGGACGCGCTGGACTTCGGTTTCACCGGCCCGTGCCTGCGCGCCTGCGGCGTCCCCTACGACGTGCGCAAGGCGACGCCGTACTGGGTGTACGACAAGCTCGATTGGAACATCGCCGTCGGCCACAACGGCGACAACTTCGATCGCTACTACATGCGGATCCTCGAGATCCGCGAGTCGGCGAAGATCATTCGCCAGGCCTTGGAGCAGATGCCCGAGGGACCGGTGCTCGTCGACGACTGGCGGATCGCCCTGCCGCCGAAGGACCAGGTGTACGGCTCCATCGAAGGCGTGATCGCCCACTTCAAGCTCGTCATGGAAGGCGTGCCGGTGCCCGCTGGCGAGGTGTACCACTCGACCGAAAGCCCCAACGGCGAGCTCGGCTGGTACCTCCGCAGCGACGGCTCGGGCCGCCCGTACAAGGTGCACGTGCGCGCCCCGGGGTTCCAGATCCTGTCGGGCATGCAGCGACTGTGCGAAGGCAGGATGCTCGCCGACCTGATCCCCACCTTCGACACCATCAACATGATCGGCGGGGAGGTCGAGCAGTGAGCGACGACAAGAAGCCGGCCGAAGCGCCCAAGCCCCCTGCCCCGCCCGCGGGGCCGCCGCCGCCGAAGAACCCGGGCTTCGTCACCTTCACCATCGACGGCAAGGAAGTCGTCGCCAGGCCGGGCACGAACCTCATCGAGGCCGCGAAGAGCGTCGGCTCCGAGATTCCCTACTACTGCTACCACCCGCGCCTCTCCATCGCGGCGAATTGCCGGATGTGCATGGTCGAGTCGTCGATGGCGCCGCCGGGGAAGCTGGTCCCGGCCTGCCAGACGGCCATCGCCGAAGGCATGGCGATCAAGACCAACACCGACAAGGTGCGGGCCCAGCAGAAGATGGTGATGGAGTTCCTGCTCCTCAACCACCCGGTCGACTGCTCGATTTGCGACCAGGCCGGAGAGTGCAAGCTGCAGGACTACTACATGCGCTACGACTTCCGGCCCTCGCGCCTCGAAGGCGGGAAGATCCTGCGCAACAAGCGCAAGGTGCTGGGCGAGATGGTGGTGCTCGACCAGGAGCGCTGCGTGCTGTGCACGCGCTGCGTGCGCTTCATGGAAGAGGTCGCCAGGGCGCCCCAGCTCGGCATCTTCGGCCGCGGCTCGCACGAGGTCGTCGACGTGGCGCCCGCGTATGGAAAGCTCGAATCGAACTACTCCGGCAACATCGTCGACCTCTGCCCCGTCGGCGCGCTCTTGAGCCGCGATTTCCGCTTCCGCGCCCGCGCGTGGTTCCTGTCGGCGGCGCCGAGCGTGTGCACCGGCTGCTCACGCGGCTGCTCGATCACCGCCGACTTCATGGGCCAGGACGTGTACCGCTTCCGCCCGCGCGAGAACGAGGCGATCAACAAGTCGTGGATGTGCGACCGGGGCCGCCTCTCGTACAAGTCGCTCAACACACACCGCGTGCCCCAGGCCGTGATCGGCCGCGGCGGCGAGGCGAAGGAGGCACACGCCGCCGAGGCCATCAAGTACGCGGGCATGAAGCTCCAGCCGCTCCTGGGCCAGGTGGCCTTCCTCGCCTCGCCGGTCGCGTCCAACGAGGACCTGCTGGCGGGCCTCGCCTTCGCGCGCGACGTGCTGAAGGTGTCCACCGTCTACGTGGGCGGCCGCCCCGACGGCGACTCCGACTTCTTCCTCATGCAGGCGGACAAGAACCCCAACCGCAAGGGCCTCGAGTGGATCGCGAAGGCCTATGGGCTTGCGCTGCAGCCGTTCGACGCGCTCACGAAGGCGATGGACGCGGGCCAGGTGAAGGCGCTGTTCTCCCTGGGCCACGAGGTGCCCGAGGACGACGAGACGTGGGCTGCCCGCACCGAGAAGCTCGAGCTCTTCGTGATGACGGCCACCAACGAGTCGAAGGCCACTGGCCCCGCGCACGTGGTGCTGCCGGCCGCGACGCACGTCGAGGACGAAGGCACCTTCACCCAGGCCGACGGCATCACCCAGCGGTTTCGCCGGGCCTTCCCGCCGCGCGGCGAGGCGCGCCCGCACTGGCGCTGGGTGGCGGACCTGGCGAAGGAGCTGGGCCTGGACCTGGCCGTCGCGTCGTCGCGCGAGGTCTGGAAGAAGCTCGCGCCCGCGGTGCCGGAGCTGGCCGGCTTCGAGTGGGACAAGAAGGCGCCGATGAATCAGACGCGGCCGGGTATTCGGACCATGGCCGCCGCGTCCGACGGGCGTCCGCCCGGTTGGCGCGAGCAGGGCGTTCCCAACCTCCGCGGTCTCACTCTCCCGTAAAGCGAGCACCTCATGCGACTGGGAATGGTCTTCATCTCGCTCTCTCTGATCATCGGGGCCGTCTTCGTCCTGATGGGCGCGGCGTACCTGCTCGGCGGGTTCCTCGAGGGCCTGTTCGCCGGCGGGAGCCACCTGGCGGCGATCGCCATCGTCATGCTGGTGCTGGTCATGGTCACGGCCACGCTGCTCACCCTGGCCGAGCGGAAGTGGTCGGCGTTCATGCAGGACCGCGTCGGTCCCAACCGCGCGCGCCTGCCGATCCCCGGCCTGAAGGACCGCCCGCTGGGCGGCCTGCCGCACATCGCCACCGACGTCTTGAAGATGCTGACCAAGGAGGCTTTCCGGCCCAGGTCGGCGAACACGTTCCTCTTCAACCTCGGGCCGATCATGGCCTTCGCGCCGGTGTTCGCGCTGTTCGCGATCGTCCCCGCGGGCCCCACCGTGCAGGTGATGGGCAAGCAGGTCACCATGGTGGGCGCGGATCCCGACTTCGGGCTGCTGTTCATCTTCGCGATCGCCTCGCTGGCCGTGTACGGCACGTCGCTGGCCGGCTGGGCGTCGAACAACAAGTTCGGCCTGCTGGGCGGCGTGCGCGCCTCCTCGCAGATGGTGAGCTACGAGGTCGCGCTGGGCCTGTCGCTGGTCGGCATGATGCTGGCGTTCGGCACGGTGAAGCTGGCCGGCACGACGGGCATGACGGACCTGCAGGCGCCCTACCTGTGGTCGGTGAAGCTGGGCGACTTCGATCTCGGCATCCCGCGGTGGGGCTTCTTCCTGCAGCCGTTGGGCTTCCTGCTGTTCTTCGCGGCGGCCTTCGCCGAGACGAAGCGCGCCCCGTTCGACAGCCCGGAAGGCGAGTCGGAGATCGTCGGCTACTTCATCGAGTACTCCGGCATGCAGTTCGGCATGTTCATGATCTCGGAGTTCGTCGAGGTCGTGGTGCTGTCGGGCGTGCTCGCGGCGATCTTCTTCGGCGGCTACTACCTGCCGTTCGGCAACGAGTGGCTCCTGTCGCGGCCGATCTTCCAGGAGCACGGCTGGCTGCTCGGCGCCATCATGGGCACGGTGTTCTGGGTGAAGGTGCTGCTGCTCTGCTACCTGCAGCTGGCGATCCGCTGGTCGTACCCGCGCTTCCGCTACGACCAGATTCAGACCCTGGGCTGGAAGATCCTCCTGCCGCTGGGCCTCGCGAACCTGTTCATTTCGGGCGCGCTGGTGCTGGTGGATCCGTCGCTCCAGTACCTGGCGGGCTTCGGGTTCCTGGTGGTGGGCTTCTTCACCTTCCTCACGCTCACTCCGCCGCGGCAGGTGCGGCGTGAGCGCGAAGCGGCCGAGGCCCACGGCGACCACGGGCACGGCGGCGGCCACGACGCTCACTCCGGCCACGGCCACCCGGCGCTGCCGGCCAACACGCACTGACTCCCCGCGAGGAACGAATGGCTTCCATCACCCACGCGCCCCACGGCCACGGCGAGCTCGAGCAGCGGAAGGACCTGATCGAGCCGGACATTCGCGAGCGGACCTACGTGCCCGAGCTGCTCAAGGGCCTGGCGCTCACCACGAAGCACTTCCTGCGCAACCTCTTCGGCGAGCGCGACCCCAACCCGCAGGTGGTGGACCGCACGGGCCTGTCGACGGTGAGCACCGTCTTCTACCCGGAAGAGAAGGTCGACTACCCCGAGGGCTACCGCGGCCTGCACCGCCTGGTCCCCCGCGAGGACGGCAAGCCCCGCTGCGTCGCCTGCTACATGTGCGCGACGATCTGCCCGGCGCAGTGCATCTACATCGAGGCGGGTGAGTACGATCCGGCGGACGAGGCGGCGGAGTCCCGCGTCATCGAGAAGTACCCGCGGCAGTTCGTCATCGACGAGCTGCGCTGCATCGTGTGCGGCCTGTGCGTCGACGCGTGCCCGAAGGACGCGATCCGCATGGACACGTACATGCACACGCCCAGCGAGTACAACCGCCAGGGCTTCGTGTACGACATTCCGAAGCTGCTCAAGGGGCCGCCCGTCACGCACCCGACGGATCCCTGGTACAAGCGCGGCTCGTCCCTGCCTCCGGAGCACGTGCACAAGGAAGCGCACACGCGCATCGGCGAGGGTCGTGCGGGCCCCCCGAAGCTGGCCGCCTCGAACATCGAGATTGACACCAGCAAGCCCGTCGCGGTCACCAGGTTCCTGAAGTAGCCGTAAGCCCGTGGCCGAGGCGCGCGGCGCGAAAGCGGCGGGGCTCTTCGCCGCCTTCACCAGCTGGCGGCTCGGCGCCGTCACCCTGCTCTCGCTGTCGTCGGGCCTCCCACTGGGGCTCGTCGTCACCGCCATGCCGGCGTGGCTGCAGTGGGCCAACGTCGACCTGAAGACGAACGCGCTCCTGACGCTGACGCAGCTGCCGTACGGGCTCAAGTTCGTCTGGTCGCCGGTGTTGGACTACCTGCGCCCTCCGCTCCTCGGCTTCCGGCGCGGGTGGATCCTCGTCTGCCAGGTGGCGCTGGCCGGCGGCGCGGCGGCGCTGGGCTTCGTGGCCTCGGGTGTCGAGACGTGCGATCGCGCGCTGAAGGGTGCCGCCTGCGACGCGCTGGCGCCGCCGTCGACCGGGGTGATGGCCGCCGTGGGCGTGCTGGCGCTGCTCATCTCGTTCGCCTCGGCTTCGCAGGACATCGTCTACGACGCGTACGCGGTGGACGTGCTGGAGAAGCACGAGCACGGCCCCGCGGTGGGCGCCCGCAGCGCGCTGTACCGGGCCGGCATGTGGCTGTCGGGCAGCATCGCGATCAGCCTGGGGCCGCTGTGGGGTTGGCAGTGGACGCTGGTGGCGCAGGCGGCGATCTACGGGGCGCTGCTGCCGGTGACGATCTTCGCGCCGGAGCCGAAGCTGGCCCACGAGCCGGCGAAGCGGATCATCGACGCGGTCTGGCAGCCGTTCGTCGGCTTCCTCGGCCGGCCGCGCGCGCTGGAGATCACCGCCTTCGTGTTGCTCTACCGCCTCGCCGACTCCTTCGCCGGCGCGTTGGTGAGCCCGTTCCTGTTGCAGAAGGGCTTCTCGGCGTTCGACGTGGGCGTGGTGCGCGGCGCCGTGGGGGTGTTCGGCACGCTCCTGGGGAACTTCCTCGGCGGGCTCCTGGCAGCCCGGGTGGGCGTCGGCCGCGCGCTGTGGATCTGCGGGGTGCTGCAGATCCTCTCCAACGCGGGCTACGCGGTGGTGGCGGTGGTCGATCCGGCGACGGGCACGGTGGCGATCCCGGGCTTCCTCGCGTCGTGGCTGGGCGTGACGGGGCAGGCGGCGGCGCTGAGCCTCCCCTTGCAGACGGCGATCTTCGTCGAGACGGCCGCCGGCGGCATGGGCTGGGGCGCGTTCGGGGTGCTGCTCCTGCGGCTCACCGACAAGCGCTTCTCGGCGACGCAGTACGCGCTGTTCTCGAGCCTCGTCGGGCTCGCGCGCACCTTCGTCGGGCCGCCGGCGGGCATCATGGCCGACGCGATGGGCTGGGCGCCGTTCTTCCTGGTGTCGATGGCCTTCGGCCTTCCGGGGATGGTGGTCCTCCGGCGCTTCGTGCCGTGGGGCGAGGAGCCGAAGGAGATCACCGGCGAGGCGCTCGAGCCGGTCCCGCCGGGGCCGCCGTGGCCGCGCCAGACGCTGTGGCTGGCGGGCCTGTTCGCCGGTCTGGGGCTCGCCGCCGCGTCGATGGCGCTCTCGGTGGGCATGGCGGCGCTCAAGCTGGCGCGTGCGGTCCCGCCTGACACGACTTCATCGGCCCTTCACGCGGCCTTCACGTCCCCCCCGGATCTCGTCACCGCGCTCGTCTTCGCGCTGGTGGGAGGCATCGCAGTACCGGCCTACCTCGCGGCGCGCGGGCGGCAGCCGGCGGGGGAACGGGGCCGGTAGGAAAGAAATCGGCGCGGGGCCGGGTTACAACCGTCATGGTGTTGGCCTTCCGAATCGTCCTCTTCGTGGTGACGCTGGGCGTCTTCGTCGCGGCGAACGTGTACCTGTACCGGCGCCTGGTGCGGGACGTCACCGAGCGCACGTGGCTGCGGCGGCTCGCGGCGGGCGTGCTGGCAGCGAGTTTCCTGGCCGTGCCGGTGCTGCGCTTCGTGTTCCGCGACGTGGCCCGGCACCCGGAGCTCACCGCGGCGGTGCTCTTCTCGTGGGCCGTCACCATCTACACCTTGATGGCCCTGCTCGTGGTGGAGCTGGCCCGCTGGCTCGCGTCCCTCCGCGCCTTCGCGACCGGGCCGTCGCCCCAGCCCGCCACCAGCGAGGCCGCGTCGGGTCTCCCGGGCTCGCCCGAGCCGAGGCCGTCAGCCGCGGATCCCTCGCGCCGCGTCTTCCTCGCGCGCGCGACCGCGGCCGGCGCGTTGGCGGTCGGCGGCGGCGTGGCGGCGTTCGGCAGCTACCGCGCCTTCACTCCGCCGGCCGTGAGCGAGGTGCCCATTCTCCTCCCCGGCCTGCCGAAGGCGCTCGACGGCTTCACCATCGTCCAGCTGTCCGACATCCACATCGGCCCGGTGATCCAGGAGCGCTTCCTCGACCGCCTGGTGGACGCGGCCAACAGCGCGAAGCCGGATCTGGTGGCGATCACCGGAGATCTGGTGGACGGCAAGCCCGACTCGCTCGGCGGCTTTGTCCAGCGCCTGAGCCGGTTGCGCTCGCGGCACGGCACGTACTTCGTGTCGGGCAACCACGACTACTACTCGGGCTGGGAGACCTGGGCGCAGGTGCTGCCCGGCGTGGGCTTCACGGTGCTGCGAAACCGCTTCGTCACGATCGGGGACGCGGGCGGCTCGTTCGATCTCATCGGCGTCGACGACTGGGGCTCCCGTTGGGGCGGCACCGGCGGGTACGACCTCGACGCGGCGACGGCCGGGCGCGACCCCGAGCGGGCGTCGGTGCTGCTGGCGCATCAGCCCAACGGGCTCGAGCTCGCCGCGGAGAAGCGGATCGGCCTCCAGCTGTCGGGCCACACGCACGGTGGGCAGATGTTCCCGGGCACGCTCGTCGGCGAGGTGATCTGGGGCAGCCGCAACGCGGGCCTCTCGCGCCTGAAGGACACGCAGCTGTACACCAGCCGCGGCTGCGGCTTCGTCGGTCCGCCGGTGCGCGTGGGCGCCCCGCCCGAGGTGGTGAAGCTGGTGCTGGTCGCCGGCTGAACGTCAGTACGCCTTCCGCAGCATCGCGGTGCGCAGCGTGTTGAGCGCGCTGCGTGGTGCGGCTGCGGCGGACGACGCCGGGAAGGGTGATGTGCCGCGTCCGAGCACGTCCCGGGACCGGCAGCGACGTTGGCGCGCTCCGACTTCAGGGGCACTTCAGGCCGGCCTGGCCGCCAGCCAGGGCGCGGGTGCACGCCGCCTTCATCGTCACCTCGTCCTTGAGCTCACGCGCCAGCCGGGCCGTCTTCACCTGGAGGTCGAAGTTGCCCTTCTGCTCGGGCTCCTCGCTGACGGCGCGCAGGAGCGTCAGCGCGTCCTTCTTGCGGCCGAGGGAGGCGAGGAGGTCGGCGAGGTCCGTCGTCTCGCGGAGCTCTTCGCCGGAGGCCTTCGCGAGCGCCTGATCGAGCTCCAGCTTGAGGCACGCCTCGTCCTTCTTCTTCTGGCAGAGGCGGGCGAGCGCGACGTGGACGACGCTGCGATCCTGCACCGCGAGGGACTTCTTGAAGGCGGCCTCGGCCTCCGGCAACTGCTCCAGCTTCATCCGCACTTCGCCGGCGAGCTCCCAGAGCGTCGGGTCCTTCGGATCCAGCTTCGCGGCGGTCTCGTAGGCGACGATCGCCTCGGCCAGCTTGCCGGCGGTGACGCGCTGGTCGCCCAGCTCGCTCCACAACGCGGCGCTCTCGATGCCCTTCTTCACGGCCTCCTCGAGCACCGGCAGCACGCGGTCGCCCTTCCCGGCCTTCGTCAGCTCGCCGGTCGCCTTCAGCACCAGGTCCGGGCGATCGGTGCCCTGGGCCGCCTCCGCCGCGAGGAGGTAGCGCCTCACCGCGCCGTCGAGGTTCCCGGCCTTGAGCTCGAGGTCGCCGAAGGCCTCCTGCGCGTTGAAGTCCTTCGGGTTGAGCGCGATGGCCTTCTCGAGCGCGGGCCGCGCCTTCTCCGGTTGGTTCTTCAGGACGTAGAGGTAGCCGAGGCGGCTCCAGTTGGTGCCGCGCTTCGGATCGCTCGTCGTCGCCTCTTCGAAGCTGCGGATCGCCTCGGGGAGGTTCATCTCGGCGAGGTACACCTCGCCCTCCGCGGCGGGCAGCCGGGGATCGGTCGGGTTCAGCGCGCGCACCTCGGCGAAGGCCTTGTGCGCCTCGGCGAAGTCCCCCTTGAGGAACGCGGAGGTGCCGGCGAGGTAGTGGCCGTCGGCGCGCACTTTCGGATCGACCTCGTCTTCGGGCTTCTTGCAGGCGGCCAGCGCGAGGCAGACGCCGGCGACGACGCCAGGCCACCGGCTCATGCGCGCCCCAGCTTCTTCAAGGTGTTCTGGCGACTGGTGACGGCCGGTGGGAAGCCCGGGGCGACGGCCAGCGTGGCGTCGAGCGCCGCGAGGCAGTCGTCGAGGCGGCCCAGGGCGTTGAGCGCGGCGGCCCGGTTGTAGAGCGCCGGGACGTGGCGCGGATCGATCTCCACCGCCCGGTCCAGCGCGGCCAGCGCGCCCTCCGCGTCGCCCGAGAGCAGGCGCGCCAGCCCGAGGTTGGTGTGCGCGGTCGGCAGCGTCGGCCCCCACTGGACCGCCAGCTCCAGCTCGGCGAGCGCGCGCTCACCGGCGGCCCTGTCGCCCGCCTTCGCCCGCTCGAGCAGCGCAGCGCCGAGGTTGGCGCGGTACTCGGCCAGCTCGGGCTCCTTCGCCACGGCGGTCTCGAAGAAGGCGATCGCCTGCTCGAGGTCCCCACCGCGCAGCGCCAGCGCGCCGCGCGCGAAGTGCCACGCGCCGGTCCGCAGGGTCTCGGGCGCGCCGTCCAGCACCGTCACCGCGCCCAGCACGTCGCCCGCGGACTCCTTCGCGCGGGCCTGGTCGAGGAGGACGTCGATCTCATTCGGCATGTCAGAAGGTCCACGCGAGCGTCGACAACGCCCACTGCTTGAGATTCGTGAAGAACGACTCCTTCTCCAGCTCGCCCATGGTGACGGGCTTCGCCTCGGACAAGCCTGACGCGAAGCGCTGCTCGAGCTGCCGGGCGGTGGACTCATCCTGGACGGCGATCGCGATCTCGGCGTCCTGGTTCTTCGAGCGGCCGTTGAGGTTGACCGAGCCGACGATGCTGAAGGCGCCGTCGAAGGTGGCCGTCTTCGCGTGCAGCGTGCCGCCCTGCTTCTCGTAGATCTTCACGCCGGCCTCGAGCAGGTCGTCGTAGAAGGCGCGCGCCGCGTCGCTGACGAAGCCCATGTCGTTCGACGCCCGGCTGTTCGTCAGCACCTTCACCTCGACGCCCCGCTTCGCCGCCGAGATGAGCGCCTCGCGCAGCTCGGCCGGCGGCAGGAAGTACGCGTTCTCGATGATGATCGACTTCTGCGCCGTCTGGATCGCCTTCAGGTACAGCCGGTGGGTGGTGCCGTCGAGCCCCTTCACCTCGGGGTTGTGCTGCACCACGCGCACCGCCGGGCCGCCGGGCGTCGGATCGAGCCGCGGGAAGAGCTTCGCCTTGTCGGCTTCCGACAGCGTGCCGCCCAGTTCGCTCCAGTTCCGCACGAAGGCCTTCATCGCATCGGCGACGGCGGGCCCTTCCAGCTTCACGTCGGCATCACGCCAGGCCTCGCTGCCCTCCTGACCGCGCGAGAAGACCTGCCGGCCCGAGCCGCCGAAGGCGTACTCGTTGGCGATGTTCATGCCGCCCTGCACGGACGCCTTGCCGTCGACGATCAGGTGCTTCTCGTGCCAGCGATCGTTGATGTCCCAGACCTTCCACTTCTCGCCGTAGGCGCGGACGTCGACGCCCGCCGCCTTCATCATCTCGAACATCTTCGGATCGGCGCGGCCCGAGCCCACCGCGTCGTAGATCACCCGGACCTCGACGCCCTCGCGCGCCTTCGCGGCCAACTTGTTCGCGAGCTCCCAGCCGGTTTCGTCGGAGTTGAAGATGAACGTCTGCAGGCAGATCGACTCCTTCGCCGAGTCGATCAGCCGGTTGCGCTCGGCGAACGAGCTCACCCCGTCGAACAGGAGGCTCACCTTGTTGCCCGGCACGGAGCGCGACTGCGTCGTCTGGTCGAGCGCCGCCTGGAAGCCGGCCGACGCGAAGGGCCCCGGAATCGGCGGCGGTGTGCCCACGGGCGCCAGGCTGGGCCGCGCGGCGCTGGTCACCGCGGGGCGATTGGCCGGACGCGCCTGCCAGCCCCGGCTGGCGGTGGGCGCTGTGGCCTCGCTCCTGGCCGGCGCCCTCGTCGCGTCGGTCCGCGTCGTGGCCTGGGCCTGCGACGCCCCGGCTCCACGGTTGATCTTCATCGCGCGCTCCCTCTCGCTGGTGTCCGTGTCGCTCGTGTCACCAATGAAATCCGTGGATCAGTGTGTCGACGTCATGCGCAGCACCTCGTCGAACGCGGTGATGCCCATCGCCAGCTTGCGAACGGCGGCCTCGCGCAGCGTTCGCATGCCCTGGCCGCGGGCCGAGGCCACGAGCTGCTCTTCGGGCGCCTTGCGGGCGATCAGCTGCCGCAGCTCGGGCGTGGCGTCGAAGATCTCGAAGACCGCGGTGCGCCCGTAGAAGCCGGTGCCGCGGCACTTCACGCAGCCCGCGCCCTTCATGAACTGTGGGCCGCCGGGCAGCAACGGCAACGGCACGCCCAACGCGGCGATCTCCTCGGGCGACAGGGACACCGGCTGCGCGCAGCTCGAGCAGTTTTTCCGCAACAGGCGCTGGGCCATGACGCCGAGCAGGCTGGAAGACAGGAGAAATGGCGGCACCCCGAGATCGATGAGCCGCCCCACCGCGCCCACCGCGTCGTTGGTGTGCAGGGTGGACAGCACCAGGTGGCCGGTGAGCGCCGACTGGATCGCGTTCTCCGCCGTCTCCGGGTCGCGGATCTCCCCCACCATGATGATGTCGGGGTCCTGCCGGAGGATGTGGCGGAGCGCGTTCGCGAAGTCGAGGCCGATCTTCTGCTGCACCTGAACCTGGTTGAAGCTCTCCCACACCATCTCGATCGGGTCCTCGATGGTGGTGACGTTGACGTCGGGGCCGGCCAGCGCCTTGAGCGCCGAGTACAGCGTCGTCGTCTTGCCGCTGCCCGTCGGGCCGGTGACGAGGATGAGCCCGTGGGGCTCGGCGATCCACGACTCGAAGACGTGCTTCTCGTCGGGGTCGAAGCCCAGCTGGGCGATGTCCACCACCAGCGTCTCGGGATCGAAGATGCGCATCACCACCTTCTCGCCGAAGGCGGTGGGCAGCGTGGACACGCGGATCTCGATCTCCCGGCCCTCGCGCTCGACCTTGATGCGGCCGTCCTGCGGCTTGCGCTTCTCGGAGATGTCGAGCCGGCTGATCGTCTTGATGCGCGCCACCACCGGCAGGTGCAGCTGCACCGGCAGCTGGTAGGCGGTGTGCAGCACGCCGTCGATGCGCAGCCGCACGGTGCACTTGTCGCGCTTCGACTCGATGTGGATGTCCGAGGCGCGGTTGTCGAAGGCGTAGCGCAGCAGGTGGTCGACCGCCTGGATCACCGGCCGGTCCGACGCGTCGAGTTCCCGCCCGGTGGACAGCGACACGAGCTGCTCGAAGTTGCCGATGCCCGCGCTGGAGTCCTGGTGCTCGCTCACCGCCGCGGCCAGCGTGCGCTTGAAGCCGTAGACGTCGGCGATCCCCTTCAGGATGTCCGACTTCGCCGACATCACCGGGATGATGGGCGACGACGTCAGCCGGAAGAGGTGATCGAACAGCTCGTGGTCGAAGGGGTTTGCCACCGCGACCGTCAGCGGAGAGTTGGGCCCGCCCCCGCCCTCCAGCGCGAGGATGCAGTGCTTCTGCGCGAACGGCCGCGACACCGTGCGCGCCGCGAGGTTCATGTCCAGCTTGAGCGGGTCGATCTTCCGGTAGCCCAGGCCCGCGGCGCGCGCCGCGACCTCGCTGACCCGGTCCTGGTCGAGGTACTCGCCGGGGCGGCCCGCCAGCGGCACCTGGAACGCGGCGACGATCTCGACGGGCGACGGCACGTAGTTGGGATCGCCCACCTGCTTGACGATGCGCGTCTTCGCCTGCAGCTCCTTCGCGGAAATGTCCTGCGCCTGGCTCTTCACCAGGAGCCGGGCGTGCACCAGCGCGTCGAGGAGCCAGGCGAGCGTGAAGTCCGACGCCCGGCGGCGCTCCGCCGGCACTACCGCCGTCGCCATGACAGCCTCCGGGGCCCAGGCAGCGCGAGCCAGGCGAGCACGATCAGCGGCAGCGCGCTCGTGGTGGAGGTGCAGCCGCAGCCGCCCGATCCCCCGCCGCCGCCCATGCCGCCGTCGACGACGGGGGAGATCGGCCTGCCCGCGTCAGGCCGGTTGCACAGCGTCGTGCAGCCCGCGTCCTCGACCGGCGCATAGCACTCGCCCTGGAAGCAGTACTCGCCGACGGGGCAGTCGTTGTCGATCTGACAGCCCGGCAGGCAGCCCTTGCCGCTGCTGGTGTCCGCGCAGCGCAGGCCCGACGGGCAGGTGCCGGGGCCGGTGCAGTCACGCAGGCAGAACAAGCCGCGGCCCGTCACGTTGCAGCTCGAGCCCGCCGGGCAGCTCGCGCAACCGCGCGAGCACTGCCGCGAGCACTGACCGCCCAGCGACAGCTCGCACGTCTGCCCGGGCCCGCAGGTGTCGTCGGTGAGGCAGAGGTCGCCGATCTGGCCTGACGGGTTCTGCTTCGCGACGCACAGCCCGTCGCACACGCGGCAGTCGAAGTTCGTCGGGTCGGCGCAGTCCGAGTTCGCCTTGCACGCCGGCAAGCAGACGGCGCCGCCCGTCGAGATGGGGGCGCAGGCGTAGCCGGGGCGGCAGTCCGACAGGCCGACGCGGCACTGCTGGAGGCAGCGCAGGGTGCCGCCGCCGAAGTCGACGCACGCGGAGCCCGCGGGGCACGCCGGCTGGCCGGGGGCGCAGTCCTGGGTGCAGTAGCCGTCCTCCCAGAAGACGGTGCCGCTCGTCTGCGTCGACGGCCGCAGGCACTGCGAGTTGGGCGCGCCGCAGCTCGGGTCCGTCGTGCAGGCGCGGCCCACCGCGGTGACGGCCGTCCCGGGCAGGAGGCACGCGCCGTTGAAGCTGGGCGAGAATGCGCTCGACGCCTGGCAGGTGGTCGGGAGATCGCAGCCGCCGCCCGTGTTGGCGGTGCAGCCCTTCGTGCAGATCGACGTGATGATGCCGGCGGTGACGGGCTGCTGGAGGCACTTGAGGCCCGCGCCGGTGCAGCCGCCGTCCGCGAGGCACGGCGCGGTGTAGTTGCCGGCCACCGGGTACCGGTTGCACAAGGTGGAGATGTCGGTCGGCCCGAGCGCGCGGCGCACCTCGCCGGGTCGAATCGCCTCCACCATCACGTCGCCGTCCGGGTAGTTGCCGTTGTGGCCGAGGCCCAGACAGTGCCCCGCTTCGTGCATCATCACCGTCTGCACGTCGAGCGAGTTGGAGGGCGGCGGGTTGGAGGTGCTCCACGGGCCCGCGCCGTTGAAGTACACGTCGCAGGTGACGAGCGCGCCGCCCACGGCGATGGGGATCGCCACCGACGCCACGTAGAAGGGGCCGGGCCCGAGCACGCCTTCAAAGTCCGGATCGCCGGGCGTCATCAACCAGACGGGCGTCACCGAGAAGACGTCGTAGCGGTTCGGCGGATCCGGCACGACGCCCGACGTCATGCCGCGCGACTGCGCCTTGGGCGACGCGCACTGCAGGCCGTTCCACAGCCCCCACGCCGCATCGACCGCGTTGGCGACGGTGTTGATCGGCAGGCCCGCCGGCGCCGACTGCCGGTTGTCGACGTAGTACTCGAAGGGCTGCGCGGCGGTGTTGACCATGCGGAACGGCAGGTACTCCTGCGCCGCCGCGAGCGCGGGGAGCAGCACGGCGGTGAGCGCCAGCCGGCGGGCCGCCCTCATCGCCGCGTCTCCGTCGCGGCGGAGGCCTTCTTCAGCTCGGAGATCAACCGGCCCAGCGGCTCGCGGCGGTACTCGCCGGTGAAGAGGTCATGCACCAGCGCATCCGCGCCGAGCAGCGGCACCTTGCCTTCGCCGAGCGCGACCAGGTAGCAGCGATCCGGCGACTTCGGGCAGTGCAGGAAGACGAGCGCCGTCTCGCCCACGGCGAAGTCCGCGTCGCCCGGCACGCGCGCCTCGACGTTGCCGAGGCGGCCGCCGAGTTGCACCAGCGTGACTTCCTTCGGGCCGCTGCCCTTGTAGTCCTCGCCGATCAGCAGCCGGGTGAACGTCTTCAGGTTCCGCTCGTTGCCCTGCGCCTCCGTCGTCCGGGACAGCACCTGCACCAGCGCCACCCGATCAGACACCGCGAAGCGTTCGGCCAGGGTGTGCGCGCGGATCGTCGACGACAGCGCTACGGCGGGGAGCAGGGCGCACACGAAGAGGGGCAGTCGCTTCATGGGGTCAAGAGCCTACCCCGAGAAGCGCCTCGAGCGTGGCATCGAGGACGCTGTCGGCGGCGGGGGTGGTAGCCACGGCACACACCCGCCCGCCCAGCTCGGCCAGGGCCCGGGCGGTGGCCGGACCGGCGGCGACGAAGCGCAGCGCCGCGGCCCGGGCCTCCGGCAGGGCCTGGAGCAACGCATCCCCTTCCACCGGGGAGTGCACCACCACCACGTCCGGCGCGGCCACGCCTTCCAGCGACCACCCCGGCCTGCGGCGCCAGGCGCCCACCGTCGTGACGGCCGCGCCGGCGCTCCGCAGCCCCTCCACCCAGGCGGGCGGACCGGCCAGCTCGTGCAGCGCCAGCACCTCGTCCTCGCTCCCCAGGGCGTCGGCCCAGGCGTCCGGCCGCCCCCGCCCCACCAGCCGGCCCACGAAGCCGCTTCGCTCGGCGACCCGCGCGGTGTCCTCGTCGGGGCACAGCCAGCGGACGCGCTCCAGGGCGCGGCGGGTGCCGGCCGCGTGCACGCCGAAAAGCAGCGCCCGCACCGCCTGCGGCGCGTCCGGGGCCACCCACTGGAAGCGGCTCAGCTGCTCCGCGGCCGACGCCAGCGCGCGGCCGTCCTCGGGCTCGGCGGCGTCCAGCACCGGCACGAAGACGGGCGCCAGCCCCTCCTCCTCGAGGAGGAACGCCAGGGCCTCGAGCCGCGACCGAGGCCGCAGCAGCCAGACGGTCGGCATCGACGGGTGGCCTACAGCTTGTCGAGGATGAACGCGGCCAGCAGGTCCGCCTCGGGAGAGCCGCTCTTCCTCTTCCCTTCGCCCTTCGGCGGGTGGGCGGCGGGCGCCACCTCGGTGATGTAGCCCTCGGCCACCTCGTAGGCCGTCTCTCCGACGATGCAGGAGTCGGCCATGTGCTCGGCGCCGAGGTCGGCCAGCTGGGCGATCGTCTTCACCCGCCCGAGCAGGCCGTGGCGGTCGTCGCCCGACACCACCTTGTAGAAGTGGATGGCCGGCGTGACGGGGTGGCTCGAAGGGCCCTCGCGGACCACGAGCTTCCCGTCGGCCAGGTCCGCCTTGTCCGAGGTGGCCCACTCTTCGAGGGTGTTCTGGGGGAGAAAGAGCTTCACCGGCGCCACCTCGTTTTTGCTGCCCTGCACGGCCAGCGTTCCGCTATTACAACCTGAACTGCCGAAAATCCAAACCACAAGGGGCCTGAAACCGCATGTCCAAGGATACCGTCGCCGTCGCCGATTCGACCTTCAAGAGCGAAGTGCTGGACTCCGACGTCCCGGTGCTCGTGGACTTCTGGGCCACCTGGTGCGCCCCGTGCCGGGCGATCGCCCCCGCGCTGGAAGAGCTCGCCACCCAGTACAAGGGCAAGGTGAAGATCGCCAAGGTGGACGTGGACGAGAACCAGCAGGTCGCCCAGCAGTATGGCATTCGCTCGATCCCCACCCTGCTCCTCTTCAAGGGCGGCAAGGTCGTCGACCAGCTGGTCGGTGCGGTGCCCAAGGCGAAGCTCGAAGACAGCCTGAAGAAGGTGATCTAGCGCCCTCCGCGTCGTACGCGGTCGCGTCGGGGAAACCGTGCTCGGTCACCTGCTCAAGCCCGAGTACGAAGAGCTGATCCGCAAGAAGGACTGGGAGTCCCTGCGGATCGCCTTCGAGGACGTCGATCCCGCGGACATCGCGGAGGTCCTCGAGGATCTGCCCCCCGAGGACTCGGGCGTCATCTTCCGCATCCTGCCGCGCGACGTCGCGGGCGTGGCCTTCGAGTACCTGCCGCTCGATCAGCAGACGGAGATCGTCCAGACGCTCGGCAGCGAGCAGCTGGCGGCCGTGCTGAACGAGATGGCGCCGGACGACCGCACGCGCCTCTTCGAGGAGCTTCCGGCCGAGGTCACCAAGCGCGCGCTCGAGCAGCTCAAGCCCGAAGAACTCAAGGTGGCCCGGGCGCTGCTGGGCTACCCGGAGAACTCCGCCGGCCGGTGGATGACGCCGGAGTACCTGGCGCTCAAGCCGACGATGACGGCGCGCGAGGCGCTCGACTTCGTGCGGACCAACGGCCGGGGGCGCGAGACGCTGAACATCCTCTACGTGGTGGACGACAAGGGCATCTTGCTGGCCGACGTGCGGCTCGCCGATCTGGTCATGGCCGACCCCGAGACGCCGGTCGGGGAAATCCCCAAGCGGAACCTCGTGTCGCTGCAAGCCACCGCCGGCCGCGAGGAGATCCTCGCGGTGTTCGAGAAGTACGACCGCGTCGCGCTCCCGGTGACGGACAGCCGCGGCGCGCTGGTGGGCATCATCACCGCGGACGACGTGCTCGACGTGGCCGAAGAAGAGGCCACCGAGGACATGCAGAAGATGGGCGGCACCGAGGCGCTCGACGCTCCGTACCTGGACGTCGGCGCCTTCGAAATGCTCAAGAAGCGCGGCGGTTGGCTGTCCGTGCTGCTCATCGGCGAAATGCTGACCACCACCGCCATGGGCTACTTCGAGCACGAAATCGAGCGCGCGGTGGTACTGGCGCTCTTCGTGCCGCTCATCATCTCGTCCGGCGGCAACTCGGGCAGCCAGGCGACGTCGCTCATCATCCGCTCGCTGGCGCTGCGCGAGCTGGAGATGGGCGACTGGTGGCGCGTCCTCCTGCGGGAGCTTCGATCGGGGACGACCCTGGGCGCCCTGTTGGGCACCATCGGCTTCGCTCGCATCGCGCTCTGGGAAGGGCTCCATCACCTCGGCGTCATTCAGCAGACGTACGGCGAGCACTACGTCCTGGTGGGCCTCACCGTGGCGCTGAGCCTCGTGGGCGTGGTGCTGTTCGGCTCGGTCATCGGCTCGATGCTGCCGTTCATTCTCCGGCGCTTCGGCTTCGACCCGGCGACCGCGTCGGCGCCCTTCGTCGCGACGCTGGTCGACGTGACGGGCATCGTCATTTACTTCACCGTTGCGAGCCTGATTCTCAGCGGGACCTTGCTCGCGCCCGCAGCCGGGCGGTGATCATCAGGTCCGGCCCGACCGGCCGGGCCTCCAGCCCCTCGAGCCGCACCGCCTGCTCGGGGCGTTCGACGCCCAAGGCGCCCGTCCAGGTGAGCCCGGGGTCACCGAACAGCTTCGGCGCGACGAACAGCACGACCTCGTCGGCCAGGCCGGCGCGCAGGAAGGACTGGTGCACCAGCGCCCCGCCCTCCACCAGCAGGTGCAACAGGCCCTCGTGCGCGAGGCGCACCAGCAGCCCGTCGAGATCGAGGCGCCCGCGCTTGACCGCGAGCGGCCACACCTCGACGCCGCGTCGCAGGAAGGCGCTCGCCCGATCCGCGGCGGCCGCGGTGGTGACGACGATGCGGCGGGTCCCGCCGGTCGGCGCGTAGAGCTTGGCCTTCGGGCTGGTGGAGAGGTTCGGGTCGAGGACCAGCCGCGCGGGCGACCGGCCGCCGGGCAGGCGAGTGGTGAGCGCCGGGTCGTCCCGTCGCACGGTGGTGGCCCCGACGAGAATGGCGTCGGCCCGGTCGCGCAGCCGGTGCGCCTCCTCGCGCGCGGCCTCGGAGGTGATCCACTTCGAGCGCCCCGTGCCGGTCGCCAGCTTGCCGTCCAGGGTGATGCCCGCCTTCAGCGTCACCCACGCCCGGCCCGTCGTCATCGCCTTGAGGAACGGCCGGTTGAGCGCGTCCGCCTCGTCACGCAGCACGTGCGGCGTCACGGCGATCCCGGCGCGCACGAGGCGCCGTCGGCCCTTGCCGTTCACCAGCGGGTTGGGATCCGCCGAGCCGTACACCACGCGGCGGACGCCGGCGGCGATGATCGCCTCCGTGCACGGCGGCGTGCGCCCGTGGTGGTTGCAGGGCTCGAGCGTCGAGTACAGCGTCGCGCCCTTCGCCTCCGCACCCGCATCGCGGAGCGCGACGATCTCCGCGTGCGGCTGACCGGCCCGCGCGTGGAAGCCGCGGCCGACGACTTCGCCCCGCTTCACCAGCACCGCGCCGACCGCCGGGTTGGGGTGCGTGCGCCCCAGCGCCTTCCTCGCCTCGGCGATCGCGAGCGCCATGAAGGCCGCGTCGTCACGCTTCACGGCTTCGCCCTGCCCTTCGCCGGCGGCGGCCGCTTGCCCTGCCCCTCGATGATGTCCTTCAGCTCGTCCATGAACTCCGCGATGTCGCGGAAGCTCCGGTACACCGACGCGAAGCGCACGTAGGCCACCTCGTCCAGCCGTGGCAGCCGCTCCATCACCAATTCGCCGATGGTGGACGAGGGGATCTCCTTCTCGCCCAGCTCCTGCAGCTTGCGCTCGATCTCCGTCACGAGCCCCTCGACCTGCTCGACGGGCACCGGCCGCTTCTCACAGGCCTTCTTGATGCCGGCGAGCAGCTTGTCGCGATCGAACGACTCGCGGCGCCCGTCCTTCTTCACCACCAGCGGGTTCAGCTCCTCGACGCGCTCGTAGGTGGTGAAGCGACGCTTGCATGTCTCGCACTCGCGCCGCCGGCGGATGATGGTGCCCTCCGCGGAGTCGCGCGAGTCCAGCACCCGGGTATCGGCCGCCTGGCAGAAGGGACAGCGCATGGGAGGCGTCTAGCGGAGCCGCGAACGGTACAGCGGGAAGCTCCTCGTGAACTCCTTCACCTCGTCCCGCACCCGGGCGAGCGCCGCGGCGTCGCCGGCGCGGTCGAGCGCCTTGCCGATCAGCTTCGCGACGGTGGCCATGTCGCCGGCCCCCATGCCGCGGGTGGTGAGCGCCGGCGTGCCGACGCGGATGCCGGAGGACACGGTGGGCTTCTCGGGATCGAAGGGGATCTGGTTCTTGTTCACCGTGATGTGCGCGAGCCCCAGCGCCTCCTCGGCCGCTTTGCCGGTCAGCTTCTTCGGCCGCAGGTCCACCAGCATCAGGTGGTTGTCCGTGCCGCCCGACACCAGCCGCAGCCCTTCCTGCTGGAGCCCCTCGGCCAGGGCCTGCGCGTTCACCACCACCTGCTTCGCGTACGCCTTGAAGTCCGGCGTGAGCGCCTCGCCCAGCGCCACCGCCTTCGCGGCGATCGCGTGCATCAGCGGCCCGCCCTGGATGCCGGGGAACACCTGCGAGTTGATCGGCTTCGCCCACTGCTCCTTCATCAGCACCATGCCGCCGCGCGGCCCGCGCAGCGTCTTGTGCGTGGTGGTGGTGACGATGTCCGCCAGCGGCACCGGCGACGGGTGCACGCCGCCGGCCACCAGGCCCGCGATGTGCGCCATGTCGACGATCAACACCGCCCCCACCGAGTCAGCGATCTCCCTGAAGCGCGTGAAGTCGATGACGCGCGGGTACGCCGACGCGCCCACCACCACGATCCGCGGCTTGTGCGCCTTCGCCAGCGCCGCGGCCTGCGCGTAGTCGATGCGCTCGCTGTCGCGCTCCAGCCCGTAGTGGACGACCTGGTACAGCTTGCCCGAGAAGTTGAACGACGCGCCGTGGGTGAGGTGACCGCCGGAGTTGAGATCCAGCGACAGCATCGTGTCGCCCGGCTTCATCACCGCCATGAAGGCGCCCATGTTCGCCTGGCTGCCCGAGTGCGCCTGCACGTTGGCCGCCTGCGCGCCGAAGAGCTGCATCGCGCGCTCGATCGCCAGCTGCTCCGCCTTGTCCACCTCGTCGCAGCCGCCGTAGTAGCGCTTGCCCGGGTAGCCCTCGGCGTACTTGTTGGTCAGCACGCTGCCCATCGCTTCCAGCACGGCCGGGCTGACGAAGTTCTCCGAGGCGATGAGCTCGAGGCCTTCTTCCTGCCGGCGCGTCTCCGCCTGGATGATCCGGAAGATGGCGGGGTCGACCTGCGAGAGGGGCGCGGTGTTCTCCATGGCGGCCCCGACTAGCCCCAACGGCGCGACATCACAAGCCTTTGAGCGCTGGTCGCCCCGTTTCAGGACGGTCACGGGACGATCGCGTAGGCGTCACGTCCTTGTCACGATCGCGTCGCGACACCGCCGCGAGGCAGGAGCAGAACGCGCGGCCCATGAATCCACTGATCGTGTTGGCGGTGGTGCTGTTCGCAGGTGCCGTGGCGGCCCAGGAGACCCCGGACGCGGGCCCGGCCCCCGAGGAGGTGGCGGCGCCGCCGGCGGACGTCCCCGCCGAGCCCATACGGGCCCTGGCCCCGCAGCCCGTCGCCGCGCCCGCGGTCGCCGAGCCCTCCCCCGCCCCCGCGGTGGGGAAGGACGAGGGCACCGTGGTGAAGGCCGGCTTCGGCGAGGGCTTCACCGTCCAGCACGGGCCCTTCCGGTTCAACCTCCGCGGCCGCATGCAGCTGCAGGGCTTCGCCGTCGTCCCCACCGAGGACAGCAGCGCCCACCGCGCGAACGGCTTCATGATCCGCCGGGCGCGCCTCGTGTTGAAGACGGAGCTCCCCTACGAGCTCTCGCTCAACCTCCAGCTGGCCTTCTCGAACCAGGACATGGAGCCCGACATGCCGAACGTGCTCCGCGACTTCTATGGGGAGTGGCGGCGGTTCCGCGACGTGTCGGTGCGCTTCGGCCAGGGCAAGGTGCCGTACGGCGTGCAGCGCGTCATCTCCTCGAGCGCGCAGCAGTTCGTCGATCGCTCAGTGGTGGTGGCGGAGTTCAACCTCGACCGCGACGTCGGCGTGACGCTCTTCTCCGACGATCTCCTCGGCCTCGGCGGCCGCCTGCAGTACGCGCTGAGCGTCTTCGGCGGCGATGGCCGCAACCGAATCGGCCTGAACCAGGGCCTCCTGTACGTGGCCCGCCTGCGGGTGAGCCCCTTCGGGAAGTTCGACGAGAAGTGGGAGGGTGATCCGGACCGCTCCGACCGGCTGCGCCTCGGGCTGGGCGGCGGGGTCGCCTACAACGTGATGACGAACCGCCCGAGGTCCACGATCAACACGCCCTACGTGGCCAACACCTTCGACTACTTCCACGCCGGGGCGGATCTCGTCTTCAAGTGGAAGGGCTTCTCGGTCGCGTCCGAGTTCTTCTGGCGGCAGGCCGACGCGCTGTCGAAGACGGGTATGTACAAGGACATGAGCGTCACCGAGTACTCGCGCCCGGGCTGGGGCTGGTTCGCGCAGGCTGGCTACTACGTGCTGCCGTGGCTGGAGCTCGGCGCGCGTTACGGGGACGCGCGGCCCTTCGGGGGCGCGGATCCGAAGTTTGCTCGCACGCGGGAGATCGGCGGCACCCTGAACTTCATGGTGAAGAAGCATGACCTCAAGCTGCAGGTCGACTCCTTCTGGCTCGACGACGGGAACTTCGGCGACGGCCGGTACCAGCTTCGGGCGCAGGCACAGATCTTCTTCTAGCGCGCGGGCTGCACCAGCCAGGCGTTGGCCTCGAGCTCGATGGGCGCGTCGGCGATGGAGGCGCCGGCCTCGCGGATCCAGTGCGCCTGGCTGAAGGCGTTGCCGCCCTTCGCGCAGACGGCCCGGCGGAGGTTCTCGAAGGTCTCCTCGTCGCTTCCGGCGGTGGGCACCTTCACCCAGCCGATGTTCTCGGCGCCCTCGGGTACGTCGGTGGCCGACGGGTAGTCGTGCACGCGGCATTCGCCGGGGGCGAAGCGCTCCACCTTCGGGGGCGCCTCCTTCACCAGCGGGCGAATCTCGGTGCGGCAGCCGGCCAGCGCGACGGCCGCGGCGGCCAGCGCAAACGCACGGCTCATCGCTTTGCCTCCACCTGTCGGATCTTCTCGACGCGCGCCGCGTGCCGCCCGCCCTCGAAGCTCGTCGAGAGGAAGGCCTTGAGGATCTCGATCGCCAGCCCGCTGCCGGTGACGCGCTGGCCCAGGCACAGCACGTTGGCGTCGTTGTGGCCGCGGGCCATGCGCGCCTCGAACTCGGTGCGGCACAGCGCCGCGCGAATGCCGGGCACCTTGTTGGCGGTGATGCTCATGCCGGTGCCGGTGCCGCAGATCAGCACGCCGAGATCCGCCTCGCGGCCGGTGACCACGCCGGTCACCTTCTGGGCGTAGTCCGGGTAGTCCACCGAGTCGGTGGTGGCGGGGCCGAGATCGAGCGCGGTGTGGCCCAGCTTCTTCAGCTCGGCGACCAGCTCGGCCTTCAGAGCCACGCCGGCGTGATCCGAGGCGAGCGCGACGGTGAGTGCCATACCGGGTGCATACCCTCGCGTGGTGGACCCAGGCAATCGCGAGGGCAGCGCGCCGCGCCTTCAGCGCACGAAGTGCATGCGCCCGTTGCCCGGGTACGAAACCGGGCTCAGCCCGGGGCAGGTGTGCAGCCCGTTGGTCGCCACCTGGATCAACAGTGCGTCGGCCCCGACGGCGATCGCCGGCTTCTCGGGGTGCCAGGCCGCATGTTGCGGCGCGACCGGCTGGCCATTCACCGTGCACGACGCCAGCGTCGTCGGATCCGGCATCGCCGCGTTGAGCGAGGTGATGGTCTCGATCTCACCGGCCCCCCAGCTCGAAGGGCTCCCGCAGCCGCCCCGGCCGCAGACGTACGCCTTCACCCCGCTCGTCTGCGCCGTCGCGACCGCCACCTGCCCATTCCCAGCGGTGATCGCCACGCCGTGCTCGCCGTCGGTAACGCCCGTCGAGAACCCCACCCAGGAACTGGGGGCGCCACAGTTGGAGGTGCACTCGAACAGGTGCAGTTGGTTGTCGAAGGCCTTCGCGTCGGCCGGCGCGTTGGCCGGCAGCGTGCCCTGGTTGTACGCCACCGTCAGCGTGCCCTGTGGACTGGCGGCCAGGGCGAGCTGCCACCCGGCGTGCCAGAAGAGCGGCTGAGACAGCTGCCAGCTCGCCTGGCTGGTGCACTGGCCGGTGCACGACTGGTACCGCAGCGCCGACTGGCCGTCGTTGAAGAGCATGTGAAGGGTGGTGCCGTGCCCCGCCAGCACGAAGGCGCTGCGGGGGCTGTTCTGTGGAATCGAGGCGACGACGCCGCTCTGCCAGCTCGCCGCGCTGGAGCAGTTGCCCGCGCACGTCACCAGGCACGCCTTCCTGTCATTGAAGTCACTCATCAGGAAGGACAGGCGCCCCTGCGCGTCCAGCACCAGGCCCGAGTTCTGCGGGCTGTCGCAGTCGGCGGGCATGGGCAGCTCGGTCTTCGTCCAGTTCGCGGCCGCGCCGCAGCCGGACGCGCAGGTCGCGTAGACCAGCGTGTGAGAGAAGGCGCCCGAGGAGTACGAGTACACCAGGTGCACACGCTGGTCGGCTCCTACGGCGAGGCGTGTATTCTGCGCGAAGGCCACCGAGTCCAACTCGGCCCACTGCCACTGCTGCGCGTCACCACACCCCTCGGCGCATTGCCCGTAGGCGATGCGGCCGCCAGAGGTGTGGTGCGACGCGTGCAGAACGCCGTTGGAGCCAGCCGCCACCTGGGTGCTCATCACCAGCGTGGGAATGGTGAAGCTGCCGCCGGCCGCGGCCCCACCACCACCGCTGCCACCACCGCTGCCACCACCGCTGCCACCACCGCTGCCACCACCGGCTCCGCCACCACCGGCTCCGCCACCACCGGACCCGCCGCCGACCCCTGCGCCGCCGCCTCCGGCCCCTCCGCCGGTGCCCCCGCTCGAACCACCGCATGCCAACAGCAGCAACGAAACGAGCAGCCAACACGCGCGACGCATGAGTTTCCTCTCGTAGGAGACCATGAAGGACTACTCCGTCTCGAGCGCGGCCAGGCGCCGTTCCAGCACCGCCAGGCGGCGCGCCAACTCGGCGTTCTCGCGCTCGAGCCTGGTGTTGAGCCCCTGGATGGCGGCCAGCGCCACCCCCGCTTCGTCCACCGTCGCGATGCGCTGCGGGTCCTTGCCGAGCTTGAAGGCCGCCGCGAAGTCCTCGGCCATGGGCCCCAGGTGACGGCCCTCGTCAGACGACTTGTACTCCCAGCTCGAGATGGGGAGCCCGACCAGCGTCTCGAGGACCTCCTCGGGGTCAATTGCCTTCACCGCCCGCTTGAACTCGCGGGACGAGCCGTTGGTCCACGTACCGCCGGCCGACAGGTAGGCGCCGTTGCCAGGGCGGCCTCCGTCTCCCACCATGAGCGGGACGTTGCCGACGCCGGAGACGAAGGTGTCGCCCCGGTTGACCGCCAGGAAACCCTGATCCGTGATGACGAGCCGCCGTCTCTGCTGGTTGACGTTCGCCGAGTCGTACGAGTCGACGTAGAACCACGCCCCGGAGGTGGGAGTCGCGTCACCTACCGAGACCAGGAAGCCTTCGCTCCTGTCGTACTGCCGCAGGAAGAGGTTGGCGTAATCGCCGGAGAAGTTGTTCATCCCCTGGACCGTCAGCTCGATGTCCGCCGGGGGCGACACCGTATTGACGCCGACGCGTCCCTCGGCCAGCCGCATCACCGAGGCGGCGTTGACGCGCAGGTCGAGCTGCGCCGTGTCGGCGGTGCCCAGGTAGTCCGTCGCAGGGTTGGTGCCGGTGTTGCCTCCTCGGCGCCAGGTCGTCGAGTTCAACGTGGTGACGCTCGTGTTGAGGGTACCCACGGTGGACTGCAGGGTCGACACGGTCGACTGCAGCGTGCCGACGTCTGACTGCAGCGCGGTGATGTTCCCCTGCAACGTCGTGACGTTCCCCTGCAGCGTGCCCACCTGCCCCTCTGCGGTCTGCAGCCGGGTGTGGTTGTCGTCGACGCTGGCCTTCACGGCCGAGAAGTTCGCGTTGACGTCCGCGGCCCGCGCAGGAGAGCCCGGTGTGAACGAGTACGGGATCGTCACGCTGCTCGCCAGGGCCGTGGCGCCCACCAGGAGCGCCGTCGAAAGGGCCGTTTTTACTTTTCGTTTCGTGTCGTAATTCATGGTTTCAATCTCCATTCACGTTTTACTGCCAAATCAACGTATCCCACACGTTCAGGTCCCAGGCGTGAGGCGCTCCGCCATCGACGCCCGAGCCCCCCCCGGTGCCGCCGCCGGTGCCGCCGCCGGTGCCGCCGCCGGTGCCGCCGCCGATGCCGCCGCCGATGCCGCCGCCGACGCCACCGCCGATGCCGCCGCCGACGCCACCGCCGATGCCGCCGCCCGCACCGCCACCGACCGAGCCGCCACCGCCGCCCGTCGCGGGCCTTGGCGCACACACGTCTCGTTCGCACCGCTGGTCGCTCGGGCAATCCGCGTCGATCCGGCACGTCTGGGCGGGCGGCGCGCAGGCCCAACCCACCGCGAGCACGACCCACCCCAACCACTGGCTTCGTTTCATCGTCGTCCTCCCTCGGGAAGGACTCCCGCCTGGCCACGCACTTTTCACGAAACCGGATGACGCAATGATCCCGGGCACCTACACTGCGCTGATGCCCTGGGACGTCACGAGCGCCGAGTTCGAAGCATGGGCCGCGGCCCACCCCGATTCGACGGCGAGCGCGGAGGACGTGCGGCTCGCCATCGCCTGCGCACGCGGCGACGCGGCCGCCCAGGCCGATTTCGATGGCCGCTACCGTCCCACCATCGAGGCGGCCATTCGCCGCCTGGGCGACCACGACTTCGTGCAGGACGTCGCCCAGCGGGTGCGTGAGCGCCTGCTGATGGGCCAGGGTGGCGCCACCCCGCGGATCGCCGAGTACGGAGGCCGCGGCTCTCTCGCCCGCTTCGTGCAGGCCGTCGCCGTGCGCACCGCGCTCAAACGGCTCGAGCAACGCCGACGCCAGCTCGGCCAGCACGACAGCTCGGACGCGCTGCTCGAACTCCCCGCGCGCGGCGACGATCCTGAGCTCGAGTTGGTGAAGCTGCGCTACCGGGCCGAATTCAAGGAGGCCTTCGCCGCCGCGCTCGACGCGCTCGAGCCCACCCTGCAGGCCGCCGTGCGCCAGGTGTACGGCGACGGGCTGACCCTCGCCGAGGTGGGCAAGCTGTACGGCTGGTCGGTGCCGACGGCCTCGCGCCGCCTCGCCGACGCGCGCAAGGCCCTGCTGGAAGGCACCCGCGCCCACCTCGCCGAGAAGCTGCGCCTCGACCCCCGGGGCGTCGACAGCCTGCTACGAGTCATCGAGAGCCGGCTGTCGATCGACGCCCTCGTTCAGGGACAGGGCTGACGCGCGAAGGCGGCGTCGTCCTGCATCGCGGGGAAGAGCTCGCCGTCCTTCTCGAGCGCCTCGAACAGCGCCTTCGCCGAGGCGAGGCCGTGGCAGCCCTCTTCGCGACGCGCCACCGCCAGGAGCGCGCGGCTCCGCTGCGTCAGCGCCATCGCCAGGCGGCCCCTCAGCCGGGCGTTGGCGGGCTCCGCTTCGGCCAGGGCCGTGAAGGTTTCGACGGAGGCCCCGAGCGCCTCGGCGGCGGCGGCGTGCCGTCGTTGGCGCAGCAGCACTTCACCCAGCCCGTGCTGTCCGTCGCCGAGCCACTCCCGCACCGCGGCGTTCGTCGGGTCGCCGGCGAGTTCGGCCTTCGCGCGGTCCCGCACGGTGGCAAACGCCTTCGCCGCGAGCTCGTACCGGCCCGCCTCGAGGGCGGTGTAGCCCTGCCGGGTGAAGGTCGCGAGGAGATCCCGCCGAGCCACCGCCGTCGGCTCGGCCTGCTCGAGGCGCTCGAGCACCTCGACCGCCTCGCCGATCGCCGCCAGCGCCTCGTCGTAGCGGCCGAGGCCCGCCAGCGCACGGCACTGCGGCGCGAGGGCGACGCCGAGATCCCGCAGGGCGACGGCGTTCCCCGGATCCGCCTTGACCTCGGCGCGCGCCAGGTCCAGGGCCCGGGTCGTGAACGGGAGCGCGCGCGCGTATTCCTGCGCGAACAGGTGCGCCTCACCCAGCGTGCCGATGACGATCGCCCGGGCGCGCCGGGCCGACGCCGAGTTCGGCTGCTGCCGCACCGCCTCGTCCAGCACCTGCACCGCCTCCTCGCGCTCCCGCAACGCGTCGTCACGGCGCCCGAGCTGCAGGTGCAGGTCGGCGAGCGAGTTGAGGCTGACCGCGAGGCCCCGCAGAAATCGGGCGTCCGCGGCGAGCGCGACCACGGCCCGACGGGTGGTGAGCGACGCGTCGATCGCCTCGGCGGCTGCGTCGAGGCGGTTCTGCTGAAGGTACACCTGCCCGAGCGCCAGCTCGGCGCGCGACAACTCGAAGCGTTGCTCGGCGTCGTCGGGCGCCTCTTCGGCGAGCGCCGACCCCACCCTCCGGGCGCGCTCGTAGGCGGCGATCGCGTCGTCCAGCTTGCCGCTCACCTCCTCGATCGCCCCCAGCTTCTCGTCGCTCAGCGCCAACGCCCGCCGGGCGACGCGGTCGGCTGGCGCTGCCTTGAGCACCGCCTCGGCGAGCGCCCGCCCGCGCCGGTAGCTCTGCTGCGCGCCGGCCGTGTCGCCGAGGCTGGCGCCGAACGGATCGCCCTGCGCGTCTCCCACCTTGAGGTAGGCCAGCGCGACTTCGCCTTGCAGCACGGCGTCTCCTTCCGCCTCGGCCGCCAGGGAGTCGAGGTAGCCCAGCGCGTCCCGCACCAGCCGCTCGCGCATCGCGGTGGCGCCGGGGAGATCGGCGATGCCGTCGTGGTAGTCGAACACCACGGCCCTCGCGAGCGAGCGCAGCTGATCGAACCTGCGCTGGGCACGCTCGGCCTGGGCGCGGGCGCGGCGGGCCTGCCACAACGTCGCCGCCAGGCCCCCGGTGAGCGACAGGACCAGCAGCGCAACGCCGGCGACGACGAGCCGGTGCCGGCGGACGAAGCGGATCAGGCGGTAGCGTGCGTCGCCCCGGCGCGCGACCGGCACGTCGCCGTCGAGCCACGCGCGCAGATCTGCCGCCAGCGCCGCCGCCGAGGGGTAGCGATCTTCGGGGCGCTTGCGCAGCGCCGTCGCCACGACGGCGTCGAGGTCGCCTTCGATGTGCCGCGCGAGGTGCGCGTGGGTCGCGCTCCGCCGGGCCGCGCGGCTGACCGGCTCGGGCTCGTCGTCGGAGATGGCGCGGAGCAGCGCGTCGACGCGGTCCGGCGGGACGCGGTAGGGCGATGCCCCGGTGAGGAGCTCGTACAGCACCACTCCCAGCGAGTAGATGTCGGAGCCGGTCGCCACCGGCGCGCCGCGCACCTGCTCCGGGGAGGCATACGCGGGCGTCATGGGCGCGTGGCCCGTGGCGGTCAGCCGCACATCGTGCTCGAGCATGCGCGCGATGCCGAAGTCGACGAGGTGGGGCCGGCCGCCGCGATCGACGAGCACGTTGGCCGGCTTCAGATCGCGGTGCACCACCAGGTGCCGGTGCGCGTGGTCCACCGCGTCCAGCACCGGCAGCAAGAGCTCGACGCGCTGCCGCGCCGACAACCCATGCCGCTCGCAATAGCGATCGATGGGCTCGCCGTCGATGAAGTCCATCGCGAACCAGGGCCGCCGGTCGACCGTCTCACCGGCGTCGAGCAGCCGGGCGATGTGGGGGTGCTCGAGGGCCGCGAGGATGTGGCGCTCGTGCACGAAGCGCGCGGCGTCCCCCTCGCGCGGCTCGTGGGAGACCTTGACCGCCACCTGCCGGGCCAGCTGCGGATCCCACGCCGCCCACACGGTCCCCATGCCTCCGGCGCCCACCTTCTCCCGCAACAGGTACCGCCCGGCGCGCGGGCCCTCCGACGGCTCGCCGCCACGGCTCAGCTCGGACAGGACGCCGCGGCAGACGACGCAGGCGGCGACATGCGCAGTCATCTGCTCGACTTGTCCGGGCGTCGCGAGGCCTTCGACCCAGGCGGCCAGCGCCTCGTCACTCGGGTGTTCCCCATCTGCAGTCATCCGGGGACGGGAGTTCACACCCCGCGAGCGCTGACGACCACTCCTTTCCGTCATATCCGGGGACTCCCCCGAGCGCGCCGGATTTTCAGCCCACGCCGGTCACCTTCTGGGAGTAGTCCGGGGAGTCCACCGA
This sequence comes from Myxococcota bacterium, assembly GCA_040755835.1. Lineage (GTDB taxonomy): Bacteria > Myxococcota > Myxococcia > Myxococcales > Myxococcaceae > JADLDB01. Next base: position 61,483 of record JBFMAB010000070.1, read on the forward strand.
GTCGGTGGTGGCGGGGCCGCGAGCGAGCGCGGTGTGGCCCAGCCTCCTCAGCCCGGCGACCAGTTCGGCCTTCAGGGCCAGGCCGGCGTGATCCGGGCACCCGTCTTCCCACCGTCGGCGGCAGCTGCGCGCACATCCTCGAGCACCGCGAGGCCCTCGGGCACTTCGTCAGCCGCGACGGCGTACAACCACGCCCGGCAGGAGCTCCGTGGCTTCGTGCTGTGGCGCAAGTCGTCGCTGGGCAGCCAGTCCGCGCGCGGCGACCGCTTCGCCGCCAACCTCAAGTTCGTCGCCCACACCGGCCGCAAGCAGAAGCGCCACGTCTTCAGCTACCTCGTCGAGGCGCTTCAGGCGGCGTTCAGCCATCGCTCAGCTCTGTCGCTGCTCCCCGCCCGGTGAACGCGTACAGGGTAGCCGCCCGCGACCAGAAGCTCAGTTCTCGCCGGGCTGCTGGAGCGTCCAGCGGCTCTCGACGAGGCGATAGGTGGCTTCCTTGCCGCAGCCCTTCACCTTCACCTTCGTCGAGCTGATCACCCGCTCGAGCTCCTCGTACTGGAGCGACTGCTCGTCGCACTCGAGGTACTGCGAAGCGCGCGGCCCCAGCTCCTTCTTCAGCTGGGCCATGGGGGTCGAGCAGCCGGCCAGCAGCGTGGCCAGGGCGACGGCGAACAGGCAGTGCTGCATGGGTGGGTCCTCTACAGGCCGCCGGGAGGCCGCGTGTCCTCCGTCGGCGGGACGGTGTCGTTCAGGAACATCGCCCCCGACGCCGTCTGCAACCGCACGTACACCGCGCGCCGGTTGCAGCCAGACACGCCCACGTACACCGGGCCGGCCTCGTCCGATGCGAGCTCCTGCACGGCGAGCTTGTCGGGGGGACAGGCGAACTCGAAGGACGCGCGCAAGAGCACGCGCTGCTTCGCCTGGTCGAAGGAGACAGGGGTGACGCAGGCGACCGCGAACAGTGACGCCAGGAACAGCCATGGTCGCGTCATGTTGCCCCTCTGCCCCCTCTCCCCGATGGGAAAGAGGGAGAAGATCCGTCACGCCTTGTAGCGCTTGAGGATCAGCACCGCGTTGGTCCCGCCGAAACCGAAGCTGTTCGACATGACCGCGTCGACCCGCACCTCGCGCGCCTTGTTGGGCACGTAGTCGAGATCGCACTCCGGATCCGGCGTCTCATAGTTGATCGTCGGAGGGATGATCCCCCGGTTCAGCGCGAGCGAGGAGATGATCGCCTCGGCCCCGCCGGCGGCGCCCAGCATGTGGCCGGTCATCGACTTGGTGGACGAGATCATCAGCTTCTTCGCGTGCTCGCCGAAGACGGCCTTGATCGCCTTTGTCTCGTTCATGTCGTTGAACGGGGTCGAGGTGCCGTGCGCGTTGATGTAGCCGATCTCCTCGGGCCTCATGCCGGCGGACTCGAGCGCCAGCTTCATGCAGCGCACCGCGCCCTCGCCTTCGGGCGCCGGGGCCGTCTCGTGGTACGCGTCGGAGTTCGCCGCGTAGCCGGCCAGCTCGGCGAGGATCGTCGCGCCGCGCTTCTTCGCATGCTCAAGTTCCTCCAGCACCACCACGCCCGCGCCCTCGCCCATCACGAAGCCATCGCGGTTCTTGTCGAACGGGCGGCTGGCCTTTGTGGGATCCGCCACGTTGGTCGACAGCGCCTTCATCGCCTCGAAGCCGCCGATGCCCATGGGGCTGATCGCCGCCTCGCTGCCCCCCGCGAAGCACGCGTCCGTCTCGCCGTGGCGAATGGACTTGTACGCCTCGCCGATCGCGTGCGCCGAGGTGCTGCACGCCGACACCGGGCCCCAGTTCGGGCCCTTGCAGTCGTAGCGCATGGAGATCCGCCCCGGCGCCATGTTGGCGATCATCTTCAAGATGAAGAAGGGCGACAGGCGGTCCCACCCCTTCGTCATGCCGACGGTGTGGCTCTCTTCGAACGACAGCAGCCCGCCGATGCCCGAGCCCACGATGACGCCAACGCGCGTCGGATCGTACCCGTTGGGCTTGTCGAGGCCGACGGGCAGCTTTGACTCCTGCATCGCCATCTCCGCCGCGGCCATGGCGTACTGACAGAAGGGGTCCATGCGGCGGGCCTCCTTCTTGTCCATCCACGCGCCGGCATCGAAGTCCTTCACCTCGCCGGCGATGTTGACGGCCAGCTGGTCCGTCTGGAAGCGCGTGATGCGGCCGATGCCGCTCTCGCCCTTGATGAGCGCCTGCCAGGTCTTCTCCGTCCCCGTGCCGAGGGCGGTGACGAGACCGGTACCGGTGATGACGACACGGCGTGGAGCGTTCACGGCGTTGTGACTCCTGGCGGGCAGCGGAACAGAAACGAAGGCAGGGCCGCCCGCTGCCGGACGACCCCGCTCGCGACGGGCCTCAACGCCCCACGACTACTTCTTGTGGGTGTTGATGTAGTTGATCGCGTCACCCACCGACTTGATGTTCTCAGCCTCCTCGTCGGGGATCTCGATCTCGAACTCCTCCTCCATCGCCATGACGAGCTCGACGATGTCGAGGCTGTCAGCGCCGAGGTCCTCGATGAAGGACGACTCCAGCTTGATCTCGTCCTCTCCCACGCCGAGCTGATCGGCGATGATCGACTTGACCTTGGCTTCGATGTTGGTGGCGGTCATGGTTCTTCCTTGCGTGTGCGAGGTACTGCCTGGGGTTTGCCGCCGGCCGATAGCACAGCGGGTTTTGGTGACCAACGGGGAACTACATGTACATGCCGCCGTTGACCTTGAGGACTTCGCCCGTGATGTACGAGGCGGCGTCCGACGCGAGGAAGGCCACGGCAGCGGCGACCTCCTCGGCTTTCCCGATGCGCGACAATGGAATCGCCGCGGCCATCTTCTCCTTGAGCTCGGCGTTCAAGGCCGCCGTCATGTCGGTGGTGATGAAGCCCGGCGTCACGCAGTTCACCCGGATGTTGCGGCTCGCCAGCTCGCGGGCGACGGACTTGGTGAGGCCGATGAGCCCGGCCTTCGACGCCGCGTAGGCGGCCTGGCCCGCGTTGCCCATCTCGCCCACGACGGACGAGAGGTTCACGATCGCCCCGCCCTTCTGCTTCATCATCGGGCGGCTGGCCGCGCGCATCAGCGCGAAGGCGCCCTTGAGGTTCGTGTCGAGGGTCTTGTCCCAGTCCTCGTCCTTGAAGCGCATCAAGAGGCCGTCGATGGCCACGCCCGCGTTGTTGACGAGGACGTCGAGGCGGCCGAACTCCTTCACCACCTCGTCGACGGCCTTCGCGCAGGCCTCGGTGTCGGCCACGTCGAAGCGCACCGCCTTCGCCTTGCCGCCCGCGTCGGTGATCGTCTTCACCGTCTCGGCCGCCGCCGCCTCGTTGCCGGCGTAGGACAGCACCACGGTCGCGCCCCGCCGGGCGAGCTCCACCGCGATCGCCCGGCCGATGCCGCGCGAGCCGCCGGTGACGAGCGCCACCTTGTTGTCGAAGTCACCCATGGCTCAGCTCCCGATCGCCGCGAGCGCCTTCTCCAGGCTCGCGGGGTCCTCGACGTTGACGCACTCGATGCCCTTCGAGATGCGCTTGATGAGGCCACACAGCACCTTGCCGGGGCCCAGCTCGACCACCTTCGTCACGCCGGCCTGCTCCATCGCCTGCACGCATTCGATCCACCGCACGCTGCCGGTGACCTGCTGAAGCAGCAGCTCCTTGATCCGGCCCGCGTCGGCGTTCGGCGTCGCCTCGACGTTGGTGACGACGGGCACCCGCGGCGCCTGGAAGGAAACCCGGCTCAGCACCGCGTCGAGCCGGGGCACCACCGGCTCCATGAGCGCGCAGTGGAACGGGGCGGAGACCGGCAGCGGCAGCACCCGTTTGGCGCCCGCGGCCTTGAGCGCCTCGGACGCGCGCTCCACCGCCTTCGCGTGGCCGGCGATCACCGTCTGCGACGGCTCGTTGAAGTTCGCGGGCGACACCACCTCGCCCCGCGCTGCCTCGGCGCAGATCGCCGCCACCTTCTCCGGAGCCAGCCCCAGCACCGCCGCCATCGCGCCCACGCCGGCGGGCACCGCTTCCTGCATGAAGGTGCCGCGCGCGCGCACGCTCTTCACCGCGTCCGAGAGGCTCATCGCACCGGCCGCGACCAGCGCCGAGTACTCGCCCAGCGAGTGGCCCGCGACGAAGGCGGGCGCCGTGGCGACGCGCTTCGAGAACACCGCGTGCGCCGCCACCGAGACGGTGAGGATCGCCGGCTGCGTGTTGGCGGTCAGCTTGAGCGCGTCCTCGGGCCCCTCGAAGCACAGCGTGGACAGCTTCTCGCCCAGCGCGTCGTCGGCCGCGTCGAACACGGCCCTCGCCTCGGGGAAAGCGTCGTACAGGGCCTTGCCCATTCCGACCGCCTGGCTGCCCTGCCCTGGAAAGACGAACGCGATGCTCATGGTTTCCCCCGTGACTACCAGCGCACGAGCGCGCTGCCCCACGACATGCCCGCGCCGATCGCCATCATCGCGATCGTGTCGCCGGGCTGGAGGCGCCCGGCCCGGTTGGCCTCGTCGAGCGTCATCGGCAGCGACGCCGACGACGTGTTCCCGTAGCGATCGATGTTCAGCCACGCCTTGTCCAGCGGTACCGAAAGCCGCTGCAGCACCGCCTCGATGATGCGGATGTTGGCCTGGTGAGCGATGACGTGCGTGACGGCGTCGGCGGTGACGCGGTTGTGCTCGAGCGCTTCCTTCACCGCGTCGGTGAGCGCCCGGACCGCGAACTTGTAGACCTCGCGGCCGTTCATCGACACCTTGTGCAGCTTGTCCTTGAGCGCCTGGTCGCTCATCGGGTGCTTCGAGCCGCCGCCGCGGATGCAGAGGATGTCCGTCTGCGAGCCGTCGGTGTGCAGGTGCGTCGAGAGGATCCCCCGCTCCGGGTCGCTGGACGGGCCCAGCACCATCGCGCCCGCGGCGTCGCCGAACAGCACGCAGGTGTTGCGATCTTCCCAGTCGATGATCCGCGTCAGCAGCTCCACGCCCACCACCAGCGCGCGCTTCACCGCCCCCGTCTGGATGTACTGGGCGGCGATCGACATGCCGAACAGCGAGCCCGCGCACGCCGCCGACACGTCGAAGGCGAACGCCTTCGTCGCGCCCAGCTTGTGCGCCAGGAAGGCCGCGCAGGCCGGCATGGGCATGTCCGGGCTGATGGTGCCGACGATGATGACGTCGAGGTCCTCGGGCCGGGTGCCGGCGAGCTCCAGCGCCCGCACCGACGCCTTCAGGGCCATGTCGCTCGTGACCTCGCCCTCGGCCGCCATGTGCCGCTGCCGAATACCCGTCCGCTCGACGATCCACTCGTCGCTCGTCTCGACGATCTTCGCGAGATCGTGGTTGGTCAGCACCTTCTCGGGGGCGTAGCCACCGGTGCCGAGGATCTGGGCGCGCGTCACGGGGCGGGCCCATACCAAGGCCCTTCCACCCTGTCACCGCGTACCGTTTTACGCAGATGGGAATCCGGGTTCGCGGGCCGCGCGCGTGGGGCCTTCGCGAGCTGCTTTCAGGACAGACGACGGCCCGCCAGGCGCCCGGGGAGGCTCCCGGCAGGCTGCTTCAGACGGGACGTCCGTTCGTCGGAGCTCAGTCGGCCGATCCGGCCATGACCTTCTTCGACTTGTAGAAGCCGCAGCTCGGGCACACGCGGTGCGGCATCACCGCCGCGCCGCAGTTGGGGCAGCTCGACACCTGCACCGCGGACTTCAGCTTGTTGTTGCCCGCGCGGCGCCGATCCCGGCGCATCTTCGAGGTCCGCTTCTTGGGTACACCCATGACACTTCCCGTCCTTTCAGACCGCTAGTTCTTCAGCTTGATGTCCTTGAGCTTCGCGAGCCGGACATCGACTTCCTTTTCTTTTCCGTGGCCGCAGTCCTGCTCGTTCAAGTCCTGGCCGCAAGTGGGGCACAGGCCCTTGCAGTCCTCCCGGCACAACACGGTCACCGGCAGCGCCAGCAATACCTGCTCCCGTATCACCGGGTCCAGATCGATCGTCTTCCCGTCGAACGGCTCGGCGTCGATTTCGTCCAGCTCGAAGGACGCGGCCACCGGGGCCTGCCCGTCGTCGTCCTTCTTGCCCTTCCGGCGCCCGCGGCCGGAGCCCTTCGCGGCCTCCAGCTCGTCGTCCTCGTCCTCATCGCGCCGCCGGCCCTCCGGCACCATGCGCAGCGCGAACTCGACCGGCACGTCCAGCGTCACCGGCTTCAGGCAGCGGCGACACGGCGCCTTCACCGTCGCGCCGAAGGCCCCTTTGAGGTGCACCTGCCCGGAAACCCGCTTGAACGAGGCTGACAGGGGCCGAGACGAGACGAGCTCGTAGCCCGGCGCGTCCGAAAGCGCCTCGGTCAGCACCTCGGCCTTGATCGGCTCCTTGAGCTCAAGCCCCGGCTCTTGTATTTCTTCAATCTTTACCAGCATTTGCGGCCACTTCCGCCCCGAAGGGCCGCGGAACCTACACGACGGCAGCGCGGCGAGTCAAACCGTGACACGCTTCCGGTCGGCCGATTCTGGAAAGGGGGCCGCGTGCGTTGGCTGGTGATGCTGCTGTGCCTGGTCGCGACGGGGGCCCGGGCTGAGGGCGCTTTCCCGGGCGACGTGCCGCTGGCCGCGACGCTGCTGGGGCAGGTGGCGCCGAAGAACGAGGCCATCGCGAAGGGCAGCCAGCAGGTTGACGATGGCGACTTCGAGGACGCGGTGAAGACGCTCGAGAAGGGCCTCGAGCAGCCGGATCTCACCGACGACCAGCTCGTCGAGCTGTACCGCCTGCTGGGCCTCTCGCACCTGTACCTGGGCAACGAGGAGAAGGCGCGTGACGCCTTCGAGAAGCTCCTGCAGGCGCGCCCCGACTACGAATTGCCGAAGACGGCGCCGCCGAAGATCCGCACGCTGTACGCGCGCATCAAGGACGACATCCGCAAGCGGCGGGTGCGCCCGGTGACGCTGGCCGTCGAGGCGATCCCCGATGTCGACGGCGGCGCCGCGGTGGTGGTGCCCGCGCGCATCGAGGACATGGCGCTGGGCGCGAAGGCGAAGCTCTTCTTCCGCCGCGCGGGCGTCCAGGCGTACAGCTCGGTGGACTTCACCCGCGAGAAGGGCTCGAAGGTCGACTACGTCGCCACCATCCCCGCCTTCGAGGTGCCCGTCGAGGAGGCCGGCTTCGACATGGAGTACTACGTCGAGGTCGCGGACGCGGCGCAGCGGCGCCTCGCGGGCCGGGGCGACGCCTTCAACCCGCTCACCTTCCACGTCGCCTCCCCGGCGGCCACCCCGCCGCCGGTCGCCAAGTCGCGGCCCTGGTACAAGAATCCGTGGGTGTGGGTCGGCATCGGCGCCGGCGCCGCGGCGGTGACGACGGGCGTGGTGCTGATCGCCACCAGCCAGCAGTCAGCCACCCTGCCCATCCAGATCCAGATCGAGGGGATGCCATGACGCGCGCCGCCCTCCTCGCCCTGGCCGCGCTGGCCCTGTCCGCCTGCGGGCCCGCCGCGCTGCCCGGCGACGGCTTCGACATTCAGCTCGTCGTCTCGCGCGGGTTGCTCGACCAGATCAGCACCTTCCAGATCGCGCTCGTCACGCAAGGTGCGTCGCTCGACTGCGTCGCGGTGCAGAAGGCCTGTTTGAAGGACCAGGTGGCCGACACGCGCTTCGTGCCGCTGAAGGACAGCGCGGGCGTCGCGCGCAAGGCCCTGCGCTTCGACATCTCGCTCACCACCGGCACGCCCAACACGCAGGACGCGACGCTGCGCGACCTGCCGCTCGGCCGCGACTTCGCGCTGGTGGTGGAGGCCCTGTCGAAGGACGCCCCGCCCCGCCTCGCCGGCAGCTCCTGCAACTACGTGAAGGAACTCACCGCGGGCAAAAATCCGCGCGTGTTCGCGAAGATCGAGATGCTGGCGACGCCGGCGAGCTGCGACCCGAGCCTCTGACTCGACTTTCACCGTTTCGCGGCATCGGCGAGGCGGGGACATCGCGGTCGGGCGGGCCTCGCGACGTCAGTTGCCACCGCCGAACTTTGCCACCGCCGAACTGCAGAGCTTCACGACCGCCGGCTCTCGATGGAGAAGTCGCAGGTCACCCGGCGCGTCCGGCGCCTCGAGCAGGGCCTGCAGGTCGCGCTGCTCGTTCGCACGATGCGTTCGGTCCGCCCCACGCCCGAGGGCGAGTCGCTGTTGAGTCGCGTTGGTCCGGCCCTCGAAGAACTCGACCGC
>JBFMAB010000071.1:0-27247 GCA_040755835.1 Myxococcota bacterium
GGGCGGCGCGGCGGCGGGCGGCGCGGCGGCGGGCGGCGCGGCCGGAGCGGCCTCGTCGGAGACGGGCGCCGGGGTGGCAGGCGGCGCCGCCGCGACCTCCGTGGCCGGGGGCATGTTCGCCGGCGGCACCGCGGCAGCCACGGGCGTCTGCGAGTCCGGCGGCAGCGCGACCGCGGCGGCGGCGGCGGCGGGCGCCGGGGCCTCCTCGTGGTGCACGGGCGGCGGCGCGACGACGGTCGTCTGCACGCCTTCGCCCACCTTGCGGCGCACGACGAAGCCCTTGGGCGCGACGGGCGCCGGCGCGGCTTTGGGCTTGCGCTTCTCGACGATCTTCTGGATCGCCGCCTGCGCCTGGTCGTCTTCCAGCGACGACGAGTGGCTCTTCACGTCGTAGCCGAGCGATTGCAGCTCCGCGACGACCTGCTTGTTGTCGAGCTCGATGCCGTGGGACTCCTTGAGCTCCTTGGCGACTTCATGAACGCGCTTCTTGGACATAGGGCAGGGCCCCCCGTACTTCAGAAAGGAAGAAAACAACAGCGCTGGGCTGTCGGAACCGTCAGAACCTGGGCCAGTCTCCGCGCCGCGACGCCCCTGGCGTTCGCGTGACGAAAACGTCGACGAGAGTGATGGGTACTGCCGTCAGCTTCGCGTCTGCAGGGCCGCCTCCAGGTCGTTCACCACATCCAGCGCCACGTGCGTCTTGAAGGCCCGCTGGAAGGCCTTTCGTTTCACGGCCGCCGCGAGGCAGCCTGGTCCGCAGAGGTACGCCCCCCTGCCAGGGGCGGCTTGCGTCCTGTCGAGCACCGGCTGGTGCTGCTCGTTGAGCACCAACCGATGGAGCAGCACCTTGGGCTGCTTCTTTCCGCAGCCCACGCACGTCCGTTCCGGCGCGTGGGCCTCCGTCGTCATCGCTTCGAGTCCTCAGGCCGGGGGCCGCGGCGTCACGCCGTGGCCGTGGCCGACGCCTCCGCCTTCTTCAGCGCGTCCAACTCGGCGCGCCGGCGGTTCTCTTCCTGCAGGTAGTGATCGGCGGCGGCCTTGATCTGCCGTGCCTTCTTGATGCCGATGCCCGCGACGTTGCCGAGCCGCGTGAGGTCCGTCTCCTTCACGATGTCCTCGACCGTGGCGTAGCCCGCGAGCTTGAACGCGTCGACGTTGCTGCTGCCGATGCCGCGCACGCGCGCCAGGCGCTCCTCCTGCGACAGCTCGTCCGGGTGCCGGCGCTCCTCCTCGAGCCGGCGCGTCTCGCGCTCCTTCGCGAGCCGCTCGAGCTCCTCGGCGTCGGCGCCCATCTGGTTGCGGGCCGCTTCCTGCATTGCCGCCACCTTCGCCGGGTCGAGGCCGGGGATCTGCGCGAGCACCTCGGGGTTGGCCTCGGCGACGTCCTTGGCCATGCGGAAGCCGTGGGCGTACAACGTCTCGATGAGCATCTCGTTCACGCCGGGCAGCGCCCCCAGCGAGCGCTCGGCGAACTCGCGCATCTCCTTCACGCGGCTCTCCGAGTTGATGTCGAGCTTCCAGCCGGTGAGCTGCGCCGCGAGGCGCACGTTCTGGCCCGAGCGGCCGATCGCCAGCGACAGCTGGTCGTCGGGCACGATGATCTCCATCGCGTGGTTGGCCTCGTCGATGATCACGCGGCTCACCTCGGCGGGCGCGAGCGCGGCGCAGACGAAGCGCGCCGGGTCCTCGTCGAACTCGACGATGTCGATCTTCTCGCCGCGCAGCTCCTGCACCACGGCCTGCACGCGGCTGCCCTTGATGCCGACACACGCGCCGACCGGGTCCACGTCGCCGTCGCGGCTCGACACCGCGATCTTCGAGCGACGGCCGGGCTCGCGGGCGGCAGCCTCGATCACCACGATGCCCTCGGCGATCTCGGGGACCTCCATCTCGAACAGCTTGGTGAGCAGGTTCACCGAGGAGCGCGAGAGGATGATCTGCGGGCCCTTGGCCTCGCGGAGCACGTCGAGCACGAAGGCCTGCACGCGGTCGCCGGGCCGGTACACCTCGCGGGGCGCCTGCTCGCGCACCGGCAGCACCGCCTCGGCGCGGCCGAGGTCGACGATCAGGTTGCCGCGCTCGAGCCGGCGGGCGATGCCGGTGACGATCTCGCCCTTGCGATCCTTGTACTCGTTGAAGACGTTCTCGCGCTCCACGTCGCGCGTGCGCTGCAGCAGCACCTGCTTGGCGGTCTGCGCGGCGATGCGGCCGAAGCCGCGGCGGAAGGTCTTGAGGCCGAGGATGTCGCCGTACTGCTCGTCCTGCGCCTTGGCCTCGGCGGCGTCCTCGTCGCGGTAGAAGATCTGGAACACCAGCTCGTCGCCGGGCTCGACCTGCATGCCGCGGGCGGCGGCCTGCTCGACGGTGATCTGGTTCACCGCGTTGATGGGATCGGTGATCTGCTCGACGACGGTGATGGCCTGGAAGATCTCGACCACGCCCTTCTCGGGGTCGAACTTCGCCTCGAGCGCGCGATCCTGCCCGAAGTGCTTCTTCGCGGCGGTCTGCATCGCGTCCTCGAGCGTCTGCACGAGCACGGCCTTCTCGATGCCCTTGTCCTTGGCGACCTGCGTGAGGACGTCGTCGAGACGAAGCGTGGCGGCTGCAGGGGTCATGATCTTCTCCTTGGTCTTCCTCGGCCCGCATCGCGGACCTGTATGTGCACTGCTCTCGTTGTGGGTACTGCGCTTCGTGCTGCTGATGCTGCGGGGGACTGCGAGAATGGGCGGTCAGCCGACCTCTGGTGGACTGGAGGCCGGCCCTTTCTTCTTGTCCTGCTTGCCCTTCTTGCCCTGACCGGGCCGCCCGGGTTTGCCGGGCTTGTGCCCCTTGCCCGCGTCGAAGTCGAACTCGAGGTTGGCCCGGGCGATGTCCTCGAACGGAATGGTGAACGGGCCCGCGCCTTCCACGTCGACGACGATGGCGTCGGGCGACACCCGGGTGAGCGTGCCCACGAAGTGCTTGCGCGGCGGCTCGAAGAGCGGGCCGAACGTCTTCACGCGCACCTTCTGTCCCACCACCTGCTCGAAGTGGCGGGCCTTCTTCAGCGGCCGGTTCACTCCGGGGCTCGACACCTCGAGGTGGTACCCGTGGGGGATGAAGTCCTCGACGTCCAGCGCGCGATCCACCGCGCGGCTGGCGATCGCGCACTCGTCCACGCCCACCGCGGCCGCGTCCCCCGGGTAGCCCTCGCCCAGGTCGATCGTCAGCCGGAGAATCCACCCGTGCTCGCGGGTGAACTCCACGTCGAGCAGCTCCAGGCCCTCGGCGGCGAGCAGCGGCTCGCACACAGCCCAGGCCTTGTCCTCGATCGTCTGGCGGGAATTCGTCTGGCTCATGAGCTGAAAAAACAAAAGTGGGCGCCGGGCCCACTTTTCAGTACGCCGGAAGTGACCGGTGCGGCACTTACGACAGCGGGCGTCCCCCTGTAAACAGTGTCCCCTCCGAAGGAGGCAGTCATGCTCATCGCCGCCGTGCAGATGACCAGCGGGGCCGACCGCGGGCAAAACCTCGAGGCGGCGGCCCGCCTGATGCGCAAAGCCGCGGATCGCGGGGCGAAATTCGTCGGTCTCCCCGAGAACTTCTCGTGGATGGGCCCGGAGTCCGAGCGCGCCCACCACGCGGAGTCCCTGGACGGCCCCACCTTCGGCTGGGTGGGGGCGATGGCCCGGGAGTTGGGCGTGACGGTGCTGGGCGGCTCGATCCTCGAAGAAGGGGCGCCCGGCGGGCGGCTGTACAACACCTCGGTCCTCCACGGGCCGGACGGCGCGCGGCTGGGCGTCTACCGGAAGATGCACCTGTTCGACGTGGAGGTCGGCGACGGCCAGCACTACCGCGAGTCCGCCGCCGTGGCGCCGGGCACCGAGGTGGTGGTGGCGGACAGCCCCGCCGGCAAGGTGGGCCTGAGCGTCTGCTACGATCTCCGCTTCCCCGAGCTGTACCGCAAGCAGTCCGCGGCCGGCGCCGTGCTGCTCACCGTCCCGGCGGCCTTCACGTTGGCCACCGGGAAGGATCACTGGGAGGTCCTCCTCCGCGCGCGCGCCATCGAGAACCAGGCGTACGTCATCGCCCCGGCGCAGCAGGGCCGGCACCCGAAGGACCGGATGACGTGGGGCCACGCGATGGTGGTCGATCCCTGGGGTCTGGTGACGGCGCGCTGCAGCGAGGGCGAAGGCGTGGCGGTCGCGGAGCTCGACCTCGGGCTCCTCGAAAGGGTGCGAAAGAGCCTGCCCGCGCTCCAGCACCGGCGGCTGTGACCGTGGCCACGCGCGAACAGGTGGGGGCCCGCGCCGCGATCTGCGAGTTGATCCGCTCCGCGGATCGCCGGGCGACCGAGTCCATCCAGTGGAACGCGCCGGGCTTCGTGATCACCTCGCACGTCGCGACGCTCCGCGCCCAGCGCGAGTGAACTGCGCCAGGACACGCTGAAGCGCGGCGGCGGTGCCGTCCGTCGAGCCCGCGTTGACGAAGAGCACGTGGACGGCGGCGCCGCCTCGACGCTCGACGAACGGGCGGAAGAGGGCGGCGTCGAGCCGCTCCTCTTCGTCACAGCAGGACACGAGGACGGTTCCGTGGAGCGTTTCACCGAACGACCCGGGAAACACAAGGGCAGCGGGCGCACCTCGGCCCGCGCGGCCAGACTCCCCTGCACACCCGGGGGCGCTCGGGGGTCGACCCCCCGATGAACGCACGTCTCGCCATATTCACCGGGGCGCTCCTGGGGCTCCTCTTCGCCGCGTGCGGCGGCGGAGGCCCCTCCGCCGGCGCGTGCAACCCGTCCACCTGCTCCAGCGGATGCTGCGACGCCAACGGCGTGTGCCAGGGCGGGTTCACCCCGCAGGCGTGCGGCTCGAGCGGGCTGACCTGCAGCGTCTGCAGCGACGGGACGACGTGCCAGTTCGGCTTCTGCGTGCCGACGTCGACGAGCGGCGGTGGCGCGGGCGGCGGCGCGGGCGGCGGCAGCATGGGCGGTGGGGGCGGCGCGACCGGCGGTGGGGGCGGTGCGACCGGCGGTGGGGGCGGTGACGCCGGCGGTGGGGGCGGCCACGTCGGCGGCGGCGCTGGTGGCGGCGGCTGCACGCGAGCCACCTGCGAGCAGCTCGGGAAGAACTGCGGCGAGGTGAGCGACGGCTGCGGCGGTGTCCTGCTGTGCGGCGGCTGTACGGCCCCACAGACGTGCGGCGGCGGCGGCACGGCGAACGTGTGCGGCGCAGCGTGCGTGCCGAAGACGTGCGAGCAGCTCGGGCCCACCTGCGGCATGGTGTCCGACACCTGCGGCGGCACGCTGGACTGCGGCGCGTGCAACACGCGCGGGCTGGTGGTGAGTCAGGTGTTCGGCGGCGGCGGCAACGCGGGCGCGACCTGGACCAACGACTTCGTCGAGCTGTTCAACGGCGGCACCGCGCCGGTGTCCCTCGCGGGCTGGTCGGTGCAGTACGCCTCCGCGACGGGCAGCACCTGGCAGGTGACGCCGCTCTCGGGCTTCATCGCGCCGGGCCGGCGCTTCCTCGTGGCGCAGGCGGGCGGCACCAACGGGACGACGCCGCTGCCGACGGCCGACGTGGTGGGCAGCATCGGGCTCGCGGCGGGCGCGGGGAAGATCGCGCTGGTCCGGGGCACGACGCCGCTCGCCGGCAGCTGCCCGCTCGGAGCCGATGTCGTCGACCTGGTCGGCTATGGCACTGCGGACTGCCGCGAGGGCGCGGGCAACGCCCCAGCGCCCAGCGCGACCCTCGCCATCCTCCGGAACGGCGGCGGGTGCTCCGACACCAACGACAACGCCACGGACTTCGCGCTCGCCAGCCCCACGCCGCGCAACTCGTCGGGCGCGTCGCAGAGCTGCCCGTAGCGCAAGCGTCAGCCGAGGAAGGTCGCCGCCAGCGCGCGCTCCGCGAGCGGGACCTGCGCAGGGTTGAGGAGCACCCTCGCCTCCTCGAGCGTCACCCACTTCGCCTGGTCGACCTCCTCGAAGCGGAGCGTACGACCGGAGCCCGGCGGGTACTCCACGTCGACGCCGTGCGACGTGAGGCTGGTGACGTCGAAGTCGCCGCGGGCGGCGAAGCCCGTCACGCGCTTGCCGCTCTTCAGCGTCACCTCGCCGATCGCCTCGTAGGGCCCGGCTGGCCGAGGCGCGCCCGTCTCCTCGGTGAACTCGCGCAGCGCCGCCTCGAGCAGGTCCTCCCCCTCTTCCACGAGGCCCTTGGGCAGGCTCCACGCCCCCGCGTCCCTCCTGGCCCAGAAGGGCCCGCCCGGGTGGACGATGAGCACCTGGCGGCTTTCGCCTTCGCCCCGCACCAGCGCCAACGCCGCGGAATGAAGCTCGGTCCCCATGTTCGCAGCCTAACGGTTAGCGCGCCGCTTTCCCGCTGGCCAGACTCACCCGACGCGAATAGGGAGCGCTTTGAAGATGCACCGCGGCCTCGTCCTCCCCCTCCTCGTCGCCACGGCCGGCTGCGCCACGGCGAAGCTGGCGCAGGAGAAGTCCTTCGTACCGGCGGATCCGGGCGTGGCGCGCAACGTGGTGCTGGAGCCGTTCTTCGAGATCGCCGACTGGAAAGTCACGACGCGCACCGACTACACCTACGTCTCGCCGGGCGGCGCGTACCCGAACGCGTACGGCGTCTACCCCAGCCCCTACGGCTTTGGCGGCACCGGCACCGTGCCCGTCACCACGCTCGTCACCGAGAAGCCGCTCTTCGCGCGCGCCGACGTGCTGGCCGAGCTGCAGCGCCGGCTGCTGCTGGCCGTGCAGGAGCGCCGGCCGTCCTGGCGCGTCACCTCCACCGGCGGCGTGGGCTTGCTGGACGGCGAAGCGGTGGTGGTGCGCACCGTCATCGAGGGCAACGAGGTGACGGTGTCCGATCGCACGCTGAGAGGCCTGTGCTTCGGCGTCGGCCTCATCATCTGGCCGCTCCTGTTCTGCGCCGCGCAGCCCGTCGAGGAGACGGAGCACGTGACCGGCCTCCTCGAGCGCTTCACCACCACCGCCGAGCAGGTGAAGGCGCGCCTGGTGAAGTACCCGACGCAGCCGGACTACGCGGTGAACCTCGCCGGCGTGCCCGCGCTGCGCCGGCCGTTCGGCCTCGACGTCACCTACCAGGAAGGCGTCGTCGCCAACGAAGGCCCTCGCCGCGGCGTGCTGGTGGAGGGCCTCGTCGATCGCCTCGCCGCCGCCGTCGTCGCCATCGTGGAGGATCCCGAGGTGCCGTCCTCGCCTCCGCCCACCCCAGCCCCCGCCACGCTCCCGCCATGAGCTTCTGGAACGCCATCAAGCCCGCGAAAAAGGCGCCGTCCGCCACCAGCGTCACCCTCTCGAAGGACCAGCAGGTGCTGGAGCTCGGCTGGAGCGACGGCGTCACCACGAGGGTGACGGCCCGCACGCTGCGCCAGTACTGCCCGTGCGCGCAGTGCGTCGAGGAGTGGAGCGGCGTGCGCACCTTCGACGTCGAGACGATCCCCCAGGGCCTGAAGGCGGTGGAGGTGACGGCGATGGGCAACTATGCGCTCGCCTTCACCTTCGGCGACCTGCACCGCACGGGCATCTTCCAGTGGACGTACCTGCGGGAGCTCTCCGAGAAGCACCCGGCGTCCTGATGGGGTTGCGCGCGGTGTGCGAGGGGCGCATCGTTCCATTCATGCGAGGCGTGCTGCTCATCGCGGTGTTCGCAGCGGGGACGGCGGCGGGCCAGGTCCGCGGCTTCGTCAGCGTCGGCGGTGGCCCGATGCCGGTGGCGCCCGCGCCTTCGACGGGCGCGTGGACCGGCTACGTCGGCGGCTGGAGGGACACGAGCCCTCCGACTGGCGCGTGGACGGGCTACGTCGGCGGCTGGCAGGGGACGCGCGGCCCGGGCCTCATGCGAGCGCCCGTCTACCGGCCGATGCCGTACGTGGTCGGTCCGACCTGGTTTCCCACCACCACGCGCGACGACGAGGCGGAGAAGCAGGCCGCGGCGCAGCGCGCGCGGGCGGAGGTCGAGGCCGCACGCGAGCGGGAGGCCAGCGAGCGCCGCGTCGCGGAGGAGCGGCAGCGCGCCGCGGAGGAGCGCGAGCGCGCGGCGCTGGAGCGTGAGCGTGCCGCCGAGGAGCGGGCCCGCGCCGCCGAGCAGCAACGGCTCGCCGACCAGGCCCTCGAGGCGCAGCGGGCGCTCATCGCGCAGCAGCAGGCCGAGCTGCAGCGCCTGGCCGCAGCCACCCCGCCGCCTCCGCCGCCGGCCGCCGCGTCGCGCGACGAGACAAAGGGCAACGAGGTGTATCGGTGGACCGACGAGGACGGCGTGACGCACTACTCGACGCGCGTGCCGCCGGACGCCGTCGGGAAAGCGAGGCCCGTCGGCGGCAAGTCGAAGCGCTGACGAGGACGGCCCGGGGCTCACGACCGCGCTCTGGCGCCTCGGAGAGCGCTCGACCGGGCGCATCGAAGGCCCGCCGCTGGCGTTCGCCGCGCGCTCCTGCCGCCGGCCTCCGCGTCGTCGCCGACTGTTCGCCGGCCGGAGGGGCGTCGCCCGACCGACGGCGCGGAGCCGCTCCACGCCCGGGCTCCTGCAGCGTGCTCCACCGGCACCGCCGCGGCGAACGGGACTGCTCCGCAGGGAGCACGCACGCGAACAGCTCACGCGAGTTGCAGCGCCGCGATCGGTTGGGCGAGGTGCGGGCGCGGCCGGGGTGCGGGCAGCGCGTGGACCCACCGGCTCGACGCGGCGTGCGCCCCGTCGTGGGTGAAGACCCGATACGCCCCCCAGCTCCGCCGAGCTACCCGCGTTCACCACCTGCAGCGGCCGCGCGCCCGCGACGTGGAAGCGCCGCGGCACGTGCCGGTGCCCGTGCAGGACGAGTTCGCCGCGCCCGCGCGCCCGCTCCAGCAGCGCGCGGCCCAGCGGGAGCTCCGCGGCGTGCGGCCAGCCGAAGGTGTCCGCGAACCACGCGCCGAAGCCCTCCACCGGCAGCGGCAGCACGTGGTGGTGCAGGAGCCCCGTCACCAGCGCGCCCCTCGGCGCCAGCGCCAGCGCGCGATCGACGCCGTCGAGCGTCTCGGCGCACAGCTGCCCGTGGCAGCGGAAGGGCGAGCGGTTGTGCGGCGCCGTCGAGTCCACGCACACCATGAACAGCCCGTCGCGCGCGTCGACGGAAACGCACAACTCGTCGGACAAGAGCTCCGCCACGTCGTCGCCGCAGCGATCGTGGTGGCCCGGCACCACCGTCAGCCGGCCCTCGCGGCGCAGCGGGTGGAAGAGCGCCTGGAACAGCTCGTACTCCTCGATGCACCGCCGTCCGTCACGTCGCCGGTGACGACGACGTGATCGACGCGCTCGGCCCTGAGGCTCGCCACCAGCGACGCCACGGCCCGCTCGTGCGCCGGCGAGGCGCCGGGGGGCAGGTCGGAGAAGTGCGCCAGCGTCGTCATGGCTTCACACCGCGAGCCGCCGCCAGGTGCGCAGCGCGCCGATCGCGGCCCACAGCGCCCACGTCGACACCGAAACCTCGAGCCGCTTCAGCGCGCGGCTCACGACACCATCCCCGCCACCGGCGCCGGCTCCGCCACCTCGGGCAGCGCCGCGCCCGGCCGCACCAGCCGCGAGCCGTGGGTGACGCGCAGCCGAGTGCCGCGCCACGTCACCGTCCGGGAGACGAGCCCGTTGCACCAGGCGATGAAGAGGAGCAGGTCCTTCACCGCCACCGCGCCCAGCGCCTTCACGCCCAGCGGCCCGCAGCCCAGCGCCCGCGCCGCCGACACGTCGATGGCCGCCTTGAGCAGCAGGCCCGCGGCCGCCAGCCCCGCCGTCCCCGCGCCGGGCTTGAGCACCGCCACCAGCACCAGCAGCGGCCACGGGTTGAGCAGCGCCTGCGAGAGGTACGTCGGCAGCGTGATGGCCGTGCGGTGAATGACGCTCCAGCGGACGTAGCGCTGGAAGAAGCTGCTCACGCTGCGGCGCACCGCGACGTTGAGGACCGGCGTGCGCGCGATGGCGACGGTGCGCCCCAGCTTGCGCGTGATGTCCTGGCCGATGACGTAGTCCTCGGCCAGCACGTCGGCGTAGGCGGCGAAACCACCGAGCGCGTCCAGCGCCTCGCGGGACAGCGCCATCGACTTGCCCACCACCAGGTCCTTCCCCGCCACCGCCTTCGCGGCGAGCTGTCCTGCGCCGATGCCCGACGCGAGGTGCAGGTTGTCGAGGAGCGCACCGAAGGACTCGTGGCCCGCGCCGCTGACCGGGTTCGACACGCAGGCGACGCGTGGATCCTCGAAGAGCGCGGCGAGCTCCTGCAGCGCGCCGGGCGCCAGCCGCGAGTTCGAGTCCGACACCAGCAGCAGGTCGTGCCGCGCCGCGCGCGCCAGCGTCACCAGCTGGTTCACCTTCGGGTTCAGCCCCGCCTCGCCCTGCTGCAGCACGACGCGGAAGCGCCGCGGCGCGCGGGCGGCCGCGCGGCAGGCCACCGTGTACGCCGGGTCGCGCGTGTCCTTCACGCCCAGCAGCACCTCGCAGCGCGGGTAGTCGAGCACCGCGAAGGACGCGAGGTTCTCCTCGAGCGCGTCGTCGACGCCGCACAGCGGCTTCAGGATGGAGATGCCCGGGCGCCGCGTCGGCGGGCGCACGGGACCGCGCACGGCCGCCGCGAGCCCGACGCGCTGCAGCGTCAGCGCCACGAAGCCCACAGCGGCCAGGGTGAGAAGTGTCAGCGTCAGCCAGTTCATGCGCAGCCTCCTTCCGCGAGGTGGTCAAGCGTCGCCGCGGCCCGCAACACGATCGGGGCCGCGGGGTGAAAGGTTCGAAACCCCTCGGCAACGTCGCGGTGACAGCGCCATCGATCCGTTACGCATTCGGCCGCGGCGCGCCGCGCGGGAACGGATTGTCCAGCCCCGCCTCCCGCACCTGCCAGTGCAGCTCGGCAACCTCGGCCTCCAGGCGGCAGAGCGCGCGGTGGTGCTGCGCGAGCTGCGCGTCGACGCGCTCGGTCAGCGTGTCCACCTGGTCGCGGAGCGAAATGAGGAGCGCCTCGAGGCGCAGGAGCAGGTCGGTGTCGGCGTCGTGCATGCGGGCGGGCTTCTCGCAGGCGCGCGTCACGGCGCGCGGGCGGCTGCGCAAAGACTCCGTCACGGCCCCCGCGGATGACGCGCCCGGGGCGCTGCGCCACAATGCGCCGCATGTCCGAGCCCGACCCGCCCGACCCGCTCCAGGACGGCCCCACGCTCAACGCCGACGGTCAGCTCGAAGGCCGCCTGGCGCGCATCGAAGCGGCCGGCGCTGCGCCGCTGCCAGTGCCCGCGCAGCAACCGCCGCTGGAGCTGGCCGAGCGCGCGCCCAAACGCCCGGAGGCGCCCGTCGAGGGGTACCGGGCGCCCATTCCGGCTCGGCGGCGCTCGCTCGCGGTGCGCATCGTCCTCGCCGCGGCGATTGCCGGCGCGGTGCTGCTGGGCGGCGGCCTGCTGTTCTCGAAGCCCGGCGGGGCGGGCAAGCCTGCCGAGACCGTGCACGAGAACGGCCTGCTCGATCGGCTGGTGGCTGGAGGACCCAGGCCACCGGCGATCGTCTCCAGCGAGCCCGCGGGCGCGACCGTCCGCATCGGCGGCACGGTGGTGGGCGTCACGCCGTGGGCGGGCGACAACGTCTGGGCCGGGGAGACGCCCGTCGTCGTCGAACTGCCCGGCTACAAGCCGTGGAGAGGCACGCTGCGCGGTGGCGAAGAAGTGAACCTGAACGCACGCCTCACGAAGTAGCGCCGCCGCCCGCGCGAGAGCGCAGCCGCCCTCGCGATCGAGGTGTATGGTGGGGGCATGGTGAAGCACATCCTCATCGGGGTGGATGGCTCGAAGGAGTCCCTCGAAGCGGCGCGGTATGGCCAGGGGCTGGCCGAACAGCTGGGTGGGCGCGTGACGCTGGTCTTCGCCCTCGAGCCGCCGCAGGTCATCCCCGTCGGCCCGCTCTCCGGCTACGTGATGACGTCGGCGCCGCGCTCGGAGGAGGACGTGAAGAAGGCGCAGAAGGTGCTCGACGACATCGTCGCCGAGCGCCCGAAGGTGCCCACCGCCGCGCGCGTCGAGCTCGGCAAGCCCGCGGAGACGCTGTGCGATCTCGCTGGCCACCTGGGGGCCGATCTCATCATCGTCGGCTCGCGTGGGCTGGGCGCCGGGCAGCGCCTCATCCTCGGCTCGGTGAGCGACCGCGTCGTGCACCACGCGCCCTGCCCCGTCCTCGTCCTGCGGCCGCACGCGGGGACCTGAACCGCCCTCCATGCACGACAACGCGAAGAAGCTGACGGCGTTCTACGAGGCCTTCGCCCGCAAGGACGCGGGGCCGATGCGCGCGATCTACGCGCCCGACGCGCGCTTCAGCGATGGCGCGTTTCCCGACCTGCGCGGGAAGGACATCGGCGACATGTGGACGATGCTCTGCGAGATCGCCCGGGACTTCTCGGTGGAGTTCCGCGACGTGCAGGCCGACGACACCCGGGGCCGCGCACACTGGGAAGCGCGCTACCTCTTCCAGGGCAAGCGCCGCGTCCACAACGTCATCGAGGCCGCCTTCGTGTTCCGCGACGGCCAGGTGGTGCAGCACACCGACACCTTCGACTTCTACCGCTGGAGCAAGCAGGCGCTGGGGCCGGTGGGCCTGTTGCTCGGCTGGAGCGACTTCCTCCAGAAGCAGGTGCAGGCGCAGTCGGCGAAGCTGTTGCGCAGCTGGCAGCGGAAGCGCGGCTGACGCCCGCCCCCGCGCAGTGGCGAGAAGCGGGCGCCTTCAAGCGCGTCGAGTCACTGCACGGTGAAGCTGCCCGTCACGGTGCCGCCGCCGGAGAAGGTGAGCTGGAAGTGGCCTGCCGTCACCGCGCCCACCGACGTGAAGGTCAGCGTGCCGCCCGACGCCTGCTTGGCGACCCAGAGAGCCGTGTCCGGCGTCGCGCCGGAGACTTCCGCGTACAGCGCCGCCTCGCCGGGCTGCAGCGCCACCGCGCCCGCCGCCGACGGGCACGCGGGCAGGGCGATCACCACGCCCGCGCTGGACGACGACGGATCCGCCACCACGAGGGTCAGCTGCGGGGTGCTGTCGTCGATCCACGCCTGGCCATTCGACACCGCGACGCTGCCCAAGCCCGCGGCCGAGCACTGCGCCACGCCGCCCCACGCGCCGCTGTAACCGCCGGCGCCCTGCTGGCCGCCGCACGTCACCGGCATCGACGACACGCACCGCCCCGCCTGGCAGATGAAGCCGTTCGGGCACTGGAGGTTGGACGTGCAGCCGGCCGGGCCCGCGACGCACACGCCGGCCTGGCAGACCAGGCCCGCGGCGCAGTCCGAGTCCACGACGCACGCGGGCGGTGGCGGCGTCACGCACTGGCCGGACTGGCACACCTGGCCGGCGGCGCACTGCGCGTTGGAGGTGCAGCCGGTCGGCGTCGCGACACACACACCCGACTGGCAGGTCTCCCCGCGCGCACAGTCGGCGTTCGTCTGGCAGCCCGGCGGCGGGAGCTGCGAGACGTCGACGAAGCTGCCCGACAGCGTGCCGGTGACGCGCTGCCCCAGCTGGCTGCCCGCGGCGCTCAACGTCAGCGTCCCGGAGTCGGCCTCGGCGATCGCGTAGCCCGTCTGCACGTCGAAGAGGACCGCGAAGCGGTGCACGCCGTCGAGCACCGTGGCGCCCGCCACCCACGGGAGATCGCTCACCACCGCGACCGCCGTGCCCGACGCGCGGGTGAAGTCGCCGATGATGACGTACTGGTAGCCGTTGTCGCTCGCGGCGATGGCGGACGGGCCGCCGGTGCTCGTCGGGCTGGTGGCCACCGTGTAGCCGCCGGTGCCCACCGGCGTGCCGCTCCAGGTGTTGGGATCGACGATGGGCGCGTCGAACTGCGCGGCCCCGGTGACGGGCGAGCCGCCGAGCGCCTGCCGGGACGGCCGCGGCGCGGGCAGCTTCAGCGTGACGGACGGCGAGCTCTGCGAGCAGCCCAGAAAGGCCACCGCGAGGCAACACGACACCCAGCCGGCCGCGCGACGCGCGCCGGACGACGACGTAGACATGTGCGTTCCCCTCCGTCCGCTCGAAGAGCGCCACCGGCCCAGCCTGGCGTGTGCGGACGCGTCGCCTGTGTGCCCCGGTGCCCCGGGCGCATTCACACGGACGGCCGTCGCTACTTCACGATCCGCAAGTGGCCGCGGCGCGGAGGCGTGGGCTCCTTCTCTGCGCCGCCGCCCTCGGGCTTGTTGAGCACCACCTCGCGCAGGATGGCGCGGGGGTTCTTCTCTTCGGGCGCGGGCGGCGGCTCGGCCGGCTTCGCGAGCGCCTCGGTGTTGATGCGCTCGGTGGCGGCCTGGGCGAGCTCCACGGGCATGTCGTCCGGGTACATCCAGAACTCGCGCGTGACGTGCGAGGCGATCGCGTACAGCGCGCTCCACGGCACGCCCACGGTGAAGCGGCTGCCCGAGAAGGACAGCGTCTCTCGCACGCCCCAGTCGGACACGCTGAGATCCGGCGGATCGAAGCGGTACGAGACGTTCAGCACCAGGTGGTGGTTCGACTTGAAGGACTCGGGCACCAACACGCCGGGCCGGCGGGCGTCGAGGTGCAGCTGCGCCATGCCCTTCTCCAGGGCGGCCAGCAGCCGCTGCTTCTTCTCGTCCACCCGTGCGTCCATTCAGCGGCGCCTCTTCAGCCGGTCCAGCTCGCGCTTCGTCTCACGCTCGCGGATGCCCGCGCGGCGATCGACGGTGTTCTTGCCCTTGCCCAACCCCAGCTTCACCTTCGCCCGCCCGTCCTTGAAGTACATCACCAACGGGACGATGGAGTAACCACGTTCCCGGACTTTCGCCGCCCACTTCTCGATTTCCGCGCGGTGGAGCAGCAGCTTGCGCGGCCGGGTGGGCAGGTGCGCGAAGGTGGCCGCGGGCTTGTACGCGCCGATGTGGGCGTTCAGCAGGAACAGCTCGCCCTTCTCGGGCTGCGCGTAGGCGTCGCTGAGCGAGGCTTCGCCGATGCGCAGGGCCTTCACCTCGCTGCCGGTCAGCACGAGGCCGGCCTCGATGGTGTCGTCGATGACGTAATCGAAGCGGGCGCGCCGGTTCTCGCAGATGATCTTTTCGCCGGGCCTGGCCTTCTCCGCCATGCGACGCCTTATTCCCGCCGTCCACCGCGAACGCAAACACTTCGCGCACAGCGGCCGGCGATGACCGCCTCACGATCGAACGACGGCCAGGTTGTCGATGAGCCGCGTCTTCCCGAGGAAGCCAGCGACCAGCAGGCGCCCCGGCACGCCGGGCTCCAGCACCTCGAGCGGCGTCAGCGTCTCAGCGTGACAGAGCGCGACGTAGTCCTCCCGTACGCCCGCCTGCGCCAGCTCGGCCCGTACGAGGCCCACCAGCGTGGCGGCCCGGCCTTCGCCCTTCTCCGCCGCGTCGCGCGCGGCGAAGAGGCCCTTCGACAGCGCGCGCGCCCGCTGCCGCTCCTCGGGTGAGAGGTAGGCGTTGCGGGACGACATCGCCAGCCCGTCGGCCTCGCGCACCGTGGGCATGCCGACGATCTCCACGCCCAGCTCCAGGTCCGCGTTCAGCCGGCGGATCACCTGCAGCTGCTGGTAGTCCTTCTCGCCGAAGAGCGCGACGTCGGGGCGAAAGAGCGCGAGCAGCTTCGCCACCACCGTCGCGACGCCGCGGAAGTGCCCGGGCCGGCGGTCGCCGCACAGCCCCTTCGACACCTCGTCCACCGTCACCCAGGTCTGGTAGCCGGCCGGGTACACCGTCGAGGGCTCCGGCATGTAGAGCAAGGACACGCCCGCGCCCTCGCACTTCGCCGCGTCCCCTTCCGGATCTCTCGGGTAGCGTGCGAGATCCTCATTGGGCCCGAACTGCGACGGGTTCACGAAGATGGTGGCGGCCACCGCGTCGGCGCGCGCTGCGCCTTCGCGCATGAGCGACAAGTGCCCGTCGTGCAGGAAGCCCATGGTGGGCACCAGCGCGAGGCGCTTGCCGTCGCGGGCCAGCGCGCGCGTGAAGGCGCGGACCTCGTCGGGGGTGGTGACGATCTTCATGGTTCGAAAATCCCTTCGTCCGGCATCGTGAACACCATCACGGCGATGACGACCGCGAAGGCGATGAGGGTGCAGAGGACCGGCAGGAAGCGGTTGGCCGATTGCGCTCCGGCGGCGCGGAGCCGCTCCGACGGCTCCTGGAACGTGCGGCCGAGCCACACCCCCAGCCCGATGCCGACGCCGATGGTGACGGCGCCGGGCAGCTCGACGCCCGAGAACAACAGCGCGAGGTAGCACACGCCCAGGATGCCGGCGTTCAACCACATCTGCCGGGCGCGCTTCGGGTCGCCGGCGCGCTGCCAGTTGAGCGCGAGCAGCACCGCGGCCGGCGTGGGGTTGAGCAGCACGCCGAGGCCGGAGACGTAGCGCGAAGACCAGTACCGCGCGCCCGTCGCGACGTGCGCAAGGCACGCCGGGCACAGCGAGCGGCTGCCCAGCGCCCGGCGCTCGTCGCTGAAGGTGCCGCAGCGGTCGCACGCCGCAGTCGCCGGCTGGTTCATCACGCGCTCGGGAGGAAGCCGCCGCTACACGGGCACGCCGTAGATGGCGCTCTTCTCCTCGCCCTCGTGCGGCTGCACGTCGGGGTTGGACGCCACCAGCCGCATCGTCGTCGAGCGGAAGGAGTGGTCCTCATCGGGGAACACGCCGCCGCGCACCTCGTCGAAGAAGGCGCGGGCCGCGCCGCCGATCGCCTCGAAGTGGTTGGCGTAGCGCTTGACGAACTTCGGCTTGAAATCCGGGTTCATGCCGAGGAGGTCGTAGCAGACGAGCACCTGCCCATCGCAGTGCTTGCCGGCGCCGATGCCGATGGTGGGGATCGCCAGGCGTGCGCTGATCGTCCTGGCGAGCTCCAGAGGCACCCCTTCGAGGACCAGCGCGTAGCAGCCGGCCTGCTCGAGCGCGACGGCGTCGTCGAGCAGCTTGCGGGCGGTCTCCTGGTCGCGGCCCTGCACGACGTACCCGCCCATCTTGTGCACCGACTGCGGCGTCAGCCCGATGTGCCCCATCACGGGGATCGACGCGCGCACGATGCGCGAGATGACGTCGGAGAACTCCGCGCCGCCTTCGAGCTTCACGCTGCCCACGCCGCCCTCGGCGACGAGCCGCCCGGCGTTGCGCACGGCCTCCTCGACGCCGTTCTGGTAGCTCATGAACGGGAGATCGCCCACCACGTGGGCCCGCTTCGCGCCGCGGCTCACGCAGCGCGAGTGGTACACCATCTGGTCCATGGTGACGGGCAACGTCGAGTCGTGGCCCTGCACGACCATGCCCAAAGAGTCGCCCACCAGCAGCACGTCGGCGCCGGCCTCGTCGAGGATCCGCGCGAACGTCGCGTCGTAGGCGGTGACCATGCAGATCTTCTGACCTGCATGCTTCAACTTCTTCAGCGTGTGGATGGTGACCTTGTCCTTCACAGGTTCACCTCCTGCATGTCGACTGCGGGGGAATCATCACCGGTGCTGCTGCCATTGACCGCCTCGTTCGAGGTCGCTCATGGCCCGGTGGGCTTCGTGTCAGAGCTTAATGGAGTCCTTTACCGCCTGCTCGGCAGGGGTTGGTAGTGCACGGTGCCCTTCTTCGTCTGGCGCACCACGCTGAGCAAGTTCTCGAGATCTTCCGGGTTGTTGACGAAGTCGATGTCGGACGTGTTGACCACCAGCAGCGGCGTCTCGTTGTAGTGGAAGAAGAAGTCGTTGTACGCGCGGCACAGCGAGTCCAGGTACTCCGGGTCGAACTTCCGTTCGAACTCGCGCGCGCGCTTCTTGATGCGGCCGAGCAGCACGTCGAGGCGCGCCTGCAGGTAGATGACGAGGTCCGGCTTGGTGACGCGCGGGCCGATCTCTTCGAAGACGCGCTCGTAGAGCGCCAGTTCGTTCGGATCCAGCGTGAGCGCCGCGAAGATCCGGTCCTTCGCGAACAGGTAGTCGCTCACCGTCACGGCGGCGAACAGGTCCTGCTGGAAGAGCTCCTGCTGCTGCTTGAAGCGCGACAGCAGGAAGAACATCTGCGTCTGGAACGCGTACTTGCTCCGGTCCGTGTAGAAGCTCGCGAGGAACGGGTTCTCCTCGACGACCTCCATCACCCGGCGCGCCTGCAACCGCTCCGCGAGAATGTTCGTCAGCGACGACTTCCCCACGCCGATCGGCCCTTCCACCACGATGTACCGATGGCTCGATGTCATGCGGCTTCGGGGCGGTCCGGCGTCGTGAGTCAGGCGGTTTTCAGGCCGATTTACCGGCCCTGGAGCACGTTCGGCACACAACCACACTCGCCCCCATCTCGCAACAATCCACGGGATTTCCGTTGTGAGATCAAGCGGTTGCTTGACGCATGGTGCCATGTCATGTATGGTCACGTCATGCCCATTGCCGGGAGGGGGAAGTCGAGGGTCGTGGCGCTGTCGGCCGCGGTTGAGAAGTCCCACGAGGCGGCCGAGCCGCCGGTGCCGGCGGAGGTGGCGGCGAGCCCCCTGTACGGCGTGGCGATGTTGAAGATCGCCATGGAGCTGAAGAAGGCCGACGCGCGGCCGCTCGACGAGTTGATCAGGGGCGTGCTGGCGCGCATGCGGCTCGACGAAGATGAGTTCCGGCGCTTCCTCGACGCGAACGGCGGGCTGCTCCGCACCATCGCGCAGCGGAAGAAGTACTGACCATGACGACCAGGCGCGTGGTGAAGGTACCGGTGGTGGTGCTTGAGCGGGCGAAGGCCGCCGCGACGGGCAGCGTGAAGAAGGCCCCCCCGCCGCCGCCGCGCCCGACGACGACGGGCCGGCGGAAGCCGGCGCTCGCGCGCGAGAAGGTCGTCGCGGCGTTGAAGAAGCTGCACCCGATGGACTGAGGCGGTGCCCCTGCCCCGCTTTCAGCTGTTCGAGTTCAACGACGCCCCGTGGGCCCCGAAGGTGCTGCGCGACACGGTCGTCGGCGCGCTCTCCCGCTCGCTGCGCTGGGGGCGCATGCTGGACGGGCTGGTGGCGCCGTTCGAGGCGTTCCTCACCGCCTGCGGCACGCGCGAGGTGCTCGATCTGTGCGCCGGCGCGGGCGGCCCAGCGGCGGTGCTGCTCGAGGCGATGGGCCGGCGCGGCAGGGCGGGCCACTTTCTCCTGACGGATCTCTTCCCGCAGGTGACGCAGTGGGAAGCCCTCCGCCGCGAGTTCAACGGCCAGCTGGACTTCGTGCCGCAGCCGGTGGATGCGACGCGCATTCCGCCGACGCTGGGGCCGGGCCGCGCGCGGGCGATCATCAACGCGCTGCACCACTTCCCGCCGGACCTCGCGCGCGCGGTGCTGCGCGGCGCCTGCGAGAACGCGCCGGGCCTCTTCGTGGCGGAGGGCCTGGTGCGGAACCCGCTGCGCTTCGCGGCGATGGCGCCGTTCGGCATCCCCGCCCTGCTGGCGGCGCCGGTCCTGGCGGACGACCAGCGGCTCGCGCGCGCCGTGCTCGCCTGGTCGCCGCTCGCGCTGGCAGTGAGCGTCTGGGACGGCACGGTCAGCGCGCTGCGCATCTACCAGCCGGAGGAGCTCCAGGAGATGGTGGCAGATCTCCCCGGCTGGGAGTGGATGCACGGCACGTTCGAGTACGGCGGCGTCGGCCGCGGGACCTGGTTCTCCGGCGTGCGCCGCTGAGACCGACCGGTCCGGTTGCAACAAGGAAATCGTCCTTACTACGGTAAGGACATGAGCAAGGTCACCAGCAAGCTGCAGCTCACGATTCCCAAAGCGCTGGCGGAGCAGTTTCACATCGAGCCGGGAGACGAGGTGACGTGGGTCGCGAGCGGGGACTCGCTGCGGCTGGTGCCGGGCGTTCCGGCGACGAAGCCGAAGGATCCGGCACGCCGCCTGCGGCTGTTCGACGCGGCCACCGAGCGACAGGCGAAGCGGCAGGCCGGCAAGGCCCCATCGAGGACGACGGACCGCGGCTGGACGCGCGAGGAGCTCTACGGCCGTGGCCGCGCTCGTTGACACGAACGTCCTCGTGTACCGGTTCGACCCTCGCGACCCGGACAAGCAGCGCAGAGCGACCGAGCTGCTCCGGGAGGGCGTGACGAACGATTCGCTCCGGATCCCCCACCAGGCCGTCGTGGAGTTCGTCGCGGCGACGTCGCGACCACTGGGAAAGAGCCCGCCACTCCTGAGCCCCGAAGACGCGCGCCTCGAAGCCGAGGCGCTGTTGTCGCAATTCGAGATCCTCTACCCCACCGAGGCGCTCGTGCGCCTGGCGCTCCGGGGCGCGGCGGCGTACCAGCTGAGCTGGTTCGACGCGCACCTCTGGGCGTACGCGGAGCACTTCGGTCTCGACGAGCTGCTCTCCGAAGACTTCGAGGACGGGCGCCTCTACGGCACGGTCATGGTCCGTAACCCGTTCGCCTGAGTCGCGGGGACGGCTCACGGCCCTCCCGGCCGGGAGTCGACGCACGGCACGTTCCAGACAGGCGGCGTTGGCCGCCGAACGTGTTCTCAGGCGTGCAGCGTTCAGACGAGACCCATCAACGCCGCAACCCTCGCGCGGAGACGGGGAACGAAGCCCGCGGCGTCAGGGATCGCACGACCTTCGGCCAGATGGCTGGCAGCACCTCTTCATGTCGTCGCGTCCAGCGAGCGCTCGAGCCGCGCGAACTCCTCGACCGACAGCGTCTCGGCGCGCCGCGTCCCGTCGATGCCCGCGCGCTCGAGCGCCGCGGCGAAGTCCACCTCCGCCGCCAGCGCCTTGTCGCTCTTCAGCGAATTGAGCAGCGTCTTGCGCCGCTGCGCGAAGCCGGCTTTCACCACGCGGCGAAAGCGCGCCTCGTCCTTCACCTCGGCGGCGGGCTTCGGGCGCCGCGTCAGTTTCAGCACCGCCGAGTCCACCTTCGGCGGCGGGTGGAACTGCGCCGCCGGCACGTCAAAGGCGTTCTCCACCTCGAAGAAGCGCCCCAGCAGCACGGTCAGCACGCCGTAGTCCCGGCCGCCGGGCCTCGCGGTGAGGCGCTCCACCACTTCCTTCTGCAGCGTGAACACGGCCCGCGGCACGTGCGCCACCTGGTCCAGCACCTCGAAGAGGATGCTGCTCGTGAGGTGGTACGGCAGGTTCCCCACCACCACCACCTGGTCCGCCTGCGCGGTCTTCGCGAAGTCCAACTCCGCGGCGTTCGCCTCGACCAGCGTGAGGCCTTCCAGCTTCTGCCGGCGCAGCGCCTGGGCGAGATCGCGGTCGCGTTCCACCGCGGTCACCTTCGCGCCGGTCGCCAGCAGATGCCGCGTGAGGTGCCCCAGGCCCGCGCCCAATTCCAGGCACGGCTCGTCCTTGCGGAGCAGCGCTTCCTCGGCGATGCGCTCGAGCACGAGGTCGTCGCCGAGGAAGTTCTGGCCCCAACTGTGCTTCGCCTCGAGGCCCAGGCGACGCAGCATGTCCCGCGGGTGTTCGGCCATCGCGTCAGCTCCCCAGCCGCCACGACGGGTCGGCGTTCAACGTCTGGTCACTGCGCAGTCCCCGCTTGAAGGCCTCGGCGCCGGCGACGGCGATCATCGCCCCGTTGTCCGTGCACAGGCGCCTGGGCGGCAGGTACAGCTTGAGGCCCGCGTCGGCCGCGCGCTCCTCCGCCAGCGCGCGCAGCCGCGAGTTCGCCGCTACGCCGCCGCACAGCACCAGCTGCTTCGCGCGCGCCCTCTTCGCGCCGGCGACGAGCTTCTTCGTCAGCGCGTCGGCCACCGCCTCCTGGAACGAAGCGCAGAGGTCGTTCAGCGCCTGCCCGGTCGGCAGGCCGTGCTTCTGCACGTGCACCAGCACCGCCGTCTTGAGCCCCGAGAAGCTCCAGTCGAGCACGTCGTGCTGCTTGAGCGCGCGCGGGAAGGCGATGGCCCGGGGGTCGCCGGTCTGCGCGAGCTGATCGATCGGCACGCCACCCGGGTACGGCAGACCGAGGATCTTCGCGACCTTGTCGTAGGCCTCGCCGGCCGCGTCGTCGCGCGTGGTGCCGAGCCGCCGGTAGGTGCCGAAGGCCGCCACCTCGTACAGCGTGGTGTGGCCGCCCGAGACGACGAGCCCGAGGAACGGGGGCTCCGGCGCGTCCTCCGCGAGGCGGATCGCCAGGAGGTGCCCCTCGATGTGATTCACGCCCACGAAGGGCAACCCCTTCGCCAGCGCGAGCGACTTCGCCACCTGCAGCCCGACGAGCAGCGCGCCCTGCAGGCCCGGCCCGCTCGTCACCGAGATGACGTCGAGTTGGTCCAGCGTCACCTGCGCGCGGGTGAGCGCCTCGTCGATGACGGGCATCACCTGCACGACGTGGTTGCGGCTCGCCAGCTCGGGCACGACGCCGCCCCACCGCCGGTGGATGTCGATCTGCGTGGAGACGACGTCGGACAGGGCGACGCGCGCGTCCCTCACGACGGCCGCGGCCGTCTCGTCACACGACGTCTCGATGCCCAGGCACAGCACGCGCTCCGCTCTAGCGGATCATCTTCAGCGTGTCGCGCACGTCCCGGGCTTCCGGGCTGTTGGGCTTCAACTTCAGGAACTCCTCGAAGGGCGCGCGGGCTTCCTTCTCGCGGCCGAGGTTGAAGAGCGCGAGGCCGAGCGCCAGCCAGGCGGAGGCGTGGTTCGGGTCGGTCTTCACCGCGTCCTGGAGGTACGGCACCGCCTCCTTGTAGCCCTGATCCGACATGACCAGCGAGATGCCGAGGCCGGTGCGGATCTCCGGATCGGCGGGCTTCAGCTTGTCGGCCTCGCGGAAGAACTTCACGGCGTTGCGGTAATGGCCCTTCACCAGTTCGGCGCGCGCTTTCTCCAGCGCCGCCACCAGCGCGTCCGTCGGAGGGCCCGCGTCCTTCACGACGGCGACCGCGACGCCCGCGTCCTTCACCGCGACGGCCACGGCGCCCGCGTCGACGACGGCGACGGCCAGCGCCCCGGCGTCCTTCGCGGCCCCGGCGTCCACCGGCGCGGCGGCCACCGCGCCCGCGTCCAGGGGCGCGACCGCGAGCGCCCCGGCATCCACCGCGGCGCCCGCGTCGACGGCGGCGACGGCCACGGCGCCAGCGTCCTCGAGCGACGCCTCGGTGTCCGGTGCGTCGACGACGGCCGGCGCGCCCGCGTCGCCCTCCGGCTCCACGGCCGCTGCATCCATGCCCGGCGCCACCACGACGAGCGCGCCCGCGTCATGCTCGCCCGGCGTGAGAGACTCGTTGCTCATCACCAAGATGGTGCCGACGACGCCGAGGATGAGGCCGGCGACGATGACGGCGATGAGCCCCTTCGAGCTGCGCGCCGGCATCGGGTTTTCCCCGGTGAGCGGCTGCGACAGCTTCCCCTCGGAGTCGGAGAAGAAGGTGTCCTCGAGCTCCTCCGGCGGCGACGCCCTGGGCGGCGTCAGCGTCGCCGCCGGCTTTGCCGCCGGAGCGGCGACTTGCGCGGGCGGCGCGGCGATCGCCGGTCGCACCTCCGTCACCGTGACGACGGGCGCCTTGGGCGGCGGCAGCGGCGCCGGGGCCGGCAGCGGCGCCGGGGCCGGCGGCGGCATCGGCGGGGGCGGCGCCGCGGAAGCGGGCGCGCCCGACGTGGGCGGCGTGGTGTGCGGCTCGGGGAGGCCCACGGGCTGCGTGGGCGCCTCGGCCAGCTCGATCGGCGCGAGCGCCTCGGCCGCCGCGGTCGGCGCCTTGTTCAGGGGCGGCAGCGAGTAGCGCTCGAGCGCCGCCCCGCCGAACACCGGCGGCTTCATGGCGATCGCCGGCTCCGGCGGACCGAGGCGGTGTCCCTCGGGCGCGCGGGCCCAGCCGACCGGCGCCCAGGTGGACTGCGACTCGAGTCCGTCCTCGTCGACCGACGCCCATTTCTCGAGCAGGTGGCTGCGCGCTCGCTCGAGCTCGCGCGGCGCGCTCTCGACGAGGAATTGGGAGGCGGCCGGCGGCGGTGGGGCGGCCTGCGCGGCGCCTCGAGGCTTCGGCTCGAAACGCGTCACCGGCAGCTTCGGCGGCGGCGCAGCGGGCCCAACGGGTGGGATGACGGGCGCGACGGCCTCGGGCTGGGTGACGGGCGCCCCGAGGTCGGCCTCCAGCTCGACGGCCTCCTCCTCTCCCAGCGGCGGCAGCTCGGGCTCGGCCACGGCCAGCTGCTCGGCCACCGCGTGGGCCGGCCCGGTCTCGATCGGCACTTCGGTGACCGGCGGCTGCGCGGGTGGCAGCGGCGCGGCGGGCGTGACGGACGGCGCGCCCGCGGGCTCGCCGCCGGCGGGCTGGGGGCCGGTGTTGAGCCACTCCTCGATGCGGGGCTTCTTCACGCGCTCGGCCGACGGCGACGGCGCGCCCGCCTCGCGAATCAAGCCCTCGAAGTACAGCTTCGAGATGATGCCCAGCGCGGCGAGGTCCTCGAAGTCCGAGTCGTCGACGACGCGCGCCAGCGAGCGGCGCCCGTCGAACAGGCGGAGCAGCCCGTTCACCTCGTCGGGGATCTCCGCGAGCCGCTCGGCCAGCGAGTCGTAGTCGAGCTCGAACACCGTCTCGAGCGGCGGCAGCTGCTCCAGCATGCGGCCCCACTCGTCGAGGCGGCGCATGCCTTCCATCAGCAGGCCCTGCGTGGACACCTCGATGCGCTCGGGGCGATCGACCGGCGTGAAGGACACCTCGAACTGCCCCTCGAAGGTGTTCAACATCCGGTAGAAGGCGTTCTCGCCGCGCAGCCGCCCGAGCTCGGCGTCGATGACGCGGCCTTCCTTGAAGTACACCGTTCCGGTGCGCTCGCCCTCGAGCTTGATGACGCCGGTCTTCCGGCCGATCTCGAAGGTCTGCACCAGGTCGACCACCCCCATGTCGGCGAGGCTCCCGGTGAAGCCG
This sequence comes from Myxococcota bacterium, assembly GCA_040755835.1. Taxonomy (GTDB): domain Bacteria; phylum Myxococcota; class Myxococcia; order Myxococcales; family Myxococcaceae; genus JADLDB01. Next base: position 24,818 of record JBFMAB010000071.1, read on the forward strand.
GCGCGGGTCTCCTTCTTCTCGATGCGCTCCTTCTCCACCTTCTGGAGAATCATGCGCACACGGGTGACGACCTCTTTGATGTAGATGGGCTTGGTCAGGTAGTCCTCGGCGCCCGTCTCGAGCCCCTTCACCTTGGACTCGACCGCCTTCTGACTGGTCAGGAAGACGAAGGGAATGTGACGGAAGCGGTCGTCGCTCTTGAGGACCTTGCACAGCTCGAAGCCGTCCATCTCCGCCATGCGGGTTTCGGACAGCACGAGGTCGGGCGGGCTGATCTGGACCTTCTCCAGCGCGTCCTTTCCGTGAATCGCGGTGGTGACCTGGAAGCCCGCCTTCTTGAGGCTGACCTCCATCACGCGAAGGCTCTTCGCGTCGCCATCGACCAGGAGGAGGTGCTGCTTGGCCACGTTCACCCTTTCGTGGACGGAAGGATGGGGCATGTTTCGCCTTGCAACGCAGCAAGTCAACGTTTCCAATGCCTGCATGGGTCAGCAGCGACGCCACGAGCGAAAGGCGGTTGCCGTCCAGTTCCAGGCGCGGGAAGCGCACGGCGCCGGGCAGCTGGTCTTCACGAGCGCCGATCTCTCGGCCGGCGGCACGTTCCTCGCGAGCGACCTGTTGCTCGAGCAGGGCGAGCAGTTGTCGCTGGAGTTCACCTTCCCCGGCGAGACGGCGCCGCTGCGCGCGCAGGCGCGGGTCGCGTGGGTGCGCCGCTTCCCGGAGGCCGGCGAGGCCGCGGGCATGGGCGTGGAGTTCGTGACGATGCGCGACGAGGACCGCGCGCGCCTCGAGTCGTTGCTGGGCTGAAGCACCGCCCGACGGCTAGCGGAAGAAGCCACCCTTTTTGGTGGTGTCCTTCTTCTTGCGCATCTCGATGAGGCGCAGCTCCTGGTTCGCCTCGAGGTGGCGCGGGTTCACGCGGACCGCTTCGCGGAAGTGCCGCTCGGCGGTGTCCATGTCGCCTTCCACGCGGGCGATGACGCCCAGCTGGTAATGCGCGCGGTCGCAGTTGGCGTCGATGGTGAGCGCCTTCTGCATCAACATGCGCGCCTCGCCGGCCTCGGCCTTGCGCGTCGGATCCATGTAGATGGACCAGGCGGCAGCGGCGAGCGAGTTCGCGCCCTTGTCGATGGCATGCGCCTTCATGAAGTGCGTCTCGGCCTGCCGGTAGTCGCGCTTCTTGAAGAACACCTCGCCCATCTTCATGAGGTCCGAGGCCTGCTGTGCGGCGGCCGGCGGGGCGCCGGCCTGGGCCGCGGTGCGCGAGGCGAGGTACGCGGAGCGCTTCTGGTCGTCGTAGAGCGTCTCGTAGGCGTCGCGGATCGACTCGAAGACCGCGCTCATCTTGTGGGCAAACTGCGGGAGCGACGGCGGCAGGCGATCGGGGTGGAACACCTTCGCGAGCGCGAGGAAGGCGCTCTTCACCTGGTCCCTGGTGGCGCTGGGCGCGACGCCCAGGGTGAGGAAGTGATCCTTCTTCGCGATCGCCTCGAAGCGCTGGTCGATCTGCGAGGCGAGCTGGAGGTCGCTGGCCGACGGGGCCGGGTGCGCGCCGGACGGTGAAGATGACGCGGCGGGCGCGGCTGCGAGCTCGGGCTGCGTCGGTGAGACAACCTGCGCGCCCTCGGTGCGCGGGGCCTGAGGCTGGATGGCGCCGAGGTTCTCCATCGCGCGCCGCAGCAATCGCTGACGACGCAGACGGGCGGCCTCGGCCGGGTCTGAGGGGTCCCCCACTTCGAAATCCTCCATTCGGGCGGCGTCCTTCGCGGACGCAGGAGCCTCGATTTCGCCTTCGACGATCGCTTCTACCAGCGGCTCCGGGCGATCGCTGCTGGATGAAACCTCACCCACGAGCGCTTCCAGGCTGGAGTCCACGCGGCGCAGCGCCTCTTCGAAACTCTGGACAGCGCTGGGCGGCGGGGCCTTCGGGCTGGTCGGCTGGACGATGTTCCAGAGGTCGGCCTCTTCGGCGTCCTGGCCCCTGCCGCCCAGGACGAGCGGCTTGCGGGGCGGGTTCGGATCCAGGAAGCCGGGCGGGACGGCGTAGTGCGGATCGGTCCGGTCGTCGCGGGAACTGGCCTTGCCGTCTGCCGGAGCGGCCGGGGCCGCGTTGGGCGCGGCGCCGAGAACGGATTGGCGGAGCGCCTCGTTCATCCGCTCGAGCAGGCTCTTCTGGCGCTGCGGGGGCGGCTCCGGGGGCGGGCCCACGACCGTCTCGGCGCGACGCCTCGCCTCCGCGGCGCGAGCCACGGCGTCGGCCTCGGCGCGCAGGTGCTGCTGACGGGCGGTCTCGGCACGGCGGAGGAGTTCTTCTTCCTCTTCCGCTTCCTTCCGGCGACGCGCGGCCTCCTCCTCGGCCTGGCGCCGGGCCTCCTGCGCCGCGCGGGCCTCGCGGGCGAGGCGCGCCTTCTCGAGCAGCTCGGCCTCCTC
>JBFMAB010000072.1:0-73063 GCA_040755835.1 Myxococcota bacterium
GCGGCTGCAGCTGAACATCCACTTCGAGGGCCGCTTGCCCGACGCCCCATGAACGTGTCAGAGAAGTCCAACGACGAACGGCATCAACCCGCCGCTCCGGTCGGAACACCGAATTCCTGACACCCTCCCGCGGAACGCACCGAGGCCATCACTTCCGTCACGAGCGCCCCGACGAGCATCACCGCGATGATGCCCTGCACCGGCAGCCCCACCTTCGCCACCAGCACGGTGACACCCGTGAGCCCGAGGATGAGCGGGTACAGCGTCACGAACAGCTTGTCCTTCGGGAGCGCGCCGAGCCGCACCAGGTTGAGCAGCAGGATGAGCCCGAAGAAGAAGTACATGCCGAAGAAGTCGAACACCTGCGTCAGGAAGGCGACGGACGCGTGGTACACCAGCGAGGTGATGCCCACCCAGAAGGTGGCGGGCCCCCAGAAGCGCAGCGTGCGCGAGCTGTCCTTGCGCGTGCGCCACGACAGCGCCGCCGCCGCGACGAGGAAAGCGACGTTCGACCAGGTGTTCGCCGGCTCGGAAATCCACGAGCACAGCGTCTCCTCGCACCACTTCACGTTCGGCAGGCCCGTCGCCTCGCGCAGCGGCGTCCACGGGCACTCGGGGTTCAGAATCTGCGGGTAGTCGGCGAAGGACTGGGCCATGGCCCCCGGCGTCGCAAACCGGCCGGCTGACCGTCAACGCTCCCGCCGGCTCCATTTCCCACAGCACGGACTACGGAGTGCGGAACCGCGGACGCCGCCGTCGCCCGGTTGCGCAGCGGGTCGCGCACCGCGCGCCCTCACGACGGGCACCTCGCCGTTGGCGAGGCGGCTGCACGGGAAGCGCCGCATGCACCGCGCACTCTTCGTCCTCTTCGCCGTGGTCCCCTCGCTGGCGCTCGCCTGTGGCGGCGGGCAGGGACTGGGCGACAGCTGGTTCGGCGCTCTCTTCCTGCTCCTCTTCGTCACCAGCCCGCTGTGGATGATCGTGGGGCTGCTCTTCGCCATCGGTCTCGTCGCGCGCTCGTGGAACGCGAGCCCGGCAAAGGGCGCTCCGGCGCGGCGGTCGCGCGCTACGCCGGGTAGTACGGCCGCAGCATGAGGAAGACGACGACGCCCGTCACCGACACGTACAGCCAGATGGGGTGCAGCCAGCGCGTCACCTTCTTGTGGCGGGCGAACTCCTTCTTCCAGGCGAACCAGAACGCGGTGAGCGCCAGCGGCACCACGCCGATGCTCAACAGCACGTGGCTCGCCAGCACCGTCAGGTACACCGCCCTGGCCGCGCCGGTGCCGCCGAACTTCGTGTCGCCGTGCACCGCGTGGTACGCGAGGTAGCCCACGAGGAAGAGCGCCGACGCCACGAAGGCCGCCACCATGAAGTAGCGGTGCACGTCGGGCCGCCTCCGCTTGATGGCCACCCACCCCGCGACGAGCAGCACCGACGCCGTCGCGTTCAACGTCGCGTTGAGCGCCGGCATGAAGCGCAGGTCCGCCCCGCCCGCGCCCGGCCCCCCACGGAACACGAGCAACCAGCTCAAGAGCGCCAGGGCGGCGACCGAGACGACGGCGTTGAACACGAAGAAGCGACGGTCAGCGGATGACGACATGTGCGCCCTTGTAGTGACGACGGCGCGAGTTCGCCACGACCCGCGAGCGGCGCGGTCGCCCACATTGCTTGTTGACGAAGATCAACCCAAACTTTGCCTCCGTTGCCCTCCTGCCCCCCGAGGTGGACGATGCCGAATGTGCGTGTGCTGACTGCGTGCGCGCTGGTGCTCTCGAGCACGGCGCTCGCGCAAGGCGCCGTGTGCGGGCCGTCGCAGGTGTCGCTCGAGCGACAGTTGCGACAGGTGTACCTCGACCTCCTCGGTCGCCCGCCCACGCTGGAGGAGTACCGCTTCACGCAGGCGAAGGGCGCGATCCTCGAGGAGGACCTGCGCGAGCTGATGCAGCGCGAGGAGTTCTTCGGCCGCCTGCGCACGTACCACCGGGCGCTGCTGCGCTCGAACATCAGCGCGAGCATCTTCATCAACGGTGACACGCGGCTCGCCACGACGACCGACGGCCTGAAGCCGCTGGAGATCCGCGGCAACCCGTCCACCGGCCTGCGCGGCCGCAACGGCGCCGGCTGCGACCACTTCATCGAGCAGGACAACTGCAACGCCTCGCGCGAGGACCCGCAGCTCGAGCCGGCGACGAAGACCTGCCGCGACGCCTACGGCGTGCCGATGCCGGTGTCCGTGGACTACAGCACCGACCAGTACACCTGCACGCAGGTGATGGGGGCGACCAGCTGCGCCGACGCCGTCACCCAGGGTCTCGTGCCGGCCAGGCACACGTTCTTCTGTGACATGCGCCGCCTCGCCTCGGGCGCGCTGGCGCCGCACTACTGCCTGCCCAGCACCACCAACCCCCTCACCGCCGCGCTCACCGTGGAGGAGCTCGACAGCCAGGGCCGCGTGGTGGCCTTCGTGAACCCCAACGGCGGCACCCTGCCCCGCCTCGACAAGTGCGGCCTCGACATGCCGCTCAACGGCGGCGTGCGCGGCCGCTACACGCCGCAGCGCGGTTGCGTGCAGAAGGAAGGGGTGGTGCGCGACGCGTCGGTCTTCTGGGCCCCCGGGCCGCAGGTGATGTGCGCGGTGCAAGCGCAGACGCGCGACGTGAACCCATGGACGATGGAGAGCTGCGAGACGAGCCGCTTCCTGACCGACCGCTCCTGCGGCTGCGGCGTCAACGCGCGCCGCTGCGAGCCCGGCAACACCTCGCTGCACAACGCGCGCATCGCCGCCATCAACGAGGAGCCGCTGCTCATCGCCGACTCGGTGGTGCGCCGCGACGAGGATTACTTCAACATCCTCACCACGCGCCGCGGCTTCGTGAACGGCACGCTGTCGCAGATGTACCGGCAGAACCAGAGCCCCACCACCTGGCTCGTCACCCCGCCGGCGCGGGCCGAGCTGGTGCCCGACGTGCCGCTCGACCAGACGGACACCTGGGTCGAGTACACGCGCGACCCGCAGGCGTCCGGCGTGCTCACCACCCCCGCGTGGCTGTACCGCTTCCCCACGCAGCGCGCGCGCGTGAACCAGTTCTGGGAGGCGTTCCTCTGCAAGCACTTCGCGCCGCCCCCCGGCGCGGTGGTGCCGCCGCCCGAGGACAGCTGCAACCGCGAGAACAACCTCGCGAAGCGCTGCGGCTGCAGCTATTGCCACGCCACCATCGAGCCCACCGGCGCGCACTGGGGCCGCTTCGGCGAGCGCAACGCACAGTACCTCGACCCCGACGTCTTTCCGAAGCTGTCGGCCAAGTGCCGCGACTGCGCGCTCGCCGGAAACACCACCTGCGACAACGAGTGCGGCAACTACGTGATGCAGGCGTTCGACGGTGAAGGCGCCGCGTCGCTGGGCCTGTTGCGCACATACCTGTACCGCACGCCGGAGGAGGAGCCGAACATCGCCGCGGGGCCGGCGCTGCTCGTCGAGCGCATGCTGCAGACGGGTGACCTCGAGCGCTGCGCGGTGAAGAACGCGTGGCAGCACCTGCTGGGCCGCCCGATGAGCGCCGAGGAAGAACGGCTCTACATGAAGCAGCTCGTCGACGACTTCGCGGCGCACAACCACAACTTCAAGCAGCTGTTGCTGCGCGTCGTGCAGACCGACGCGTACCGGAGGGTCGACTGACATGAAGCGGACGCTCATCGCCTCGCTCCTCGCCGTCGCCCTCGGCGCGGCCGGCTGCACCAGTCGGCCCGCCGAGCCCGGCCCCGCGCGGCCCGCGGAGCTGACCCCGGTGGACCTGCCCAACCACCCGACGCTGACGCCGCTGCCGGACCCCGAGCAGAACGGCGGCCACACCGGCCGCGCGCCGCGGCGGCTCACGGTGGCGCAGCTCAAGGCCAGCATCGCCACCGTCACCAACGGCACGCGGCAGTGGACGCAAATCGACACCCTCGCCGCGTCGCTGGGCCAGGCCGACTACGCGCTCACCAACGCCGAGTCGACCGAGGCCAACCTGGTGTTCGCCAAGTTCCTCGAGGACGGCGCGCGCGAGGTCTGCCTGAACGTCGCGCGCGACGATCTGAACCGCGCGCAGGACGCCCGCGTGCTCTGGCCGGAGGTGCCGGGCACCTCGCGCGACTTCACCACCCTGGACGACCCCACCATTCAGAAGAACCTGGCGACGCTGGCGGTGCGCTTCTGGGGCTCGCCCTTCGAGCAGGACGAGCTCGACCGGTGGACCGACGCGTTCAAGTCGTTCGCCAACCAGGCGAAGAAGATCAACCGCCCCGAGCAGGCGTGGGGCGCGGTCTGCATCGCGATGATGACCGACTCCCGCTTCATCACCTACTGACGAGCGAGACGAGCCCATGAAGAAGAACCTGTCGCTTCCTCGCCGCACCTTCATGAAGGCCGCCGCCGGCTTCGCCGGGGCGCAGCTGTTCGGTGGCCTCACCTTCAAGGCGTTCGCCCAGGCCAGCGCGCTGGCGCCGGCCGACCGCTGCTTCGTGTTCGCCTACTTCGGCGGCGGCTGGGACGTGCTGTTGTCCCTCGACCCGCGCGACCCGGCGGTCTTCACGCCCGAGCGCATCTCCGAGACGCGCATCCTCCCCGGGTACAGCCTGCTGTCGACGGACCCGTCCTTCCCCACCGACGTGGTGACACCGGACCCGAAGCCCGGCGTGGGGCCGTCGAACATCCAGTTCGGGCCGGCGATCGGCCGCATGGCCGACCACTACGACATCATGGCGGTGGTGCGCGGCCTCAACATGTCGACGGTCGCGCACGAGGTCGGCTTCCGCTACTTCCTCACCGGCAAGGAGCCCAACGGCTCGGCGGCGCGCGGCTCGTCGACGGCGGTGGAGATCGTCGGCCAGATGAAGCCGAACGTGCCGGTGCCCAACATCGCGTACAACATCGAGACCTACAATGACCGGTACCCGGGCTACGCGAACGCGCTGCGCGTCTCGAGCGCGAACGACCTGCTCTTGACGCTGTCGCCCAGCCCCACGGCCATCGACAGCGAGATCGAGAAGCAGCTCATCGACATGAAGGGGCGGCCCGTCACCTGCGAGGCCGACCTCTACGACTCGCGCGGCCTCGTCACCCAGTACCGGGACGCGCGGGCGCAGATGCGCACGGTGCTCGACGCGCAACTCGACCGGAACTTCCGCTTCGAGGACAACGCGTCGGACCCGCCCGAGATGCGCGCCGAGAAGGCGGCCATTCGCACGCGCTTCGGCCTGCGGCCCGAAGGCCCCAACGACACGCGCAACTCGGCGGCGGCGCGCGCGGCGCTGGTGGCCACCGCGCTCAAGAAGGGCGTCAGCCAGTGCGTGTCCATCAACATCACCGGCAGCCTCGACACGCACTTCGGCACCCAGGTGACGCAGGCGACCAACCAGCGCGTGGGCTGGAACGCGCTGGCGGACCTGGTGAGCGACTTGCGCGCCACGCCGCACCCGTCGGGCGGGACCTTCATGGACCGCACCACCGTCCTCGTCTTCTCGGAGTTCAGCCGCACCCCCCTCATCAACGCGTCGGGCGGGCGCGACCACCACATCACCAACAGCTGCATGCTGCTGGGCGCGGGCATCAAGCACAACCTGGTGTTCGGGCGCTCCGGAGACGTGGGCCTGTCGGCGGGCGTCATCGACCACAAGACGGGGCTGCCGTCGCCCGACGGCTTCCAGATTCTCCCGGACCACGTCATCGCCACCGTGCTGGCGTCGGCGGGGTTGGACTACAGCATCACGCGGGTGCTCCCGCTGTCGGGGTTGCTGGCCACCTGACCGCACACGCCACGCTTGGTCCAATACCCTTCGAAAGGCACACCCCCCGTGAGACACGCCCCCCATGGCGGCGCGCTCGGACTCTCGCTTCTCCTCATCGCGACGCTGGGCTGCGGCGGGCAGGTGTCCGAGACGCTCGTCCCCCGCCCGTTCGACGGCGTCCTGACCGAGTCCCGGCTCGCCCTGTCCGCCACGCCGTCGTTCGCCGACGAGCGCGGCGGCGGCATCTTCGTCGACCTCGCCGGCCGTGTGGTGCGCATGCGCTCGAACGGCAGCCAGGGCGTCATCGAGGCGCACCCGCGGAACCCGGTGCTGCCCGGACCCGCCGGCAGCGTGTGGGCGCTGGGCCCGTACAACGCGCTGGTGGCCACCGACCGCGGCCTCTTCGTGGCCGAGCAGGGGTGGCTCATCTCGCCGCCGTGGCAGGACGTGCTGACGTCGGACGGGCTGGTCGCCACCGCGGTGGGCGAGAACGGCGTGGGCTGGGTGGCGCACGCGAAGGGGCTCTTCCGCCTCGAAGGCGGCGCGCTCTCGGAGCTCCAGGTGGAGGGCTCGTCGGTCACCGGGCTGACGGCGCTCGCGGTGGGGCCGGCGCCCGACGGCGCGCAGGGCGTGTGGTTCGCGCAAGGGGAGACGTTGACGAGCGCGTCGGCCACGTCGAGGACGGCGTACACCGTGCGGGACAGCGGGCTGTCGAAGGCCGAGTTGGCGGGCGGCGTGCTGGCGATGGCGGGGCTGTCCGCCTCGAGGGACTCACCCGGCGAGGTGTGGGCCATCACCCCGAGCTCGCTCTTCCAGTTCACCGTGCGGGGCTGGCGCCGGTACGAGTTGGGCCGCTCGCCGAAGCAGCTGATGTCCAGCGGGCGCGTGGCGTGGCTCCTGGCCGGCGACGGGCTGTTCCGCTACGACGCCGACACGCAGCGCTGGGGCGAGGCGAGGGGCCTGCCGGCGGTGCCCACGCTGCTGGCCGTCGACGCCGCGGGCGTGGCGTGGGTGCGCGTCGGCGACAGGACGCTGTCGGTGAGCCCCGGGCCGGCGCCGCGGCTGTCGGGCGTCTTCGAGAACATGCGCGTGTACGAGCCCGAATTGCCGGTGACGGGGCTGGTGCCGGCGAGCCCGGCGCCCGCCGCCATCCACTGGAAGCTGGACGACGGCGAGGCCCACGAGGTGCCGCTGACGAGCCCGCTGCCGGGCGAAGGGCCCACCGAAGGGCTGCTCGTCTTCTCGCTCAACGGCCTCGAGCAGGCGGGCAAGCCGCGGCCGGTGTCCTTCGCGGCGCTGGAGGACGGGCGCCACGTGCTGTCGCTCGAGGTGACGTACGGCGAGGGCGCGGCGGCGACGACGTCGGCGCGGCGGCTCCACTTCGAGTTCCTCGGCAGCGCCACCGCCGTCATCTCGTACGAGCGCGACCTCAAGGCCATCAACGACGCGCGCTGCGCGAAGTGCCACAGCACCGGCACCCAGCCCGAGCTGTCCACCTACGAGCAGTGGAAGGCGAACGCCGCGGCCATCGCCACCGCGGTGCGCGACCGCCGCATGCCCGCCGACGGGCCGCTCGACCCTGCCAGCATCCAGGCCATTCAGCGCTGGGTGAATGGAGGCGCGCAGCCGTGAAGAAGCTCGCCGCCATCGCCCTCGTGACGACGCTCGCCGCCTGCGAGCCGCCGGTGCCGCAGCCGCCGCCTCCGCCGCCACCCATCGACCCGTGCGTGGGGCTGAAACCGATGACGGCCTCCGTCGTCCCGGCCGCGGTGCGCGTCAACGGCGCGGCGACGGCGTCGGCCACCGGCGGCAGCGGGCGGTACCGCTTCGCGCTCAGCACCAACGCGTCGGGCGGCAGCATCAGCGGCGACCGCTACGTCGCGGGCCCGACGCCGGGCACCGACGTCATCACCGCGACGGACGACTGCGGCAACGCGGCGACGGCCAGCGTCGTCGTCGACCTCGCCTTCTCGGTGCTGCCGGCGCGCGCGACGGTGCGACCGGGCACGCGCTTCACGGTGGAGCTCACCGGCCTCAAGGGCACCGCCCAGTTCCAGCCGCAGGCGCTGCCGTCGGGCGGCAGCATCTCGGCGGCGGGCGAGTACGTGGCGGGCGCGAGCGAGGGCCTCGACCTCATCATCGTGCGCGACTCCGTCACCGGCGACCAGGCGCTGCTGCAGTACCGGGTGTCCACCACCGCCAGCTTCCGCGCCGCGCCGGCGAAGCTGGGCCTGCCCGCGGGCGCCTTCGCGCGCCTCGCCACCCTCGACGGCACCGGCGTGGTGACGTGGCGGCTGGTGAGCGGCCCCGGCGCGCTGGACCGCGACGCCGAGGGCGACGTGCTGCGCGTGCCCGACGGCGCGACGGGCACCGCGGTGCTGGAGGGGACCGATCGCTTCACGCAGGACAAGGTGACGGTGACGGCGCGCGTCCTCACCGAGCTGACGCGGCCGGGCCTGCGCGCGCAGGGGCGCCGCACCGACGTGGCGAACGTGGTGACGGGCGACTTCGACGGCGACGGCGTCGTCGACGTGGCGCTGGGCGTGCCCGAGAGCGACCTGACGCGGCCGCAGGGCGGCGCCGTCTTCATCTTCAAGGGCGCCGCCGCGGGCCTGCCCGCCGAGCCGACGTGGACCATCACCGGCACCTCCGACACCGCGCAGTTCGGCTCGGTGATGGCGGCGGGCGACCTCGACGGCGACGGCAAGGCGGACCTCGCCATCTCCGCACCGGGCGACGACCTGACGGTGGCGGACTCGGGCGCGGTGTACCTCTATGCCATCGGCGCGGACGGGCCGCGGGCGCTGCGCGCGCCGCTGACGGGCCTCGGCCGCGGCAACTTCGGCGCGTCGCTGGCCATCGCCGACGTGGACGGCGACGGCGACAACGACCTGGTGGTGGGCTCGCCGGGGGCGGACATCGCGCCGGGCGCGGGCTTCACCTCGCGCGGCGTCATCGACATCTTCGTGCTGCAGAAGGACCAGCCGATTCCCGACCTCGGCGCCATGCGCCTGTCGGGGGCGGATCTCGCGGCCGACGGCTCGCTGCGGCGATTCTCCAACATCCGCTTCGGGCGCTCGCTGGTGGCGGCCGACCTGAACGGCGACGGGCTGCTCGACCTCGCGTTCCACGGCACCGTCAACAACACGCTGCTGGGCGGCACGCCCGAGGCGCGGCAGCGCAACGCGGTGCAGGTGCACTTCGGGCGCGCGGCCGCCAAGCGCTTCGAGGACCAGCCCGACCTCTACGTGCTGCCGTCCAACACCGCCGACAGCGACGAGGGCACCGTGCGGCTGGGCTTCAGCCCGGCGGCGGGCTCGCTGAAGCCGCTGCTCATCGTCGCCATGGACCGCACCGACTCGCCCAACCTGTCGATGACGGGCGGCACCAGCGGCGGCTCCAACGGCGGCGGCGCGCTCCTGTTCGACCTGACGTCGCACACGCCGACGGCGCCGCCCGGCCCCACGCCGACGCAGGTGGGCCGCGACGACGCCTTCCTCCGCTTCTACGGCGACCAGGCCAACATCCAGGCGGGGCGCAGCTTCGCGGTGACGGACATCGACGGCGACGGCGCGCCGGAGCTGGCGCTGGGCGCCCCGTACGCGACCAGCACCTTCACGGTGGGCGGGATGAACACGACGGTGCCGCTCGCCGGCCGGCTGCTCTTCTTCCGCCTCTCGGGCCGCGCGGCCGGCACGGTGATGAACAAGGCGGACGCGACGCGGCAGGGCACCGGGCGGGCGGACACGCTGGGGACGGGCCTCGCGGCATGGGCGGGGCGCGTGGTGGCGTACTCGAGCCGCGCGTCGACGGCGCTGGGCGACTTCACCGGCCGCCTCGACGCCTTCAACGCCGGTGCGGACCCCGACGCGTGGACGGTGACGTCGGCGCCGGTGCCCAACAAGCCGGCGAGCCAACAGTTTGGCGCCGCGGTGGCGGTGGGCGTGGTGGGCGGCGCGCTCAAGGCGCTGGTGGGGGTGCCGAACATCAGCGGGCCCGCGCGGGACGACAGCGGCGGCGAGGTGGGCGCCGGGCAGGCCATCGCTTACGCGTCCGCGACGCCCGACGCGCCCAGGGTGCTGCAGGAGGGCGCCAACACCGCCTACGTCCGCGACGGCGGCTGGCCGGCCTTCGGCGGGCGCAACATCGCCACCGACGTGGCGCTGACGGACTTCGACGGTGACGGCCGCCTCGACGCGGTATTCTCGGCGCCCAACTTCTCGCCGCCGCGCGCGCTGGCCGACGGCGGCAGCGGGCTGACGGAGTACGCGATGGACCACCCCGAGTGCCTCGCGCCCAACGCGCAGACGACGGGCGCGGTGATGGTGCAGCTCGGCCAGGCGGACGGCACCTTCAAGGAAGGCTTCCGCCTGTGGGCGCTCCGCGACATTCCCGGGTGCACGGTGCCCGACGGCGGAAGCGCGTCGCTGTGCCAGCGCAGCGCCATCGGCCGCAATGGCCTCGAAGGCAACTTCGACTTCGACGGCGACGGGAAGGACGACCTCGCGGTGGCGCGCGCCAACGGCCTCGAGGTGTTCGCCGGCCGCGCGCCGGACGACCCGCAGCTCGCCCGGCCGACGATGGCGTGCGACCCGCTGTATACGTTTCCAGCGCTGCCGTGGGCCACCTTCACGCCGTCATCGCTGGGCGATTTGAACGGCGACGGCTGCGACGAGTTGGCGCTGCGCTACTCCGACAACAGCAACCGGCGCGGCCTCGTGGTGCTGTTCGGGTTCGACCCGGGCGGCGCGCGCTGCGGTGGCCGCACGCAAGCCTCGTGGGTGCGCATCTCGGGAGACACGGAGACGGGCGTGGCCACGATGCGGCTCGGGCTGGCGGCGACGCGCGCGGGCCGGGTGCTGTCGGGGGACAACCGCGACTTCGTGGCGATGACGGCCGAGCTGTACCCCTACCTCGGCCAGGCGCAGCCGACGGTGCTGCTGGTGGACGCCGCGGCCATCGTCTCGAAGCGGCCGGCGGCGGGCGAGCGGCTCGTCAGCATCCTGGGGGATGGGCTGGACCCGGTGCCCATCGTGTACACCGAGCGCGCGCCGGGCTTCGGTCGCTCGCTGTGGGGCGGCGTCGACGTCACCGGCGACGGCCGGCCCGACCTCGTGGTGAGCGCGACGGACGCGAACGTCAACGGCGACGGCACCGGCGCGGTCTTCGTGTTCGCCGGCGGCTCGCTGACGGCGGGGCCGAATGCGCCGGTGATGACGGTGGTGGCGGACCCGCGTGAGCGCTCGTCCTTTGGCGCGGACCTCTGGCTCTCCGCGGGGCAGGGCAGCACGCCCGCGACGCTGAGCATCGGCGCGCCGCTCAGCTACCGGAGCGGCACGTCGAACGGCACGGCGTTTCTCCTGCCGTTGGACTTCTGACGCAGACAAGCGCGGCTTCGCGGCAGGAGGAGCGCATGCTCGACGTCACCAGGCGGTTCGCGGTGCTGAGCGTCGCGCTGGTGGCGCTGGGCGCCCGGCCCGCGGGCGCCGACGCGACGTGGGTGCCCTCGGCGGAGGGACTCGACGCCGAGCAGATGCAGGAGCGGATGACGACGTACTTCGCCGCGGAGCAGCGGACGGGCGTGTTCGCGGGGAGCCTGGGCCTGTTGTCCGTGGGCGCCGGCATCGGGCTGTGGGCGTCGGACGGAAAGCTGGAGCGCGGCGTCGCGGTGCCGCTGCTGGTGATGGGCGCGCTGCAGGTGGCGCTCGGCGTCGCGCTGTCGGTGCGCACGCCGCGGCAGGTGAAGCGGCTCGAGGCACAGCTGGCCGAAGCGCCGGCCGAGTTCGCCACCGCCGAGAGGGAGCGCATGCACCGGGTCAACTCCCGGTGGTGGGTGTACCGCGCGGTGGAAGTGTCGGTGGCCTTCTCGGGGATTCTCGTGGCGGGCGCGGGCGGCGCGACCGGCACCGACGCGGCCGTGGGCGTGGGCTTGGCGCTGGTGGGCGAGGCGCTGGTGATGCTGCTCATCGACCACTTCGCGGAGGCGCGGGCGGGCGTGTACGAGAGCGCGCTGCTCGGCTTCCGGTTCTGACGCCGTGGTGGGTCGCCCGAAGGGCGGCGCTGTGGCCCGCTCGCCCGAGCGAGTGCCGCGCTGCCCAGTCCCTCGACTCCGCGGCGACGGGTCCGCAGGTTTCGCGGCTGAGCTCACCCGAGCCGCGCTACCGCAGCGCCGCTGCGTCCCGCCGTCCTCCGGGCGTCCGCTCGTCCCTCCAACCCGCTGGCGCCCCGCTGCCCTTTCCGGGCGATGCGCAGAGCTCTCGCCAGGCGTCCGCGACGCGAGGAGACACCGCGAAGGGCGCCGCTTCCACCAGATGCATTCCCTGCAGCGGCCGGCAGGCGGTGACCCGGGTCCACGCCCGCACCACGGCCCCTGCCCGCTCGAGCTCGAGCTCCACGAGGTAGTTGGGCGTGAGCGGAGAGAGGGCGGTGAATTGAACGCGCTCGGGCGAGAGCGCCACGCCCGGGCAGCGCTCGCCCCGTGCGACGAGACGCACATCGAAGGGCTCCGCGGGCGGCGCGCGCTCCAGCGGCGGCTCGATGACCAACGAGCGGCTCGAGCCAGCCGGCGGCTCGGGGGCGAAGCCGGCGATCGTCGCCGCCGCCTCCGCCAGCGCCTCGGCGGCGGCCTGCCGCTGCTCGTCCGTCTGGAGCCACGCTACGGCGCGGAGCGCCTCCGCCGACACGCAGAGGCCATCGCCCAGCAGCGCCGCGAGCCGTGAACCCGCCTGCACCAACGCCACCAGCTCCGCGAACGGGCCGAGCGGCACGTCCGCCTGGTGCTGCGAGATGACGTCGCTGATGACGTCGGGCAGGCCCCAGCGCGCCGCGAGCACCAGCCCGAGCTCGACGTGGTAGCGGTCGACCAGCTCGACCCATTCTCCGGCGGGCCGAGCGCGCAGCTCCAGGTCGCGGGCGAGCAGCTGCTCGAGCGCCCCCACCACGACGAGCCTCCCCACGTCGCACAGCAGCCCGCCGACGAAGGCCTCGTCGGCGCTGAAGCCCGGGCGAGCCCGCGCGAGCGCCTCGCACGCCACGGCGGTCGTCATCGACTCGTGCCAGATGGCGCGGCGCAACACCGCCAGCGGCCCGTCGCGCAGAAACTCACCCGCGAGGCCCGCCGCCAGCGCGAGCCGCTCGAGCTCGCGCTCGCCCACGCGCTGCACCGCGGCCTTCAGCGTCGTCGCGGGTTGCTCGCGCCGGAAGTACACGGAGTTGGCGACCCGCAGCACCGCGGCCGCGAGCGCCGCGTCCCCCTTCACCGCCTCGACGACGTCCGCGACGTCATGCTCGGGCTGGCCGAGCACCGCGCGCAGCTTGAGCGCCGCGACCGGGCAGGCGGGGACACGCACCGCGTTCCGCTTCATGAGCGCTACGAGTTCGGCGTCGAAGTCCATCGAAAAGGCCTTCTCGTCAGTCGACGTAGAACAGCGGATCGCGCTGCGCGACGAAGCGGCGGATCGCCTCGAGGGAGCCGGAGTCGAGGCCGACGAACTGCACGCCGATGCCGGGGAAGGCATCCGGGAGCCGGTCGTTGACTTCGCGCACCCACCGCACGACCCCCTGGCAGGCGATCCGCTCGCCGGTGGGCAGCGTGAAGTTCAAGTCCACCTCGGTGCCGATGGGCACGACCGCGACGGTCGCCACGAAGATGCCGCCCTCGGAGATGTTGGCCGAGAAGCCCAGGTAGAAGTTCGCGTCCGACTGGAAGTCGACCTGCGTCTGCACCATCACGCGGCGTTGCGCGCGGCGCTGAGCGGGCCGGGCGGCGGCGACGGTGGAGGCGATCGCCTCTTCGAGAGACGACATCGCGCCCAGGGCCGTCGCGCCAGCCGGCGCCTCGGCGCCCGCCGGCCGCTCGCCGCCGACGACGGCCTCCCGAGGCGGCTGGTGGTTGCCGCCGCCGACGGCCTCGGCGCGCACCTGCTTCTGCTTCCGCAGCTCCTCCAGGAGGGCGAGAGCGCGGCCTTCGTCAGCCTGGATCTGGCTGCTCAGCTCCGACAGCGAGCGTCGCGACGAGGCGAACTGTTCGCGCACCTGCGCCACGGCCTCACGCCGCACGCGCACGGCTTCCTCCCGCGCCCGGCGAGCCCGCTCGAAGGACGTCTCTCCGAAGGCTCGCGGCACGACGAGCTGTTGAAGCCGGCTGACGACCTCCGCGTCACCGCCGGCCGCCGCCACCTCCGCGGCCAGCGGCCGCGCGGCTCGCGCTCGCGCCTCCAGGGCCTCGGCTGCGGCCTGCAACGACGCCAGCTCCGAAAAGAGTGCCGCCTCTTCGACGGCGAGCTCGCTTTCCACCCGCTCCAGTTCTGTGTCCGTCATGTGCGTGTCCCGCGCCAGCGCCGTGCACCCCGCGTGCCGCGACGCCAGCCGCTCGAAGCCTCCGACGCGTCTCAGACCCGTGGTCGCCCCCGCGGGGCTGCGGTGACCGCGCGGGTCAGCGAGGCCCCTCCTGACACAGCGACGTCGGAGGCCTGGCAGTCGCGGCACGCGCGTTGCTCCGCAGGCCGTTCATGCCCACCACGACTTGCGGCCCCACCGTTGGCCACGCCCACCGGCGATGTTCCACTGCGCGCGCCCGCCGATCGACGCCGCCGGCGCGTAGCTTTCCCGTCGCCTCGATGGAATGCCCCCCAGCCCCGCCGACGGCCGACGTCGCACCGCCGGCCCCGGAGGAATGGCCCGACTTCATAGCGCCCCGGAGCTCGCGCGCGCCCTGGGTCTTCGCCGCCCTCGCGGTCATCGGCGCCACCGGCTACGTCGCCCTCGCAGCCTCTCCCACGCCGGAGGAGAAGGAGCCGACCGGGCGTCCGCGCGGCTCCGCCAGCGCGGGCGAGGTGACGGCGGCGCTCGAGGTGCCCACCGAAGACGCGCCTGCGGCCCCCCTTGCCGCGCCCGGGGCAGCCGCCGAGGTGGCCGCCGCGCCGTCCCCTGCCGTCGACGCGAGCGCCGACCCGGCCGTCGAGGTGGGGCGTGTGGACGCGCGCCCCGTCGACGACGGCGCCGGCGCGCCGCGTTCGCCGCTGCCCCCGTGGGGGCGCCTCGGCGCCGGCGCCTCCGTCGTCCCGGATGCGGGCGATGAAACGACAGGGGCCTCGGCGGGCTGCCGCTGCGATGCGGCGACGCGTTCGCCCGGAAGCCTGGCCCACGAAGCCCCGCGCATGAGTCCCCGCTTCTTCGACGCAGCCCGGCAGCAGCTCGACGCGGGGCGAGCCTGGGCGGCGCTCGCGCGTTTCAAGCGAGCGGTCGCCACGGCACCGAAGGATCCAAACGCCTGGTTCGGTCTCGCGCTCGCGCGGACGGACCTCGGCCAGACGTCGCTGGCCCGAAAGGCCGCGCGCCGCGCGCTCGCCGTGGATCCAGCGCACGCGGGCGCGACGCTGCTGTTGGGCTTCCTGGCCCAGCAGCAGCACGACGTGGCGGCCGCCCGGCAGCTGTACGCCCACTACCTCGAGCTCGAGCCTGAAGGGCCCTGGGCGGCCGAAGTCCAGGCCGTCATCGCCCAGCTGCCATGAGGAGGGGGGGCGCGCGCGCTCCGGGAGACGCGCCGCACCCTCCCGCGCCGCTTCCAAGTGGGCATGGACGCGAGCAACCGGAGTCGGCGTCAGCGTTGCAATGACGAGCGCGCATGAGACTCCTCGCCGCCGCCGCCGCCGCCCTCGTCGCCCTGCCGTGCCTCGCCGACTCCGTCTTCCACGCGAAGGAACCCGCGCAGGTGTCGCTGCTCCGAGGCTCCCTGACGCGGGAGGAGGACGCGGACCTGGTGGTCACCGAACGCGTCCTGCGGGCGCCCCGTGGCGTCCGCCGCGAGGCCGGCCGGGAACAATTCTCCTCCAGCGTGGGCCTGGCGCTGGGCGACGTGTACCTCGTCCGCGACAGCCGCGGCGCCGAGCACCGGGTGCGCGTGTCCGTCTTCAACCGGGGCTTCGTGCGCGTCGAGCTGCTCAACGAGCGCAGCACGCTGGGCGTGACGCCCCCTGCGCGCTACCGGTGCGCCGCGGTCACCGTCAACGACCAGCCGGCGGGCAGCGGGTTCGGCGAACTGACGCTGAACGTCGACGGCACCTACCGCCTGGGCCAGGCCCGCGGCACCTGGCGCATCGTGGACGACGCCGTGCAACTCGAAGGCGCCGTCGCGCATTGGGGCTGGGGGCGCTCGTTCGACGGCGGGCGCACCTTGCGCTTCTCCTTCCGCCGCGGACCGGTCGAGTGGGTGCTGAATTACGCGCGCGAGGAGGACGCCGCCGTCGCCGCGCGCTGACCGTCAGGCGACGGGGGGCGGGCCGGCGCGAGCGCTCCTTCCTCCGCGTTGGCCAGCGCGGCGCGCAGGCGCTTCACCGCCTCGCCGTGCAGCTGACAGACGCGCCCCTCGCTCACCTCCAAAAGCCCCGCAATCTCCCGGAAGGTGAGCTCCTCCACGTAGTACAGCGCCAGCACCCGCTGCAGCCGCTCATCCAGCGTCGAGATGGCCGCGGTCAGCTGCTGGACCGCCTGGGTGCGCTCGACGCGCGCGTCCGCGCCTTCCGCCCCGCCAGCCACCGCCAGCGCGTCCACCAATGGCAGGAGCGGTTGGCGAAGCTGCTCGAGCTCGGCCAGCGCATCGATGGGCATGCCGAGGTGCTGCGCCAATTCGTCGGCGCTCGGCTCGCGCCCCAGCTGGCCGGTGAGCGCGGCCCGGCCGCGGTCGACGCGCTCGGTGTCGGCGCGCAGCCGCCGCGGGAGGTGGTCCATCTTCCGCAGCTCGTCCAACATCGCCCCGCGGATCCGGTGCTCGGCGAACGTCTCGAAGCGCACCCCGCGACCGGGCTCGAAGCGCCGGGCCGCCTCGAGGAGGCCCAGGGCGCCGGTGCTCCACAGCTCGTCGACGAGGTGCCCCAGGCCCACCCGCGCCGCGAGCCGCCGCCCCACCCGCTCGATGAGCGGACCGTAGCGGCGCACCAGCTCGGAGTCGCTCGACGGCAGGCTGTAGCGGGCCTCGGCGCGGTGCATGGGGAGCCATCAGGGATGCGTGAGGACGCCGGCGTCGCCGCTGCTCCGCAGGAGCCGTTGCCAGAGGAACTTCAACCCTCCGACGCTGCTCTGCGGCGGCGGCTCCGACAGCAGCTTGTCCGCGACCACCTTCATGGCGCGGGCCGCCGGGCTGTTGGGGAAGGCCTGCACCACCGGCCGCTGCGACAGCACCGCGCGGTGGATGTTCTCGTCGCGGGGCAGGTGCCCGACCAGCTTGAGGCGCGCCTTCAGGAAGCGCCGCGACACCGTGCACAGCTTCTCGTAGATTTCCCGCGCCTGCTGCTCGGTGGCGACCTGGTTGACGAGGACGTCGAAGTGCTCGACGCCCCCCTCGAGTGACAGCACCTTCACGGCCGCGTAGGCGTCGCTGAGCGAGGTGGGCTCGGGCGTGAGCACCAACAGCGCTTCCTGCGCTCCGACGACGAAGAAGACCACGTTGTCGCCGATGCCCGCGCCGGTGTCGATGAGCACCAGGTCGAACTCGTCCTCGATGCTGTCCAGGGCCGTCATGAAGCGCAGCTTCTGGGCGTCGTCGAGGACGGAGAGCTCGCGCACGCCGCTGCCGCCCGGCAGCACGCGCACCCCTTCCGGCCCGGTGGCCAGCACCTGCTCCAGCTCCGCGGTGCCGTCGAGCAGGTGGCCCAGGTGGTAGCGCGGCGTCAGCCCGAAGATGATTTCCACGTTCGCCAACCCGAGATCGCCGTCGACGATCAACACCCGCCGCCCGGCCTGCGCCGCCAGAATCGCCAGGTTCGCGGTGACGTTCGTCTTGCCCACGCCGCCCTTGCCGCTGGTGACGGCGATGACGCGCACGTCCCCCCCCGCCTGTTGGCTCATCATCTGTCGAAGGCTCTCTGCCTGGTCCATGGTGGCCTCGCTGGAATGAAGTCAGGGTGACGGCGGGACGCCCGCGACGAGCTCGACCAGCTCGGCGCTGGTGGGCGCGTGAATGTCTTCCGGCACGCGCTGGCCGTTGGTGATGCAGGCGATGGGGCGCCCCACCGGGCCGAGCGCCGACACCAGCGCCGCCGGGCCGTGCGCCTCGTCCAGCTTGGTGAAGATGAGCCGCGTCGGCTTGAGGGGCGCGTAGCGAGCCGCCGTGGCCGCCAGCTCGCGGGCGCCCGTCGCCGCCGACAGGCACAGGTAGAGGTCGACGTCGGGGACGCTCCTCAGCATCGCGGCCTGGCGCGCGATGTCGTCGGACTTCGAGCGCCCGGCGGTGTCGATGAGGACCAGGTCGGCGTGACGGCTGAACTCCAGCGCGCGCGCCAGCTCGACGTCGGTGTGCGCGACGCGGGTGGGCACGTTCATCATGTTGCCGTACCGCGCGACCTGCTCGGCGGCGCCGATGCGGTAGGTGTCGACGGTGACGAGGGCCAGCTTGAGGTGCGACTCCATCAGCGCGTGCGCGGCGATCTTCGCCAGCGTCGTCGTCTTGCCGACGCCGGTGGGCCCCACGAGGGCGATGACGCGCCGGGGGCCTGGCATCCACGGGGCGCGGCTGGGGATGAGGCGCTCGGCGAGCAGCTCCCGGACGGCGCGCCACAGCGCCTGGGGCTGCGAACCGTGGGCGCCGGCGGCGAGGCGCAAGAGCTCCTCGGCGAGGGGCTCGTCCAGCCCGCGGCCCACGAGGTGCTCGTAGAGGCGCATCACCGCCGGAGGAAAGCGCGGCGTCTCGGGCCCGGCGGCGGCCGCCTGCTGCCGAAGCTGGCTGCGCATGCTCTCCACGGCGCTGCGCAGGGCAATCAGCTCCTCGGCGACGAGGGCCGCCCCGGGCTCGGCAGCGGGCGCGGGCGCGGCGTAGCGCGCAGCGCCGTGGCGCACGGCGGCCGGCGGAGGAGTGGCGGGCGGAGCGGTGGCGGCCGGGGACGGCGCCGGCCGGGGCTCGAGCGCCGCCGTCACCTCGATTTCCGGGCGGCGAAAGAGGCCGCCGCTGACCTCCTGCGTCGAGAGGATGACGGCGTCGGGGCCCAGCGCGGCCTTCACCGCCGCCAGGGCGCTGCGCGCGTCACGGGCCCGGAACGTCTTCACCATCGCGCTCATGCGTCACCTCTTCGCCACCAGCGGTGTGGTGGGCGTCACTTGCAAGGTCGCTGCCGGCTCGACGGCCGTCCCCGGCGTCAATTCCCGGGCGGACACCACGGACAAGTCCCCGACGAAGCGGCTGAGGAAGTCGAAGAGAGCGCGCCGGAGGTCCGGCGGCGCCATGACGACGACGGGGAGGTTGGCGGCGGACAGCTTCGCCGCCTGTTGCTCGACGGCCTGGATGAGGCGCCGCGCCGTCTCCACGTCGGGCGCCAGCGTGGGCTCGCCGTCCGACGCGCCAAGGCTTTGACGCAGGAGCTCCTCGGTGGGCCGATCGAGGATGAGGGCGTGCAGCACCCCACGGGCGTCCACCAGCCGGCTCGTCAGCTGGCGGCTGAGGCGGCGCCGGACCTGCTCGACGAGGTACCCCGTGTCCTTGCTGCGCGGCGCGGCGTCGGCCACCGCCTCGAGCACCGTCTTGAAGTCGCGGACGCTGACGGACTCGCGCAACAGGCCCCGCACCACCCGCACCAGCTCGCCCAGCGTCACCGTGGCGGGCACCACGTCTTCCACCAGCTTCGGCGCCTCCTTCGCCGTCGCGGCGAGCAGCTCCTGCACCTCCTGGCGGCCCACCAGCTCCCAGGCGTTCCGGCGCACCACCTCGGACAGGTGCGTGACGAGCACGCTGGCTGGATCGACCACGGTGAGGCCCTGCGCCTCGGCCGCGGCGCGCTCCGCCGGTTTGATCCACCGGGCCGGCAGCCCGAAGGCCGGCTCCTTCGCCGCGATGCCGTCCAGCGCCGGCGCGCGCCCCGTCGGATCCAGCACCATCACCCGATCCAGGTAGACGGTGCTGCGCGCCACTTCGACGCCCTTGAGGTTGACGCGGTACTCGCCGGGCTCGAGGCGCAAGTTGTCCCGCAGGTGCACCGCCGGCAGCACGATGCCCAGCTCCTCGGCGACCTGCCGCCGCAGCGCCGTGACGCGCCCGGGCACTTCGCCCCCCTTGTCGAGGTCGATGAGCGACAAGAGCTGGTAGCCCACCTCCAGCTCCAGGGTGTCCAGGCGCAACGCGTCGGTGATGCGCTCCGGCCTGGGCGCCGCGTCGTCGGCCTTCTTCGGCGGCGCGCTGCGCGCGGCCGCTTCCCGCCCCGACGCCCGCCGCGCCAACAGCGCCAGCGCGCCCGCGGTGGGGAGAAAGACCAGCGCCGGCAGCCCGGGCAACAGCCCCAGCAGCGCCAGCACGCCCGCGGTGTACGACAGCACCCGGCCACGGCCGAACAGCTGCCCGCCCACCTGGCTGCCCATGTCCGCCCCGGCCGCCCGCGTCACCAGGATGCCCGCGGCCGTCGAGACGAGCAGCGCGGGCATCTGCGACACCAGCCCGTCGCCCACGGTGAGCAGCGTGTACGTCTCGGCCGCCTGCGCCGCCGAGAGGTTGTCACGCAACACGCCGGCGATGAGCCCGCCGACGATGTTGATGGCGGTGATGAAGAGCCCGGCGATGGCGTCGCCGCGGACGAATTTCGACGCGCCGTCCATGGCGCCGAAGAACTCCACTTCCGCGTCCAGGGCGGTGCGGCGGGCGCGCGCCTCCTTGTCGTTGATGATGCCGGCGGCGAGGTCCGCGTCGATGGCCATCTGCTTGCCGGGCAGCGCGTCGAGGGTGAAGCGGGCCGCCACCTCGGACACGCGGCCGGAGCCCTTGGTGATGACCGCGAAATTCACCACCAGGAGGATGAGGAAGACGACCGCGCCGACGAGGAGGCTGCCGCCCACCGCGAAGCGGCCGAAGGCCTCGATGACGTGGCCCGCCGCGCCCGGCCCCTCGCCGCCCCGCAGGAGGATGAGCCGCGTCGTCGCCACGTTCAGCGACAGGCGGAACAGCGTCGTGATGAGGAGGATGGACGGGAAGACGGAGAACTCCAGCGCCCTCGTCAGGCCGAGGGAGATGAGCAGCATCAGCACCGCCAGCGCGATGTTGACGGCCAACAGCGCGTCCAGCAGCGCCGGCGGCAGGGGCAACACCATGATGGCCAGCACCCCCAGGACGCCCAGCGCGAGGAGCGCCTCGGCCGGCACCCGGGCCGGCTGTGTCACGGGGGCGCTCACGCGGCGGCCCTCCCTGCGGCGGGCGCGACGCCGCCCCGGCGCCCGGTGACGCGGTACACGAAGGCGAGGATGGCGGCGACCGCCCGGTACGTCTCCGCCGGCACCGCCTTGCCCAGCTTCACCCGTTTGTAGAGGAGCCGCGCGAGAGCCACGTCCTCGACGATGGGAATGCCGTGGAGCCGCGCCAGCTCGCGGATGCGCTCGGCCAGCTCGCCCTTGCCCTTCGCGATGACGCGCGGGGCGTGCCCTTCCTCCTTCCGGTACCGCAGGGCGACCGCGATGTGCGTCGGGTTGACCACCACCGCGTCCGCCTTCGGCACGTCCACCGCCAGGCGGCCCTTCGCCAGCTCGCGCGCGCGCTTCTTCCGCCGCCCCTTCAGCAGCGGATCGCCCTCGTCCTCCTTCAACTCGCGCTTCGCCTCTTCCTTCGTCATCTTCAGCTTCTCGCGGAACCGCCGGTGCGCCAGTGCAAGGTCCACACCGGCAAACACGGCCAGCACCGCCACCACCCTGACGCCGAGGCGGCCCAGCGGCTCGAAGACGGCAGCGAGCTGCGCGCCCGGCGGCGCCGTCAGCTGCTCGGCCAGCCGCAGCACGTCGTCGCGCGCCGAGAGCGCCATCACCGCGCCGACCGCGAGCACCTTCACCGACATCAACAGGAGGTCGACGGCGAACTCCTTCGAGAAGGTGCGCTTGAAGGGATTTTTCACGAGGCGCTCCGCGTCGGGCAGCGCGAGCTCGGCCCACACGCCGCCCTTCGTCTGCGCGACGGTGACGAGCGCGGCGGCGCCGGCGGCGGCGCACAGCACCGCGAGGACGAGGCCCAGGGGCCGGGTGAGGAAGCGCGCGAGGTCGCCCAACGGCGCGCCGGCGTCCAGCGTCAGCGCCTCGCGCGTCAGCGCCACCAGCGCCGCCCCGAGCTTCGGGCCCAGGGCGAGCGCGGTGAGGAGCGCCGCCCCCATCGCCGCCACGCCCGCGGCGTCCCGGCCCACGGGGATTTTCCCGGTGTCCCACGCCTCCTTCAGCCGCCGCGGGCTCAGCAGCTCCGTCTTGTCTTCGCTGGGCGTGTCGTCGGCCATGGACGGGCCTCACGGGGCGTGCACGAAGCGCAGGGACGCCTCGGCGCAGAGGGAGATGGCGCGCGGCGAGACCAGCCACAGCGCGCCGCCGCCGGCGAGGACTGACACCGAGAAGCCGATGTTGGAGAAGTGGAGCTGCTGCGCGGCGCGGCCGAGCAGCCCCAGCGCGAGGTGGCCCAGGGTGATGGCCGCGAGGAAAGGGAAGCCCAGGCGAACGCCCAGCACGACGGCGTGGCTGGCCTCGATGACGGCGCCGCGCGCCAGCTCGGCCACGCTGGCCACGCTGCCCGGCGGCACCTGTTGCACCGACGAGGCGAGCCAGCGCACCAATTCGCGCTCGAGCCCCAGCGCCAGCGCCGCGCCCAGCGCCAGCACGCGGAACAGCTCGCCCAGCGTGGTGGACTCGGCGCCGCTCATTGGATCCAGCGTGGCGCCGAAGCCCAGCCCCATGGACTGCGCGCCCAACTGCCCGGCGGCGGTGGCCGCCTCGAGCGCGAAGCGCACCGCCGCGCCGGCGAACAGCCCCAGCAGCGTCTCCGCCAGCACGTCCGCCGCGAGCGCGCCGAGGTGCGGCGGCAGCGGCACGGGCGTCGCGCCGGCGCCCACGAAGGCCACCAGCGCCAACGACGCCGCGAGGGCGACGCGCACCGGGCCCGGCGCGTTCCGCATGCCGAACAACGGGGCCGCCGTGACGAAACCCGCCGCGCGGAAGAGGACCAGCGCGAAACCGTACGCCGTCAGCGGCATCAAGGAGCCCACGTCACCCGCCCTGCGCCATGCGCTCGAAGGCCAACTTGAGGAAGCCGGCGAGGCGCTCCACCATCCACCCGCCGAGCGCCGCGGCCACCGCGAAGGCCGCCACGACGCGGGGCAGAAACCCGACGGCCGCGTCGTTCACCTGGGTCGCCGCCTGAAAGACGCCCAGGCCCAGCCCGAGGAAGAAGAGGGTCGCGAACATCGGCCCGCCCACAACGGCGAGCAGCACCAGGCCCTCGCGAAAGAGCACCGCACCCGCGTCCGTCATGGCGAGAAGCTCCGCAGCACCGACTCGACGACCAGGTGCCAGCCGCCCGCGAGGAGAAAGACGCCCACCTTGAGCGGCAACGACACCAGCGTGGGCGGCACCATCATCATGCCCAGCGAGAGGAGAATGGCCCCCACCAACAGGTCGATGAGCAGCATCGGCACCAGCACCGTGAGGCCCATGCGGAACGCCGTCGTCAGCTCCGACACCATGAAGGCCGGCACCGCGACGGTGAGGGGAATGTCGGCTTCTTCTTCGGGTCGCGGCGCTCCCGAGACGCCGTAGAAGAGCTGCAGATCCTCCTGCCGCACGTGCTTCAAGACGAAGCGGCGCACCGGCACCGTCGCCAGCCCCACCGCCTCGTCAGCGGACACGCGGTCCTCCAGGTACGGGGACAGCGCGTCGGCCCACACGGCCTTCGCGGTAGGCGCCATGACGAAGGCGGACAGGGCGAGCGCGAGGCCCAGCAGCACCTGGTTGGGAGGCAACTGCGGCGTGCCCAGCCCCTGCCGCACGAAGGACAGCACGATGACGATGCGCGTGAAGCTGGTGACGGCGAGCAGCGCCGCCGCCGCGAAGGACAGCACCGTCATCAGCAGGAAAAGCTTCACCGCCGCGCTGCCGCCGCCCGACACCTGGAGCGACAGCCCGGGCTCGACGGCGCCGAGGATGATGCCCGTCACGGCAGCACCCCGGCGGTACGGGCGGCGAGGCGGGCGCGCAATTCCTGTTCGGCGGTGGACTCCACGAGGAGCCGCTCGAAGTCCAGCGCCTCGGTCGCCACCGACACATCGCTGGGCGCCGCGTCCGCGGCCGTCGCCGGTGCGTCGTAGCTGGTGAGGAGCTGCACCCCCGCCTCGCTGACGCCCACCACCAACAGCTTCCCGTCCACGCGGACCAGCCCCAGCGAGCGCCGCGGCCCCAGGCTCATCGACTCGAGGAGCTCGAGGCGCCGCGCGGCCCGGACGCGGCGCCGCGTCAACAGCCACGCCGCCACCGCCAACACCGCCAGCGCCAGGCCCCCCCACAGAGGGCCCGGCGAAAAGAGGGCCCCGCCGTCGGCGGGCACGGCGGTCAGGGCGGCGGTCTGCGTCACGGGCGTGGCGTCGGGCGTCATCGGCGTGTCTCCGCCGGCACGTGGTGCAGCGAGCGCGCCAGCGGCCGGCGGCGCCTGCCGGAAACACGGCGGCCCACGCCCGCGGGGAGGTCGGGTCGTGGGCCGCCGACGTCGCGCCCGGTGGGGCGCGGCGATGCGTCAGCGCAGCCGGGCGATGCGCTCGGCCCGGCTGACGATGTCGGTGATGCGGACGCCGAACTTGTCGTTCACCACCACCGCCTCGCCGCGGGCGACGAGGCGGTCGTTGATGATGATGTCGAGCGGCTCGCCGGCCACCTTGTCCAGTTCGACGACGCTCCCCGGGCCGAGCGCGAGCAGCTCCTGAATCGTCATGCGGGTGCGGCCGAGCTGCACCATCACCTCGAGGGGCACGTCGAGGAGCAGCTCGAAGCGCTGGGTGGGGGCGGCGTCGTCGGTGAGTGTTCGTTCCATGGCGGTCCTTTCCAGGCGTGCTTCAGGCGGCCTCGTCCTCGGCGCGACGGGGCGGTCCGGAGAGGCCGGCCTCGAGGACGATGGCGAGGCTCCCGCCGACGACGCGCGGCTGTCCTTCGAGCTTCGCCCGGCCCTCGACGAGGAGCGGTACGGGCGCGCCTTCGTCCGTGTCCAGGGTGATGACGTCGCCCACCTCGAGCTCGAGGATGCGCCGCACCGGCAGCTCGGTCCGCCCCAGGAGGGCCGAGAGCTCGACGGGCACCGCCGCCAGCTCGTCGGCGAGCCGCGCGGCGAAGCGCGAGTCGCTGCCGGCGTTGACGCTCGGTGGGCTCGACAGCGCCTTCTTCACCGGCTCGACGGTGGCGAAGGGCACCACCAGCTGGATGCGCCCCGTCATCGTGCCCGACACCTCGAAGGTGGTGAGAATGGCCGCCTCGTTCGGCGGCCCGATGATGGCGAGCCGCGGGTCCGACTCGAAGCGCAAAAGCTCCGGGCGCAGCGGCAGGACGGGCTTCCAGGCGCGCGCCATCGCGTCGGTGAGCAGCCCGAGCAGCCGCTTGAGCACGAAGCGCTCCACGCTGGTCAGCTCGTGCCGCGCGTCGCCGACGTCGTCGGTGCGGGCCTTGCGGTCGCCCATGGCCGCCGCGAGCAACGCGTCGCCGAGCCTGGGTTCGAGCGCCACCAGCGCCAGGCCCAGGCCGGGGCCGAGCGCGATGACGCCGACGATGGTGGGCGGCGCGAGCAGCGCGTTGAAGTCGAGCAGCTTGATGAGCGTCGCGGGGGGCGACGCCACCTTGAGGTTGAGCCGCGTCCGGCCCGCGAGGCCCGTCCCCAACATCGAGGCGATCTGCTCGTTGATCGCGTCCAGCGTGGGCATCTGCCCGCGGATGATGCGCGCGCGGTTGGTGAGGTCGTACGGGACGACCTTCGCCGCCGCCCCCTCGGCGGCCACGTCCCCTTCGGACACGCGCCCCTCCTTGATGGCGTCCATCAAGGCGTTGACTTCGTCGGGGTTCAGCGTGGCCATGCGCCGGGCTCCCTCACTGCACCACGATGTCGGTGACGAAGACGGCGCGAATGGGCGAACCGGGCAGCTCCTGCGACAGCCGCGCCAACAGGTCCTTCTTCATCCGCTCGATGCCTTCGGAGCCGCGGAGGTCCTCGGTGGTGCGGTCCGCCAGGTACGACAGGAACAGCTCGCGCACCTTCGGCATCACCGCGGTGACGCGGTCCTTGTCTGCTTCCACGCCCACCTCCACTTCGAACGTCACCTTCGCGTAGCGCTCCGCCTCCGGGTTGCGCAGGTGCACGACGAACTCCGGCAGGCGCACCGTCGGCCCGAGGCCCAGCGGCGCGTGCGCGGCGGCCGGCGGCGCCTCGGCTTTCTCGGCTTCTTTCTCCGCCTCGTGGGCCGGCCCGGCGGGCGGCATGAGGAGGCTGCGCGCCAGCACCGCCGCCACCAAGAGGCTGTTCAGCACGAGCAGCACCGGCACCAGCTTGGAAGGCCTGGGCGCCAGACCCGCCGCGGCCAGGTCCGCGCCAGACTTGTCCGCCGCCTGCGCCATCGCGTCACTCATTCGTCGTCACCTCTCCGATGCAACCGCCTGAGCAACCACCGTGCCCCGGATGCGCTCGTCAGCCGTTTGGCGAAGCCGGCTGAAATCGGGGGTGTGGCGCGGCGGCTCGTCAACCCGATGACTGGTCGCCGGTGGCCTTCCGGGGTCGGAGCGGCTCCAGGTGGGTGCGTGGCGACCGGGGGACGCCGGCGTGCGTCCGGAGGCGTCCCCGGCGGCGGCGCTCCGAAGCGCATGCACGTCCGCGGAAGGTCGTTTCACGACTTGAACTGCTTCTCCGTTCGGCTAACAAGTCCATCGGTTGGACAGTGCATCATTTGACGCCTTTCCGGAGGTCCACGTCTTGAAACGAAAAATCGCCCTGTTCCTCGCCAGCGCTTCGCTTCTCGCGGCTTGCGGACCCAACCCGGTGACCAACCTCGTCGGCTCGTACTCGGGCACGGCCACCATCGTCTGGGAACGCTACGCCAGCACGACGCCCGTCAACGCGACCGTCTCGATCTTCGAGGCGCCCGAGGGCAAAGTCTCCATCGTCGCCACGGGCAAAGAGACTCAGTCATCGACCAGGCCGCTGCAGCTCACCTGTCGCCTCACCGCGACACCGAATACCACCGGGTTCGTCATCGAGGCCGGCTCGAACTGCGTGGTTGAAGGCACGGTGGGGAACTGCAACGGCACGCTTCCGGTCGCGACCATCGTCGCCGCGTCGGCGGTGCGCACGCAGCTCGGGATGACGATCGACACCCGCGTCTAGGGCACGGGGTGCCTCGAGGTCGGCAATGGCCCGGAGTTCTTCAACATCTCCGGAAACCTGACGAAGAACCCCTGAAGGCGGTGAGCGCCACGCCACCCGCCGTCCTGGTCGCCCTGATGCGCCCTGGAGAAGTCCGCTCCCCCCTCACGGTGCGATGCGGGAGCCGACGTCGGTGCTGTACAGGTCGACGACCATCTCGACGCGCCGGTTCATCTCCCGGTGCTCGGGCGAGTCGTTGGGGACCAGCGGGTGCGCCGCCGCCCGGCCCGCCGCGGTGAGCAGCGCCGGGTCCATGCGGTGCGCGTCCTGCAGGTAGGCGGTGACCGTCGCGGCCCGGGCCGCCGACAGCTCCCAGGCATTCCGGAAGCGCTTCCCCCCGACGGACGTGTCGTCGGTGTGCGCCTCGACACGCACCGGGCGGCCCGTCGCCTCGAGCTCCGTGGCGATGGCGTCCAGCACCGGAAGCGCCTCGGGGCGCAGCGCCGCGTCCGACGCGTCGAAGAAGGCCGACGCCGAGAGCCGCACGGTGAGCCGGCCATTCGCCACCTCGACGACGACCGTCTGCGCCACCCGCTTGTCCAGGAGGTACGGCTTGAGGCGCTTCTCGAGGCGCTTCTTGAGTTGATCGATCTGCTTGATGCGCTCGCTCGTCATCGCGCCGCCAGCGCCCATCCCGGTCACCGTGCCTCCGTTCGACGGAGGCCCCTGGAAGATGGGCAGCTCCCCCACGCCTCCATTCCCCGCGAAGTGCAGGGCCCACTTGATGGACTGGGCCGCGGCCACCATGCGCTTGTTGTCGACGCGCGAGACGGAATACATGACGACGAAGAAGGCGAAGAGCAGCGTGATGAAGTCGGCATAGCTGACGAGCCACCGCTCGTGGTTCTCGTGCTCCTCGTGCTTGTGCTTCCTGGCCATGGCCTGTCTTCGACACGGTTCGCCGCGCGACTTGAGCCCACCTGCGCCCACGTCAGCGCGCTGACGGCGTCACGCCAGGAGGCGTCGGGCTGACCTCGGTGGTCCCGGCTGACCCGGGCCCCACCGCCGCGAAGTGGCTGATCCGCCTCACGGCAGCGCCGAGCAAGGCGATTGCAACGGTCCGGGCAGGCTCCAGGAGGGCGCGATGTCGCGAGTGGCCGAACGCATCATCTCCGTCGGCGGCGGGAAGGGCGGCGTGGGAAAGAGTCTGGTCGCGGCCAACCTGGCCATCGCCATGGCCCAGGCGGGCCGGCGCGTCGTGCTGGTGGACGGCGACCTGGGCGCCGCCAACCTCCACACGCTCTTCGGCATCGAGCGGCCGGGGCCGACGATTCAGACCTTCATCGAGCACGGCATCGAGTCCCTCGAGGGCGCGCGCGTCGAGACGGGCGTGCCCAACCTCACCCTGGTGCGCGGGGCCTCGGCGGTGGTGGGCGCCGCCAACATCTCCCACACCCAGAAGCAGCGGCTGTTGCGCCACGTGGAGCGCCTCGACGCCGACGTGGTGCTGGTCGACGTAGGCGCCGGCATCGCGTTCAACCAGGTCGACTTCTTCGACCTGGCGGACCTGCGGCTGTTGGTGCTCACGCCCCAGCTGACGTCCATCCAGAACGGGTACGGCTTCGCCAAGGCCGCGTTGTACCGACGGCTCGACCGCGTGCTGAAGGCCCACGGCATCGAAGGCGCGCTCGACGAGACGGACGCCCACCTCGCGATGCTGAGCCTCCGCGCCGTCTTGCGCGACGTGATGGGCCGCTCGCCGGAGGTGGAGGCCGCGGTGCGCCTCGAGCTGGCCACCTTCAACCTGCGCCTCTTCGGGAACCAGGTGCACGATCCCCGCGAGTCCGCCGTCTTCCGGGCCGTCGGGAAGATGATGACCGACTTCCTCTCGCTGCCCGCGCCGCTCCTCGGGTACGCCCGCGCCAGCCGGCTGCTCCACGACTCGGCCACGCGCCGGCGGCCCTACCTGCTGGTCGCCCAACACGAGGAGGCGGCCCGGGCGCTGCGCGCGACGGCCCACGCCTTGCTGGAGGAGCCGCTGCGGCCCCGCACGCCCGCGCACCTCGGACCCGTGACGAGCGCTGCGGAGACGGCGGCGGCGTGACGAAGGACGGACACATGGTGACGGTGAAGTTGGACGTGGTGGTGAAGGTGAAGGAACGCGAAGAAGAGCGCCGCCTCGAGGCGTTGGCGGCCGCGCGCCGGCACGTGGCGCAGGCGCGCGAGGCGCTGGAGGCCGCGCAGGAGCGCGCCCGCGCCGAGCTGTGCGCTTCCGGGCGCGCCGCCGACTTCTGTCTGTACGAGGCCGCCCGCGCCCGCGCGCAGGAGGCGGTGAAGGCGGCGACGGCGGCGCTCACCAGGGCGCGTCAGGGCGAAGAGGCGGCCCGGCAGGCGTGGGTCGCCGCGCGCTCGCAGGCCGACGCCGTGCGCCGGGCCGCCGAGACGCGCCGCCGCGAGGTGCTGCAGCTCGCCGAATCCCGCGAGCGGAAGCGCGAAGACGAGCTGACGCTCCTGCGCCTGGCGCACGCCGGCTGACGCCGATTCCGCCGCGTTCCACGAGCGGGGCACCGGACGGCACCGGCACACGCGGGCGCGAGGCGAGTCACGGCCTCCGCGCCCGGGCCGTCCGGGTCAGCCGACGCCGAGGTCACCGCGCGGCCGTTTGGCCTTCCGTCACGCCGCCTTCGCTTCGGACGGGCCGTGCCCGCCGTGCCCGCCGCTCAGCGCGCGCAGCTTCTCTTCCAGCACGCGCGGGTTCAGCCCTTCCTGGATGGACAGCACGCCCTCGGCGATGAGCGTCTTGCGCTCCTTCTCGATGCCGATGCGGCGCTTGATCTTGTTCGCCATCGGCAAGAACAGCAGGTTCGCCGCCGCCACGCCGTACACCGTGGCCACGAAGGCGACGGCGATGCCCGGGCCGATCGCGTCGGGGTTCGACAGGTTCTCCATGACGTGGATGAGGCCGAGCACCGCGCCGAGGATGCCGACGGTGGGCGCGAAGCCGCCGGCCGACTCGAACACCTTCGCGCCGACCGTGTTCTCTTCCGCCTCCGCCTCGATCTGCCCCTCGAGCGCCGAGCGCGCCACGGCCGCGTCGACGCCGTCCACCACGAAGCCGACGGCGCGCTTGAGAAAGGGGTCGGTGATGCCGGCCAGCTTGCCTTCGAGCGCCAGCACGCCGTCGCGACGCGCCACCGCCGCCATCTCGACCAGCTGCTTCACGAGGCCCTCGATGTCGACCTTCTCCTCCTTGAAGACGGCCTTGCCCAGCTTCAGCCCCCGCACGAAGTCCGCCTTCGGGTAGGCCACCATCACCGCGCCGATGGTGCCGCCGATGACGATGATGAAGGCCGTCAGCTGCATCAGCGAGCCGGCGTGGCCGCCTTCGAGCGCCTGGCCGCCGAGGATCGCCGCGATGGCGAGGACGATGCCTCCGATGCTCAAGATGTCCATGGCTCACCGCTCCCGGTTCGAGACGACCTGCAGGCCGCCGTGAATGCGCCGCTTGAACTGCACCGCGCGATCGACGAGCTCCTGGACCGGCTCCTTCACCACGAGCCGGTGACCGTTCATGAAGGTGATGACCGTGTCGGGCGTGTCCTCGACCATCAGCACCTGGTCGACGTTCACCACCGTCTCCTTCCCGTCCAGTCGGGTCACGACGATCATCGCGAGGCGCTCCTCGTCACCGTTTCAGGTTCATCAGCTCCGCGAGCAACTGATCGGCGGTGCTGATCGTCTTCGAGTTCGCCTGGAAGCCCCGCTGCGCGGTGATCATCCGCACAAACTCGTTGGACAGGTCGACGTTCGACTGCTCGAGCGCGCCGGCGAGGATGGCGCCGCGGCCGCCGGTCGAGGCCCGGCCAATCGTCGGCTGGCCCGAGCCCGGCCGCTCGCCGAAGAGGTTGCCGCCCAGCCGCTCGAGCTGATCCGGCGCCTCGAAGTCCGCCAGCGCCACCGCGCCCAGCGCGCGATTTTGCCCGTTGGTGAAGGTGCCGGTGATGGTGCCGTCCGCGCCGATGCTGATGCGGGCCAGCTCGCCGGCGGCGTACCCGTCCTGGCCCAGGAAGGACATCGCCGAGGCGCCGGCGTACTGCGTCAGGCCCGACGCGCCGCTGCCGAAGTCGAACGCGAGCGGCTGCGGGTTGACCGCGCCGAGCGGCGTGAAGGTGTTGGTGGTGGTCGCCGACGCCGTCAGGTTGCCCGAGGTGTCGAAGGTCAACGTGCCGGAGGCGATCTCCGTCGGCGTGCCGGCGGTGCCGCCGGTGAGATTCCCACCGTCGGTGGTGGCGTGCCACTCCCAGCCCGTCGCCGTCCGCCGGAAGTACACGTCCACCGGAATCGCGTTCCCCAGCGAGTCATAGACGGTGGTGCTGGTGCTGAAGTTGTAGTTGGCGGTGGCCGCGTTGCTCCCGTCGGCCCGCAGCACCTCGGGCGCCGCCGCGTTCCAGGCCGCCGTCACCGCCGGCGAGTTGGAGTCGAGGTTGCCCTTGAAGGTGATGGTGGTGGTGGCCGACGGCGGCGCGGAGACGGAACCCACGCGCAGGTCGCCCAGCGTCCCGGTGATGTTGCCCGCGGCGTCGGCCAGGTAGCCCTGCACCTTCAACCCTTCGAGGTTCACCAGGTCCCCGTTCTCGTCGATGGTGAATTGGCCGGCGCGCGTGTAGTACTGCGCGTCGACGCCGTTGTGGCTGCCTCGCACCACGAAGAAGCCCGGGCCTTGAATCGCCAGGTCCGTGGCCAGCCCGGTGCCGGTCAGCGCCCCCTGCGTCAAAAGCCGCTGAATGGCCTGCACCCGCGACCCCAGGCCCACCTGGCTGCCGCCGATGAGCGTCTGCGCCATGGCCTCCTCGAAGGCCGCGCGGCTGGCCTTGAAGCCGATGGTGTTCGCGTTGGCGATGTTGTCGCCGATGACGGACAGGTCCGTCGAGTTCGTCTCGAGGCCCGAGACGCCGGCGTACATCGATGAGATGAGGCCCATGGGTGCTCCTCCTGACTGCGTTGGGAAAGGCTCTGTGAGACGGTCAGCTGGCCTCGGTGATGCGCAGCACGTCCGCCAGCCGGACGCGCTTGCCGTTGGACAGGAGCAGCTCGGCGAAGCCCGTCTCGAAGGACACACCGACGACGCGGGACTGCGTCAGCGCCTGCGCTTCGACGGGCTTGCCTGACGCGTCGGCCGCGACGAAGGACACGGTGTAGTCACCCGGAGCCGCGAGCTCGCCCGCCTCGTCGCGCCCGTCCCAGGTGAAGGTGAAGCTGCCGCCGGGCTCGGGGCCCAGGCTCTGGCGACGCACCACCTTGCCGCTCGCGTCGGTGATCACCGCGGTGACCTGCGCCGCGGCCGACGCCACCGAACCCATCAACGTCACACCCTGGGCGCCTTCCGGGTCGAGCGCCGGATCCGGCCACGTGAAACCGTCACTCTTCATCACCGCGTCCCGGCCCACCAGCGACGTGGCCTGCAACTGGTTGCTCGACGCCTGCGCCATCAGCAGCGCGTCAAGCTGCTGACTCGCCGCCTGCTGCAGCTCCAGCTGCGCGAACTGCGCGAGCTGCGCGACGAAGGCCTGACCGTCCATGGGAGACAGCGGATCCTGATTCCCCAGCTGCGTCATCAGGAGCTTCAGGAATTCGTCCTTTCCCAGCTTCGACGAGCCCGCCGGCGCGTCGGACCGCGGGGGCGACATCGACGACAAGGCGTTCACGTCCATGGCGGGCTCCTTCAGGCCTCGACGTCGATGCGACCTTCGTGCCGCCGCGGACGCGACGTTCCGCTGACGCTCAGGGGCCGGTGTGCGCCCGGCTCGTCGACGGTGTCCCGCTCGGCGGCCTCGGGCGGGTGCTCTCGGCGCTGCTGCTGCGACGTCGAGAAGTCGCCCAGCGCGAGGCCCTGCTGCGACAGCACCTCGCGGAGCGCCGGCGCGTGCTGCGCCACCAGCGGCGCGCTCGGCCCGGAGACCAGCACGTGCGCGCGGCCTTCGTGGAGGCGCAGCTCGAGCTCGAGCGCCCCGGTCGCCTCGGTGTCCAGCGCGACATTCACCACCTGCCGGTGGGCGTCGATGGACAAGGAGGCGTCGGCCAGGGCCAACTGCAGGAGCGTCTGCGAGGGCTCGACGACGGGCGGCGCGCCGGATGTGGGCGTCGCCGGCGCCGCGGCGGGCGCGGCGGGGCCGGGCGAGGGCACCGCGCTGAAGGCGACCGAAGGAGGCGCGCTCGAGCCGACGCCCGGACGCTCGGAGACGTGCGCGGCCGCCTCGAAGCCCGCGCCGCGCGGGGTGTCCTTGCCGGGCGCGGTGGGCGCCTTCGCGTCGGGCCGAAGCAGAGGGGCGCGGCCGTGCCGTGGGCCCACGGCGGGTGGCGGGGAAGACGCCGGCGACGAGGCGGCCGGCGGCGCCATTCCCCGGGGGCCGTCGAGCTGCGGCGAGGCCGCCCCCATCGCCATGGTCGCCGTCCGCACTGCCTCGAGCAGCCCCTGGAAGTCCGCCCCAGCGGCGCCTCTGGGTGACGACGTGTCCTTCCGGGCGCGCGGAGACTTCGACGCGCCGCGCGCCTCCCCGGAGGCCGCCCGGAGCGAGCGCCCCGGCGGCGGGGCCTGGGCCGGCGCGCCTTTCATCGGCGCCTCCCGGCCTTGGGCTCGGCCGCGCGCGGAAGCGCGGCCATCGCCGTCACCAGCTCGGCCGCGAGCTCGGGCTTGAGCGCCGCCAGCACCGCGCCGCTGTCCTTCGCGCTCATCGCCTGGAGCACCTTCGCCGCGAGGTCCGTGTCCATCTTCGACACGAGGGCCGCCGCCTGCCCCGGCTTCATGGCCTTGAAGGACTTGGCCAGCTCCGCGGCGTTGGCGCCGTCGGCGCTCCCTTCACCCCGCTGGGGGACGGGCGCCCCAATCCCCGCGCGCCCGGCTTTCTGGAGCAGCGTCTCCAGCCGGGCCGTCTCGGCCTTGAGCTGCGCGCGGGCGCGCTCAATCTCGTCGGCCTTCTCCTCCAGCTTCTTGCGCTCCTCGGCCAACGCCTTGCGCTCCGCGCTCAGCTGCGCCTTCTCGCGGCGGCGCGCGGAGGCCTGCCGCTGCAGCTCCGCGCAGAGCGCGTCCGACGTCAGCGCCGGCGGGGGCGGCGGCCCCTGAGACGCGCCTTTGCCGCCCGGTGGCGCCCCCGGCGGGGCGTCCTCGCTGGCCTCGGCAGCCTCCGCCGTCGCCTTCTCCGACGTCGCCTTCTTTTCGGCGCTGGCCTCGTGGTTTCCGCCGGGCTTCGAGTCGGGTGTCGCCGGTTGAGCCACCTCCGGCGCCCTGGGCTCGGCGGGGCCGATGGGTGGGGTCGGCGGATCGACGGACAACAGCAGCACGACGAGGGCACTAAGCACGGGCCACCTCCTCCGGGGCGCCGAGGGCCTTCGCCAGCAGCTCGAGCGTCTCCGACAGCGTGTAGCGCTCGTCGGGGCCCTGGCGGAGGAAGGCGTTGAGCGCGTTGATGCAGGACAGCGCGTGGTCGAGCCGTGGGTTGCTACCGGCGACGTAGGCGCCGACCTCCACGAGGTCCGCCGACTCGCGGTACGTCGCCAGCACCTCGCGCGCCGTCCTCGCCAGCGCGAGGTGCGCCGGAGCGGCCACGTCGCTCATCACCCGGCTCACCGACTGCAGCACGTCGATGCTGGGGAAGTGCCCGGCGCCCGCCAGCTTGCGGGACAGCACCAGGTGCCCGTCGAGAATGGCCTTCGCCGCGTCCACCACCGGATCCGTCAGGTCGTCGCCTTCGGCCAGCACGGTGTAGAGCGCGGTGATGCTGCCTTCGCCTTCGTCGTTTCCGGCGCGCTCGACCAGCCGCGGCATCAGGGCGAAGACCGACGGCGGGTAGCCCTTGGACGTCGGCGGCTCGCCGGCCGCCAGACCGATCTCCCGCTGCGCCATGCACACCCGGGACAGCGAGTCGACGAGCAACAGCACCTTGCGGCCCCGCGCGCGGAAGTGCTCGGCGACGCTGGTCGCCGCCATCGCCGCGCGCACGCGTACCAGCGGCGGCTCGTCGGCGGTCGCCACGACGACGACCGAGCGCGCCAGCCCCTCGCCGAGGTCGCGCTCGACGAACTCCCGGACCTCGCGACCGCGCTCGCCCACCAGCGCCACCACGATGACGTCGGCGCTCGCGTGGCGCGCCACCATGCCCAGCATCACGCTCTTGCCGACGCCCGGCCCCGCCAGCACGCCGAGGCGTTGGCCTTCGCCCATCGTGAGGAGCGCATCCACCGCCTTGAGGCCCAGCACCTGCGGGCGGCTGATGCGGCGCCGCCGCATCGCCGAGGGTGGCCGGCCGTTGAGCGCCCTCTTGGACTCGAGCCGCGGCGGCGGCTGCCCGTCGATGGGCCGCAGCCCCGCGTCCACCACCCGGCCGAGCAGCCCTTCGCCGGCCGGCACCTCGGCGGCGCTGTCCCGCGGCACCACGGCGCAGCCCTCGCAAATCCCCTGCATCTCCCCGAAGGGCATCAGCAGCGCGTTGGCTCCCGAGAAGCCGACGACCTCCGCCGGCACCCGGCGCTCGTCCGCCAACTGGATTTCACAGGCGGTGCCCACCGGAACGCGCGGCAACGTGGCCTCCACCACCAGGCCGGTGGCGCGCAACACCCGGCCCTGGATGGGCAGCGGCTCGGCCTGCCGGAGCGCCGCCGCCAGACGCTCGACGTCGACCAGACTCATGAGTCGCCCTCCTCGAGCGCCCGCTCGGCGGCGCGCCGGAGCTCCTCGAGGCGCGTCTTCACCCGCCCGTCGACGGCGGCCTGCTCGGACTCGACGACGCAGTCGCCCGGCTCGAGCGTCGGGTCCGCCACCACTTCCACCTGCATGAGGCTCAGCCCCACGCGCTGCCGTCCTTCCGGGGCGTCGATGCGTTCAGCGTCGGCCGGGTGCAGACGAATGACGAGGTGCCGCGCGTCGCCGAGCCGCCGCACCGCGCTGCGCACCAACGAGAACAGCGCCTCGGGGTTCGCCGACAGCTCCTGCTCGAGGATGCGGCGCGCCACCTGAAAGCCGATCTCCAACGCGTCGGCGCGCGCCTGGTCGGCGAGGCGGGCGGCCTCGAGCCGCAGCCGCTCGATGGCCGCCTCCAGGCGCCGGCCGCTCTCCGCCGCGACGGGGCCCGGCGCCGAGGGTAAAGGCCCCAGCACGCCCGCGAGCACCGCGGACGAGACGGTCGACGCTTCGTCCAGCGCCCGGTGGGCGACGCCCTCGGGAGGCGCGGAGGCCGCGGGCGATGGCGCGGGCGCCGGCGGAGGCGGCGGCGTGGACGGCGGCGGAGTCGGCGGCGGGCGCGGTGGCGGCGGCGTCACCACCCGCAGCGAGGGTGCGGGTCGGCCCGAGATCCGGGCGAAGGACACCGGAGTCGCCGTGGCGCTGGCGCGCTTCTCGTCGAGGAACTGCGGCGAGCGGATGTCGCGGGTCTCTGCCACGGTCGTCTCCTGCGAGTCACACCAGCTTGTCGGTGGCGCGGATGATGGTGATCTTCCCCTTCTCGGCGAGCTCCGTGGCGAGGCGCGTCATCGCCAGCTGCGCCTGCTCGACGATGGACAGCTTCACCGGGCCCATCGCG
Source organism: Myxococcota bacterium (assembly GCA_040755835.1). Classification (GTDB taxonomy): domain Bacteria; phylum Myxococcota; class Myxococcia; order Myxococcales; family Myxococcaceae; genus JADLDB01. The sequence goes on from JBFMAB010000072.1 coordinate 36,445, forward strand.
GCGATGTCGTCCTGCAGCATCTGCGCGGCGCGCGTCGACATGTTCCGGAACAGCTTCGCCTTCAGCTCTTCCGAGGCGCCCTTCAGCGCCAGCGGCAGCTGGTTGGGGTCGGCGTCCTTGAGCAGCGTCTGGATGTCGCGGTCCGTGAGCCGTGCGAGGTCGTCGAAGGTGAACAGCTTCGCGCGCAGGTCGGCCGCGAGGTTCGGGTCGTCCTGCTCGATGGCCTCGATGACCTCGGCCTGCTGCGCCGCAGACGCGCGCCGCAGCACCTCGAGCGCCGCGCCCTTCCCGTCGACGCGCCGCATGCCTTCGGCCACCACGGCCTGCAGCTCGCTGGTGAGCGCGCTGCGCACCTCGCGCAGGACCTCGGGTGCCACCGACTCCACGGTGGCCATGCGCCGGACGATCGCGGGCCGCGCGGCCTCCGGCACGTGCGCCATCACCGCCGCCGCGCGCTCCGGCGTCATCGCCGACAGCACCAGCGCTACCGTCTGCGGCGCCTCGCGCGACAGCACCATCGCCAGCGCCTCGGGGTCCGCCTCGGTGATGGGGCCCAGCACCTCGTCCGGCGGCGGCGGCGCCGCCACCCCGTCGAAGGCCCGCCGCGCCACTTCGCTGCCCAGCGCGCTCTCGGCCACCTCGCGGAGCACCTCGTCGCCCACCACCAGGTCGCCGGTCAGCCCCGACATCGCGTCGACGAAGCTCTCGAGCGCCTCCGTCACCACCGGCGCGCCGGCGCGCTTGAGCTCCCGGGCGCCCGCGGCCACCCGCCGCACCTCGTCCTCGTCGAGCAACCGGAAAATCTGCGTCGCCACCTCCGGCCCCAGACTCAAGAGGACCGCCGCCGCGCGCACGGTGCCCGGCGCCGCTGGCGTCGCCCTGGCGCCGTCCGCCGCCGCCTGTGCCGGAAAAACCGCTGCGCCGTCAGCCATGGCCTCACCTCACCTGGTGTCCTTCGACGTTGAGCCACGCGCGCAGCAGGTGCGCCGCGCGAACCGGATCCGTCCGGGCCAGCTCCCGCGCGCGCTCCCGCAGCGCCTCGGTCGAGTCCGCCAGCGCCTTCGGCGGCTCCACGGGCGGCAACGCGCTTTGCGGCTTCGCCTCGCCATCGACGGCCTCGGCCGGGGCTTCGAGGTCCGCCACCCGCGCCCCGGGGCGCAGCACGAGGGGCTTCGGCTCCGCGGCGCGCCGGCGCAGCAGCGCGAAGGCGAGGAGCGCCAGGAGCAGCAGCGCGCCGCCCCCGATGGCGGCCCACCCCCAGGTCGGCAGCGGCTGCCCCGCCGGCGCCTCGGCGACCGGCTCCTCGGTCGAACGGGAGAAGACGGCCGAGCGGATCTCCAGCTGATCGCCGCGCTGCTCGTCGTAGCCCACGGCGCGGCGCACCAGCTCGCCCAGGCGCTGCACCTCCGCCTCGGGCCGGGGCTTGCCGTCGACGCCGTCGAGCAGCACCGCCACCGACAGCCTCGTCAGCCGGGGCGCCTTCACCACCGTCCGGGTGGTGGTCCGGCTCACCTCGTAGTTGCGCGTCTCCTCGTTGCTGTTCGACGCCGACTTCGTCTCGGTGCCCGGCGGCGACGCCAGCTGCGGCTGGAGCGGCTGGTTGGCCGCGGCGCCCACCACCCCGCCCTGTCGCTTCTGCGAATCCTGTGTCTGGCTCTGGGTGACGGTGCGCTCGCTCTTCAGCACGGCGCCGTCCGGATCGAAGGCGTCGTCGGTGGTGGTGACTTCCGCCGCGTCGACCGTGGCCGTCACCCGGGCGACCACCTGCCCCACGCCGACGACGGGCTCGAGCAACGTCACCACGCGCTGCTCGAGGTCGCGCTCCAGCTTCCGCTGGAAGCCGTGCACGTCGGCGCCCCACTCCTCCTCGGAGGCCAGGACGGCGCCCCGCCCATCGACGATGGTGACGCCCTCCGCCGGCAACCCCGGCACGGCCGACGCGACCAGGTGCCGAATGCCCGCCAGCTCGCGCTCGGACAGCGTCTGGCCGGGACGGAGGTTCACCATCACCGCGGCGGACGCGGGCCGGTCGTCGCCCTTGAAGACGCCCTTCTCGGCCAGCACCAGGTGTACCCGCGCCGAGCGCACGCCCGCGATGCTGCCGATGGTGCGTGCCAGCTCGCCTTCCGTGGCGCGTCGGAGGTTCACCTTCTGGGTGAACTCCGAGACGCCGAAGTCCCCCTTGTCGAACAGCTCGAAGCCGGCGCCGCTCGAGCGCGGCAGGCCGTCGGCGGCGAGCAACAGCCGCACGTCGTACACCTTCGCCGCCGGCACCAGGAGCGCCGCGCCTCCCGCCTCGAGACGGAAGGGCACGCCGGTGGCCTTCAGGCGAGCGGCGATCTCCGCGGAGTCCTCGGTGGACAGGTTGGTGTACGCATACTGGTACTCGCCCGCGGACCCGAGGACGACGACGGCGGCCACCACGCCGGCGACGGCCAGCGCGCCCAGCCCCAGCGCCACCCGCGTCGCCATCGACAGCGCCGCCAGCCGCCGGGGGAGCTCCGCGAGCTGTCTCTGCAGCGATTCCATGGGCGTCGGGCCTCTTCCGCTACACGCTCATCCGCATGATCTCGTGGTACGCGTCCACGACCTTGTTCCGCACCTTCGTCGCCACGCGCATGGCGATGTCGGCCTTCTCGAGGGCGATGGACAGCTCGTGCAGGTTCCCGCCGCCCAGCGCCGCCTTCGCGGACTCGAAGTCCGCCTCCACCTGCACGCGCTCGACGCTCACCAGCGCATCGCGGAGCGCTGCGCCGAAGTCCACTTCGGAGCGCGCGTCCTCGGGGCGGGCGACGCGCCGCGGACCTTCGATGGCGGGCGCCTCGACGGGTGCGGTGACGGGCTTCATCGCTACCTCCCGATGTCCAGCGCGCGCTGGGCCATGGTCTTGAGCGTCTCGACGGCGGTCGCGTTCGCGTCGTAGGCGCGCTGCGCCGACATCAGGTTGACCACCTCGTGAATCGGGTTGACGTTGGGCAGCGTGACGAAGCCGCCCGCGTCCGCGTCGGGGTGGCTGGGGAGGTAGACTCGGCGCCCGGGCCCCTCGTCGCGCTGGAGCTCCTCCACCTTCACGCCGACGGGGCCTTCGGCGCCGCCCACGCCCTCGAGGGGCTCGGGCACGAAGACGGGGTCGATGCGCCGGTACAGCTCGCCGTCCGGGCCCCGCGTCGAGTCGGCGTTCGCCAGGTTCGATGACGCCGCGTTGACGCGGGCGCGCTCGGCCGAGAGGCCCGACGCGCTGATGCGGAGTGCGGAAAGAAAGTCCATGACGCGTCTCCTCAGCCAATGCCGTCGTTGGCGACGTACTTGAGCAGGGCCAGCTTCCTCGCCACGGCGCGCGCGGCGGCCGAGTACTGCAGCCCGTTCTCGGCCATGGCCGACATCGTGCGATCGAGATCGACCCCGTTCCCGTCGAGGCCCGCCACCGCGTCCTCCACCTCGCGGGTGGCAGCGCGCACCGCGGCGTGCCGCGCCTCCCCGCCGTCGGCGGCCAACGCTCCCTGCATGGCTCGGTCGAAGTCGACGTCCTTCTCCGTGAAGCCCGGCGTGTCGATGTTCGCTGCGTTGGAGGCGAGCACGTTCTGCCGCTCGAGCCGCACGTCGAGCGCCCGCTCGAGGACCGTCAGCGTGTTGTCGAAGAGCCTCATGAGACGTGACGCTGTGCGAGGAGCGTGCCGGAAGCCCCGACGGCCAGGCGTCAAGGCGTCGACGCCGGCGCGGCCTCACCGCCCGCGTCGGGCCCAGCAGACGAGTCCGTCGGCCCCGCGATCGGCGCACCCGCCGGCGGCGCCTCGATGCCGCCGTCGCGCCCCCCGGCTTCCTCCGCGACGGCTCCGTCGTCGGGCGGCGGCCCCACCGGCACCACCTGAGCGGCCCCGAGGACCGCCGACGCCCGCGAGCGCCCCGCGACCGCCAGGGCGTCGGCCAACTCGACGGCGCCGGCCGCCGCGTCCAGCGCGCCGGCCACCTTCGCGGCGAGCTTCTCCAGCCCGGTGTCGGGCGGGGTGCGCGTCGGCGGCGTGACGCGCAGCGGGCGCTTCAGACGGGCCCGCGCGTAGGTGCGCACCGTCTCGGCGCGCACCGGGTCGCCGGCCAACTCGTAGAGCGCCGTGACGCGCGCCAGGTGCTCGGCGAGGCGCGAGACGGGGACTGCCGGCGTGGCCGTGGCCAACAGGTTCGCCGCGAAGGCCGGCGCGCCGAGGTGCGCCGCCGCCTCGGCAGCCTCGCGCAGCAACGATGGATCGCGTGACACGCCCACCTCGCGCTGCTGCCCGAGGAAGAGCTCGAGGCCGACCGCCTGCAGCTCCGGTTCCTCGCTGCGCAGCGCGGCCAGCGCCACCCCGACGCACACCCTGGGCCAGAGAGGGCACGCGGGCTGACGCTCGCGCGCCGCCAGCCGCCGCTGGAGCGCCAGCGCCGCGCGGCGGTCTTCTCCCTGCAGCACCAGCGCCCGGGCGAGGCGCAGGTCGACTTCCGTCGCCAGCGGCTCGGACAGCCGCGCGCTGTCGAACACGGCCTCTTCGCGCGCGCAGCCGGTGAGCTCGCACAGGCGCATGGCGGCCACCCGGCCCCAGCTGTCCCGGCGGCCCGCCGCCTGGTAGCGCGAGAGGGCGCTCGGCAGATCGCCCTTCGCCATCGCGATGTCGCCCAGCCGGAGCGCGGCGAAGTCTGCGTTGCCGTGCTGCAGCGCTTCGGTCAACAGTGGCACCGCCTCGTCATGACGGCCCTCCGCCACGAGGCACTCGGCCCGGCCCTCGGGCGTCGTTCCCGGGCAGGCGCCGCCCAGGCCGAACTGGTCCGGCGGGTAGTGCCACGCCACGCCGAACGCGCGCGGCTCGTCCGGCGGGACACCTCGCGGCTGCGACAGCACCAACTCGGGCCCCCGGCGGCCGCGGCCCAGCGCCGCGCGCAGCTGGCCACGCAGACAGTGCGCGACGGCCACCCCGTCTCGCACTTCCGCCGTCGGGCACAGCCTCGACGTCCGCAAGGCCCGCGCGACCGCCGGCGCGAGGGCCGTGGTGACGCGGACCTCGCGCGACCACACGTCGAGCTCCATCGCGCGCGGCGCCGCTGGCAACGGCACGCGCTCGAGCACCTCGGTCGCCAGCACCAGGTGGCTCTCGGGTGCGCGGGCAACCGGGGCGCCGGGCGCGGCGAGACACAGCACGGCGGTGAGCAGCCACGGCGTCACACGCAAACCGCCTGCATGCGCCGTTCCGCGTCAGGCGCCCGACGCGATGGCCGGCGTCGGGGCCGGCGCCTCGCGCGTCCGGCGGCGCAGCTTCTCCACCAGGGTTGTCCGCTGCAAGCCCAGCAAGTCGGCCGCGGCCTTCTTGTTGCCCCGGGCCTGCTCCAGGGCAGCGTCGATGTACTCGTCCTCGATGCGGCGCAGCAGCGTCGGCAAGTCCACCGGCAGGGTGCCCTCCGGCGGGGACAGCGGCGGCGAAGCGCGCGTCGGGCCCCACGGCGAGCGCGGCGGGAACTCGACGACGGAGGAGACGGAGGAAGAGTGCGGATGGAACGGCCCCATCGTGCGCGCCGCGGCGTCCTCCGTCGGCGCAGCGGCCTCCGGCGCCGGCGGCATGGGCGCAGCCGTCATGGGCACTGGCGGCATGGGCACTGGCGGCATGGGCACTGGCGGCATGGGCGCTGACGGCATGGGCGCTGACGGCATGGGCGCTGACGGCATGGGCGCTGACGGCATGGGCGCCGGCGGCGTGCGCGTGGGCGGCGGAGCTGCGCGGAGCGGCTCGGGCGAGGCGACGTCGCCGCCCAACGCCACGGGGAAGGAGGGAGCGGTGTGCGCTTCGGGAGGCGGGCGGGGGCTGGTGGGTCGGGGCGCGGCCACGCCCAGCACGGCGGCGGGCAGGTGCTCGACGCGCAGCTCGGGGCCCTCGGCCAGCACGGAGACGCGTTCCACGAGGTTCTCGAGCTCCCGGATGTTGCCGGGCCAGGCGTAGGCCGTGAGGCGCTCGTACACCTCGGGGGCGACCGGCCGTTGCTCGCCGCGCTCCCGCCAGAAGTGGGCGAACAGGACCGGGATATCGCCGGGCCGCTCACGCAACGGCGGCAACTCGATGGGGCACACCATGAGCCGGTAGTAGAGGTCGCGCCGGAAGCGCCCCGCCGCCACCTCCGCCTCGAGATCGCGGTTGGTCGCGGCGATGAGCCGGAAGTTGGCGGCCACCGACTCGTTGCTGCCCACGGGCTCGTAGACGCGCTCCTGGAGCATGCGCAACAGCTTCACCTGGAGCGCCAGCGGCAGCTCGCCCACCTCGTCGAGGAAGAGCGTCCCACCCTCTGCCATCGCGAGGCGCCCCTTGCGCGCCGCCACCGCGCCCGTGAAGGCGCCGCGCACGTGCCCGAACAGCTCGCTCTCGAGCAGCGCCTCGGGAATCGCGCCGCAATTCATGGGCACGAAGGGGCTCGCAGCGCGCGAGGAGTGCTCGTGGATGTACCGCGCCATCACTTCTTTGCCGGTCCCGGTCTCGCCGGTGATCAGCACCGTCGCCTCCGACGGCGCGAGCCGGCGCGCAGCCCGGAGCACGCCCTCCATCACCGACCCCTCGCCCATCGCCAGCACCCGCCGCCCGCCCTTCACGCTCATGTCTGCCATTCCCGCTCCCTCCGGGCTGCGCCCGGGACTGATTGCGGGAGGGCGCCTCAGCAAGCGCCTTGCCACCCGCCAGGCACGTGACGTTTCCCCTCGAAAACCGCCGTCAAGGGGGTGGCGAGCCGTCACCGCAGCCTCAGGTCCACGCTCACCCCCCCGTTTTCAACACCGGCGGATCCGCGCTTGTGCCGGAACGAGTTCCGCGGATCTGCACGCGGGGTCGAACTCGACTCCGGGCGCGCGGCAAAGACCCACGTCCCCGCTCGTGCGTCAGGGCGGTGGCGGGCAGCAGGCTTGCAACGCCGCCGAGCGTGAGCGACGCACAGGCAGATCCACGGCGATCCGACGAGCTTTCCTGGCTGGCGGAGCCGCTGGCGCGCCTGCTCGACGAGCTGCCGCTGGGGGTGGTGCAGCTCGATCCGTCGGGCCGCGTCGTCCACCAGAACGCGAGCGCGACGCTCCTCTTCGAAGGGCGCGGGGGCCCGCAGCTGGAAGATCAGCTGCGCCGCCTGTGCCGGGCGTCCGAAGAGACGGGCGAGATGACGGAGGCCGCGCTGTCCTTCGGCGCGCAGGGCGAGCTGCGCATCCTGGTGGCGCAGGTGCCGTGCGTCGGTGGCTCCCTGGCGGTCATCGAGCGCGACGTGGTGGCCCGGGCGCGCGCCGAGAACCGGGCGATGCACGCGCTGTTGAAGCTGGCGACGCTGCCGAACGCGCCGGAGGTGGCCGCGCACCGGGCCCTGACGACGCTGTCGGGCGCGCTGGCCGGCTGCGCGTTGGTGCTCTACGAGCTCGACGGCGCCCGGCGCGAGCTGAGGCCGCTGGCGCACGTCAACCTCACCGAGGCGCACGCGCCGCTGCTGGCGCCGCGGCCCGTCGACGGCGCCACCTCGCTCGTCAGCCGCGTCCTCCTCGTCAAGCAGGCGCTGCACGTCACGAACCTGGCGCGCTCCTTCTTTCCCTTCGAGCGCTCGCTCCAGGGAGGCGAACGGCTCTCGGCGCTGGCGCTGCCCGTCAGCGCCGACGGGGAGACGGTGGGCGCGCTGTACATCTGCGGGCCGCAGGGGCTGCTGACGACGGGCGAGCTCAAGCTGGTGCAGGGCCTGGCCGAGGCGATCGGCGCGGTGATCCGCCACGCGCAGCGCGAGACCGAGCTCACGCGCCACCGGGAGGCGCTGTCGTCTCTGCTCACCAACCTGCCCGACGCCATCTTCGAGCAGTCGACCGACGGCTTGATCCGCCAGGCGGCCGGGCAGGTCCACGCGCTGTTGGGCCGCTCGGCCGAGGAGGTGCTCGGGACGCGGCTCGGGGCGCTGCTGGCGCCCGAGGATCAGGCGCGCCTCGAGCGGCTGGTGGCGTCCGTGTCCGACACGTCGCTGGTGTTGGGCGAGTTCGCGGTGGAGCGCGCGGACGGCGTGCGGGTGCCCTGCGAGGTGTCGGCGTGGGTGACCCGCAGCACCGGGGGCGAGCCGGTGGTGCGAGCCGTGTTCCGGGACATCAGCCAGCGCAAGCGCCTGGAGGAAGAGCTGAACCGGGCGCGGGAGACGGCGGTCCGCCGCGACCGCCTCGCGCTCATCGGGCAGCTGGCGGCCGGCGTCGGGCATGAGATCAACAACCCGCTGTCCTTCGTGAAGTCGAACCTCAGCAGCGTCGACGCGCTCGTCCGGGACGTGTCCGAGGGCGTCCGCAACGTGCTGGCGGCCAGCGACGATGCCGGGCGGGCCCGCGCGCGCGAGGCGCTGGACTTCGCGACGCGGGACCTCGCGGACCTGGCGCAGGAGACGATGCAGGGCGTCGAGCGAATCGCCGCCATCGTCCAGGCGCTCAAGGGCACGGCGCGCTCCCGCGCCGACGAGCCGCAGCGCTTCGACCCGGGTCCCGTCATCGCGCAGGCGGTGCAGTTCTTCACGGGCGGCAAGCACTGCAAGGGTCTGGTGACGGTGGACGCGCCTGAGCTGCCGCCGGTGTTGGGGGAGTCCGGTGCGCTGTCACAGGTGCTCCTCAACCTGCTGGACAACGCCTACGACGCGACGAACGGGCAGGGCAGCATCGTGGTGAGCGCCGAAGCGGGCGAGCACTTCGTGGTGGTGCGCGTCACCGACTCGGGGCCCGGCATCCCCATCGAGGCGCGGCCGCACATCTTCGAGCCCTTCTTCACGACCAAGGGCGTGGGCAAGGGCACCGGGCTGGGCCTGCACATCAGCCGCGATCTCGTGGCGAAGCACGGCGGCCACCTGCGCTTCGACACGGGCGACGGCGGAACCACCTTCTTCGTCGAGTTGGTGAGGGCCGACGACGTGCCCGGAGGGAGCAACCATGGCTGACGGCATCTACGTGTCGATGACCGGCGCCGCCGCGCGGGCCGAGCAGCTCGAAGCGGTGGCCGACAACCTCGCCAACGCGCAGACGGCCGGCTTCAAGGCGACCCGCCCGGCCTTCGAGGCCTTTCTCCCCGAGAGCGGCCAGGGGCAGCTCGGCTACACGGCGGCGGTGCACCGCGGCGTCGACCTGCGGCCCGGCGCCACGATGGTGACGGGGCTGCCCACCGACGTCCTGCCCGACGGAGGCGCCTTCCTCGCCGTGGCGGGGGCGGACGGCGCGACGGGCTACACGCGGAACGGGCGCCTCGTCGCCGACGGCAGCGGCCGGCTCTCGGTCCTGGGCCGCGCGGTGCTGGGCGTCGATGGTCAGCCCATCATCGTGCCGGAAGGCTCTCCGTGGAGCGTCGACGGCCAGGGCACGGTGCTGGCGAACGGCCAGGAGGTGGGCCGGCTGGCGCTCTTTCTCCTGTCGGGCGACGTCGAGCGCCGCGGCGACGCGCTCTACGCGCCGGGTCCCGGCGGGCAGGCGATGGCCGTCGAGGCGCGCGTGCGGACCGGCGAGATCGAGCTGTCCAACGCCAGCCCGCTGGAGGCGGCGGTGCAGATGATCTCCGCCCAGCGCCACTTCGACACCTCGATGCAGGCGCTGCAGACGTACCGGCAGCTCGACGCCCGCGCCGCCGAGGTCGGCAAGGCGCGTTGACCACCACCACCTCGAGGAGGCCCTCATGCTTCGTTCCCTCTACACCGCCGCCACCGGCATGGAAGCGCAGCAGACGCGCATGGACGTCACGGCCAACAACCTGGCCAACGCCAACACCACCGGCTTCAAGAAGGGGCGCGCGGAGTTCGAGGATCTCTTGAGCACCGTGCAGCGCCTGCCGGGCGCCCCGGCCCCCGGCGCGGAGCCGTCACCGCTGGAGGTGGGCATGGGCGTGCGCACCGCCGCGACGTCGCGCTCGATGACGCAGGGGGAAGCCGTCGCGACCAACAACCCGCTCGACGTCGCCATCGAAGGCGCGGGCTTTCTCGCGGTGCGCCTGCCGGGCGGCGACCTGGGCTACACCCGCGCCGGCAACCTGCGGGTGGACGGCGCCGGGCAGCTCGTCACCGCGCACGGCGATCTGCTCGAGCCCGACATCTCCATCCCCACCGACGCGACGAGCGTCACCATCCGCCGCGACGGCACCGTCCTCGCCAACGTGCCGGGCCGTGACGAGCCCCAGGAGCTGGGTCAGCTGGAGCTGACGCTCTTCCCCAACCCCAACGGCCTCGTCAGCCTCGGCCGGAACCTGCTCGCCGCCAGCCCGGCGTGCGGAGAGCCCCTGCGCGTCAAGCCCGGCGAACAGGGCGCCGGCTCCATCGCCCAGGGCTTCCTCGAGAACTCGAACGTGCAGGCGGTGGAGGAGATGATCGACCTGATCGCCACCCAGCGCGCCTACGAGCTCAACAGCAAAGTCATTCAGACGGCGGACCAGATGTTGCAGCGCCTCACCTCGCTGAGGTGAACCATGACGCTCGCCGCCGGAATCGTGACGCTCGCCCTCGCGGCCTCGGCGAAGGACGCGCTGCTCGTGCAGCGCGCGCTCGAGGCCGGCACGGCGGCGCGCGTGGTGCTCGTCGACGCGCGCCTGGGGCTGCCCGAAGGCTGCACTCCCCGCGCGGTGAAGCCGGCGGGCGCGGTGGAGCGGTCCGGCGTCGTTCCGCTGCTCGTCGACGGCGTGGACGGCGCGGCGCGGTGCCAGGGGCGCGGCTGGGCGCGCGTGCGGCTCTTCGCGCCGGTGTGGGTGGTGACACGGACGGTGCCGGCGGACGCGCCCCTCGACGGCGTGGTGGCGCGCGTCGAGCGCGAGCTGACGGCGGGCCTCGAGCCGCTCGCCGCGCCGCCCGACGGACGCCGCGCGCGCGTGACGCTGTCGAAGGGGACGGTGCTGGAAGCCCGGCACCTGCGCGGCGAGGGGCCGGCGCCCGGCGAGCGCGTCGTGGTGGAGGTGCTGGTCGGCGCCGTCCGCCTCGAGCAGGACGCCGTGGCCATCGCCTGTCCCACCGCGTGTGCGCGGCTGTCGAACGGCGCCCGCCTCGCCGGCGCCTGGGTCGACGGGAAGCTGCGGGTGACGCCATGACGCGCACGCTCGCGCTCTTCCCGGCGGTGGCGCTCCTCGGCTTCGCCTGCGGGGTGAAGCACATCGCGAAGTACGAGCCGAAGCAGCGCGTGTACGAGGTGGCCGACGCGGCGCCGGCCCCGGGCCCCGAGCAGGCCGAAGGCAGCCTGTTCCGCACGGGCGACCGCGCCGCCATGCTCTTCACGGACATGCGCGCCCTGCGCGTCAACGACCTGGTGGTGGTGAAGGTCGAGGAGCTCGCCGACTCCCGCCGCCAGGCCGACACCGACCTGCGGCGCTCCGCCAAATTCGAAAGCGACGTCGCCGCCTTCCTCCAGGCCGCCGGACAGCCGCAGGCGAGCGTCGGGGCGGGGTTGTCGGGCGGCGCCCAGTCCAGCTTCCAGGGCCTCGGCAGCACCCGCCGCTCCGAGCGCCTCGTCGCCACGGTGCCCGCGCTGGTGCGGAAGGTGCTGCCCAACGGCAACCTCTTCATCGAAGGCCACCGGGTGGTGCTGGTGAACCAGGAAGAGCACCACTTCTACCTGTCGGGCGTGGTGCGCCCCATCGACATCGACCAGCAGAACAGCGTGAAGAGCAGCCTCCTCGCCGACGCCGAGGTGGAATTCACCGCCGTGGGCAACCTGTCCGACAACGAGCGGCAGGGCTGGTTGACCCGCTTCGTCAACTGGGTGTGGCCCTTCTAGGAGGACGCCGTGCGCACCTTCGCCCTCGCGCTGCTGCTCGCCCCGCTCGCCGCCGGCGCCGCCGACGCGCGCATCAAGGAGCTCGCCCAGGTGCAGGGCCAGCGCGACAACGAGCTGTTCGGCTACGGGCTGGTGGTGGGCCTCTCGGGCACCGGCGACTCGGACCGCGTCTTCTTCACCAACCAGTCCATCGCCGGCATGTTGGCCCGCCTGGGCATTCGCGTGGACCCGCGTGACGTGAGGAGCCGCAACGTCGCCGCGGTGATGGTGACGGCGCGGCTGCCCACCTTCACCCGCAGCGGGACGCGCCTCGACGTCACGGTGTCCAGCATCGGCAACGCGCGCAGCCTCGCGGGCGGCGTCCTCCTGCTGACGCCGCTGACCGCCGCCGACGGCCAGGTGTACGCGCTCGCGCAGGGCAGCCTGCAGGTCGGCGGCTACGACACCGCGTGGCTGGGGAACCTGGTGCGCAAGAACCAGACGAACTCGGCGCGCGTGCCTGCCGGGGCGGTGGTGGAGAAGACGTACACGCCGCCGGTGCCCAAAGGCCCGGTGCTGCTCAGCCTCAAGCAGCCGGACCTCGGCACCGCCGTGCGCATCGCCCGGGCCATCGAGGCGAAGTACGGCGCAGGGACGGCGAAGGCGCTGGACCCGGCCGCCGTCGAGGTGACGCCGCCCGCCGACTTCGCCGCGCAGCCGCTGGCGATGCTGGCCGAGCTCGAGGAGCTGCGCGTCACCGTGGTGGAGCGCGCCCGCGTCGTCATCAACGAGCGCACCGGCACCGTGGTGGCGGGAGAAAACGTGCACCTGCGCCCCGCCGCCGTCGCGCACGGCGGGCTGACGGTCAACATCACGACGCGCCCCCTCATCGCCCAGCCGCAGCCCTTCACCCGCGCGGACACCGTCGTCCTGCCGTACGGCCAGGTGAACGCCGCCGAGGAGCGCGCCGACGCCGTCGCCCTGCCCGCCACCAGCTCGGTGGAGGATCTGGTGAAGGCGCTCAACGCGCTGCGCGTCACCCCGCGCGACCTCGTGTCCATCATGCAGGCGCTGCACGCCGCGGGCGCGCTCGACGCCGACCTCGAGGTGCTGTGATGGGACTGCTGGACGCCGCCGACGCGCTGCGGGCCGCGGGCGATCCCCGGCGGGAGGCCGCGAAGGCGCTCGAGGCGCTCGTCCTCAAGCAGCTCATCGGCGCCTCGGGCGCCTTCAAGGGCGGCGACGCCGCCGGCAGCCAGGTGTGGGCCGACGTCTTCGCCGAGGCCGTGGCCGAAGCCGTCGCCGGCTCCGGCGGTCTCGGCCTGGGCGCCGCGCTGGCCGCCTCGCTGCCCGCCCCGCCCTCCGGCACCCCCGGCGACGTCCTGCCGGGCGGCGGTGTCCTCACCAGCGGCTTCGGCGAGCGCGTCGACCCCTTCACGCACCAGACGCGCCGCCACGACGGCGTCGACCTCGCCGCCCCCGAAGGCACCCCGATCCTCTCGGTGGCCGACGGCGTGGTGCTGTCCGCCGGCCCCCGCGGCGGCTACGGCAACGCCGTGGAGGTGGCACACCCCGACGGCACCACCTCGCTCTACGCCCACGCCCGCGAGGTGACGGTGTCCGCGGGGCAACCCGTCCGCGCAGGCGACGTCCTCGCACACGTCGGCCGAACGGGCCGAAGCACCGGCAATCACTTGCACTTCGAGCTCCGGCGAGGAGGCCACGCGGTGGATCCGCGGCTGGCCCTCAAGAGGTACGGCGCCCGTGCCGATACGAGCGGTGCAGAGCCTCCTGGCGAGGAGTCGCCATGAAAGTCCATGACACGCCGACGACGGCACCGCTGCTGACCACCACCTCCCCTCAGGCCGCCCCGGCGCGAGCGGCGGAGGAGCGGGATCGGGTGAGTCTCGAGCGGACGAAGCGCCTCGAGGCCGAAGTCGACCGGGCGAAGGTGTCGGCGGGGGCCGCCCGGGCGGCGCAGCTCGAGGCGCTGGCGGCCGCCATCCGCAACGGCACTTTCAAGCCCAGCCCCCAGCAGCTGGCCGAGAAGCTGCTCCAGTCCGCCGAGATTGACGCGCGGCTCCGGGCGCTCCTCGAGGGCGATTGACGGACGAGGTGCACATGGCGCGCATCGACGACACCGTGGCGGCCTTCCTCGAGCTCGAAGCGGCTCTCCTCGACGAGCTCGAGGCGGTGAAGGCCGAGCGCGAGTCGATTCGCCGCCTCGACGGCCCGGCGCTGTTGGCCCGCGCCGAGAGCCGCGCGGCCTTCAACGAGCGCCTCGAGGCGCTGCTCGCCACGGCCCGGGGATTCCTGCGCGACGTCTGCGTGGAGGCGAAGGCCGACGGCCAGACGCTCGAGGCGCTCGAGTGCGCCGCGCCCGAGGCGGGCGCGCGGGCCCGGGCCGCCGTGGAACGCGCGAAGGCCGCGGCCCGCCGGCTCGACGCCGTGCAGCGCCTCAACCGCGACGTCACCGAGCGCGCGCTCGATCTCGTGCGCCGCTTGAGCCAGCGCCTGCCGCTGAGCGGCGCCGCCTACGGCCGCGACGGCGCCGCGTCCGCGCTCCCCCGCGCCCTCACCCACTCCCGGACCGCCTGACGACGCGCCATGGCCGACCTCTTCGCGCTCCTCTCGTGGTCCAGCTCGAGCCTCTCGGCGCACCGGGCCTCCTCGGCCACCGCGAGCCACAACCTGTCCAACGCGAATACGCCGGGCTTCGCGCGCCAGCGCGCCCACCTCGAGGCCGCGCTGCCCGCCGACGCGGTGGGCGCACGCGCGTACGTCGGCCGCGGCGCGGCGCTTTCGGGCGTCTCCCAGGCGCGGGACGCCTTCGTCGAGCGGCAGCTGCCGGCGGCCTTCGCGGCGGCCTCCTACAGCGACGCCCGCGCCAACGGCCTGTCGGGCCTCACCGCGCTGGACCCCGACGGCGGCGCGGGCCTCACCAACGCCCTCGACGCCTTCTACGGCGCGTTGCGCCAGCTGACGCAGACGCCCGGAGACCGCGGCGCGCGGCAGGCGGTGCTGGCCCAGGGCCGCGTCGTCGCCCTCGCCTTCAACCGCGCGGCGCAGAACGTCGCCGGCGCCCGCGACGGCCTCGACGCGCAGGTGGCGCGTGACGTCGCCCGGGTGAACGACCTCGCGAAGAGCCTCGCCGCCCTCAACCGGCAGGTGCGCGTCGAGCAGGCCTCGGGCGCGGTCCCGAACGACCTGCTCGACGCCCGCCTGCGGGTGCAGGACGAGCTGGTGCAGCTCACCGGCGCCTCCGTCGTCCCCGACGCCGACGGCAACGTCAACCTGCAGCTGCCCGCGGGCGGCGCGCTGGTGAACGGCGACGCCGCGGCGACCCTCTCGACGCAGAAGGACGCGGCGAACCGGGGGCACCTCGCCGTCTTCCTCACGCCCCCCGGCAGCTCCGCCGCGGCGGCCCTGGGGCCCGGTGCGCTGGGCGGGGCGCTGGGCGGCGCGCTGGACGCCCGCGACGGCGCGCTCGCCACCGCCGAGCGTGACATCGACACCCTGGCCTACGACTTCGCCAGCGCCGTCAACGCGGCGCACCGGAACGGCGTCGGCCTCGACGGCGTCGGCGGGCGGGACTTCTTCGCGGTGGCGGCTTCGGCCGTGGGGGCGGCGCGGACGCTGGCCGTCGACCCGGGCCTCCTGGCGAACCCCGACCAGCTCGGCGCCGCGGCCAGCGCGGCCGGCGTGCCCGGCGACGCGAGCAACCTCTTCGCCATCATCCAGACCGAGAGCGCGGCGCTGTCGGGCGGCCTCGACGTCTTCGACACGCTGGCCGCGGCCATCGCCTCCTGGGGGAGCGCCGTGGACTCGGCGAGGACGGCGCAGGGCCGCGACGGCGCCGTGCGCGACCAGCTCACCGCGCTGCGCGAGGCGACGGCGGGCGTGTCCATCGACGAGGAGATGATCGCCCTGACCACGTCGCAGCGCGCCTACGAGGCGGTGCTGAAAGTCATCCAGACCACCGACGAGATGCTCGACTCGCTGATGAAGCTCCGCTGAGGCCCCATGCGCGTGACCGATCGACTCCTGTTTGAGAGCGCCGCGAAGCACGCGGCCGCCGCGCGCGAGCGCTTCGAGGCGGCGAGCCGCGAGGCGGCCACCGGCGTCCGGGTGCAGCACCCCGAGGACGACCCCGGCGCCGCCAGCGTCATGGCCCGCACCATCGCCCAGGCCGGGCGCGACGCGGCCATCGGCCGGGCGCTGGGCAGCGCCTCGGACGAGCTGCAGGCAGCGGAGACGTCTCTCGACGCGGTGTCCGCCGCGCTCAGCCGCGCGCGGGAGCTCGCGGTGCAGCTGTCGAACGCCACGTATGGCGCCAACGAGCGCGCCGCGGCGGCCGAGGAGGTGACGGGGCTCTTCAAGGACGTGCTGGGTCGCCTCAACCAGAAGGTGGGCAGCCGCTACGTCTTCGGCGGCTTCCAGGACGCCGCCCCGCCCTTCGACGCCACCGGCGCCTACCTGGGCGACACCGGTGTGCGCGAGGTGGAGGTGGCGCCCGGCGTCACCGTCCCCGCGTCGGTGCGCGCCGACGTCGCGCTCAAGGGCGCCGGCGGCGGCGTCGACGTGCTGGGCACCCTGCAGTCGCTGGCCGCCGCGCTGGCCGCCAACAACGTGGCCGGCGTGCAGGGCACTCTGGACGACCTGGACACCGGCATCGCCCAGGTGGCGCGGGCGCGGAGCGAGGCGGGAAGCCACCTCGCCGTCATGGACGCCGCGCGGAATGCCTCGCTTTCGGCCCACGTCGACGGGCAGACGCGCCTGTCGCACCTCGCCGACGCCGACGTCATCGACGCCGCCGCGCGCCTCGCCCAGGCAGAGCGCGCGCTGGACGCCGCCCTCTCGGCGGCAGCGAAGAGCTTCCGGCCCACGCTGCTGGACAAGCTCTGAGGGACTCGGGAATGACGGCCGCGCCGCCCCTCGGCACCCCTTCCGGGGCCCACCGTTCCGACGCCCTGTCGCCGCGGGCGCGGCGGCTGGTGGCGCTGTTCCGCGCGCGGCTCCGTGCCCTGCGGGGGCAGTTCGACGCCACCACCGGCTCGGCGGTGGCGCTCTTGCCCGCCTTGTTTCACGCCACCTTCCCGTGGGCCGGCCTGAAGACGGAGGCGCCGGGCGTCGCCGACGTCCGCGCCTCGATGCGGTGGATGAAGCTCGCCCGCGACTTCGACCTCCCGCCGCCCACGGGCATCCAGCGGGGGCGGCGCCTGGTGGCCGCGCTGCTCCTCACGCCGCACGACGTGGGCTTCGACGTGCACGTCGTCCCCGCGCCCAACCTCGCGCCGGCCGACGAGCAGCGCATCGCCCAGCGCGCGCGCGCCGTCGAGACGCTGCTGCGCCGCCGGCTGTTGCCCATCTCCATCACCGCCACCGGCCCCTCGGGCCAGCCGTACGACGCCGCGTCCCGCAGCCGGCTGCTGTCGTCGGGGGCGCTCGTGGCCGGACGGCTCCCCGAAGAGTTCTTCTCCAGCGCCGGCCCTTCGGGCGATCCGCTCGCCGGGGAGTTGTGGCGCACCGCCCCGAGCGCCGCGGCGCGGGTGCTCGCGCTGCTGACGCTGGACTCGTGGCCGTCGGGCGAGGCCGCCGAGCTCGGCGAGGTGGCCGACCTCGCGCAGGGCGTGGGTCAGCCACTCCGTCACTTCGCCGATCCGGCGCTCTTCATGGCCGCCCGCGCCGCGCTCCGCTCGCGGCGTCCAGCCCTGCCCTTCACCGTCTGCGCGCTCGCGAGCCCTCCGGGCCCCGTTCGCGCGTGCGCCGCGTCGGTGGCGAGGCACTTCGGCCAGGGCGCTCCGTCCCCGTCCGCGCCTCCGGCAGCCGTGCTGGACGTGGGGCGCGCGCTGGCGCTCGAGGTGACGCGCGCGGTGCGCCGGCTCCCGCCGGAGGACGCCGGGCCGCTGCGGACCACCCTCGCCCGCGAGACGCTCGCCGCCGGCTTCCCGCGAGTCCTCCTCCCCGCGCTGGCCGAAAGCGTTCGCGGGCTCGGCCGGCGCAGCGAGGTGCCGACGCTGCGTGAGACGAGAGGGCCCCGGGGCGTGGAGGTGCGGCTCGTGGACGGCGGGCTGCTCGGCCGAGGTGCCCACCAAGCGCAGGCGTGGGCCCGGGCGCTGGCGCTGCTGGGGCACCTGCTGGGCCGGCCGGTGGCCCCGCCCTCCGCGCCGGGGCGGTGGGGCAAGCTGGTGCCGCACCTCGTCGTCGCGCCCGAGCGGCGCACGCTGCTGCTGGACATCACGCCGCAGGACGTGCCGGGGCCTCCGTTCGACCCGCTCAACCGCGGCCCTGAGCGCCGCCTCGCGCTCTCGGGGGCGCTGCTGGTGTCGCTGGCCCCGGGGCGCCGCCCGTCGGCGCGCGAGGTGAGCGCGGCGGTGCTGCCCCGGCTCGTCCTCCGCGAGGCGCTGGCGGGGACGCACCTCGACTTCGTCGCCCGCGGCACCGAGGCCCAGTCCCTGGAGGCGCGCCTGACGCGGTTGGCCCGCCGCGTCCGCACCCAGGTGCCGCGCCGGCCGATGGCCGTCGAGCTGGGCGGGGAGGTGCTGCTCGTCTCGGCCGACGGCGTGGGGCGGTACCGCGAGGCCTCCTTCGCCCGGCGTCCGGTGCGCTGCGGCTTCGACCCCGAAGCGCCGGACTTCGGCGCCGACGCGACGCAGGGCCGGGACGTGCCTTCGAGTCCGCAGCTGCAGTGCCTGGCCTTCACCGTCGACGACGCCACGGCGCGGTTGCTCACCGTGGACGAGGAGGGGTGGATTCTCCGCGAGACGGTGCCCCTGGCCCATGCCGAGGGGTGGCTGGATGAGGCCCAGGCGCTCTTGCGCAGCGAGCCGCAAGCGGCGCTCTCGGTGCGGGCCGCCGACGCGATGATGCGCGCGGCGATGACGAGGCCGGGCCCCGCGGCGCCCGACGTCGTGGTGTCGCTCCACGGGCGGCTCCCCTTCGGCCTGGAGCTGGAGCTCGACGGAGAGCGCTACGGAGGACCGGGGCAGCTCCCCTGGAGCGCGGCCGCGCTGGCCGTGCTGTCGCGGTGGCCGCTGGGCGTGCGCGGGCGCGTGCGCTTCGCAGCGGTCGACGTGTGGGCCGGGGAGGAGCCGGCCTCGGGGCTGTTGCGGCTCTACGCGCGCTCCGTCGCGATGCGCCGGCTTTCGTCACACATCGAGGTCCTCACACGCACCTAAAGGTCTTCGGCCGCGGTGCCGAACAGAAGGCGGAGACGACGACTCCCCGTCGGACTCACACAGGAGAAACCAACCACCATGGCCATGTCGATTCGTACGAACGTCTCGTCGCTGAACGCGCAACGCAACCTGTACCAGACGCAGATGCAGCTCGACTCGTCGCTGTCCAAGCTGTCCAGCGGCTACCGCATCACCAAGGCCGGCGACGACGCCGCGGGCCTCGGCATCAGCGTCAACCTCGAGGCGCAGATCCGCAGCTACAACCAGGCCGTCCGCAACGCCAACGACGGCATCTCGCTCATCCAGACGGCCGAAGCGGCGATGAACGAGCAGTCGAACATCCTGTCCCGCCTGCGCGAGCTGGCCATGCAGTCGGCGTCCGACGGCATCGGCAACACCGAGCGCGGCTACATCCAGAGCGAGGTGGCCGAGCAGGTCGCCGAAATCGAGCGCGTCGCGCAGGCCACCGAGTTCAACGGCCAGAAGCTGCTCGACGGCAGCGCGACGACGCTGGAGTTCCAGGTCGGCATCCGGAACGTGGCGGCGAACGACCGCATCACCGTGACGACCGTCGACGCCACCACGACGACGCTGGGCGTCGACACCATCGACCTGTCCACCAAGACGGGCGCCCAGACCGCGCTGTCCACCATCGACACCGCGCTGCAGACGCTGTCGACGGCGCGCGCGACGCTGGGCGCGGCGGGCAACCGCTTCAACTCGGCGGTGGCGTCGATCCAGGCGTCGAGCGAGTCGCTGTCGGCCGCCAACAGCCGCATCCGCGACGTGGACGTGGCCGAGGAGACGAGCCGCATGGCCCGCAGCCAGGTGCTGATGCAGGCCGGCGTGTCGGTCCTCGCGCAGGCCAACCAGATGCCGCAGATCGCCCTCAAGCTGCTCGGGTGATGAGCCGATGACGTGAGCGGGCCCGGGGCGCGATGAGCCCCCGGGCCCGCCGTCCTGTGGACGCCACGGAGGAGAGGAGGCCGAAGGATGCCCATCGAAGCCAGATTCCGTGCCGGCGGCCTCGCGTCGGGCCTCGACTCCAACGGCATCATCGACCAGCTCGTGGCGCTCGAGCGGCGCCCCATCGAGCTGATGACGGCGCGGCAGGACGCGCTGAAGACGCAGGTGAGCCTGTTGGGCGACCTCGCGTCGCGGCTGGGGGCGCTTCGGAGCGCGGCGAAGAAGCTGAGCGCGACGGGCACGCTGAAGCTGGCCGTCAACTCCTCGCCGGTCAGCTTCTCGGCGACGCCCACCAGCGGTGGCGTGGCGGGCCGCTACGCCGTCGAGGTGAAGGCGCTGGCGGCGGCGGCCAAGGCGCGAAGCACGGCCTTCGCGGCCACCGACACGGTGCAGGGCGGCACGCTGGACTTCACGGTGATGGGGCAGGCCTACAGCGTCACGCTGACGGACGGCATGTCGCTGGCCGCGGCGGCGGCGGCGATCAACGCCTCGGGCGCGCCGGTGAGCGCGGCGGTGCTTTCGGACGGGACGAGCGAGTACCTGTCACTCACCAACCGCGACACGGGCTACCCGCTGAGCGGCGCGGCGCTCGACGCGCTGTCCATCTCCGAGACGTCCACCGGGGCCACCGGGAAGCCGCTGGGCCTGTCCATCACGCAGGTGGCGACCAACGCGCTGGTGGAGGTGGACGGGCTTCCCCTGGCGCGGATGAGCAACGACGTCGGCGACGCCATTCCGGGCCTCTCGCTGTCCCTCAAAGCGGTGGGCGCCCGGGAAGACGTGGTCGTCGGCTACGACACCGACGCGACGCAGAAGAACCTGCAGGCCTTCGTCGACGCCTACAACGGCGTGCTGAGCGCGGTGCAGCGTCAGCTGAGCGTGGCCCCCGGGTCCGACCGTTCCCGGACGCTGGCCGGCGACTCGGTGGTGCGGCAGCTCCAGGGCGCGCTCCAGCGAGTGGTGTCCACGACGGTGGCCGGTCTGGGCACGGTGCGCGCGCTGGCGGACCTCGGCGTGCAGACGGGCCGCGATGGAACGTTGACCATCGACGCCACGAAGCTGCGCGCGGCGATTGCCCGCGAGCCGGCGTCCGTCGACGCGCTCTTCTCGTCCGCCGGCGCCGGCCTGGGCGACGTCGTCGACGGGCTGGTGGACCAATACACGAGTCCGTCGTCCGGCTTGCTGAGCGCCCGACGGGACGGGCTCAACCAGAGCATCCGCCGCATGGACGCGACGCTCGAGCAGATGACGGCGCGCCTCGACGGCTACAAGGCGAACCTCATCGCGCAATTCGCCGCCATGGAGACCGTCGTCAGCGGCTTCAAGGCAATCGGCAACTACCTCGTCAACAACCCCTTCCCGAAGATTGGTGGGAGTGACTCATGAACGCCGCCCGAGCCTACGCGCGCACCCAGGTTGAAACCGCGTCTCGCGAACGGTTGATGGTGTTGTTGTTCGAAGCGGCGCTCAAGCACATCCGCGCCGGCGCGGCGGCGCTGGAGGCCGGCGACCGGCCGGGCGCGGTGCCGGCACTCACGAAGGCCTCGGACATCGTCGCGGAGCTGTCGGCGTCGTTGGACGTGGACCGCGCGGCCGAGTTGGGCCAGGTGTTGAAGGACGTGTACCTCTTCGTGTCGAGCCGGCTCATCCGCGCGGCGACGGCGGGACAGGCCGAGGCGGCGCGTGAGGCCGAGCGCGTGTTCGCGCCCATCGTCGACGCCTTCGCGACGGCGGTGGCGCAGCAGGCGGGGGCGCGCCCGTGACGCTGGAGGACGCCGTGCGCGCGGTGGCCGCTGCGCTCGAGGCGCGAGACGCCCTGGCCGCGGCCGAGGCGATGCGCGGCGCACTGGAGGCGCTCGACGCGGCGCGCGCCGGCGGGGAGGCGCCCACGCCGGAGCTGGTGCGCCTGGTGGCGTCGTGTCAACCGCTCGTCACGCAACTCCTCGAGGCCCTCGACGTTCAGCAGCGCGCGCTGGCGGACGGCGGCCGCGCGACGCGCGCCTACCGGGCGGGCCTTCCGTAGGCGACCGCCCCACCCGGACGCGGCGGCGGGGCCGCTGACGACCGACACCGTGCCGATGCCCCCACGGCTGCGACCGCCGCATGCGGACGCGGCAGCAGGGCGCTGACGACCGACACCGTGCCGATGCCCCCACGGCGGCGAACGCCGCACCCGGACGCGGCGGCTTCGCCCGTGCGTCGGAGGACCGCCCGCCGTCGCGGCGGCATCCACCCTCGCGTCGGGCTCGCGACGACGCACCGCGCCCGCTCCGGCGGCGGCGCCTACGGCGCCTCGACGCGGAAGAGTCCCGACTCGCGCAGCCGCTCCCCGTACCGGCCCACCTTCCCCGCCAGGGTCACCACCTCCTCGGCGCTCTCGCTCCGCGGCAGGATGAGCCGGACGGTGGTGCCCTTCGCGACTTCAGAGCGGATCTCCACCGTGCCGCCAAAGCGCGTCACGATGCCCCACGTCACGGTGAGCCCCAGGCCCATGCCATCTCCCACGCGGCGCGTGGTGAAGAAGGGGTCGAACACGTGCGGGAGGTTCTCGGGCGGAATGCCGCAGCCCTGGTCCTCGACCTCGATGACGACGCCGGCCGGCTCGTCTTTGGTCCGCACGACGAACTGCGCGTCATTCGCGACCGCCTGCCGGGCGTTGCGGACGACGTTCTCGACGGCGCGCTCGAGCTGCGCCGGCACGACGGCCACGCGGGCGTCGCTGTCGAGCTGGAGGTTCGCGAGGGCCACGCGCCCCGCCCCGCGTTCGGCGGCCCGCCGCACGAGAGCGGCGACGCCGACCACCTCGAGGCGCCCCTGTTCCTGCCGTGACAGCTCCCGCAGGCTGCGCACCACCTCGTGGATCCGCTGCGCCCCCACGACGGCCTCGTCGATGAGCTCGAGCGCGTCGGCCACCTCCGTGGGCCCCGCCCCCGGCGACCGCAGCGCTTCGCGCACCCGCGGAAGGTCTCCTCGCGCCGCCGCCTGCTGCGCGGCCTGCAGAGCCTCCGTGGCCGGCACCAGGGCGTCGGCGACGGTGTCGCGCAGCATCTTCAGGTTCGCGAGCACGAAGCTGAGCGGATTGTTGATTTCGTGGGCCGCGCCCGAAGCGAGCTGCCCCACGGATGCGAGCCGTTCCGTTTCGCGGAGCCGCTCGGCCAGGCGCTTCTCCTGCGTCACGTCCCGGTAGTGCACGACGGTCGCCCGGCCCTCCTCCGCGAGGTCGACGGTGGCGGTCGTCGCGTGGAAGATGGCTTCGCCCACCCGGACCTCGGCTGGCCGTGCCCCCGCGGCCAGCGGGCACCCCGGACACGCCGTCGTCCGGTTGGCGAACACCTCGAAGCACCGCGCCCCGATGATTTCGCCCCACGGACGGCCGCCCACCAGCGCCTGAAATCGCCGGTTGGCGCGGCGCACCGTGTACCCGTCCAACACGACGATCGGATCCTGCATCGCGTCGAAGGTGGCCTCCCACTGCTGCTTGGCGCGCGCGATGAGCCGCGTGCGCTCGACGACGCGCCGCTCGAGCTCCCCGTGGCTGCGTTGAAGGGCCTCGTGCGCCGAGCGCAGCGAGTCCTCGGTGCGCAGGTGGTGCACCGCAGCGGCCACCACCGGCGCCATCGAGCCCAGCCGCTCGAGCTCCTCGGGGGTGAATGGCGGACGCCCGCGCGCCCGCACCGCCTCGAGCACCCCCAACAGCCGCTCGTCCAACTCCAGCGGGACGGCGATGATCGACCCGGTCGCGAAGCCCGACTCGGCATCGAAGGCGTCGGCGAAGTCGCGATCCGCGCGCGCTTCCGCGACCAGGAGCGGTCGGCGCTCGAGCGCCACGCGCCCGGCGATGCCCTGGCCCGGCTCGAGGCGCCGCTGCTCGAGGCGGCCCGCGGCGGCCCCCTCCACCTTCTCGAAGAGCAGCCCTCCGGTCTCGGCGTCGAACAAGAGCAACGCGGCGCCGTCGGCGTCACACAGTGTCCGGGTCTCCTGCACGACGACTCGCCGCACGCTGGGCAAGCCGAGCTGCCGTGAAACCTCGAGCGCGAAACGACTCAGCCGCTCGTGCCAGTGTTCGAGAGTGCTCGCCATGGCCACCCCTTCAGACGCCGGGGAAAAAGCGCCCCGGTGGCTCGAGCACATTGCAAGCGGTCGGCCCGGACCGGGCCTTCAGATGACGCACGGTTACGAACGAGGGCAAGGGAGGTTTTCTTGACAGTGGGTCATTCTGGAACCGGGTCATGAGAGGTCCGGGTCTTCCGGGTGTGGTGCCGCCTCGGCGGACGTGCCGGAGGCCGGTGCGCGGCGCGCAGCGCTTCCCCCGGGTGCCGGCGCTGCTACGGTGTCCCCGCCGTGTCCGTGCCGTACTTCACACCCTTCGAGCCGCAGCCCTCCGCCGAGGAGCGGCCGCGGGTCCTCAACAGCCCTTTCGACGCCGACGAGCCGCCCCCGCTGGCGCGCCGTGCCGCCGAGGCGGTGATGGCGGGCCTCGCGTCGGGCGTCGTCGGGCCTGGCGTCCTCACCTCGGAGCTGTACGGCGCCGACGGCGGGAAGATGTTCGGCGTCCTCGTCGTCGCCGCGCCCGACGGCACCGTCGGTTGGCTCAAGTCCTTCTCCGGGCAGCTCGCCCGCAGGTGGGACATCGACGGCTGGGTGCCGCCGGTGTTTGACCGGGCCGCGCGGGCCGTCGTCGAGCCACCGGGAGAGGCGGCGGTGAAGGCGCTCACCGCGCGCCTCATCGAGGCGCGTACGTCACCCGAGTTCCGCGACGTCGAGGCGCGGCTCGCGGCCCTCTCCAACCGTCACGACGAAGAGAAGGCGGCCCTGCGGGCCCGGCACGAGGCGAACCGCGCCCGCCGCCACGCCGAGCGCGCCCGCCTCGCAGCCCAAGGCCTCGCCGCGCCGCACCCGGCGTTTCACGCGCTCGACCAGCAGTCCAGAAGCGACGACGCCGAAGCGCGCCGCGAGAAGGCCCGCTGGCGCGCCGAGCGCGAGGCTGTCGAGGCCGAAAGGAGTCGCCTCGCGCGCCGCGTCAGCGCCCTCGAGCGGTTGCGGCGCCTCGTCTCGCAGGAGGTGTCCTGGAGGCTGTACGACACCTACCAGTTCGAGAATGCGCGCGGCCGGCACCTCTCGCTGCGGGCGCTCTTCGAGCCGCTCATCCCGTCGTCGGGCACGGGCGACTGCGCGGCGCCGAAGCTGCTCGTCCACGCCCTGCGCCAAGGCCTGGTGCCGCTCGCGCTGGCGGAGTTCTGGTGGGGCGCGCCACCGCCCGGCGGCGGCCGCGTCGAGGGCGCGTACTACCCGGCGTGCCGGGACAAGTGCGGGCCGCTGCTGCCCTTCCTCCTCGACGGCCTCGAGGTGGCGCCGTCGCGCCGCTACCGCCCACCGGACCTCCGGCACCACGAGCTGACGGTGGTGTACGAGGACGCGCACCTCGTGGTGCTGGTGAAACCGGTGGGCCTCTTGTCGGTGCCCGGCACCGACGCGACGGTGACGGACTCGGTGCTGGAGCGGCTCCGGGCGCGCTACCCCGCCGCCACGGGCCCCTTGCTGGTGCACCGCCTCGACGTGGAGACGTCGGGGCTGCTCATTGCGGCGAAGGACGCCGAGACGTTCACGGCGCTGCAGAAGCAGTTCCTGGAGCGCACGGTGGAGAAGGAGTACGTCGCGCTCCTCGACGGCGCGGTTTCGTCCCCGCGCGGCGTCATCGAGCTGCCCTTGCGCGTGGACTTCGAGCAGCGCCCGCGCCAGGTGGTGGACTTCGAGAACGGCAAGCCGGCGGTGACGCGCTTCGAGGTGCTGGGTACCGACGGGGCCCGCACGCGGGTGGCGTTCTTCCCCGAGACGGGCCGCACGCACCAGCTCCGCGTGCACGCCTCGCACCGGCAGGGCCTCGGCACGCCCATCGTGGGGGACCGGCTGTACGGGCGTCCCGAGCGGCGGTTGATGCTGCACGCGCAGGTGCTGCGGCTGACACACCCCGCGACGGGCGAGGCGGTGACGTTCCGCGCGCCGGCGCCGTTCTGACGGGAGCTGCTGCCCCGGGGAAGGTGGTGGCGGGCCCCTCGCACGCCTGCAGTGGTCTCGACCAGCGCCTCGGCGCGGGCGCCGAGTGACCCGCCGACTCGGGCTGCGGCGCCTGTACTCAATGATGACAGCGAGGGCGGGGGGACGGGTTTCGCTGATTGGTGCGTACTTGACGAAATTCGGGCCCCGGAGTCGTCAAGTGCCTGACGATCGCCGGAGACCGTCACCCCGGGTCTCGCTGTCATCCATGAGGACAGCCTGTGATTCACCGTGCGGATCCTCCGCGCGAGGTCGAGGGCTGGTGGTGCTCGGCGAGGCTCGCGCGACGTCCGCCACGGCCCACGCTTCGAGCCGCTGCGTCCGCGTCGCACCCGCCGCGCGCGCAGGCGCATGCCCTTGAGCATCTCCTCCACCGCGTGCACGTGCGAGCGGCGCTCCCGGGCGGCGCGGCGGTCACCCACAGCTCCTTGCCGCAGCCCGCGCACGCGACGCGGCGCACGCGTGGCTTGACGGGAACCTCGACGGCAGCGCGGCAGTGCGGACAGGCGCCCTGGGGCATCGGCGACGGGACACACCAGCGTGCCACACCCGACGGCGCGCCGAAGCCGCCCGCACGAATTGTTCCGTGGCCTGGCGTTGGGAAAGCTGCGACCCTCTCCCCTCTCACACGGAGCGACTCCCCATGAAAAGGTATGCCCTCCTCGCCGCGGCGCTGCTGGCCGCCCCCGTCCTCGCCGCCGACGTCGGCCAGGTCCTCAAGGACGTCGAGCTGCGTGACGGCACCACCGACAAGCCGATCGGGCTGCCGGGCTTCGGCTCGAAGGTGCTCGCAATCTTCTACGCCGACGCCGACGTCGCCGACATGAACGACCCGCTCGCCGACGCGCTCATGGCGGCGAACCTGGACCTCAAGCGCTACGCCGGCATCGGCGTGGCGAACCTGGCCGACTCGAAGGCGCCGAACTTCATCATCAAGTCCGTCGTCCGCGGGAAGATCGAGAAGTACAAGTCCACCATCCTCAACGATCCGGACCGCCTGCTGGCGAAGGCCTGGGGCCTCGGCGACTGCAACAACACCTCCGTCGTCGTCATCGTCGGCAAGGACAAGAAGGTGGCGCACGTGCAGCGCGGGGAGATCCGCGGCAAGGACATCGAGGCCATCGTGGCGCTGGTGAAGAAGCTGATGGCGATGCCCGGCCCCGGCGAGGCGCCGCCCCCGCAGCCCGCCCCACCCGCGGATGACGCGCCTGCGGCCGAGCCCGCCGCGCCGGCCGAGCCCACCCCTGCGCCCGCGACGCCATGACCGATCGCTCGCTGTTGATGATCCCCGGGCCCATCGAGCTCGAGCCCGCGGTCTCGCAGGCGATGGGGGAGCGGCAGCGCGGCCACCTCGACCCGCGCTTCACGCAGAGCTTCTCGCGGAGCTTGAAGCGCCTGCGCGAGGTCTTCCTGGCGCCCACCGCGCAGCCGTTCGTCGTCGCGGGCAGCGGCACGCTGGCGATGGAGCTCGCCGTCGCCAACCTCGTCGAGCCGGGCGACGCCGCGCTGGTGGTGAACACCGGCTACTTCTCCGACCGCATGGCGCTGCTCCTCGAGCGCTATGGCGCGCAGGTGACGCACGTGCGCGCCATGCCCGGCCACGCGCCTGCCCCCGACGAGGTGGAGCGCGCGACGCCGGCAGCTGCGAGAGGCCCAGCGCCGGACAGGACTTCATGGCGACGCCGTCCATCGCCGCGGTGACGCCGCGCAAGCTGGCGGTGGGCCTCACCGCCGAGGTGCAGGTGTCGGGCTTCGCCACCTCGTGGACGCAGGACGTGGTGGTGTCCTTCGGCGCCGACGTGGTGGTGAAGGCGGTGCGCGTCACCGGGCCGACTTCCCTCGTCGCGACCATCAGCGTGCCGCGCGACGCGCTGGTGGGCCCGCGCACGGTGTCGGTGCAGCAGGGCACCACGCAGGTGACATATCCCGCGTTCGAGGTGGGCAACTACGCGGACCTCACCATCGAGGGCTTCGGCAAGCAGGGCGGCCTGCTCAAGGCGCGGGTGACGGTGAACGACCCGAACTTCGTCTTCTCCAATCCCAGCTACCTCGGCCCCGGCGCGCGCGTGCGCGAGTCGCGCCTCGACGTGCTGCCCAGCGACGGCATCAACGTGGTGTCGGTGTCCGTCATGGCGCGCACCTTCGAGGTGCTGCTGGGCGTCGACGTCGCCGCGCCGGTGGGGCCGCGCAGCATCCTCCTGCAGCAGAACCCGAACGAAGGCGACGAGGTGAACTTCGCCTTCCCCAACGCCTTCCAGGTAACCGCGCGCACGCCGGTCACCATCCCCTCGCTGCCGGCGACCGTCACCTTCGGCGAGCCCTTCGACAGCGTCATCTTCTCGGTGCCCACCAACATGCCGCTGCCCGACGGCGCCATCCTGCTCTCCACCGCCGGCGCCGGGCGCCCGCTGACCGGTTACCTGCCCGCGTATGGTGAGTGGACGCCGTACGACGCGACGGTGGGGCGCGTCATCGCGCCCGCCGACAGCCCGATGAATGGCTACGTGGTGGTGTTCGACGACTCCGGCGTGGGCGGCACGGCCAGCCTCGCGTACCTCGCGCCCGAGACGAAGGTGGAGAGCGAGCCCAACGACGACGTCTCGACGGCGACGGACCTGGGCGCGACCTTCCCCGTGCGGGTCACCGGCGCCATCGCGACGACGATGCCCAGCGGCATGCCGGACGTGGACGTCTTCAAGGTGTCCCTGCCCGCCGCGGCGGCCGGCCAGCGCCTGCTGGTGCTGCTGCGCGAGCGCACCACCGGCTTCTACGCAGACGTGCGCGTCAGGCAGTTCGGCACCACCGTCGGCTGGGGCGCCGGCTTCACCGAGCCGCTGCTGCCGGGCGACGTCTCCCTGACGGTGCAGAGCTCAGGCACCTTCGGCGACTACGACCTGGTGCTGCTCATCCCGTGACGCGTCGGGCGGCTCACCGCGCACGAGGACTTGCGCGACCTGTCGGGTGCAGCCCCAGGTCGGGCTGCGATCGATCGCGGGCGGACGGGCTGCACCGGCCGGCCGGCGGCAGTCCATCGACCTGGAGTGCCGGCTGCTTCCTGACGCGAGTGCCCGAAGAGTAGCCTCGCGGCCATGCACCCGCTCGTGGCGCCGCTGGTGGTGTCGCTGGCTCTCGGGCAGGCCACCTCGCCGGCGGCGGAGGCGGTCGCGCCGAGCGCGGTGCGCTCGCGCGCGCTGGCGCCGGCCGTCCTCGGCGGGGTCACCCTCGCCACGGGCGCGACCTTCCTCATCATCGGTGAGGTGCAGTGGGCCAGGGCGGGCTCGCTGCCCACGCGAGAAGCGGTGGACGCCGCGCGCGGCAACGCCACGTCGAACGTGGTGGGCGGCGTAGCGCTGCTGGGCTTCGGGGCGCTGACGGCCGGGCTCGCGGCCATTCTCCTCTTCTGGGTGCCGACGCCGCCGGGGACGCAGGTCGCGCTGTCGCCGCTGCAGGGCGGCGGGCTCGTCTCGCTGGGCCTGAGGCTGCCGTGAGGGCGACCGCGCGTGTGCTGAGCGCCGCGCTGTGCCTGCTCGGCGCGGCGACGTGGGCCGCGCTGCCGGACGACGCACCGCGCGCGTCGGACGACGCCGCCGCGGAGCGCCCGCCCGCCCGGGCACCCGCCGCCGACGGCCTGGCGACCCCCGACGCGCCCGTCGCGAATGCGACTCCCGCCGACGCAGCCGTCGAGCCGGCCCCGGCGCTCACGCCGCGCGACCTGAAGCTGGACTCGCCGGGCCTGCCCGAGCCGGGCCACGCCACCTTCGAGAACCGGCCCGTTCGGACGGACTACCTCATCCCCGCGCTCGAGTCGGAGGCGCTGCACCTGGGCTTCCTCGCCTTCTCGAACCTCGTCACGCGGCAGAGCTTCGCCCTGGTGTCCTTCGACTCCATCAAGAGCCACTTCGACGGGCGCCGGCCGTGGACCTTCGACGTCGACTACTTCATCACCAACCAGTTCGGGCACCCCTACCAGGGCGCGCTGGCCTTCACCGCGGCGCGCTCGGCGGGCGTGCCATTCTGGCTGGCGTGCCTCTACCCGCTGCTCGCCAGCATGACCTGGGAGCTGTTCTACGAGGTGGACGCGCCTTCGGTGAACGATCAGATCACCACCACCTTCGGCGGCATCTTCCTCGGCGAGGTGCTGCACCGCGCGGCGCTGCTGGTGCTGACGGACACGGCCGGCCGCGCGCCGTCGTGGGGTCGCAAGGTGGGCGCCTTTCTGCTGTCGCCGATGGGCACGGTGAACCGGTGGATGTCGAACGACGAGCTGTGGGCCGGCGACGTCGACGACCACCCGCCGTACTTCGCGCAGCTGGCCGCGGGCGCGAACCTCGGCGCCGCGCTGCGGGACCCGGTGACGCGCCGGCCGTACATGACGGCGAACGCGCAGCTCAACCTGCAGGGCCGGCTCACCTATGGCATCCCCGGCGACCCGGACTTTCGCTACCGCCACCCGTTCTCCCACTTCGACCTCGACTTCAACCTGTCGCTGGGCGGCGGTGAGGGCGCGTCGTCGGGCTCGTACTTCAGCCGCGGCCTGCTGCTCGGCACCCACTTCGGCAACGTCCGCACGGCGGTGCGCGGCCTGTGGGGCCTGTTCGGGCAGTACGACTACTCGGGCGCGTCGCTGGTGCGCGTTTCGACGGTGGGCGTGGGCATCGGCGCGTCGCTGCAGGCGCGGCTGTCCGAGAACAACTTCCTGCAGGCGACCGGCCTCTTCGGCGGCGTGCCGTTCGCCACCGCCGGGAGCCTCGGCCTCGACGAGGAGTTGTACCGCGACTACCACATCGGGCCGGGCGCGCAGGCCGCGCTGGAGCTCCGCCTCATCAACCGGAACGTCGGCTGGCTGCGCATCGTCGCGCGCAACTGGTTCGTCGTCGGCGCGTACACCCCGCCGTCCGGTTGGGAGAGCATCACGTACCTCACCATCGGCCCGATGGTGCGGCTGCTCGGTCCGGTGGGCCTCGGCGCCGACGTGGTGCTGGCGCTGCGCCGCTCCGAGTTCCAGGACCACACCTTCGACCGCAGCGTCACCGGCTACACCGCGCGCGTCACGCTGGCGTGGCTGTCCGACTGGAACTTCGGCGTGGTCGACCCGGCGCCGGGGCCCCTGGCGGTGCCGTCCCGTGACCATCGGTGAGGCAGCCGCGAGGCGCCGCGCTCCTCAGCGGCCCTTCACGTAGCCGTAGCCGAAGCGGCCCTTCACGCAGAGGTGGCCGGCGGTGACGCTGTTGTCCGACGGCGAGGTGACGCGGACGATTTCGTTGTCCTGCACGCGCAAGGACAGGGTGCAGCCGACGCCGCAGTACGGGCAGATGGTGTCGGTCACCTTCTGTTTCGACTCGTCCCACCTGCCGTCCGCGCGCAGCTCGTGCTCGCGGGTGAACATGAGCGCGCCGGTGGGGCACACGCCGATGCAGTTGCCGCAGAAGACGCAAGCCGACTGGTCGAGCGGCAGGTCATGCTCCGTCGAGATGCGCGCGTCGAAGCCGCGGCCCGCCACGGCGATGGCGAAGGTGTTCTGCGCGTCGGTGCCGCAGGCCTCCACGCACTTGTAGCAGAGCATGCACTTCTCGTAGTCGCGCACGAAGAGGGGGTTGTCGTGCTTCACCGGCTGGCCCACCGTCGCCGCGTGCGCGCCGTCGCCGGCCCGGTGGTGGCCCGCGTGGCTCGCGTCGCGCGCGCCGGCCGGGGCGGGCTTCGCCTTCTCGCCGAAGCGCTCGGGCTTCGCGTCGTACCGCTTCACCAGCGCCTGGAAGTCCTTCGACAAGGACATGTCCACGCTGGAGCCGAGCAGCTCCAACACCAGCTTGCGCGAGAGCTGCACGCGCGGGCTGTCCGTCTGCACCACCTGTCCCGCCTCGGCCTTGCGGCTGCACGACGGCACCAGCGTGCGGGCGCCCTCCACCTCGACGACGCAGATGCGGCATACGTTGACGGGAGTGAGGTTCTCCGCCCAGCAGAAGGTGGGCACGTCCTTCCCGGCCTGGCGGCAGGCGTCGAGCAGCGTGGCCCCTTCCGGCACCTGCACCTTCTGGCCGTCGACGGTGAGCTCCAGCGTGCGCGTCGTCATCGCTTGCCCTCGAAGACTCCCAGCTTCACCGCCGACTCCACCGCGCTCGACGCCGTCTGGCCGAGGCCGCAGATGGACGCGTCGCGCATCGCCTGCCCGAGCTCCTTCAGGAGCGACAACTCCTCGGCCACACTGCCCCTGGGCGCGCCGCGCGCCAGGCGGGCGAGCAGCTCCTCCTGCCGCACCGTGCCCACGCGGCACGGCACGCACTGGCCGCAGGACTCGTCGCGGAAGAAGGCCGCGAGGCGCTTCAGCTGGTCCTTCAAGTCCACCGAGTCGTCCAGCACCAGCACCACGCCGGAGCCCAGCGTCGCGCCGGCCGCGCGCGCGCCCTCGAAGGACAGCGGCATCGCCAGCGCGTCCTTCCCGACGAAGGTGCCGGCGGCGCCGCCCAGGAGAATCGCCTGCATCGTCCCGCGCACGCCGCCGCACAGCTCGAGCAGCGCGCCCAGCGTGGTGCCGAACGGCACTTCGTACACGCCCGGCGCCGTCACCGCGCCCGACACGCAGAACAGCTTGGTGCCCGGACTGCCCGCGGTGCCGACGCGGGCGTACGCCTCCGCGCCGTCCTTCACGATGTCCAGCGTCGCGACCAGCGTCTCCACGTTGTTGATGCACGTGGGCTTGCCGAACAGCCCCGACTGCACGGGGAACGGCGGCTTCGAGCGCGGCTCGCCCCGGTAGCCCTCGATGGAGTTGAACAGCGCCGTCTCCTCGCCGCAGATGTACGCGCCGGCGCCGACGCGCAGCTCCAGCTCGAAGCGCACGCCGCGCCCGAGAATGTCGTCTCCCAGGAAGCCGCGGGCCTTCGCCCTGGCGATGGCGTTGGCCAGCCGCGCGCGCGCCAGCGGGTACTCGCCGCGCAGGTACAGGTAGCCGTGCTCGGCGCCCACGGCGAAGGCGGCCAGCGTCATCGCCTCCACCACGGCGAACGGGTCGCCCTCGAGCAGCACGCGGTCCTTGAAGGTGCCCGGCTCCGACTCGTCGGCGTTGCACACCAGGTAGTGCGGCCGCGCCGGCGCCTTCGCCACCGCGTCCCACTTGCGGCCCGTGGGGAAGGCCGCGCCGCCGCGCCCGGCCAGCTTCGAGTCCAGCACCTCGCGGATGACGAAGTCCGGGCCCCGCTCCAGCGCCTTGCGCAGGGCCTCGTAGCCGCCGCGCCGGCGGTAGTCGTCGAGCGACTCGGGGTCGACGACGCCGACGCGCGCCAGCAGCCGGCGCGGGCCGACGCCGCCGACGGTGCACCGCAGCGGCGGCACCTGCTCGCCCTGCAGCGCCGCCTGGATGCGCGCGACCGTGGCGCCGCCGAAGGCCTGCTCCACCGGCTGCTCACCCGCCACCGTCACCAGCGCCGCGGGCGCCTGCTCGCACAGGCCGAGGCACGGGCTGCGCGCCCACCTCGCGTCCGACTTCGGGTGCGGCTGCCCCGGGTCCGCGCGGTGCGGGGCGGTGAAGGCGGGCCCCAGCGCCCGCTCCACGTCGGCGCACAAGGACTCCGCGCCCGCCGCGCGGCACGCCACGTCGTCGCAGACGTGCGCGAAGGCCTTCGGGCGCTCGCCCAGCGCGAGCAGCGCGTAGAAGCTCGCCACGCCGTAGCCCTCCGCGGGCGGCACGCCGAGACGCGCGCACGCGTAGCCCAGCGCGCCTTCGCTGACGTAGCCGAGCCGCGACTGCACCGAGACGAGGGCCGGCAGCAGGAAGGTGCGCCGCTCCCTCACCCGCGCCGCGGGGATGGTGGGGGTGGCGTCCGGCGGGCCGAGGACCGCGTCGACCGCGGCGCGCTCGGCGTCGTTGGGGGGTGGTGCGGTGTGACGGAGATCCACTTCGTGCTTCCCCTCTCCCTGCCCCCTCTCCCCGCGGGGGAGAGGGGAACGCTCAAGTCAGTCGCTCGACGCGCACCGCCGCGGCCTTGAACTCCGCGGTGCCCGAGCGCGGGTCCGTCGCGTCGATGGTCAGCACGTTCGTCTCCACCTGCTCGGGGAAGTGGAACGTCATGAAGACGAGGCCCGGCTTGAGGCCCGGGTCGACGCGCGCCGGCGCCACCACCGCGCCGCGGCGGCTCACCACCCGCACCGCGTCTCCGTCCTTCACGCCCAACGCGCCCGCGTCCATCGGCGACAGGTCCACCGTCTCGCCTCGTCGCCGCGGGCTCTCGAAGCCGCTCGACTGCACGCCGGTGTTGTACGAATCGAGGCGCCGGCCGGTGGTGAGGCGCAGCGGGAACTCCGCGTCCAGCGCCTCCACCGGCGGCTCGTCGTGCGTCACGTGGAACGGCGCGCGCGGGCCCTCCACCGGATCCTTCCAGAGCCGCCCGTGGAGAAATGACTGGCCGTCGCTCGTCTCGTCGGGGCACGGCCACTGGATGCCACCCATCGCCTCGAGCCGCGCGTAGCTCATGCCGCCGTGCAGCGGCGAGTGGCGCCGCACCTCGTTCCACGCCTGCTCCGGCGTGGGCTCGCCCATGTCGAAGCCGAGCCGCCTCGACAGGGCCGCGATGATGGCGATGTCGTCTCGCGCCTGCCCCGGCGGCTCCAGCGCCTTCCGCACCCGCTGCACGCGGCGCTCGGAGTTCGTCACCGTGCCTTCCGACTCGCAGAAGCTGACCGTCGCCGGCAGCACGACGTGCGCGAGCTCCGCCGTCTTCGTGAGGAAGATGTCCTGCACCACGAGGTGGTCGAGGCCGGACAACAGCCGCGTCGTGCGCCGCTGATCGGCCTCCGACTGCACCGGGTTTTCTCCGATGACGTACAGCGCCTTCATCTCGCCGTGCGCCATGGCCTCGAACATGCCGGTGAGGTGCAGGCCTTTCTTCGGGGGAATCGGCCGGCCCCACTCGGCCTCCCACTTCGCGCGCACCGCCGCGTCCTCGACGTCCTGGAAGCCGGGCAGCTTGTGCGGCAGCGCGCCCATGTCGCCGCCGCCCTGCACGTTGTTCTGCCCGCGCAGCGGGTTCAAGCCCGAGCCCCACTTCCCGACGTGGCCCGTCGCCAGCGCGAGGTTGATGAGCGAGAGGACGTTGTCGACGGCGTTGTGGTGCTCGGTGATGCCGAGCGTCCAGCAGATCATCGCGCGGTCGGCCTTCGCGTAGTCGTGCGCGAGGCGCCGCACCAGCCGCGGGTCGACGCCCGTCACCTTCGCCACCGACTCCGGAGTGTACGCGCGCACGTGCGCGGCCCACGCGTCGAAGCCGCTCGTCGCCCGGCGGATGAACTCCCGGTTCTCCAGGCCCGCCTCGAGGATGCTGGCAGCCACCGCGTTCGCCAGCGCGATGTCCGCGCCCACGTTGACCGGCAGCCAGCCAAAGGCCCACTCGGCGGTCGCCGTGCGGCGCGGGTCGACGACGTACACCTTCGCGCCACGGCGGATCGCCTTGAGCACGTGGTGGAAGAAGATGGGGTGCGTCTCGCGGGCGTTGGAGCCCCACAGGACGATGAGATCCGTCTCCTCGACCTCCCGGTAGGACGAGGTGCCGCCGCCTGCTCCGAAGACCGTCGCCAGACCGACGACGCTGGGGGCGTGTCAGGTTCTGTTGCAGGAGTCGATGTGGTTGGACCCGATGGCCGCCCGCATGAACTTCTGCGCGATGAAGTTCACCTCGTTGGTGGCCTTCGAGCAGCTGAAGCAGCCGATGGCGTGCGGGCCGTACGATTCGAGGGTGGCGCGGAAGCCGCGCGCGGCGGCGTCGAGCGCCTCGTCCCACGTCGCCGGACGCAGGCGGCCGTTCTCGCGCAGCAGAGGCTCGGTCAGTCGGGGGAGGGCCATGGCGCGGAAGTGTAGTGCAACGGCACAGGCCCGCGACGCCTGAAGCGCCCGCCGCGACGCACCACGTCAGCGGCGGCGACGACGTTTCTTCTTCTTCTTCTTGGGCGGGCTCTTCAGCTCGGGCTTCGCGCCGCCGGCGTCCTGCAGCGCGCCGCCGTCCGGGACGCCACCGTCGGACACGCCCGCGTCGCCCACGGGATGACCGGCGTCGGAATCCCCGTCCTCCTCGCCGCCGTCGTCCTCGCCGCC
This sequence comes from Myxococcota bacterium, assembly GCA_040755835.1. Taxonomy (GTDB): domain Bacteria; phylum Myxococcota; class Myxococcia; order Myxococcales; family Myxococcaceae; genus JADLDB01. Next base: position 72,440 of record JBFMAB010000072.1, read on the forward strand.
ATCGTCGTCTTCGCCCTCGTCACCGCCGTCCAACTCGTCGGCGGTCGCCACCATCGCGACGCCGCCAGCGTCGGTGTCCGGCGCGGCCGCCTCGCCCGCGTCCACGGGCACCTCCTCGACGTCTTCGGGGACGTCCTGCGGGGCCTCGGTGGGCGCCGGCGCGAGGCCCAGCCGCACCTTGAGCGCGGCGAGCTTCTGCGGCGCGAAGAGCGCCACCGCGCCGAAGCCCAGCGCGAGCAGCAGCAACAGCCCGGCGATGAGCGGCCGCGCGCGGTTCGGCGGGCGCTCGGCTTCACCCGTGGGGCCGAGGTGGCCTTCGGAGGCCGGCGGCGGGGGCTTCTCGCGCCCGGGCCTGGGACGCACGTTGGTGGGCTCGTTGACGACGCCGTGGTCCAGATCCTCTTCGCTGCCGTCCACCGCGGGCACGCCGACAGGCGGTGTGCTGATGCGCTCCTGCCCGCGCGCCTTGAGGCGCTCGTACTCCGTCGTGTTGCGCGGGCGCGGCGCGGAGGCGCGCGGGTGGGTGTCCAGGTTCTCCACGCCCGTCACGCGCGGGTTCGTGTCCTGCGCGGCGATGGGCAGGCGGGCGCGCGGGCGGGTCGGCTCGGGCTCGCCGTCGCCGAG
>JBFMAB010000073.1:0-11964 GCA_040755835.1 Myxococcota bacterium
CCGTCACGCAAGCCGTCCTCCGTCACGCAAGCCGTCCTCCGTCACGCAAGCCGTCCTCCGTCACGCAAGCCGTCCTCCGTCACGCAAGCCGTCCTCCGTCACGCAAGCCGTCCTCCGTCACGCAAGCTGTCCTCCGTCACGCGAACCGTTCTCCGTCACGCGAACCGTCCTCCGTCACGCGAACCGTCCTCCGTCGCACGGGCCGTCGTCCGTGCGCGGGCGGCCGATGCGCGCGACGTTCCACTCCGAAACACTCGCCCCTGCGAGCACGTGCGCGACGCCCCGCCGCGCGCTCGCCGGCGACACGTCGAGGCACACCGCGACGCAACTGCGCGTCAATCCACGCATCGAGCCGCGCGCGTGCACATGCCACCTGCGGCAACGTGTCGCACGCCGCGCGCGCGCGATGGCCCCGCTTCTTGTAGTACGCAGCGCCGCGATGCGCCACCTCTTCCCCCGCCTCTTCACGTTCACGCCACTCGCCGTCGCGCTCGCGCTCGCCGCGGGCGACGCCGCCGCGTCGGCGTGCTGCATGTCGGCGTCGGTGTCGGGCGTCGGCCGGCTCGCGGTGTGGGAGCAGGCGGCGGCGGGCGTGATGACGGCATACGGCCATGGCACCGGCCTCTCCACGGCGAGCGCCCCGTGGCGCGGTCTGCCCGCGGGCGTGCTGGAAGACGACCTGCGCTTCGACGCGTGGGCGCTGGTGCGCCTCTCGGACGCGTGGCAGGTGACGGCGCGCGTGCCGTGGGTGGTGGGCTTCCGCACCGCGGCCGACGGCACCTCCTCGGTGGGCACGGGCGTCGGCGACGCGATGGCCGGCGTGCGGTGGGACGTCATCGGCCTCGGCGAGTACGCGGAGCTGCCCGGCATCGCGCTGATGCTGTCGGGCACCGCGCCCACCGGCCGCCGGCCCGAGCAGGCGCTCGACGCGTTGGGCGCCTCCGCCACCGGCCGCGGCGCGTGGGGCGTGACGGCGGCGCTCGCGGTGGAGCGCGCGGTGGTGCCGTGGTTCATCCGCGCCGACGGCGCCTTCACGTGGCTCTTCTCCTTCCGCCGCGCGGACACCGGCGCCTGGCAGCAGCTGGGCCCGGGCCTCGACGTCGGCGTCACCGGCGGGCGCGAGCTGGTCGCCGACAAGCTGGTGCTGGCGCTCGCCTTCCGCCTCACCCACGAGTGGCCAATGCGCGTCGACGGCGAGGCGCTGCCCGACTCGAGCGCCACCAGCCTGTCCACCTCGCTGTCCACCTCGTGGAAGGTGACGCCGAAGTGGACGCTGACGGGCGCGGTGGCCACCGACGTCCTCGGGCGCCTCGGCATCGCGCGAAACCGCCCCGAGCGCATCACCCTCACCGTGGGAGTCCGCCATGCCTTCTTCTGACGCACGCCCGGGGCTCACGCTGGTCGGCCTCGCGCTCGCCGGCTGCGCCACCCTGTCAGGTGGGCCGGCGTCGTCGGCCTGGGCCGATCTGCCGCTTCACCACCCCGACGGGCGCGTCAGCACCGCCGCGCAGCTGGTGGCGCCGCAGCGCGCCACCGTCTTCGTCTTCTGGGCGACGCAGTGCCCGTGCGTGCGCCGCTACCAGGCGCGCGTCGAGGCCCTGGCCCGGGTGTACGGCCCGCGCGGCGTCGCCTTCGTGGGCGTCGACAGCAACGCCGACGACTCCCTCGAGGACATCGCGAAGGTGACAGCCAGCCGCGGCGTGACGATGCCGGTGTGGCAGGACGCAGGCGGCGCGCTGGCGAAGGCGCTGGGCGCGCGCTCGACGCCGACGGTGGTGCTGGTGAGCCAGGACGGCCGCGTGCGCTACCGCGGTTGGTTGGACAACGAGCGGCTCCCCGGTGAGAGCGACCGGGAGGCCTGGCTCGAGCAGGCGCTCGACGGCGTGCTGACGGGCGCGCCGTTCGCCGCCGCGTCGCCGACGTGGGGCTGCGCCATCACCCGCTCGCTCAAGTCGATTCCGCAGTGCCATTCCCCCGCCGTAGAGGTCTCCGCGTCCGCGGCCTCACCAGGAGTCCAGCCATGAAGCACCTCGCCCTCGCCGCCGTGTCCCTCGCCGTCCTCGCCTGCGGGCCCGCGCCCGTCGCCGGCCCCACGCCGACCACCGTCGCGACCGCCACCGAAGGCGCGCTCACTGTCGAGCTCCTCTCGCTGAAGCCGCTGGCCGTCGGGCAGAACCGCCTCTTCTACCGCGTGACACAGGGCGGGAAGCCCGTCGCCGAGGCGCACCTCGCCCAGCACCCGCTGATGACGATGCCGTCGATGAAGCACGGCTGCCCGCTGGTGGACCCGGCACACGACGCGAACGCCGACGGACTCTTTGAGGGCACCGTCATCTTCAACATGCCGTCGAGCGACATGGACACCTGGGACCTCTCGGTGGACGTGACGCCCCACGGCGCCGCGGCCGCGACCACCGTGTCCTTCCCGAAACTGGCGGTGGCCGACAGCGACGCGCGCCGCAGCGTGACGGTGAACGGCATGACGACGATGGTGACGCTGGGCTTCGCCGACGGCGCCGCGAAGGTGGGGGAAAACGCGTACACCGTGTCGGTCCACCGCCCGCAGGACATGATGAAGCTGACGTGGCTGCCGGTGACGGACCTCGCCATCACCGCCACCCCCGAGATGCCGTCGATGGGTCACGGCAGCTCGGGCAACGTGAACCCGGTGCACAGGGCCGACGGGCTGTACGACGGCACCGTCAACTTCAGCATGGCCGGCGACTGGGTCCTGCACCTGGACCTGAAGTCCGGCGACCAGTCGCTGGGCACCGTCGACTACGCGTGGAACCTCTGACGTCGCAGGCCCGCGGTGAGGACGACGCGCGTCCTCCTGGTCCTCCATCGGCGCGGCGCGACCGTCTGGACGGGCGGCCACCGCGTCACTGGCGGTCACGGACACCTCGAATCTTCTCTCGGGCGCGCTGCTGGTGCAGTGGCCGCGCTCGCGCTGACGCTGGCGGTGGATGCGCGGGGCGACTCGTCCCGCGCCTCGACGCCGCCCAAATGCGCGCGCTGGCGTGGCACGTCGTACCCGTCACCGTGCGTTCGATGCTGCGGCTGGCGGTGCTCGGAGAAGCTGGCGCGCCTTGAGGGGGCTTCGACGGCGCTCCGACGCCCTCTACTTCTGCGGGTGCGACGGCGTCTCGAGCCGCGACATGTAGTCGGCGATCGCGTCGATGTCCTTGTCGCCGTAGGCCTTGATGACCTTGAGCATGTCGGGGTTGCCATTCTTGCGCTTGCCGTCGCGGAGATTCTTCGCCTCGCGCAGCAGGTACTTGTAGTGCTGGCCGGCGAGCACCGGGTACACCTTCGCCGCGTTGCCTTCGCCGTTCTGACCGTGGCAGCTCGCGCAGTCGCGCTCGTACAGCTTCCGGCCGTGCGCCACGTCGGTGCCCGGACCCTTCTGGTTGTCGCGGGGAATCGGCAGGGTGGCGATGAAGGCGGCCACGTCGGCGAGCTCCTGCGGGTTCACCAGCGTCTTCGAGAACGGGTGCATCACCGGGTTCTCCCGCAGCTGGCTGCGGATGTCGGCGACCTGCTTGATGATGACGCTGGAGTGCTGGCCGGCGAGCTGCGGGAAGGTGCCGTCGGACCGGCCCGCGCCGCTGGCGAGGTGGCACGCGACGCACACCTCGTACGCCTCCTGCCCGCGCTTCGCGTCGCCCTTGAGCTTGAGCGCCGCGAGCGCCTCGCCCTCGACGTAGGCCGGCCACGTCTCGGCCCTGGTGTCCGGCTTCGGGTCGCCCTTCTTGGCGGGCGGACCGGCGAGCGCGGCCGTGGACACAACGAGCGCGGCGAGCAGCGGCGAGCGGAGCATGGGGACGTTCCCTTCGTGCAGAGTGGCTACTGCTTCGCGGGGGCGCCCTCGGGCGCCGGCGTGGCGAGGCGGGACAGGTAGTCGGCGACGGCGGTCAGCTCCTTGTCACCAAGCTTCTTCACGGTCTTCATCATGTCGGTGTGCGAGTTGCCGCGCTTGCCGTCGCGAATCTCCTGCGACTGCTTGAGCACGTAGGCGAAGTGCTGGCCGGCCAGCTCGGGCACGAACTTCTTCGCGTCGCCCTCGCCCTTCTTGCCGTGGCAGCTCGCGCAGTGCTTCTCGTACACCTTCTGGCCCAGGGCGAGCTCGGTGCCGCTGCCCTTCTGGTTGTCACCGGGCACGGGCAGCGTCTGGATGTACGCGGCCACGTCGGCGAGCTCCTGCGGATCCACCAGGGTGGTGGAGAACGGGTGCATCACCGGGTTGGCGCGCACGCCCGCGCGAATGTCGGCGACCTGCTTGATGATGACGCTGGCGTGTTGGCCGGCGAGCTGCGGGAAGGTGCCGTCGGCGCGGCCAGCGCCGGAGTCCAGGTGGCAGGCGGCGCACACCTTGTATGCCTCCTTGCCGCGCTTGGCGTCACCGGTGAGGCCGAGGGCGGCGGTCCTCTCCTGCTCGGCGGCCTTCTTGCCTTCGGGGGCGCCGGCGAGGGCCGGGGCGGCGAGCGCGAGGGACAACGAAACAGACACGACAGTCGTGCGGAGGGTCGTCATGGCGGGTTCCTCATAGCGTGGCGTGTGCCCGGACGGAACGGTCTGGGGGGCGGAATTCAGCGCGGCGCGGGCAGATTCCGCTTGCCGGGCTTCGGCAACCAGGGCGCCCGCCGGCGGATCAAGTCGATGACCCACTGCGGCGTCAGCGACGCGAGGAAGGCCAGCACCGGGGACAAGAGGCCCGGCACCACCTCCGCGCGCCTCCGGAAGAGGGCCTCGAGGCCGCTGCGCGCCACCTCCGACGCCTCCATCATGAGGCCCAGCTTCTTCGCCAGACCGACCGGCACCACCGAGTGCTGGTACAGGTTGGTGGCGGTGGCGCCCGGCGCGAGGCAGGTGACGTTGACGCCCCAGGGCTTGAGCTCGCTGCGAAGGCTCTTCGCGAAGCCGCGAAGGAACTTCTTGCTGGCGCCGTAGAAGGCGATGCCGGGGAAGTCGCGCCACGCCGAGATGCTGGAGGTGATGAGGACGTGGCCGGTCCCCCGCGCGCGCAGCTCGCGGCCGAACAGCACGCACAGCAGCGACGCGGTGACGACGTGGAGCTGCAGCATCGCGCCGGCGCGCGCCACGTCGACGTCGGCGACCTCGCCAAAGAAGAAGAAGCCCGCGTTGACGCAGAGGATGTCGATCCGCAGGCCTTTCGCCTGCACCGCGTCGTACAGCGCCTGCGCGGCATCGGCGCGCGCCAGGTCCATCGGCAGCGCGTGCGTCGTGACGCCGTGGGCCTGCGCCAGCTCCGCGGCCACCTGCGCGAGCGCCTCGTCGCGGTTGCTGACCAGCACCAGGTGGTAGCCGAGCGCGGCGAGCTGCCGCGACAGCTCGAGGCCGATGCCGGAGCACGCGCCCGTCACCAGCGCCGTGTGGAGCTCGTCGTCCGCGCGCCGCATCGCCCCGCGTTCTCCGGTCAGGCCAGCGCCTCGTCGTCGAAGCCGCCCGCGGACTCCGGCGTCCCCGGCGCGTAGCCCGGCGGGAAGAAGCGCAGGTTCCGCTGGAGCGAGACGAGCAATGAAAACCACAGCTGCTTCTCTTGCGGCGAGAGGCCCGCGCGGTCGAGCAGCCGCTGGTTGAAGCGCGGCATGAACTCGTTCTTCGCGGCCTCGATGCCGGTGACGCCGTCGAAGTGCGCGTCCACCGTGTCGCGCAGCACGTCGCGCGGCACCGCGGCCAGCGTCTTCATGCGCGGCAGCGCCCGATGCGACATCGCGCGCTCCTGCGCCGTGGTGATGACGTCCGAGAAGGTGTACCGCACCATGGTGCGCTGCAGCGCCTCGTTGAGCGCGTCGTAGACGGCGTTGCGCCCTCGCCGCTCGTGGATGAGCTCATAGGTGCACGCGGCCATCATGCGCGAGACGGCCATGTGGCGGTTTTCGTCGACGGTGTGGAGCAGCGAGAGCCGCCGCAGCGAAGGGTCCACCTGCTCGAAGCCGCAGATGCCCATCTCGAAGGCCTTGCCCATGTGATTCACCAGGCCGCGGCCGAGGAAGTAGGCGATGACGAAGTCCGCGCCGAACAGCCGCGTGAGGAAGCGCACCGCGGCGCGCGAGACGAGCAGCGGCCGGAGCGGCTTCTTCGGCATCGACACGCCCTCGAAGCCGTGGCGGCGCTGGAGGGCGGCGTAGACGCGGCCGAAGGCGGTGATGTGGTCGACCTCCTCGTCGGCCTCGAGGCGCAACAGCGCGGCGACGTCCGCCTCCAGGCCCTTCACCGTGTCCGCGACGACGCGGTTGGCGGTGACGACGTAGCGCTCCCCGTCGCCGATGCGGAAGTACATCATCGCGTAGGTCCAGTGGTTGAGCGCGAGCCGCGCCTCGTCACTGAGCGACGACCAGTACGGGGTGTGGAAGCCGAGGCTCATCTCCCACGGGACGAGCGGCTTGTCCGCCAACGCCGCCTCCCACGGCGACGCGTCGAGGGAGTGGCAGAGCTGCTCGCCGTGCGGGTGGGCGAGGCGCCGCTGGGCGAACGCGCGCAGCTTCTCGAGCTCTTCCCGGGCAACGGAGGACATGGCGCGGCAGCTTCGCAGGCGCGCGCAGGTGGCTCAACGTCGCGGCACCAACACCGGCTCAGCGCGACGGGCGACTCTTGTCACCAGGACGACAAAGAGTGTCGTTCCGGTGACAGAACTGGTGTCGAAGCGCCCTTTCTCGGGCGCCAGCGCGTCTCAGTGCAAGCGACTCGGGCTCCCTTCGCGCTGGCTGGCTCGCCGAACGAAGTGGCGCTCGGGCCAACGACCTCCGCGCTCGGCCGACCAGAGCGCCACGTCACCCTGCCGGCGACGCCGGCACCCCGTCGTACACCACCCGAAGCGCCTTCACCTCGTCCGCCACGCCGAAGCGCCGCCGAGCCGCCTCCGCCGCCGCCGCACCGAGCCGCGCGCGCAGCGCGTCGTCCGACAGCACACGCTCAAGCGCCGCGCGCAGCCCGGCCACGTCGCCCGGCTCGTACAAGAGCCCCGTCACCTCGTGCTCCACCACCCGCGGCACGTGCGGCAGCCGCGAGGCGACGACGCAGCACCCGGACGCCATCGCCTCGAGCAGCACCATCGACCACGCCTCGCGGTGCGACGGGTGCACCAGCACGTCAAAGCCGCGGTACCAGGCCGCGACGTCCGCCTGCTCGCCCGCCAGCACCAACCGCCCGCCGGACTTCGCCACGAGCGCTTCGGCCCACGCAGCGTCCGCGCCCTTCGCGAGCCCCACCAGCACCGGCGTCCAATCGGCGTGGCGTCCGAGCAGCGGCGTCACCGCGTCGACGAAGTCGCCGCAGCCCTTGTCCGGGCGAATCCGCCCCACCACGCCGACCGCGTGCGCCCCGGGCAGCTTGAGCGCGGCGAAGGCGTCGGCTCTCGACGGCGGCGGCGCGAAGCGCTCGAGCGACAGCCCGTGACTCACCACCGTCGCCGGCATCGGCAAGAGCCTCGTCGCCTCGTCGGACAGCGCGATGACGGCGTCGGCGCGCCGCAAGAGCCACCGCGTGAATCCCGACGGCGGCGTCGACGAGTGCCGCGTCGCGACGAGCCGCAGCGTCACGCCGACGAGGCGCAGGAGCAGCGCGAGCAGCACCTCGTTGTTCCGGTGCGCGTGCCACACCACCGGCTCCGCCTTCGCGCGGCGCCGCACCTCGCCCAGCGTCACCCGCGGCAGCGCCTCGTCGACGTGCCCGCCGTACACCCGCGCGTCCACGCCCTGCGCGCGCAGCTCGCGCACCACCGCCTCGGTGTGCGCCGTCACGCCGGTGCGCCGGCGATGGAGGTGGGGATGCACGACGAGCATGCAGCCCGCGCTCATAGCCCACCCGCGCCGCCCCATCCTCCTGATGACCGACGGTCGACAGGAGGACCCTCCCCCTGTTGTCCGATTCGGCCACGGCGCCGCGCGCGCACCATGACGCTCGCAACGCACTCCACTCCAACGAATCGAGGCACCCATGAAGCCGCAGCCCACGAAGAGGAGGCCGGACCTCACCACCCTCGCCATCTCCGCCGGTGTCTCCGCGCTGGCCGGGCTGGCCGTCGTCAGCTGCTTCGGCGACAACATCCGCACCCTCTTCGGCATGAGCGCCGACGCGCTCGCCGGTGACACCCTCATCGAGCGCCGCACCACGACGTCGAAGGGCGCGCTGGAGAAGAAGATGCTGTCCAATTTCGCCGGCGAGGGCGAGTCCTACGGCGGCGCCCCCTCGCCCTCCAGCTTCACGCACGTCGAGCCGAACCGCGCCACGGACACCCGCGTCGACGCGCTGTCCACCTTCGCCATCGACGTCGACACGGCGTCGTACACCTTCGCCCGCCGCGTCATCGAGCAGAACGCCCTGCCGCCGGCCGACAGCGTGCGCGTGGAAGAGTGGGTGAACGCGTTCCACTACTCGCTCGCGGCGCCGAAGGACGCGCCGTTCGCGGTGCACGTGGAGGGCGCGCCGTCGCCCTTCGACCGCGCCCGCGCGCTGGTGAAGGTGGCGCTCCAGGGCCGCGAGGTGGCGAACCGCGACCGCAAGCCCGCGCACCTCGTCTTCCTCGTCGACACCTCGGGCTCGATGCACGGCCCCGACAGGTTGCCGCTCGCGAAGAAGAGCCTGCGTACGCTGGTGCACTCATTGAACGCCCGGGACACCGTGGCGCTCGTCACCTACGCCGGCGACACGCGGGTGGTGCTCGAGCCGACGCCCGCCACCGAGAAGCCCATCATCTACGGCGCCATCGAGTCGCTGACCGCCGGCGGCGGCACCGCGATGGGCTCCGGCATGGAGCTCGCCTACCGCCTCGCCGTGCGCGACGTGCGGCCGGGCCACGTGTCGCGCGTCGTCGTGCTGACGGACGGCGACGCGAACATCGGCGCCAACCTCACCGCCGAGCAGATGCTGGCGTCCGTGCGCGCGTACGTGCAGGAGGGCGTCACCCTCACCACCGTGGGCTTCGGCATGGGCAACTACCGCGCGTCGGCGCTCGAGCAGCTGGCCGACTCCGGCAACGGCCAGGCCGTGTACATCGACGGGGAGCGCGAGGCGCAGCGCGTCTTCGGCGCGGAGGTGGCCGGCACGCTGGAGTACATCGCGAAGGACGTGAAGGTGCAGGTGGCCTTCGAACCCGCAGTGGTGAAGTCGTACCGGCTGGTGGGCTACGAGAACCGCGCGGTGGCCGACGAAGACTTCCGCAACGACGCGGTGGACGGCGGCGAGCTGGGCAGTGGCCACGCGGTGACGGCGCTGTACGAGGTGGAGCTGACCGGCGCCGGCGGGGACCTCGGCACCGTCGCGGTGCGCGGCCTGTTGCCCGACACCTCGCGGCCGTTCGAGGTGGGCGCGGCGCTCGAGCGGCGGAAGATGGCCGAGACGCTGAGCGACGCGTCGGCGGACTTCCGCTTCGCGACCGCGGCGGCGCTGGCCGCCGACGTCCTACGCGGCAACGCCGTGGCGGAGTACCCGCTGAGCCGCATCGCGCAGCTGGCGGAGGACGCGGCGGACGGCCGCGCGGAGCGGCTCGAGTTCGCGGCCCTGATGCGGCGCGCGCACGCGCTGAAGAGCCAGGGCGTGGTGGCGCGGGCGCGCGTCGACGACTCCGCCTACTGAGCCTTTGGCGCGCGGCGAACCCGGCGGCGGGGCGATGACGCCTCGACCGCCGGCGCCTCCGGCAACGCAGCGAGCCGCCGAACGATGGCGTCGCGTGGGAGGCTGGCCGGGCCCAGCGAGAGGACCGCAGCGAAGTACCGCGCCTGCGCCTCGCTGGGGTACTGGAGCTCCGCGGCCTCGCCGGTCGTCGACTCCACCTCGACGGTCCAGCGGTCCTGCTTGCAAACGACTGCGGTCGGCGTCCAGCTCACGGGTGTCCTCCCCCCCTCGAAAGGTCGCCGCGCATCATGCCTGTAGCGGTCGAGAGCGAAAGTTTTTGGCCGGGGCGCCTTCCTTGACGCGCCGCGCCCCCGGCCGGAAAACACCGTCATGCTTCGCGCGCTCGCCGCCGCCGCCCTGGCCTTCGCGCTCTTCGCCGTCGCCGCGCCTCGCGACGCGGGCGAAGGGCTCGACGGCGGCGTCACCGACGGCGGCGCGAGCGACGGCGGCGCGGCGGACGCAGGCCCGCCGCCACCGAGGAGCAGCTGGCAGTACATGGAGGACGGCGGGTTTCTCGATGAGGACGCGGGCCTCAGCGATCGCGTCGTGGTGCCGGTGGACGGCAGCCAGAGGGTGAAGTTCCCGCACCCGGTCATCTTCGGGCATTGCGATGACCAAACGCTGTTCCGCATCGACGGCACCGAGGACACGCTCATCTTCCGCGGACTCCAGCCGGGCCGGACACACTGCGGCTTCTGGTTCGTCAAACAGCCGTTCCCCAACCGCTTCGTCGAGGTGACGGTGCCGGGCGAGCTGCCGCCGGTCGACGCGGGAAAGCCCGTGCCGTTCTGGGCGCGCTGAAGGCGGCCACGGACGTGAGGCCCGCCCTTTCCTCCGACGCGGCCGGTGCGCGAGGGTGCGGCGTCCTTTCCCCGGAGCGGCACCATGCAACGCGTTCTCGTCCTCCTCTTCGCGTTGAGCGTCTCGTGCGGCGCCCCGTCCGTCCCCCCCGACTCCGGCACGCCCGGCGATGGTGCGGGTACCGACGCTGGCACGCCCGACGCTGGGCAGGGGCACCAGATTCCGCCGTTCCCCGCGCCCACCGATGGCGGCACGCGCTTCGCCGGCTTCTGGGACTTCTTCGACGCGCACCCGTACGGCCTGCCGCCGGGCGTCACGCCGTGGCAGACGACGGGCCTGCCGGCGACGCTGCCGGCCTACTGCGGCCTCGCGCCCTGACGCGCGCGAGGATTTTCGGCCCGGGAGGTCGTTTCCGCGCGCCGACCGTTTCGACGGCCCTCACTCCCAGGAGGTTCCGTCATGCGTCACCTGTCACGTCGCCTGGCGCTGGCACTCGTGTGCCTCGCCGTGCCCTCGTCCCTCGCCGCCACGCCCCTCACCACCTGCAAGCTGCCCGACGGCGCGAAGGCGTCCGCCTCGAAGGCCGACGCGAAGTCTCGCGAGGCCGCGCACAAGGGCTTCACCTGGCTCGCGAAGGCCTCCATTGCGTGGACGAAGCAGCACCAGTGCTTCGGCTGCCACGTGCAGGCCGTCACCATGGAGGCGCTGACCGCCGCGCGCTACCACCAGTACGACGTCGACCCGAAGGACCTCGCCGCCATGGTGGACGCGCTCAACAAGGGCGTCACCGCGGGCGGGCACACCACCGGCGTCGCCTTCGAGGGCGCGGCGTGGGCGCGCTACGACAAGTACATCGACGACCAGCACACGAAGGCGCTGCTCCAGTACGCGGACGAATTGGTGAAGCTGCAGGCCGAGAACGGCGCCATCAACGACGACGACCGGCGCCTGCCCATCACCGGCGGCACCATGGAGACGACGTACCAGGCCGCGCCGGCGTGGCGGCAGGCGTACGCGCGCACCGCCAACGACAAGTACCTGGCGCCGCTGCGCAAGGCCGAGCGCTTCCTCACGCGCACCGCCGAGGCGTGGAAGACGGGCGAAGGCGTGTACGTCCAGGACATCGACTTCGCGCTGCTGGGCCTCGCGTCCGCCGGCGTCACCCGCAGCGAGGACGCGTCGATTCGCCTGCAGCGCATGCTGCTCGCGCGGCAGAACGAGGACGGGGGCTGGGGCCTCGACCCGAAGAAGTCCGACGCGTTCGCCACCGGGCAGGCGCTGTACACGCTGAAGCTGGCTGGCTTCGCCGACGCGGACGCGCCCGTGCAGAAAGGCATGGCCTTCCTGCTGTCGAAGCAGAGCCCCGACGGCTCGTGGCGCACGGTGACGAGCGGCCAGCAGGCTAGCAGGGTGTTGAGAAACGCCGGTCAGCGAGGCCGGCATCGTTGTTCGTGAGATTCATGACTCGTTCGCTTCGTTGCTTCGCGGTCCGTTCGGCCTGCGGACCGCGGTCGGTTGCCGGTTCAG
>JBFMAB010000074.1:0-13884 GCA_040755835.1 Myxococcota bacterium
CACGGCCAGGCGGCGAAGCTCCTCAAGCGTGGTGTGCGGAAGGCTGCGAGCATCGCGGCGGGAGGTGACCAAGCACATGCATCATGGATCGATTCGACGTCACCAAAGTTTCGCATGGGTGAGTATGGGCCCAGTCGGCGACGGTGGCGCGAGCCGTGTTCACTTTCTCTGACAAATTCAAGCCGACTAAATTGGCCGCAATCTTCCCGCGTTCTGTTGCGTTGTCCTCGAAGAAATAAACCGGCGATGCCTTCAAATGGACGAGCGCGTGCGGCGCCGTGCCATTCTTGTCCTTGCCCAATTCGATTTCGATGTCGATCTCGACCGGCTTCGAGAGTTTCACCGTCAGCCGGACGCGCGGCTTTTCCTGCGCGGCGATGAACTCAGGCAGGTACGGATTGTCACAGCCCTCGCACTGTACCGGACCTCTGGCGATGACGACGTCTGGCGTGCCCGGGGCGCCCCGCTTCCGAAGCTGGAATTCCGCAGGCTCCGGGACGCCCGTGGGGCCCTGCCTCCGCTGCACGTAGTACCAATCGGCCCAATGCCCCGTCGTTTCCGTCCAGCCTGGCACGCCCTCGGCCGGGTAGCGGAGGAAGGCATGACCCAGGAACATCTCTGGAGACTCGCCCAAGGAGGTGAGCAGATTGGCTTTTGCACTTCTGGTCATCACCAACAAGGCCTCGGCCGACCCCGTGACGGCGTACGTCCACGGCACCTGCGGAAGCAGGCTGGTGGGGTCACCGAACACCTCTGCCTCGGAATTCCTCTTTCGAGCCTCTTCCCGAAGCGCCTGCGCCACGCTCTCGGCGACTGCGTCCCGAAGCGCCTCCATGTCCGCCGACAGACTCGCTTCATCGAGTGCCGGAAGCTCGACGCCGCTGTCCGCATCATTCGAAGCGCAGTTCCCCGGCTGCTGGGTACAGCCCACCATCACCAGCACGCCGCACGCCCATGCCCAAAGATGCATCCTCGATGTCATGACGTCTTGAGACTCCTCCTCTGAGTTGTTGCCTGATGTGCTTCTCGCATCGAGGCGCCGACCGCGCCTCGACGCACACACCAGCAAATACCGCGCCACTGAAAAATTATGGACACAACCGCGCGTCGTTCCGGCGGGTTGGTTGTTGTAAAAGAAGGTTTACATCATGACCGGTCTGTCGTGGCGAAGGGGTTTCGTCGTCGACGGGTTCTGCCGACACCCGGAGCGAGGCGGCCCGACGGAGAGGCGGGTGCCCGCCCCATGTCACAGCTGCAGCTTCAGCGTCAGTGAGATGAGGCGCCCGTCGCCGGCGAGCTCGTGGCGGTACGCGAGGTCGACGCCGCTGCCCTCGGCGAAGTAGCCGAGGCCGCCGGAGAGGTACTGCTTGTTGACGATGCCGTCGTACTGGTACCCGACGCGCAGCGGGAAGGTTTCGTCGATGAGCCACTCGACGCCGCCGCGGAAGGAGAAGCGCGCCGCCGGCTGGTTGAAGTCCATCCACACATCGATGACGGGCGTCAGCTGCTTCAGGAAGAGCCCCGACACGCTGGCCACGAAGTAGCGCGGCAGGTCGACGTTGTAGTTGGGGATGAGGTTGTGCCCCGAGAAGCTCAGGGACAGGAAGTCGAACGGCCGCACCACGAGGCCCGCGTTCATCGTCACCGAGTTGGTGTTCGACGCGCCGACCAGCACGTTGTACCGGGCCGCCACGCCGAGGTGCAGGAACTCGGCGAGCGGGTACGCCAGCGCCAGCGTCGTGGTGTGCGCCCAGCGTCGCTCGAAGCCGCCGAAGGTGGCGAACTGGTACGAGATGCCCGCGGCCAGCGCGGTGGTGGAGTCGGCGACCGCGACGTTGCCGTAGCCGTAGCCCAGGCCCGGGTCCCACGCGCCGTTCAGCTCGATCTGGTACCGCTTGAACGCGCTGAGCGCGGCCGGGTTGCCGAGGATGACCTCGGCGCCGTAGCCCATCGACTCGAAGGCCCCGCCCATCGCCACGTTCCGCGCGCTCATCACGTCGCGCAGGTCGGGGCTCACCGGCGTGGGCTGGGCAGCCGCGGCGGCAGCGGTGACGGCGACGAGGGCGAGCGCGGTGCGGAACACGCACCAACGTCTACTACGGGTTTCCCGGCCGCCTGAGAAATGTGCCGCCCGGGGCGGAGCCTCGGGTAGAAGCGCGGGCCATGATGAAGCCCGTCATCGCGCTCCTGGTCCTCGCCTACGTGATGCCCTCGTACAGCATCCTCCGGCGCCTCGCGAACCGCCGCGACGACCTCACCGTCACCCAGATGAAGATTGACGGGCTGGCCGCGGTGGGCCCGTCGGCCGCGCGCGCCGCCGCCGACCTGCTGGGCACCGAGTGGACGAGCGGCGAGCTGTCGCTGACCGCCACCATCTACACCCGCTTCCCCGGGCGCTGCCGCGTCGAGCTCTCCTCGCCGGACTCCACGAAGACGGTGGCCGCGGTGTGGGCGCAGTCGAAGAAGCGCAGCGAAGGCGGCGAGCTGCCCGCGCTGACCATGGCGACCGAGGCGCTCTGCGCGACCCTCGCCCTCCACAGCGGCACCGACGGCGAGTCGCGCGCGACGCTCGAGCGCTACCTCGGCTCGCTCAAGGTGGAGATGAAGCAGGTCAGCTTCGGCCGCTTCTCCGGCGCGGTCACCTTCGTGCTGGGCGACCCCGCCGACGGCAAGCCGCAGTTCTGGGTGTACAAGGAGCGCTTCCTCCCCGCGCGCCTCCGCACCGCCGACGGCTGGGACGTGCGCTTCCTGGACTACGCGTCGCAGGCGACCGGCGACTTCTGGCCGCGGCTCGTGGAGGTGTACCAGGGCAACGAGTTGAAGCTCCGCCTCACGGTGCTGGGCGCGGACGAGCGCGCCGACCTGAGCCAGGTGAAGTTCTGACGGGCGCCCCTCACGGGCACGTGTTGTCGCCCGGGACATCGGCCACGACGATACTGGGCGGCGTCGAGGTCACCCAGTTCTGCACGACGTCGAACAGGCCCAGGGGCCCCGCGGCGCCGCCGTCGATGAACACCCCGTACACCTGGGCCTGGTCTGACAGCGTCTCGTGGTCCGGGCACGTCGGGCCGAAGGCGCCCGGCACCACGGCGATCGCCGCGCCCTCCTCCGCGGTGGACTGGATCGCGTCGAGCGCGCGCAGGTCGCGCCGCACGAGCTGGGCGTAGGTCGGCAGGTCCAGCACGCCGCCGTCGGGCACCGAGAAGCCGAGCGCCAGGAGGCTCGATGACAGCAGCGAGTCCGTCTGCCCCTGGCGCACGAAGAAGGGCGTGGTGACGTGATTCCGCAGCACGTGCCCATGGTCGTTGCAGGCGCTGCGCGTCGCCGGCGCGTTGGCCTGGTGCCAGCTCACGCAGCTCTCGTCTTCGCGAATGCCCCACAGCGCAGGGCCGCCGAGCGCCGCCACCTGGTCGCGAAACGTCACGTAGTCGCAGACGCCCGCGTCGCACAGCGTGCTCGTCGAGAAGTCCAGCGTCTCGAGCGACGGCATGACGATGGAGTCGATGAGCGCGCGGAACACCAGCGGGCACGGCCCGCCCTGGCAGTTGACGTTGTGCGACCGCAGCAGCGCCCGCAGCCGATCGACGTTGTGAATGGTGCCGGCCCCGCCGCCCGACGCGCCCGCGAGGACGACGATCTCTGCCTCGTCGAGGTCCGGCAGCGCCACCGCGCCGCCATCGAGGTTCCAGGTGAGGCCCACGCCGGCGTCGCGCCGGAGGACATCGACCGTCGCGTCGATGATGCGCGAGCCGAGCGCGTGGTAGCGGAACGTCCGCGGTCCACCGTCGATGGGATCCGGCGCGGTGACCACCACGTCCCGCCGCGTGCCCGCCCAGGTGTCCGACGAGCAGTACTTCACGTAGACGTGGTTCCACGTGCCGAACGGGTTGTCCGGCCGGCGCTCGAGAATGCCGCGGCCGCTCGTGGCGGCCGGCGCCGGGCCCGCGGACATGCCCTGCTTGCCGAAGTTGGTGTTCACCGAGCACCAGCGCTCGGCGCACGCCTTCGGCGTGTCGCAGCTGCCACCACCCTGGAGCTGGATGACCCAGCGGTTGCGGCTCGCCACCGTCGACGCGGGCCGGAAATAGAAGAGCGCCGGTGAGCCGTCGTTGCAGAGCGCGTCGGGGAACTCCGCGCCGTCAAAGTCGTAGCGCTGGAGGTCCAGCCCGCCACCAAGACCTCCTGCCGACCCCAGGCGACCGCACGTCAGCACCTCGCCGATGAGCCCCGGTCCGGCGTCCGCGCCGCCGTCCGTTCCGCCTGCCCCGCCCCCGACGCCGCCGCCCCCGACGCCGCCGCCCACGGCCCCACCGCCGCCGCCGAGGCCTCCGTCACCGCCGCCGCCTCCGCCACAGCCCACCGCAAGCAACACCACGCTCAGCACCGCTGCGCGCATGGCACTCCTCGTGGAAACGTTGGTCCTCTCCCCGCTCTCGCCTCAGGGCGTGGGAAGGCTAACACCGGTCCGCCGCGATGGTTGCGATCCGGCGGCCACCCGGCCGTCACGCGCCGAGCAGCGTCGGGTGCGCATTCGCGCCGAACGGCTGCTCGGGCGCCTTCGCCGCAGCCGCCAGGAAGCCCCAGAACTCGAGCGTCCGGGGCGTCCCCATCGGCAGCCTGTACTCGCTTGCCGCCGACACGGTCGGCCGGCCGGTGGTGCCCTGGCGCACGTACTTGCCGAACACCGACGCGGACAGGCCGTTCGCGTGCCCCGACTCCTGGCCGACCTGCTTCGCGCCGGTGCGGGCGAACTCGCCGGTGAGCGCGGTGACGACGTTGAAGCCCTCCATCGCCAGCGTGCGCGAGAGGAAGGTGGACAGCCCGGGGATGATTTCCCTCGCCATGCGGTCGCGCGTCGCCGTCGCCCAATCGCCGTGATGGTCCCAACTCGTGGACACGATGGTGACGACGTTCGCCCCGGCGCGAATCATCAGCTCCGCGCCGGCGAGCTGCGACGAGAAGGACTGGGCCGCCGTGGACGTGGGCGAAAGGCCGTAGGCGGAGGCCACCTCGTCCCAGACGACGCCCGGAGGCGGCGGGCGCTCCAGGGCGGCAATCAACGTGTGCATGCCTTCGTACGTGCCGCGCAGCGACGCCGGGTTCTTCTCGAACACGGGCTGCGACGCGGTGGCGATGCGCCGGAACGCCGCCGTCATCGAGCCGCGCTTCGGGCCCGCGCCGCTCTCGCCCGATGCGGACAGCGCGATGGGCATGGCGAGGTCCGGCACCCCGATCATCGACACGCCGCCGAGCGCCGGATGGTCGCCCGGCCGAAGTGCACACAGCGGAAGGCCGCGGTGCCCCCCAAAGCGGCGGCGAGCTGCAGCGGGTAGCTCTTCTGCCGCGCGTCGATGAACATCTGCCGCGGCCCGTTGATGTGATCGGAGTAGCCGTGCGCGACGCCGACGGTGCACATCTTCGCCAGCGCCGCCGCCGGGAGTTGCCCCATCGTCACCTTGTCCACCACCACGCCGCCGCCGACGTCGAGGACGTTGTCCGCAGTCACCTGGAACTGGCCGCCCGGCACGTAGGCATCGGCCGCGGAGAAGATGGCGTTGTAGCTGCCCGAGAAGAAGATCACGACCACGGCGCTCTTCTCGGCCGGGGCGGTCTGCGCGCGCGAGACGCGGGGCAGCAGCAGCGACGCGGCGCCAGCGGTCAACAGTCCTCGTCGGGAGAGCTTCACAAAGGGCCTCGTCAGTAGGTCAGGTACATCGGCGTCGCGACGGCGTACGCGCAGCCGTACGCCCAGATGCGGCGTGGCTCCGTCTCCTCGCCCAGCGCCAGCACGTCGAGAATGGTGTCCACGCAACCGTCCACCTCGGCGGGGCGCGGCTCGCGGCGCAGCGCGCTCGCCACCGCCTTCCCGCAGAAGCGCCGCGCGGTGTCCGCCGTCGGCAGCGCGTCGGTGAGCCCGTACCAATCGGTGGTGTTCCTGTAGGTGCGCTGGTGTTCGAACGAGTAGAGGCAGCTGTCGAAAGCGAAGTTGAACACCAGCGACAACGAGAAGGCGCCGACGTCCGCCTCGTCGTACCAGCGCGGCGGCACGTTGCCGAAGGTGTTCCCCACCGAGGGATCTCTCAGCGCGGGCACCGAGTGGTTATCGCCGCCGACGTCGCGCTGGATGCGACCGAGCAGCGACCAGTCGTTGGAGATCTGCGGATTGGGCAACGGGCGCAGCCGGTCGAAGGAGGGGTCCGTGTCCAGGCGGCCCGCCTCGAGCACCTCGCCCGCCAGGCCGCGATAGCTGCGCCCCACCGTCGCCTGCTGGCAGGTGCTGGCCGCCGGCAGCGACGGGATGACGACGCCGCCCGCTGGTCCGCCGCCGCCACCCGCACCGCCACCACCACCGCCACCGCCGCCCGCGATGGTTTCCGGCGTCACCGCGCCGCCTCCCACGATGTCGCCGCTGCACGCCGCGAGCAGCAACGCGGCCATGGAGACGAGCCGCTTCATGGCCACAGCTCCGCGCAGTACGACGGATCCTGAAGAATCGCCGCGATCCCCGCGCGAATGTCCCCGGTCGCCTTGAGCGCGTCGACGCAGGCGTCGAAGACGGGCGCCTCGCAGCCCGTCTCCGGCCGGCCGACCGCGTACTCGAAGGCGAGGCGGCAGGACCAGAAGTGGAAGGCGTCGGACTCGACCGCCACCGCGAGCAGCTCGTCGAGCGAATGCACCGTGCGTCCGTCAAACAGCACCTGCGGCGTGGGCGCCTGCGGCTCGATGGTGAGGCGCGAGCCGATTCCGTTGCGGCGCCAGGGCAGCAGCGCCGCGACTTTGTCGAGTCCGTACGGCGAGTCGAAATGGCAACTCCGGCATTCGGCGCGCTGCCGACCCGTCAACGTCGCGTCGCCGGTGGCGTTCTGGGGCGAGGGAACCAGCTCGAGGCCGATGACGGCTCGCAGAATCCGGTAGGCGGCCTGCAACATCACACCGTTTTCCTCGTTGCCGGCGTAGCGCTTCTGCCAGGACCCGAGGCCGAAGAAGCCGTGCGGCGGCGCGGCGACGTCTTCCTCGATTTTCGGGTACCCATATGGCCCCGACATGGCAAACCGGCCGACGAAGACGTCTTTCCACGGCCGGTTGTTCGCCAGCACGTACTCGATGACGGCCGTCATCACGTCTTCCTCGGCGGTGAGGCCCGGCTGCGCGTTGAAGCGGCTGTTCAGGAACGCGGCCCAGCGCCTGCGAAAGCCTGGCTGCGCGAGGAATTCTGGCACGCGCGCCTGCGGCGTCCCCGCGTCTGCCTGGCCCGCCTTGTTCCACCAGTAGTCGACGTTCAACACCGTGCCGATCCGGCGCATGCACGGGTAGCTGTTGTCCTGCGCCCGCGCGGGCGACGCGCACAGCAACGCCAGGGCCCACACGGTGAAAAAGAGCGTCGAGGTACGCACGAGCCCACCGGTGTCCTGACGGCGGTCAAACGGTTCAACACCTCGGAGTTCGCGCGGTTGCGATTCACCTGAGCCGACGGTGGCCGGCGTAGGAGCGGGTGGTGACGGTGTGGGCGAACCGCCTGTGCGCCGGCCGGGAGCTGGCCGGCGCATCGACGGCCCGCGAGCCCTCCTGCGAGCAGCCCGCCCTCGCGCGAAGCGAGGAACCCCGGGCTGCCCGCGGGAGAGCGTCCTGCGGACGTTCCACCTGTCGACCGACGACCTGCTCCACTCCGCCGGGCTGGAGCGGCACCCCTCGTTCTGGAGCAAGGCCCTGCCGATCGCTGCCGGCGTGGGCGCGGGCGTGGTGGCGGGCTTCGCGGTGACGGCCGCGTTGCTGACGCCGTCGCGGCGCGACCGCCTGGCCTCCGGCGAGAAGGGGCTCCTGCGCCGCCGGCACGCCGAGGATGAGCCCGAGCTGCACTCCGACGCGCCGGGCAGCGACACCAGCCGCACGTTGCACGGCAAGGACTCCGCCGTCCGCGCCTCAAACCGTTTCTCCCGGCGACGCGCGGCCGTGCCCGCATGGGCGGCCGCGCGCCGTCTTTTCTTCGCCCCCGACCATCGCGCTGCGGCCGACCTCGTCCTGAGGTAAGGCCCCGCTGGTGTCGCCCCCGTCCGACAGCCCCTATGCGCTCGTCGCCGTGGGCCGCCCCGTGCGCGGGGAGTTCACCTACGCCGTCCCGGCTCCGCTGCGCGGCACGCTGGAGCCGGGGCTGCGCGTGCGGGTGCCGTTCGGCCGGGCGAGCGCGCTGGGCTTCTACCTGGCGCCCGCCGACGCACCGCCGGCCGAGGTGGCGAAGAAGCTCAAGCCCATCGACGCGGTGCTGGACGCGACGCCGGCGTTGACCGCCGACGTGGTCGAGCTGGTGCGCTTCGCGGCGGCGCACTACCGCTACCCGCTGGGCGAGGCCCTGCGCGCGGCGCTGCCGCCGTCGCTGGCGACGGGCCAGGCCGAGAAGGCCGCGCGCCCCGACGTGCTGCGCTTCGCGGCGGTCGAGCCTTCGGCGAGCCTCGACGCGCTCATCCGCGCGCCGGCGCAGCACGCGACGCTGTCGTACCTGCTCGCGGTGGGCGGGCGCGCGAGCGTGGAGGAGGTGGCCCACGCCATCCCCGGCGCGCGCGAGATGCTGCGCAGGCTTCAGGCGCGCGGCTTCGTGCGCTTCGACGAGCAGGAGGTGCTGCCGGGCATCGCCGCCGGCCTGGGGCAGGCGCGGCCCGCGGCGCTGACGCCCGAGCAGGCCGACGCGGTGGCGACGCTGTCGGCGGCGCTCGCGAAGCGCAAGTTCTCCCCGTTCCTCCTGCACGGCGTCACCGGCAGCGGAAAGACGGAGGTGTACCTGCGGCTCGTGGAGGAGGCGCTGGCGCAACAGCGCGGCGCGCTCATTCTCGTGCCGGAGATCGCGCTCACGCCGCAACTCGTCGGCCGCTTCCGCAGCCGCTTCGGCGAGGCGGTGGCGGTGCTGCATTCCGCGCTCAAGGACCGGGAGCGGCTGCTGGCGTGGCAGCGGCTGCGCCAGGGTGACGTGCGCATCGCGGTCGGCGTGCGCAGTGCCATCTGGGCGCCGGTGAAGGACCTCGGCGTGGTGGTGGTGGACGAGGAGCACGATCCCTCTTTCAAGCAGGAGGAGAAGCTGCGCTACCAGGCGCGCGATCTCGCGGTGGTGCGCGGGCGGCATACGGGCGCGCTCGTCATCCTCGGCAGCGCGACGCCCAGCTTCGAGACCTGGGAGAACGCGCGGCGCGGCCGCTACGGCCTCATCACGCTGTCGAAGCGCGTGGACGATCGCCCGATGCCGCACGTGGGCCTCGTCGACCTGCGCATCGAGCGCCCGAGGACGCCCGAGGCGCGCCTCGAGGAGCCGCCGGTGCTGTCGCCGACGCTGCGCGACGCCATCGGCGAGACGCTGGAGAAGAAGCAGCAGGTCATCCTCTTCCTGAACCGCCGCGGCCACTCGACGTTCCTGGTGTGCGAGGTGTGCGGGCAGGCGCTGAAGTGCCGCGACTGCGACGTGTGCCTGACGCACCACCTGTCGTCGCGCCGACTGCAGTGCCACTACTGCGGGCGCGCGGATCCGGTGCCGGACCACTGCCCCGAGTGCAACGGCACGCTGCTCAAGCTGGGCGTGGGCACCGAGCGCATCGAGGCCGAAGTGGCCTCCGCGTTCCCGCACGCGCGGGTGGCGCGGCTCGATCGCGACGCGGCGACGAGCGCGGGGAAGCTGACGGAGCTGCTCGCGTCCTTCGCGCGCCGGGAGATCGACGTGCTGGTCGGCACGCAGATGGTGGCGAAGGGCCACGACTTCCCCGGCGTGACGCTGGTGTGCGTGGTGCTGGCCGACTCGGCGCTGGCGCTGCCGGACTTCCGTGCCGCGGAGCGCACGTTTCACCTCCTCACGCAGGTGGCCGGGCGCGCGGGCCGCGGGAAGGACGCGGGGCGCGTGCTGGTGCAGAGCTACAACCCCGAGGCGTCGCCCATCGCCTGCATGTTGGCGAATGACTTCCTCGGCTTCTCGGAAGGGGAGCTCAAACGCCGGCGCGTGCTGCACTGGCCGCCGTACGCGCGCATGGCAGCCCTGCGCATCGAAGGCGACTCGCCGGACTTGACCGCCCGGGTGGCGCAGCGGCTCGCGGCCGCGATGGCGCGAAAGCTGCCGCCTCCGTCGCGCGGCGTGCGCCTGCTGGGGCCGGCGCCGGCGCCGATCGCCCGCATCAAGGGGAAGACGCGCTGGCAGCTGGTGGTGAAGGGGCCGACGCACGCCGACCTCGCAGGCCCGCTGGACGAGGCGGAGCGGCTCCTGCCCGACGTGCCGCGCGGCGTGAAGGTGGTCATCGACGTCGACCCGTCGGCGATGCTGTGAGCCTCGCCGGCAGGTGACTTCACCGGAGCAGCGTCCAGTCGAGTCCGGCGACGCGCCCGAAGTCGCTGTCGAAGCTGACGAGGTGCGCACCGCTGTCGAGCGCGGCGGCCGCGATCCACATGTCATTCGTGGGGATCGGCGTGCCCGCCGCGCGGAGCTGCGCGAACACCGCGCCGTAACGGCGAGCCACCGACGCCGTCGTCGGCCACACGTCGACGAAGGGCTCCTCCAGAAACAGGTGCAGCGTGGCGACGTTCTCCGTCAAACGCGAGCCGAGGCGGAACCCGGCCTCGAGCTCACCGAGGACCGTCGCCGGGACAAGCACACGTTCGGCCCTGGCGAGGAGGGCCACGACCCCCTCGTGGCCCTGCCGCAACCGTGAGTACGCCGTGGTGTCGAGGAGAATCCTCGGCAGCAGCGTCATCGCCACAGCTCATCGTCGATGGTCCGCTGGGCCGCCAGCGCGCGTTCGAACTCGGCAGCGTCCTCCGCGGACCAGGTGGCGTAGCGCTTGAGGCGCGTCTCTCGCTCGTCGAGTCCGACCGCCTGGCTCAGCAACTCGAGCACCACCGAATTGACGCTCTGGCCCCGCGCCTCAGCGAGAGCATCGAGTCGTTTCGCCAGTTCTTTTGAGACATTACGAACCGTCAACTGCTTCATGACAGCATGAATCTACGGGAATGCATTCATGCCTGCAAGCAACGCCCTCGTTGCCTGCCGGCGCGCGACCGACTCAACTCCCGCCGATGCGTTGGTGGCTCGGACTTCTCCTCGTCGCGCTCGGCTGTACCGGGGTGGCCGGCACGTCGGACTCCGGCACGGGTGGAGGCGCGGGCGGCGGCACCGCGATGGACTCCGGCACCGGCGGCGGCACGAATGACGACGCCGGCGTCCCCGACAGCGGCACACCCGACTCCGGCACGGGTGGCGGCGGGGGCGGCGGTGGCGGCAGCACCTCCGACGGCGGCTGGCCCGCGTGGCGGCTGGGCCTCGCCGCGTGGGAATGGAAGGAGCTGCCCGGCACGTCGCTCGGCGACCTGCCCGTGGTGAATCCGCTCAACGGCGCGATGGAGCGGCCCACCGCACGCATCGACGCGTGGAATGGCCTCGCCGCGGACCGCACGACGAGCCGCCTGTACCTCGCCGCCGCGGGAGGCCACGCGGACTGGGCCGGCAACGAGGTGTACGAGCTCGACCTCTCCGTCGACGCGCCGGCGTGGCGCCTCCTCCGCGGACCGACGCCGGGATCGTTCATCGTGATGAACCAGCCGTACTACCTCGACGGCCGGCCGAGCTCGACGCACCTGTACTACGCGCTGCACGCCGTCCCGTCGCGCGGCCGCGTCTTCAAGTTCTCCGCCGGCAGCGTGTGGGGCGACGGCAACTCGAACAACAACAACGTCGACGCGTTCGACCTCGCGACCGGCGACTGGGACCCGATGGGCACCTGGGCGGCCGCGTCGACGCAGGGAAACGCCATCGATCGTCCGTACGCGCAGGACCCGGGGACCGGCGACGTCTACACGTTCATCTCCGGCGCCTTCCGCCGCTGGAACGCCGCGACCGCCACCTGGGACAGCCTCGCGGCGCGCCCGTCCTACGCGAACGACGACATCGTGCAGGGCTCCGGCGCCGCCGTGGACCCGGTGCGCCAGCGCGTCATCTTCCTTCGCAACCTCTACCGCGTGCCGGCGAAACAGGGCCTGCAGCTCACCTTCAACGGCGGCCTCTTCGACATCTCCTTCACCGGCGCGGCCGTCGACAGGCTCACCGAGTCCGCGCTCGGCGTCGAGTACCTGCCCGGTGAAGACGTGCTGCTCGTGAAGCCGTCCACCGGCGGCGACGTGGTGCGCGTCGACATGAGCTTCGTCGCGACGGCGCAGCCCACCACCGGTCCCACACCGCCCGACGCGGTGAACGGCGTCTACACGCGCTGGCGCTACCTGCCCCAACTCGGCGGCTTCGCGTACGTGCCGCGCGGCAGCGCGAACACCTGGTTCCTCGCCACGCCATAGTGGTGGAGGCGCGTCGAACCTCCACTCTCGAACGCTCTCCCTGCGGGGCCAGGGAAGGCAGGTCGACTACCCCTTGAGCGCCTCGGCGCCCGAGACGATCTCCATGAGCTCTTTGGTGATCGCCGCCTGGCGGGTGCGGTTGTACGCGAGCGTCAGCGTGCCGATCATGTCCCCGGCCGCCTTCGTCGCGTTCTCCATCGCCGTCATGCGCGCGCCGTGCTCCGAGGCGAGGCCCTCGAGGAGAATGCGGAACACCGCGACGGACATGGCGCGCGGGAGGAGCTGGTTCAGCACCGTCTGCGAGTCCGGCTCGAAGAGGATGCCGCCCGTCGTCGGGGCCGTGGCGTGGTCCTCCTCGGTCTCGTGGCTCGCGCCGGCCTTCGCCGGGAGCAGCTGGACGATGCGCGGCTCCTGCACCAGGGCGGACTTGAAATACGTGCCCACCGTGTAGACCGCGTCGGTCTCGCCCGCGAGGAAGCGCCTCGACAGCTCCTCCGCGACCTCCTGCGCCGCCTGGTACGACAGCCGGCCGTAGAGGCCCGGCCAGTCCTTGCGGATCTGGAAGCCGCGGGCACGGAGGAACTCGCCGCCCTTCTTGCCGATGGTGGTGATGGAGATCTCCGCGTCCTTGTTCTCGCGGACGAACTTCAGCACCAGCCGGCCGACGTTCACGTTGTATGCGCCGGCGAGGCCGCGGTCGCTCGTCACCACGAGCAGGTCGATCTTCTTCACCGGGCGCGTCGCCATCAGCGGGTGCGCGGCGTCGGAGCCGGCGTCGGTGCCCGAGAGCACCGCGTCGAGCAGCTTCCACAAGGCCTGTGCGTAGGCGCGGGTGTTCTGGGCGTTCTCCTGCGCCTTCCGGAGCTTGGCGGCCGCGACCATCTTCATGGCCTTGGTGATCTGCCGCGTGCTCTTGACCGACTTGATGCGCTTGCGGATGTCGCGAAGGGAGCTCATGCCGGGGCGCCGCTCTAGGCCGGTCGGTCCGGGGGGTCAAGCGACCTGTGGAACCGGGAAGCAGTCCGGCTGCTGCGTCACAACCACGCGTCGGCCGGGCGGAAAGTGGACCGGGCCCCAACCCTGTAGGAACGTGTAGCCCGCATGGCCGCCTCGCCCATCCTGCTCGTGGCGGATGACCTCGCCGTCATCGCCTCGGTCAAGCGCGTGCTTGCGCGCGAAGGATACGAGTGCGTGCTGGCGACCAACGCCGCCGACGCGATCATCGCCTGGGGCCACTCGCTGCCCGGCCTCGTGCTGTTGCAGCCCGGCGTCGAGGGCGATCGCGGCAGCGTCGTGCTCGAGGAGCTGGCGCACCACCCCGACGCGCGGCTGTTGCGCGTGGTGCTGCTCGGCGAGTCCGTGCCCGGCTTCCCCTGGCCCGTGGAGCCGCTGCCGATCGATCCCCAGGGCTTCGCGCAGACGGTCTCGGACAACTACCGCAGCGCGGACCGCCTCGACGGCTGGACCGTGCTGGAGACGACGCCGCCGGCGCCCCCGTCCCCGCCCGGCGAGCCCCCGCGCGACGCGCCGGACGAATGGCGCGCGACCCGCCCGGCGACCACCGAGGCCGAAGGC
>JBFMAB010000075.1:0-53750 GCA_040755835.1 Myxococcota bacterium
GCACCGGCGGCGGCACCGGCGGCGGCACCGGCGGCGGCACCGGCGGCGGCACCGGCGGCGGCACCG
Organism: Myxococcota bacterium; assembly: GCA_040755835.1. Lineage (GTDB taxonomy): Bacteria > Myxococcota > Myxococcia > Myxococcales > Myxococcaceae > JADLDB01. The sequence continues at coordinate 67 of JBFMAB010000075.1, forward strand.
GCGGCGGCGGCGCGCCCTGCGGCGGCAACGGCGACGCGTGCTGCAACGGCGTCACGTGCTTCCTCGGCCTCACCTGCCAGCGCGGCACTTGCCAGCCCCCCCCGATGGACGCGGGCGCCTGCGGTGCGTCGGGCCAGCCGTGCTGCGCCAACAGCACCTGCGCGCTGCCGCTCGTCTGCAACGCGGGCACCTGCGGCGCGGCGCCGATGGACGCGGGCCAGCCCAAGCGCACCGGCGAGCCGTGCGCGCTCGACAACGAATGCCTCGACGGCACGTGCCTCTCCTTCGGCTTTCAGGGCGGCTACTGCACGAAGGGGTGCACCACCTCCACCGACTGCGTGGCGGGCAGCCAGTGCGGCGTCAACCCGAGCGGCACCGGGCCGGCGAAGGTGTGCCTCGCGCAGTGCAGCCAGCCGGGCCAGTCGCCGGGCGGCTGCCGCACGGCGTACGTCTGCGATCGCAACGCCGACACCATGGGCGTGCCGGTGTGCCTGCCCGCCTGCGTGTCCGTCACCATGTGCGGCACCGCGCCCTTGTGCGACGGGCGCGGCTTCTGCTGCGGCTCGACGGGCGCGGCGTGCTGTGACGGCGCCACCTGCCAGGGGGCGAACACGTGCATGAACGGCTACTGCCAGGCGACGGCCTGCGGCGCGGTGGGCCAGGCCTGCTGCACCACGGGCCCGGCGTGCACCGGCAGCAGCGTGTGCCAGTCGAACGTTTGCGTGGCGTGCGGCACGGTGGGCCAGCCGTGCTGCAGCGGCAACACCTGCAGCTCGGGCACGTGCACCTCGGGCACCTGCCAGAACCAGACGCTGCAGCCCACCGGCGGCCCGTGCACGGCCCACAGCCAATGCCAGGGCGGCGAGTGCCTCGGCGCCGGCGCCGGCGGGTGGGCAGACGGGTACTGCTCGCAGGACTGCGCGTCGTCGGGCTGCGCGGCGGGCTCCAACTGCACGCCGTACGTCATCTCCGGACGGCAGCTGTGCCTCGCCGCGTGCACGTACGACGGCGGGCAGTCGAGTTGCCGCACGGGCTACGTGTGCGACCGCGGTCTCATCCCCGGGAACTTCGCGCAGGGCAGCTGCATCACCGCGTGCACCTCGCCGTCGCAGTGCCCCACCAACCGCTGCGAGAGCGGCTTCTGCTGCGGGGCCATCGGCTTCAGGTGCTGCGCGGGGGCGACGCCGTGCCCGGCCGGAGGCACCTGCGGCTCGCTGGGCTACTGCCAGTGAGCGGTCGCGACGAGAAGGATTCGCTGGCGGCGCTCGGCCGCCGGGTGCGCGGGCTGCGCGAGGCCCTGCGGCTCACGCAGGAGGAGTTCGCCCGGCGCTGCGGCATCTCGGTGTCCTTCGCCTCGCTGCTCGAGCGCGGCGAGCGCAGCCCCAGCTACGACACGCTCATCACCATCGCCCGGTCGCTCGAGGTGCCGGTGGCGGATCTCTTCCGCGAAGGGCCCAGCGCCGAGGCAACCGACGCGTCGCACGCGCGCCTGCTGGACTTCGCGCGGCGCTCGCACCTCTCGCGGCAGCAGGTGGAGCGCCTCATCGCCGTGGGCCGGGCGATGTTCGGCCTCGAGCCCGAGCGCGACGACGGGCAGGCGAAGAGCCCGCGCTGCGCGGTCGAGGCGTGCGATCGCCCGGTGTTGGCTCGCGGGCTGTGTGCTCCGCACTACCACCGCGCGCGCCGGGCGCGGCTGCAGAACGACGGGGAAGCCTGAGCGAGACACCCGCGCCCGTCGCCGGGACGCCCGGCGCGTCGGTGCGGGCGGGCAGGTGGCCTCGAAAGGGCGGTGCAAGGGACGCGGCGCGCCGTCCCGGGCCGAGAACCCGCAGAATGGACGGTCAGCCGCTTGCGCTGTCGGGCGGAAGTCTTACCCATCGGCGCATGAACAGCGCACGTCTGCAGCATTCTCCGGTGTCCTGGCACCGCGCGGCCAACTTCGCGAAGACCGCAACGCTGCTCGCCGCGATGAGCGCGTTGACGCTGGCGGTGGGCCACGTGCTGGGCGGGGCGCGGGGGCTGGCCTGGGCGGGGGTGTTGGTGGTGGTGATGAACTTCGCGTCGTACTGGTTCAGCGACTCGCTGGCGCTGATGATGAATCGCGCGCGGCCGGTCGCGCCGGGCGAGCTGCCGTGGCTTCAGTCGATGGTCAGCGAACTCGCGCGGCGCGGCGGGCTGCCGATGCCGCGGCTGTACGTCATCGACTCGCCGACGCCCAACGCCTTCGCCACCGGGCGCAGCCCTTCCCGGGCCGCGGTGGCGGTGACCGCCGGGTTGCTCGAACTCATGGATCGCCGTGAACTCGCCGGCGTGTTGGCGCACGAGCTGGCGCACGTGAAGAATCGCGACACCCTCGTCATGACCATCGCCGCGACGCTCGCGGGCGTCATCGCGCACGCGGCGCAGGCCCTGTTCTGGTGGGGCGGCGCTCTGCTGCGGCACGACGACGAGGACGGGGAAGGGCACAACCCGTTGGCCACGCTCGGCCTGTTGGTCGTCGCCCCTGTCGTGGCGACGCTGCTCCAGCTGGCGATCAGCCGCTCGCGGGAGTTCGACGCCGACGCCGCTGCCGCGCAGCTCACCGGAGACCCGGAAGGCCTGGCCAGCGCGCTCGCGCGGCTCGAGTCGGCCAACCGACGGCTTCCACTCGAACACTCCCCGGCCACCGCGCACCTCTTCATCGTCAACCCCCTCAGCGACGGGGGCCTGATGGCGCTGTTTTCGACCCACCCGCCCATCGAGGCGCGCATCGAGCGGCTCCTCGCGATGCGGTGAAGTCCGGCGCCCTGGCCCCGCGCGCCGCGCCCGCCGGCCGGGACACACCCGCGCCAGGACAGGCACGGCGCCCGCTGCGCCTTCGCGCGGGCATCGACGCCGGGAAGACCGCCGCGGGCGAAGTCGGCCACCGGCGGCGGCCACCGGGCGCGCCCATCAGTGTCGCGACAACTTCGCGAGCAGCTTCTCCACCCGCTCGCGCGCGCCGCCGTCGTCGTCGTCGAACGCGATGCCCATGCCGGGGTGCTGCCCGGTGCTGCGCGTCCACGCGACGCGGCCCTTCAGGGTGAAGCGCCTCAGCGAGCGCGGCGGCCGCACCGCCAGCTCGACCTGCTCGCCCGGCTGCAGCGGGTTCCACGTGCGCACGAAGGCGCCGCCGGCGGAGAGGTCGGCCAGGTACTCCCTGCGCGTCGTGCCTTCGTGCACCAGCCGCACCGGCAGCTCGACCTGCAGCCGGTCCTCGAGGCGCGTCGCGCGGTCCTCCACCTCGTTGCGCGCGAACGCCAGGAGCCGCACGCGCGTCGCGTCGTCTTCGGGCAGGAAGTCGACGCCGAAGGCCGGCGCCTGCCCGCGGGCCGCCTGGTGGCGCGCCCAGGCGAGCTGGCCCTTCACCACGAAGGTGCGCGACGGCTTCTTCACCCGCACGGTGAGCTGCACCAGCATGCCCAGCGGGCCCGGCGCCCTGCCTTCCACCGTCAGCCCGCCCAGCTTGCCGTTCGGGTAGTAGCGCTCAGCGAGCTCGTGCGGCTGGCCGACCGCCAGGGTGACGTGGGTCAGCGTCGTCATCGGAACCTGCCGCCGGGGCGCCAGCCCCCACCATCCCCGCGCCCTCTCCACGTCCACCCCCCGGCCTCCATTCGCCCGTCAGTTGCCGGCCGTCTGCTCGAGCAGCAGCGAGTTGGCCACCTTGGCCTCGCCCTGCACCAGCCGCGCCTTCAGCCTCGCGTGCGAGGCGTACACCTTTCCGTCAGTGAAGACACCGTCGGCGAAGAAGCCCACCGCGCCCTCGGTGGCCAGCGACTGCTGCACCTGCCACGACGCCGTGCGCCGGGCGAGCTTCAGGTCGCCCTTCGTCGCGTCCTGGTACACCGCCCACACCTGCCCGGCGCTGGGGCCGAAGACGATGGCGCTGTCGGTGCCCACCCAGCTCTGGTTGCCGGGCGCGGCCAGGTCGACGCCGGTGTCGATGACCTCGGGCGTCACGCCGGCCTGCAGCTGCTGGGAGAAGTAGAACTTGAACGCCTTGGCGGTGAAGTCGTGGTACCCGACGGCGATCGACTTCGTCGCCGGCTCGAGCTTCACGTCCGGGAAGTAGCCGGTGTCACCGTTGCCGTCGAGGAGCACCGGCGCCGTCGCGGTGTTCTGCCCGTTGACGCGCACGCCGTAGAGGTCGCCGTCGGCCGCGCCGCCGGGCATCGCCGGGGCGTTGCGCTTCATGTACGCGATGATCGCGTCCTTGCCGTCGAAGGTGAGCGAGGTGAAGAGACCAACGCCGACGGGGATCTCGATCAGCTCGGGCGGGGTGAACTTGTCGGCGCACTGGCTGGTGCCGTTCACGTCGACGCACGCCTGTTTGTTCGGATCGCACCCGGTGCAGCCGGTGCCGGCGTTGAAGCAGCCGGGGCCGGTCCCCGGGTCGGCGCAGAGGCCGGTGCACCCGTCGCAGATGGGCGGCGGGCGTGAGAGGCAGGCGATCGTCTTCACCGTCCAGTCGCCGTCGCTGGACGGCGTCTGCGTGGTGGCGCGCGCGAATTTGAGCGCCGTAATGTACTTCACGGCGCCCGTGGGCCGCGGCGCCGGGCAGTCCATGACGTCGAAGCCCGTCTCGCCGCCCCGCTGGAAGTACGAGACGCCGGGGAAGCCGTCGGAGTCGACGCCGATGGAGGTGTAGAGCCCGAGGTCGGCGTTGGCGCCGTCGACGCGGTGCTTCGTCCACGTCGCGTCGGTGCCGCGCACCGCCACCTTCAGGTCGCCGTTGGTGACGTCGTAGTAGCTGACGTAGACGCGGCCGTTGGCCACCGCGACGTCGGTGTAGCGGCCCACGTCGGGGCCGGGCTCCTCGACGCCGCCGCGAGCGCCCGACGGGCCGAACTTCGGCGCACCCGTCGGCACGCCGTCGACGTACTCGGTCGCCTGGCGCTTGCCGTCGAGGCCGTATTTCACCACCACGAGGTCGCCGTACTGGCCGTCGTAGGCGCTCACGAAGAGCGCGCGGCCGGGATCGGCCGCGATGGCCGAGTACCGCGCGAGGTCATTCGAGGTGAGGCCGGGCAACTCGGCGCAGGTGCACTTCACCGCCGGCAGATTGCAGGCGTCCCAGATGTTGCGCGGGTCCTCGAAGGTGGCGAGGAAGCCCGGCGCGCAGCTGACGGGGCACGCGGCGTCGGGGCGGCCGGTGGGCGACGCGTAGTCCTGGCAGCGGTCGATGGAGGGCACGCATGCCTTGCCTGGCTCGCAGGCGCCGCCGCAGGGGAGGTCGGCCATGCACTCGCCCTGGAAGCACGACTGGCCCTCCGGGCACTCGCCGAGCGCGCCGCAGGTGTGGAAGCGGCAGCGGCTCGAGGAACCGTAGCTGTCGGTGTACACCTCGCAGAAGCGATCGCCCTTGTCGCCGCAGTCCGCGTCGGTGGTGCACGAGAGGTACTTGTCGAAGCACTTCTTGCGGTCCGTCGGGCACGTCTGACCGGGGCAGCAGTCCGCCTCGGTGGTGCACGCGCGGTCGACGAAGACGCAGCACTTCACGCCTTCCTTGTCCTTCACGTCCTTGCAGGCGAAGTGCTCGGCGCACTCGTCGTTCGCCTCGCAGGCGACGGTGCGGTCCGCCTGCGCGCCGGCGACGCCGAGGCACACGTCGGTCGGCTTGACCGGCGGGTCGCCACACTTGCAAGCCGTCACGAGCATGGAGAACGACACCACGGCCCACCAGCCGCTTCGGGACACGAGAGACATGCGGGCATCCTACACGCGGAAACCAGCGAAAAGGCAACGGCCGGCGTCAGGGCACCGCGGGCCGCCGGAGGGCCTGCCGGGGCGGCGGTCCGCTCTGCGCCGGAGCGGGCGGCTGGCAGGCGTCGTCCAGCACCACCGCGGGCGTCGCGGCGATCACCAGGCCGCCGTCACGGCACTCCACCACCTCGGCGGGGAAGACCGCCTCGCAGTCGCGGCCCTGCGGGTGTCGCACGGTGACGCGCGTCTCGCCGACGAAGCCCTTCGCGGTGCGCGACAGCACCAGCTGCACCGCGGGCGCCGTCGAGCCGGCGTCGGGCTCACCGGGGCCCGCGTCCACGGCGCCTGCGTCGAGGGCCGCGACCCCCGCGTCCCGGAAGCGCCGCGGGGTGAAGCCGGCGTCGGGCACCTCGACGCGCGTGACCTCGAGCGTCAGCGTGCCGCCGTCGTCGGCGCCGCGGTAGCGGAACGACGGGTCGACCGCGTGGACCCAGTCGCCGGACAGGTCGGCGCCGCACCCGTCCGGCACCACCACCGCCGGCGGCGGGGTGGGCGCGGGCGCGGGCGGCGGAGGCCGCTGGCAGGCGCCGACGAGCGCCGCCACCACCGCCATCACCACGATTCGAAGCCCCCCGCGCATGGGCGGTGAGGTTACGTGCCGGTGCGGGCGCTGGCCAGAAGACGCCGCGCGGCTTCAGAAGACACCCGCGGGGCATCCGCGCTAACCTCCGCCGCCATGAGCGCTCGTTTCCCGGTCCTCCTCCTCGCGGCGCTGATCAGCGTCGGCGCCTGGGCGCAGGACGACGATGACCTCGCGCCGCTGGCGCCGATCCCCAAGGCGAAGCCGAAGCCCAAGCCGAAGCCGAAGCCCAAGGCCAAGCCGGCACCCAAGGAGGCCGACGACGACCTCGCGCCCATCGCCCCGGTGGCGAAGACGGGCGACCTCGTCGTGAAGGTGGCGGGTGGCATCACCCGCGCCGTCCTGAGCATCGACGGCAAGGAAGTGGGGCAACTGCCGCTCGCGCCGCAGTCGGTCCCCGCCGGCGAGCACACCGTCACCGTGAAGCGAGCGGGCTACGCGCAGTTCGTGAAGAAGGTGTCGGTGGTTGGCGGCAGGCAACTCGAGGTCGAGGCGAAGCTGGCCCCGGTGTCCGCCGTCATCTCGGTGAAGAGCGACGTCGACGACGCGCAGGTGCTCATCAACGGCCGCCTCATCGGCACCGCGCCGGTGGTGGACTACGAGTTCCCGCCAGGGCCCGTCACCATCAGCGTCATCAAGGAAGGCTTCAAGGAGGACAAGCAGAAGCTGACCCTGGTCGCCGGCAGGGACTACCCCATCGAGGTGAAGTTCAAGCCCGCCGAGCTGGCCGCTGCGACGACGGACCGGCCCATCGAGACGACGCTGACGCCGCTCGTCGAGACGACGCCGCCGCCGGTCGAGGTGAGGAAGGGTCCGCAGGAGACGCCCATCTACCAGCGTTGGTACTTCTGGGCGGGCGTGGGCGCGGTGGTGGTGGCCGCGGCCGCCGGCACGGCGGTGGCGGTCGGGACGGCCAACGCGCAGCCCGCGAAGCTGACCGAGGAGCAGATCTGCGGCGGCAAGTGCGACGGCTGCATCGGCTTCTCGTGCGGCGGCGCGGCGCGCGACGCGCTCATGTCGTCGAACCCCACGCGCTTCGAGTTCTGACGGACGCTGAGCGTGCGCCGTCCCGTCCTCGTCATCCTCGGCATCCTCGGCGCGCTGGTGGGCTGCGGTCCCGCCAGTCCGCCCATCGCTCTGCCTGAAGGTTGCCAGCCCCTGCTGGGCGGCACCGACTGCTTGCTGCCGTACCCGTCCGACTACTTCCGCGGCGACGACGCGACGCTGCCGTCCGGCGCGCGCCTCGCCCTCACCGACGCCGCGAGGCAGAAGACGAAGCAGGGCGTCGCCGTCGACGTCACCGCGCAGCTGCCCATCGACGGCGCGTCGCGGCAGCCGACGCTGGTGACGCTGCTCGGCACGCCGGTGTCCGCCGATGGCTTCGTGCGCCTGGAGGACGGCGGGGACGCGAGCCTCGCCGCGGCATCCTCGAACACGCTGCTGCTCGAGGCGGACTCGGGCGCGCCGGTGCCGCACTTCGTCGACCTCGATCCGCGCGCGACGGATCCGGCGAAGCAAGCCATCGTGCTGCACCCCTTCGTGCGGCTGAAGGCGAGGACGCGCTACGTGGTGCTGGTGCACGGCGCGAAGACGCCCGACGGCGCGCCGGCCGGCGTGCCCGAAGGCTTCCGCCGGCTGCGGGACCAGGTCACGCGCGGCGACCCGCAGCTCGAGCCCTTGCAGGCGCGCTTCGAGCGCGACGTCTTCCCGGTGGCCCAGGCGGCCGGCGTGAGGCGCGCCGAGCTGCAACTCGCGTGGGACTTCACCACCGGCTCGGACGAGTGGGCCGAGCGCGACCTCCTGGCGGTGCGCTCGCTGACGCAGGCGTGGCTCGCTTCGACGACGCCCGTGGTGACGGTGGACTCCGTCACCGAGTCGCCCAGCGGGCAGCTCGACGTCTTCCGCATCGTGAAGGGGCACGTCACGGGCCCGCTCTTCACCGAGACGGCAGAGCCGTTCGCGAAGCTACACCGGGACGACGCCGGCGCGGTGGCCCTCAACGGCACGGTGGACTTCCCCTTCACCGCCATCATCCCCGCTGCGGTGCGCGACGCGGCGGGCCCGTCGCCGGTCCTCCTCTACGGGCACGGCTTCTTCGGCAACCTGGGCGAATTGGAGGCCGGCTCGACGGTGGCCCTGGCGCAGGCGGCGGGCCGCACGCTCCTGGGGGCCGAGTGGTGGGGCATGCACGTGTCCGACGTGGCGAAGGTGGGCGACGCGCTCACGAGCCGCCCGGGCCAGGCGATGAACTTCGTCGACCGCGTGCACCAGGGCATGGCCAACTTCATGGTGCTGGCCGGCGCGGTGGGGGCGATGAAGGCGCTGCCCGCGTTCCAGCGCGCCGGCGGCGAGCCGCTCCTCTCCGGCGATGGCGACGCCTTCATGGGCATCAGCCAGGGGCACGTGCTGGGCGGCACCTTCGCGGCGCTGAGCCCCACCGTGAAGCGGGTGGTGCTGCACGTCGGCGGCGCGGGGTTGACGGGCATGATGATGCGCGCGACGCCGTTCTCCGGCTACTTCGCGCTCCTCGAGCTGTCGGTGTCCGATCCACTCGAGCAGCAGAAGTTCCTCGCCACGCTGCAGCGGCCGCTCGACCGCATCGATCCCGCGACGTGGGCGCCGCACCTGCTGACGGCGCCCATCCCCGGGAACCCGGTGAAGCAGGTGCTGATGCAGGCGGGCCTCATGGACAACGCGGTGCCCAACGTCGGCACGTACTTCCACGCGCGCGCGGCCGGCGTCGACGTGCTGGCGCCGTCGCCGAAGGTGCCGTGGGGCCTCACGGAGGTGCAGGGGCCGACGTCGTCGGCGTTGGCGCTCTACGACTTCCAGCTGGGAGACGACGACGCCTTCTACCGCGCGGCGAACTTCTCGCCGACGGACACGCCGGTGCACGAAGGCGTGCGGCGCCTCGCCGCGGCGAAGCGGCAGCTGGCGGGCTTCCTGAACCAGGGCGTCGTCGTCAACGAGTGCAGCGGCGTCTGCGACCCGGAGTAGACAGCTCGTGCCCGTGGACGGGCGGTGGCGTGCTCACCGGCCGTCGCGCCGGCGTCGTCTGTCGAGCCTGGCGGCGTGCCGCAGGACGGACCGCGCGGCCGAGGAGTGGGTGGGCGGCGTCGCCTTCGACGAGGAACACCCGGTTCGTGCGCCCTGGCGCGGGCGAGCCGGCCGCGTCACGGCGCGGCGACGTCGACGACGATTGTCCCGGCGGCGCGGCCGCTCATCGAGCACCGCCAGGCGTCGTCCCATTGCTCGAGCGGGAAGCGCGAGTCGATGACGACGCGCATCCGTCAGCGCTCGCGCAGGTCGTCCGAGCCGCCGCTGCCCGGCGCGAAGCGCACGAAGACGTCGGTGACGCGGCCGGCGCCGCCGTAGTCCAGCACCGTCGCCCGCAGCTTGAAGGTGCCCGTCTCGGGGAGGACGTGGGTGAGCTGCACTTCACCCGGGCCGAAGTTGAAGGCCGACGGCCCCAGCGAGTCGATGCGGTTCTTCCCCTGCGACAGCCCGGGGATGTTGCCGATGACGACCTGCCGCAGCACTGTGCCGTCGGCGGCCAGCACCTCGAGGAGGATGCAGTTGTCCACGCTGAAACCCTGCGTGCCGGCCTCGTCGCCGTAGAGCCGCGCGTCGGCGCCGTCGGCGGTGAGGAGCGGCGACTCGCCGGTGGCCACCACGCGCGGCGTGCGCTCGAAGTCCGTCGTCTCCACCTCGAGGTCGGCCCGCAGCTCGGTGCGCTGCGTCGTCTCCTTCTCGGCGGCCTCGGCCAGCAGGCGCACGCTGCGGGGCGCGCTCGAGCCTTTGGGCGCGTGGGCGCAGGCGACGGCGAGCAACAGGGCGAGCGACAAAGCGACGCGGCGCATGTCAGGCCTCCAGGTCGACGCGGGTGAGAGACTCGTCGTGCTTCGCACCTTCATACACGTGCCAGGCGGCGAGGAGGTCCAGGTACGCGGGACCGATGCTGACGAAGACGGTGACGTCGTCGGGGCCGAGGCGCCCGTCCTTCTGCTTCGACAGCACCTCGCCCAGCTCGGCGTGGAACGGCCCGGCCCAGGACAGCGGCGGCTCGTTCAGGTCGCAGAAGCGCCGCGCGCGGGCGAGCAGCGCCGGCGGCAGCGGGCTTTGGTGAAACGTCTCGGCCGCCAGCACGGTGACGTGCGCGCCGGGCTTGAGCGCGTCCACGGGAAGCGGCACCTGCCCGGTCAGCACCACGAGGTCGGCGTCGGCCACCGCGGCCTCGGCGGAGTCGGCGGCCTTCGCGTCCATCGACAGCGTGGTGCCGAGGCGGAAGGCGAGCTCGAAGTTCGCGGCGACGTCGGGCTCGTAGAGCCACGCCGTGCGCAGGCTGCGCACCAGCCGCAGCGCCTTGAGCGCGCCCGAGGCGGCGGTGCCGCTGCCCAGCACGGCGACGTTGCACGCGTCGGCGCGCGCCAGCACGTCGGCCGCCAGCGCGCTCACCAGCGAGGCGCGCAGCTGCGAGAGGTGCCCCAAGTCCATGATGGCGAGCAGCTTGCCCGTCGACGCCTCGTGCAGCTGCAGCACCGCGCGGCCCGGCGCCTGGGAATCGGGGAAGTCGGCCCGCACCGTCACCGCGTAGGCCGGCAGCCCCGGCAGGCTGGCCTGGCGCACCAGCGTCGAGCCGCCGGGCGCCGGCGCGTCAACCTGCAGCGTCTGCACCGACGCGGGGTGCACGCGCGCGGTGAAGGCGTCGCGCAGCGCCTGGAGCAGGGTGAGGGCCTGCGTGTTGCGGGACACGTCGGCGCGGGACAGGAAGGCCGTCAACATCGGGCGTCCGCCCCTAGCAGAGCGGCGTGGGGGCGTCACGGCCCGCCGAGCGCGGCCGTGTCAGTCCCCGGCGCCGCGTCGCCGCCTTCGTGACGCGGCGTCACGGCCCGCCGAGCGCGGCCGCGTCAGTCCCCAGCGCCGCGTCGCCGCCGTCGTGTCGCGGCGTCTCGGCCGACGGGCCGGGAAGAGCTGCCTGAGCAGCGCGCGGTACAAGCCGAGCAGCGTCAGCCTCCTCGCCGCGGCGGATCATCGCGGCGAGCTCCGCGCGCGCCCGGGCCAGCTTCGCGCGGGAAAACGAGAGCGTCCCGCCCAGCGTGCCCGCCTCGAGGTCGCCGCGCGCCTGCCGCAGCATCACCAGCAACTCGTTGAGCTCGGGTGCCTGGCTCACCATCTCCAGCGGGGACACCGCCGCGGGCTGCCGGCAGCTCGACGTCCTTCGTCAAGGCCGCGGCACCTCGATGACGAAGGACTGCGCCGCCAGCGACGGCAGGCCCACCGCCTCGCCCAGCCCGGGCGACAGCTCGTTGGGAACGCGCCACGTCTGCCCGGTGGACTGGATGACGGTGACGGCGTAGCGGCCGAACGGCAGCGCCTTCAGCACGCCGGGCTGCGCCGGGTTGGACACGTCGAGCGCCCGCGGCAGCACCTGCAGCTCGAGCCGCGTCACCGGCAGCGGGTTGGGGTTCGGCCGGCCCGTGCCGTCGACCAGCTGAGGCACCAGCGACGCGAAGTTGAAGCCCGCGGCCAGCACCACGAGGTCGGGCTTTCCGTCCTTCGGGATGGTGTCGCCCGTGACGGGGTTGACGTGTTCGTAGTCGACGCCCTGGTCGTCCAGCACGCCGTTCCTGTCGAGGTCGTTCTCGTCGAGGAGCGGCGAGCTCGCGTCGTCGGCCAGCTTGCGCACCACCACCCGCGGCCAGAAGTCGGGCGTGCCGTCGCCGTTGGAGTCGTCGGGCACGCCGTCGCCGTCGGCGTCCACCAGCCGCGCGAGGAAGACGGGCAGCGGCTGGAAGACGCCCTTCTCGTCGATGGGCGCGGCGTCCAACGTCAGCGTCAGCGGCGCCGAGCGCATCGTCGCCACCGCGGCGCCGGACCTCTCCTGGAAGACCGGCCGGTCCACCGGCACGCGCGCCGCGTCCGAGAAGCTGACCGTCACGCCCAGCGCGGGCACCGGCGTGCCGTCGGCGGTGGTGCCCACCTGCACCACGCGCACCGCCCGCGTCACCGGGTCCACCGCCGCGCCGCCGATGTCGCCCGAGTTGGTGTCGGCCGTCACGCCGTACCAGGGCACGAAGTCGTGGCCGACGTCGACGAAGCCCTTGATGAGGTAGTTGCCCGGCGGCACCAGCGAGAAGGCGTAGGGCGCGACGTGCGGGCCCACCTCGCCCTCGCCGGCGTTCGCGAAGGCCACCGCCTCGGGCACCACCGTGAAGGTGAGCGGCCGGCCGGTGCCCTCGGGCGGCGGCGGGCGCGCCGCGTCGTAGAGGAAGAGGACGACGTCGCCGCGCGCGGCGCTCGCCACCACCACGTCGCCCTCGATGCGGCCGTTGAGCGTGTGCTGCCGCTTGTCCGCGGTGGCGAAGGCGGGCGGCGGCTCGCAGGCGGACAGCGCGCAGACGAGACCGAGGCTGGCGAGAGCGAGGCGCATCATGGCGTCACCGTGAGCTGCGCGAACACGCGCCGCGAGACGAGGTTGCCGAACGGGTGCTCCTGGTGGCTCGGCCCGAGTTGGCTGCCCACCACCGCCACGCTGACCCGGTCGCCGAGGAAGCGGTAGCCGAGGCGCGCGTTGATGACGGTGTACGCCGCCAGCGGGTTCTCCAGGTTGATGATCTGCGTCGGGTCCTGCGCCGACGGCTCGCGCTCCACCCACGTGGTGCCGGTGACGAGGGACACGTCGGCCGAGAGGTCCAGCTTCACCGGCGTGCGGTACACGAAGCCGGCGTTCATCTTGAAGGCCGGCGCCTGCGTGCACGGGCCGCAGACGGCCACACTGGTGTTGGGCACCACCTGCTGCAGCGCGCCGGACGCGCGCAGGTCGAGGCCGCTCAGCACGTTCCAGGTGAGCCCCAGCTCGACGCCGCGGGCGGTGTACGTCTGCGGATCGTTCACGAACGTCGAGCGCCCCAGCAGGTAGCTGCCGCTCGTCGGGTCGAGCGCGTTGGCCGCCGGTACCGGCGAGACCGCCGACAGCACGATGAGGTCGCTGACGATGTTCCAGTACGCCGCCACGTCCCACGACAGGCCCACGCGCGCGGCCTCGCCGCGGTAGCCCAGCTCGAAGCTCACGAGCCGCTCGGGCTTCAGCGTGCGGTTGCCTTCGGTCAGCACCGACGCGCCGTTCACGCCCGGCACCGGCGTGCGGATGTCCATGTAGCTCTCGAGGAAGGTCGGCTGGCGGAAGGCGGTGGCGAACGCACCGCGGAAGGCGTGGCCTTCGAACGGCCGGTACACCAGCGAGACGCGCGGGCTGTGCGCGTAGCCCGGGTTGCCGTTGTCCAGCAGCGGGTGCCGGTCGAGGCGGTAGCTGGCCACCAGCGTCAGCGGCCTCACGATGCGCCACTCGTCCTGCACGAAGGCCGCGAAGTGGACCTCCTGCACCAGCTTGCCGATGTAGCCCCAGTCGACGCGCTTGATCCGGCTCGACACGCCCAGGGCGAATTGGTGTGTGCCGAGCAGGCGGAACTCCTTCTGGAACAGCCCTTCGGCGTCGAAGACGTTGGTGTCGAGGCTCGTCACCAGCGAGCGCTGGCCGATGGGCTCGTACTGCGGGCCCGCGTCCAGCGTGGCGTGGTTCCAGAAGAAGCGCAGCTTCACCGGGCCGCCGGTGAAGTCCGCCTTTGCGAAACCCGTGACGCCGTCGAGCCAGTAGTTGCGCAACAGGCCAATGGCGTACAGCTCGGTGAACAGCCGGTTCACCCCACCCGACGCGGCGACGCTGAAGTCCTTGTTGAAGGCGTAGAAGGCGGTGACGGACGCGCGCGCCGAGCGCACGCCGAGGTTTTCGTCGCCCAGCGTCGATCGCACGTCCGGCCGGCCCGACGCGTAGTCGCGCGAGTACTTGTCGCCCTGCAGGTAGCCGGCCGACGCGCGGTACTTCAGCTTCTCGCCCCCCGACGCCACGACGCTGGCCCCGCCGAGGTTCGCGTTGCCGACGAGGCCGCTCGCCTCGGCGGTCGCCCCGGCGCCCGGCGCGCGGGTGATGATGTTCACCACGCCCAGCATCGCGTTGGAGCCGTACATGGCGCTGCCCGGCCCGCGGATGACCTCGACGCGCTCGATCTCCTCGAGCGCGATGGGAATGGAGGGCCACAGCGTGAGGCCGAGGAAGTCCTGGTACTCCGGGCGGCCGTCGATGAGCACCAGCACCTTGTTGGAGATGCGCTGGTTGAAGCCGCGGATGGAGACGTTGTGGTTGGTGAGGCCCATCGCCATCACCTCGGCGCCCGGCACGCGGCGGAGAATCTCCGGCAGGCTGAACAGACCCGACGCACGGAGCTCCTCGCCCGAGATGACGGTGATGCTGTTGGGCGCCTCCAGCGTGGACTGCGAGCGGCGGCTCGCCGCCACCACCGTCTCCTCGTAGGGCACGTCGAAGTCCGTCGGCGCCTCGGCCGGAGCGGGAGCCTTCTCGGCCGACGGCGCCGGCGACGCCTCCTCGCGCGCCTCGGCACGCTCCACCGCGCGCTCGAGCCGCTCCGTCAGCGCCGCCAGCCGCGCCATCGTCGCCTCGTCCACCTGCGGCGTCACCACCACCGGCTTGTCGGGCACGGGCTCCGGCGTGGGCTCGGGCTTCGGCAGCGCCGCTTCGAGCCGCTCGATGGTGGCGCGCACCGTCACCGCGTCGGGCGGATTCGCGTCGAGGTAGCGCCGGTAGTAATCGAGCGCGTCCTTCGGCCGCCCCGCGGCCTCGTGCGCCTTCGCCACGTTGAACAGCACGTTGGGGTGCGGCTTGATGCTGTACGCCTCGAGCAGCTCGCCGATGCCGTCGTCGTACCTCCCTTCGGCGATCAGCCCCATGCCCGTCTTGAAGTGTCGCCTCGCCTCGACGCGGGGATCGGCGAGCGCGGGCCGGGCCAGAGAGAGGCCCACCAGCAGCACCACGGCGGCCAACGCGCGTGGCGCGCGCGTCGCGAGTCGTCTCATTGGTATGGGTCGTCCTTGTAACCGGGAGGTTTGTCGGGCGGCGGCTTCTTCGGCCCCTTCGGCGGCTTCTTGCCGGCGGACTTCTTCGTCAGCGACTCGGCGACGGTGACCACGCCGTCCCTGCCCTTCGCGACGACCGCACGCGGCTGGTAGCCGTCGAGCTCGAAGGTGAGCTCGAGCTCGAGCGCCGCGTCACCCGCGTGCTCGCGGGTGAAGGAGAAGGGCGTGACGCCCAGCACCTCGTCGCCATGCCTGACGGTGGCGCCGCCCGGCTCGGAGGAGACGTCGAAGCGCACGGTCGCGGCGGACGGCGGCTTCGGCGCGTCGGGCGGCGGCTTCGGCGGGTCGATCGGCACCTCCACCTTCGGCGGAGGCGGCACCGGTCCGTCGGTCGCCCCGCCCGAGAAGACGCCCAGCGCGACGACGCCGCCGACGGCGACGCCCACCAGCGAGAGCCCGCCGGCGAGGAGCAGGAGGCGCCTCCGGGCCGCGCGCGCGCGGGGGTCGATGGCGTCGCTCTCGGTGACGCGCTCGTCGGCGCTCTGCGGCACCGGGCGCGACGGCTCCACCGGCGGGGGCGAGACGATCTGCACGCCCGACGAGGACACCCGCGGCATCTGCCCGCTCATCGAGCGCGGATCCGCGAAGATGCCCGACATGCCCTGGCCCGAGGTGGCCGCGCGCATCGCGTCGAGCAGCTCCTCCATCGACTGGAAGCGCGCCGCGGGCTGTTTTTCGAGGCACTTCATCACCAGCGCGTTCACCTCGAGCGGCACGTCGGGCGCGAGCTCGCGCAGCTCCGGCGGCTTCTCGCGGATGTGCTTCACGATGAGGTCGATGGACTCCTTGCCGACGAACGGCGGCCGCCCGGCGATCGCCTGGAAGATCAGCACCCCCAGCGCGTAGATGTCGGTGCGCGGGTCGGCCTCGTTGCGAGCCTGCTCGGGCGCCATGTACAGCGGCGAGCCGAGCAGCACGCCGGCCTGGGTGAGCTCGGTGTCCGTCGGCGCCTTCGGGCGGTCGGGCGTGAAGCTCTTCACCAGGCCGAAGTCGAGCACCTTCACCACGTCGCCGCCGGTGCCCTCGGTGAGCAGCATGATGTTGGCGGGCTTCAAGTCGCGGTGGACCAGCCCCAGCTTGTGCGCCTCGCGCAGGCTGCGGGCCACCTGCGCGCCGACGTACAACGCGCGCGGCCAGGGAAACGGTCCGGCCTTCAGCGCCTGGGCCAGCGTCTCGCCTTCCACGTACTCCATGGCGATGAAGTAGACGCCGTCGTCGGTGCGCCCATAGTCGTGAACCGTGATGGTGTTGGGGTGCTTCAATTTCGCGGTCATCGACGCTTCGAGGAAGAAGCGCTTCTCGAAGCCGGGATCCTTCGAGCCGTCGTAGCGCGGGTTCAGCACCTTGAGCGCCACCACGCGGTCGAGCGGCCGCTGCATCGCCTTGTAGACGCGGCCCATCCCGCCCGCGCCGAGCGGGGCGATGATCTCGAAGCGCCCATTGAGGACCTTCCCGACGAGCGGATCGGTCTCGGACTCGGCCATGAATCCCCCGCGGCGACGCACCGCCGACGTGGGTCGCATTCCTACCACGTCGGTGCGTTCGCGGCGTGAGGCTTGCGTGCGCTCCGGGCGGCCTCGCGCGCGGCGCGTTGGTGGGCGGGGCGCCGCTCGCCGCGGTTGCGCGGGGGTGATTCCCCGGCGCCTTCGCGAGCAGGGCGTCGGCGAGCTCGTCGAGCGGCGGCGGCGCCGTGTCCACCAGCGATGAGACGCGCGGCGGCGGCTTCTTCACGCGCGCGTCGGGCAGGTGCCGAAGCGATTGAGGCCGACGATGCCGCGGTGCCAACGCCTGCGCCTCCGAAAAGGAAGCGCGCGGCCTGCTCCGGGTCCGACCCCATCTCCGGGCGGGCCACCTTCACCGTACCCCGCGGCCCATGCGCGGCCCCGCCGCAAGTTCTCGAAATGACGACGACCCTCGAGCTGCCGGTCGAAGACCGGCCACCTTTGGAAAGGTTGCGGTAAGAGCCCCGGCGGACATGAGTGAATCGACTGCGCCCGGCCATGGTCCGCACGGCAAGCTGCTGCCCCTGGCGCTCGGTGCGCTTGGCGTCGTCTACGGTGACATCGGCACCTCCCCGCTCTACGCGGTGACCGAGTGCTTCGTCCGCGGCGAGGACGGGCTGCCCACGCCGCACTCGCTCGACGTCACGCGCGACAGCGTGCTGGGCATTCTCTCGCTCTTCTTCTGGGCGCTGACGCTGGTGGTGACGGTGAAGTACCTCTTGTTCGTCACCCGCGCGGACAACAAGGGCGAGGGCGGCATGTTCGCGCTGCTCGCGCTCGTTCCGGGCCGCGACCAGGGCAAGAAGGTGACGGTGGCGGTGGTGCTGGCCGGGCTGCTCGGCGCGTCGCTCTTGTTCGGCGAAGGCGTCATCACCCCCGCCATCTCGGTGCTGTCGGCGGTGGAAGGCCTGGGCGTCGCCACGCACGCGATGGACCAGGCGGTCGTGCCGATTACCCTCGTCATCCTCTTCGCGCTCTTCATGGTGCAGAAGCGCGGCACCGGCGGCATCGGCAAGGTGTTCGGCCCGGTGATGATCGTCTGGTTCCTCGCGCTCTCGGTGCTGGGCCTTCGGTCGATCGTCGCGCACCCCGAGGTGCTGGCCGCCGCCGACCCGATGTACGGCGTGCGCCTCTTCGAGCACGACCCGATCCGCAGCTTCAAAGTGCTGGGCAGCGTGGTGCTGTGCATCACCGGCGGCGAGGCGCTGTACGCGGACCTCGGCCACTTCGGCGCGAAGCCGATCCGCCTCGCGTGGCTGGCGTTCGTCTTCCCGGCGCTGTTGGTCAACTACTTCGGCCAGGGCGCATACCTCTTGTCGAACGGCTGGGTGGAGAAGCCGTTCTGGGCGCTGGTCCCCGAGGCGCTGCTGTACCCGATGGTCGGGCTCGCCACGGCGGCCACCGTCATCGCGTCGCAAGCGCTCATCTCGGGGAGCTTCTCGCTGGCGCGCCAGGCGGTGCAGCTGGGCTACCTGCCGCGCGTCACCATCGTGCACACCTCGGAGAAGAACGAGGGGCAGATCTTCGTGCCCGAGGTGAACAGCGCGCTGATGGTGGCGTGCCTCGCGCTGGTCGTCGCGTTCCGCTCGAGCTCCGCGCTGGCCGCGGCCTACGGCATCGCCGTGACGGGCACCATGACCATCACGTCGCTCCTCTTCACCTGGGTGGCGACGCAGCGCTGGAAGTGGAAGTGGGCGTACGCGCTGCCGCTGATGCTGCTCTTCCTGTCCATCGACGTGCCGTTCTTCCTGGCCAACGCGCTCAAGTTCTTCGCCGGCGGCTGGTTCCCGATCGCGCTGGGCCTCGTCATGTTCTCGTTGATGACGACGTGGAAGCGCGGCCGCAGGGAGCTGGCCGAGCGCTTCAACCTGTCGGTGATGCCGCTCGAGGATCTGCTGAAGGACCTCGAGGCCCACCCGCCGCCGCGCGTGCGCGGGACGGCGGTGTTCATGTCCGGCAACCCGACGGGAACGCCGCCGGTGCTCCTGCACCACTTGAAGCACAACCAGGTCCTGCACCGGCAGGTGGTGCTGCTGTCGATTCTCCCCGTCGACCAGCCGTACGCGAACCCCGACGAGCAGCTCGACGTGAAGGCCTTCGACCAGGGCTTCTACCGGGTGATCTGGCAGACCGGCTTCATGGAGACGCCGAACGTGCCGGCGATTCTCAAGAAGGCGCGGGAGAAGGAGCTCGTCTGCGAGCCGTCGACGACCAGCTACTACCTCGGCCGCGAGACGCTGCTCACCAGCGGGCGCTCGACGATGCTGAAGTGGCGGAAGGCGCTGTTCGCCTTCGTGTCCCGCAACGCGCTACCGGCCACCAGCTACTTCGGACTGCCGCCGGGCCGCGTCGTCGAGCTGGGCATGCAGGTCGACCTCTAACCGCACGCCCGTGGCGTCGGCATGGTGGGAATGGCGCTCGATGGTGGAGGCATTCGCGTCGCGGACCCGACGGCAGGCGGCCCGGCGCAGCTCGCCGGGGTTCAGCTTGAAGCTGCGCCGCGGCGCGGACGTCCTGCTCCTCGAGCTCGAGCGCCAGCGGCCCGGCGACTGACGCGCCGAAGTCAGCGCGCGAAGCGCTCCAATACCGCCGGCGGAATCGGGCCCACGTGGTAGCCGACGATAACGCCCTTTTCGACCTCCACGGCGCTGGGCGTGGCCATCACCTGGAAGGCCTGCGCCAGCGGCAAGTCCTGCATCACGTCGACCGCGAACACCGTCTTGCCCTGCCCGGGAAGCGCGCGCACCACGGGGGTGATGGCGCGGCACGCCGCGCAGCTGGGGCTGAAGAAATAGATGAGCGCGTGCGGCGCCGCCGAGATGTGCTCCCCGGTGCGGCCCGGCAACGAAGGCAACGGCTTGCCCGTGATGCGGCGCACGCGCAGCCGCAGCCACACCTGCATCAGCACCACCAGCCCGACGAAGCCGAGCGCCACCACCCCGAGGACGTTCACGAAGCTCACGCCGCGTCAGATGCACATTCCCGCCGATGGGATTCCGAGTTCGGCGTTGCGGGCCCGGTGGCTCCATGGATATGCACGCTTGGCGCTCCAGCCGTTCGCGAGCGCGTGCGAAGCGGCCGGCCGGGCGCCGCCACCCGGAAGGAACCTCGTCGATGCGCACCGCGTTCACCGTGCTGGCCGGGCTCCTCCTCGCGCCGGGGTGCGGCCTGCCCGAGGCCACCTTCTCCGTGCGCGAGAGCGTCGAGCAGCTGCACGTCACCCACGCCCCGCCCGGCGCGACGCTCGAGGTGGTGAGCGCGGCCGGCGCGGTGGTGGCCAGCGGCACCGTCGACGAGCAAGGCAGCCTCGTGTTCCGCAAGCTGCCGCCGGGCGACGGGTACCGCGTGCGCCTCGCCGGCGAGACGCCGGAAGAGACACGGCCGCTCACCGTGAAGTCCGTGGAGGGCAGCCAGCCGGCGCAGGACTTCTACGCGTCGCAGAAGCTGGTCGCCGGCTTCAACTACCTCACCATGCGCGACGGCACGACGCTGTCCGCGTGGGTGACGCTGCCCCCCGGCCGCGGGCCGTTCCCCACGGTGGTCAACTACTCGGGCTACGACGCCTCGCGCCCGCAGCAGCCGAACGCCGACCTCGAGTTCCTCTGCGCCGACTTCCCCGTGGTGTGCACGCCGCCCACCGACGGCTCGGCGCTCATCGCCGGCATGCTGGGCTACGCGACGGTGAGCGTGAACATGCGCGGCACCGGCTGCTCCGGCGGCGCGTACGACTACTTCGAGCCGTTGCAGGTGCTCGACGGGTACGACGTCGTGGAGATCGTCGGCGCCCAGGACTGGGTGCTGCACCACCAGGTGGGCATGGTGGGCCTGTCGTACCCCGGCATCAGCCAGCTGTTCGTCGCCGCCGCGAAGCCGCCGTCGCTCGCGGCCATCGCGCCGATGTCCGTCATCGGCAGCACTGACACCACGCTGTTGCCCGGCGGCATCTTGAACGACGGCTTCGCGCTGTCGTGGGTGAAGAACGTGCTGAGCCGCGCGGTGCCCTACGGGCAGGGGTGGGAGAAGGCGCGCGTCGACGCCGGCGACACGGTGTGCGCCGAGAACCAGCTGCTCCACAGCCAGCTCATCGACAACGTCGCGCAGGCCCGGAAGCTCGTCTTCTACGAGCCGGCCGAGCACGACCGGTACAACCCGGCCACCTTCGTCGATCGGATCGAGGTCCCCGTGTTCCTCGGCGGCCAATGGCAGGACGAGCAGACCGGGCCGTACTTCTTCCTGCTCCTCGACAAGTTCACCCGCGCGCCGGCCAAGCGCTTCGTGCTGGCCAACGGCGTGCACCCCGATGGCTTCGGGCCGCAGCAGCTCGTCGAGTGGCAGACCTTCCTCGAGCTGTTCGTCGCGAAGCGCAAGCCGGTCGACCCGGTGCGGCTCACCAACATCGCGGCGCTCTTCTACGGAAACCTCTTCGACGCGCCGGTGCCGCTGCCGCCCGCGCGCTTCACCCACTACGAGAGCCGCGCCGAGGCGCTCGCCGCGTGGCTGGCGGAGAAGCCGATCCAGGTGCTGTTCGAGTCCGGCGCCGGCAACCCCTCGTACCCCGGCGCGCCGGTGGCGACCTTCGAGCGCCGCTTCGACGCGTGGCCGCCGGCCGAGACGCGGCCGCTGACGCTTTACTTCCAGCCCGACGGCTCGCTGGGGGACGCGGCGCCGACGGCGTCGTCGTCGGCTTCCTCCTTCGCGCTCGACCCCGGCGCGGGCGCGACGGGCGTCCTCGCCCCCGGCGGCGACGTGTGGGATCGACTGCCGGCCTACGCCTGGAAGCAGCCGGCCCCGGGCAGCGCCGTGGTGATGGAGGGCGCGCCGCTCGCCGAGGACGTCGTGCTGCTCGGCACCGCGAGCGTCGATCTCTGGTTGTCCTCGCCGGTGGACGACGCGGACCTCGAGGTGACGCTGTCCGAGGTGCGGCCCGACGGCCAGGAGGTGTACGTGCAGTCGGGCTGGCTGCGCGCCGGCCACCGGAAGCCGGGGCCGGCCGCCACCGACTTCTGGCCCGCGCAGACGCTCACCGAGGCCGCGTGGTCGCCGCTGCGGCCGGGCGAGTGGACGCGCACGCGCGTGGGCACCGCCGGCTTCGCGCACGTGCTGCGCGCCGGCTCGCGGGTGCGCGTCAGCGTCGACACGCCGGGCGGGGTGCGCGCTGACTGGCGCTTCGCGCTCAAGACGTTCGACGGGCCCGTCACCTACGGCGTCGGCCACGACGCAGCGCACCCGTCGCGCGTGGTGCTGCCGCGCCTCGAAGGCGTCACCGCGCCCGTCGGCGCGCCGCCGTGCCCGTCGCTGCGCGGCCAGCCGTGCCGTACGCACGAGGCCTTCGCGAACACCCCGTTCCCGTGACGTCGCCTACAGGCGCTTGGCGAGGATGATGAGGTCGTCGCCCGGCTTGTAGAAGTCGCGGAAGCGCGACTCCTCGCGGTACTGCATGGCCGCGTAGAAGCCGCGGGTCGGGCCGTACGCCTCCATCGCGCTCGTCTCCACGCGGATGAGGCGGCCCTTGCGCCGGCGAATGTCGCCCTCCATGGCCGACACCAGCGCCGCGCCCACGCCCTGGCCGCGCACCTGCGGATCCGAGGCGATCCAATAGAGGTCGAAGGTGCCCTGCGTCATCGGCGTCGGCCCGTAGCAGCAGTAGCCCACCACCTTGCCTTCACGCGCCGCGACGAGGATCTGGTAGTCCGCGTTATTCGGCTGAAGGGCCGCGTCGATGAGCTCGAGCGCGCACGACACCTCGTCCGGCGTGAACGTCTCGATGCGGTTGAGCAGCTCGGCGAGCTGCGGCTTGTCCGGTGCGCCGAGGGGCCTGATCTCCATTCCGTCGTTCCCACGCCAGGTCCACCAGGTGAAGCGCCAGTTGGGCGAACGAGAGGCCAGCTGCCTGAGCCGCTCTCGCGAACCCCGCCTGCGGGTGGAGGTCGCAGTTGGGGTTGATGTCGATGACCCACGGCTGCCCGTCTTCGTCGACGCGCAGGTCGACGCGACCGTAGTCGCGGCCCTCGAGCGCCTCGAAGGCGGCGGTGGCCACCTCGATGCAGCGTGCCTCGAGCGCCTTCGGGAGGTCGGCGGGCCGCGACGGGCTGTCCAGGCATTCCGCCGACTCGGACTCCCACTTTGCGCGGTAGGTCAGCACCGCGTGGCGGCCTTCGAAGACGCCGCCGAACTGGATCTCGGTGAGCGGCAGCGGCCGCAGCGGGCGGCCGAGCAGCGGGACGTAGATCTCCCGGCCCTTGACGAAGCGCTCGACCAGCGCCGGCTGCTTGAAGGTGCGGCGCACCTTGTCGACCGCCTTCGTCAGCGCCTTGCGGTCGTCCACTACCGAGTCGAAGTCGATGCCGACCGACGCGTCCTCGCGGCTCGGCTTCACGATGAGCGGGAAGGGGAGGTCGACGTTCCTGAGCGCGTCGGCCGAGTCCACCAGCCAGAACTCGGGCGTCGGCACACCGCGCGCGCGCAGCACTTCCTTCGCCTTGTTCTTGTGCAGCGCCAGCGCCAGCGTGAAGGCGGAGTTGCCGGTGTACGGCACGCGCACCAGATCGAGCACCGCGGGGACGATCATCTCGCCGCGGCTGTCGCCGTGCAGCGACTCGCACAGGTTCACCACCACGTCGAGCCTCTTGCGCGTCACCGCGTCGGTCACCGCCGACAGGTCCATCTCGACGGGCACGAGGTCGACGGTGTGGCCGGCCTGCGTGAGCACGCCGTGCACCGCGCTCGCCACGCGCTCGACGTCCTCGCGCGCCTCGCGGCCCGGATCGTCGGAGAGGACGTCGGCGTCGCGGTTGTGGAGAATCGCAATGCGCATTCGGAGTGACGATCGTGTACCAGATCCACGCGCATCCTGTCGCGCGATTGTCTTTCTCCTCACTCGCGCTTGCGCTCGACGCCCGGCCGCGCTTCGTTGGGCTGCGTGCGAATCCGAGAACCGATCCACGGGACGATCCACGTGTCCGACGAGGAGGCCGACGTCATCGACAGCCGCTTCTTCCAGCGGCTTCGCCACGTGCGGCAGCTGGGCTTCGGCGACCTCGCGTTTCCCGGCGCGACGCACACGCGGCACGTCCACTCGCTGGGCGCCATGCACGTCGCTTCTCGCCTGTTCGACCAGGTGGCGGGCCGCGCGCCGCTGTCCGACGCGGCGAAGGAGCGCTTCCGCGCCGCAGTGCGTCTCGCGGTGCTGTGCCACGACCTGGGCCACATGCCGCTGTCGCACGCGTCGGAGAAGATCGCCCCGCCGCGCGAGCGCCTCGGCCTGCCCGCGTGGATGGGCGCGGGCCACGGAGGACGCGCCTCGCACGAGGACTTCACCGCGCGCATCCTGCTGGACTCGTCGCTGACGCCCATCGTGGCGAAGGCCTACGCGCGGCTCGACATCACGCCCGCGCAGGCCGCGTCGCTCGTCACCGGCCACCTCGCCCCCGGGGAGGCGCCCTTCGTGGACGGCGGCGTGGACTGGACGCCGTTGTTGCGCGCGATGGTGTCGGGCGAGCTGGACGCCGATCGCATGGACTACCTGCTGCGCGACTCGTTCTACACCGGCGTCAACTACGGCCGGTACGACATCGAGTGGCTGCTGCAGAACGTGTCGATGGCCGAGAAGGGCGGGAAGGCGGTGCTGGCGCTGTCGAAGGCCGCCATCTTCGCCTTCGAGGACTTCCTGCTGTCGCGGCACCACATGTTCCTGTCGGTGTACTTCCACCACACGTCGGTCGCCTTCGACCACATGCTCCAGCGCTACTACGAGGAGGCGCCGGGCGAGTTCGAGATCCCCGCGGACCCCGAGGCCTTCCTCGACTGCGACGACATGGCGCTGCATGTCGCCCTGCGGAGGTCGAAGAACCCGTGGGCCCAGCGCATCGCGTGGCGGCAGGGCTTTCGCCGCGTCGCGCAGTTCACCGAGCTGGACGAGGACTATGACCTCGACGAGTTGTCGGGCGCGCTGAAGGCTGCGGGCATCGAGCACTTCACGGTCGAGTCGCGCGGCGTCTTGTCGAAGTACCTCGACGAAGGCGAGACGCCGTCGCTCTACGTCATCGACCAGGCGACCGGCCGGCTGACGGAGATCTCCGCGTACACGCCGCTGTACCAACGCTTCTCGCGCCCGGTGCGGCTGTCGCGCGTGTACGTGCGGCCCGACCAGGCCGACGCGGCGCAGCCCATCGTCGCGAAGCTGACGCGCGGGAGCGGCCCGTGAGTGAAGCGCTGCCCGGCATGCCGCCCGCCCCGCCGCCGGCGAAGGTGCGCGACGCGTCGGCCGTCATCCTCTACCGGCACGGCGGGAGCGGGCCCGAGGTCTTCTGGCTGAAGCGCGACAAGGCGCTGCGCTTCGGGGGCGGCTTCTACGCCTTCCCCGGGGGGCGCCTCGACGCTGGCGATGCGGCGGTGCCGGTGGACGGCGCGAGCGGCGCCGGCGCGGCGCTCATCGTCGCGGCGGCGCGCGAGCTGTTCGAGGAGACGGGCGTCTTGAAGGCGCGCGGCGCCGACGGCCTGCCGCAGCGGGAGCTCGACGAGCTGCGCCGCGCGGTGGTGGAGGGGCGGGCGCGCTTCGGCGACGTGCTGGCGCAGCGCGGCTGCACGTTGCACGCGTCGGACTTCGAGCCCGCCGGCCGCTGGGTGACGCCGCCGTACATGCCGGTGCGCTTCGACGCGCGCTTCTTCCTCGTCGAGGCGCCGCCTCGCCAGGAGGCGGTGGTGTGGCCGGGCGAGCTCTCGTGGGGCGGCTGGACGACGCCCGCCGCCGCGCTCCAGCACTGGGCCGACGGCACGGCGCTGCTGCACCCGCCGAACCTCCACGCGATGCAGGTGCTGGCCCGGGCGGCGTCTCCGCACGAGGCCGGCGCGGCGCTGCGCGGACCTGGGCACTGCGAGGACTTCGTCAGCGAGCGCATCGAATTCCAGCGCGGCGTGCTGCTCTACCCGCTGGTGACGCCGACGCTGCCGCCGGCGACGCACACCAACGCGTACGTGCTGGGCACCGGCGAGTGCGTGGTGGTGGACCCGGGCTCGCCCGACGACGCGGAGGTGGACCGGCTGGTGACGTTTCTCCGCACCATCGCGCCCGAAGGCTATCGGCCGCAGGCCGTCGTGCTGACGCACCACCACGGCGACCACGTGGGCGGCGCGAAGCGCACCGCCGAAGCGCTGGGCGTGCCGGTGTGGGCGCACGCGCGCACCGCGGACCGGCTCGACGTGCCGGTGGCGCGGCTGCTCGAGGACGGCGACGTGCTGGCGCTCGCGGGCCCGAGGCCCATGCGCTGGCGGGTGCTGCACACGCCGGGGCACGCGCGCGGGCACGTGGCGCTGGTGGACGAGGCGACGAAGGCCGCGGTGGTGGGGGACATGGTGGCCGGCGTCGGCACCATCGTCATCGACCCACCCGAGGGCGACATGGCCGAGTACCTCGCGCAGCTCAGGCGCCTCGCCGCGCTGCCGGTGTCGACGCTGTACCCGGCGCACGGGCCGGCGATACCCGACGGCGTGGCGAAGCTGGAGGAGTACCTGGCGCACCGCGCGTGGCGCGAGGCGAAGGTGCTCGAGGCCGTCGCGTCCTTCGCGCGTCCGGTGGCGCTGGACGAGCTCGTCCCGCGCGCATACGACGACGTGGCGTCCTTCGTGCTGCCCATCGCCGAGCGCAGCACGCAGGCCATCCTCGACAAGCTGGAGCGCGAAGGCCGCCTCGTCGCGGACGCGCAGGGGTGGCGGCTGCGCTGACTTCTGCGCGGCCGTGCGGCGGGGCTCGCTCGAGCGCTGCAGTGGCCTCCTCCACGAGGCCCGCGTCACCATCGACTCCTTCGCGCGGTCCGCGGCCGGCGCCCTCCACGTCGTCTCGCACGGAAATGGTGGGCGGCTCACGGTCCCGGTGCGTCATGCCTTCGCCGCGGGGGCGGTTGACTTCAGCGCTGCGCCTGCTTCGCGCGCTCGGCCGCCTGCGCCCGTTCGATGGACTCGAACAGCGCCTTGAAGTTCCCGCCGCCGAAGCCGCGGTCACCCTTGCGCTGGATGATCTCGTAGAAGAACGGGCCGCCCTCGCGATCGCCGTACAGCTGGCCCTTCTCCTTCATGAAGATCTGCAACAGGTACTGGTGCTCCTTGTGCCCGTCGATGAGGATCTCCAGCGCGCGCAGATCGTCGATGTTCTCGTCGATGCGCTTGATGCCACTCGTCTGGAGCCGCTCGGGCAGGTAGTCGTAGTAGGCCGCCGGCGTCGCGAGGAACGCGAGGCCTTCGGTGGCGCGCATGGCCTTCACCGCGGGGACGATGTCGCGGACCTCGAGCGCGAGGTGCTGAATGCCTTCGCCGCGCTGGTCCTCGACGAAGACGTTGATCTGCGACTGCTTGAAGCGCGGCCGGCTCGGCTCGTTGTTGGCGAACTTCACCTGGCTCTTCGGGTCCCACATGACGATCGACTTGAGCCCCGTCCCGTGCTGGTTGCCCTTCTCGATCTCCTCCTCGGTGTGGAACTGGATGTTCCAGAACTCCTCGAAGCCCATGACGTGCTTCATCCACAGCACCATCGGGGCCAGCGTGCGGAAGTTCGAGGTGATGTGGTCGACGCGAAGGAAGCCGAAGCGATTCTTTCCGCCCTTCGGCTGCGCGTGCGCGACGAAGCCCGGGTACAGCGCCTCGTAGCCGTCGCGCTGGATGAAGCGGAACGTGGTGTTCCCGAACGGCGTGGTGATGGAGAAGAACGCCAGCTTCCCGCCCTTGTCGTCGGTGAAGCGCTGGATGTCGTCGTCGATGATGGTGCCGCCGCGCGCCTCGAGCAGCTGGAACGCCTTGTCGATGTCCTCGACGAGGAAGTTCACCGTGCCGACGCCCTCCGGGTGCTTCTGCAGCCAGCGCCACGCGCGGCCGCCTTCACCCACGGGCGCCGAGCAGACGAGCGTCACCTGGCCGGCCTGGAAGACGACGGACTTCTGGCGCCCGCGCTGGGTCAGCTCGGCGCTCGACTCGCCCAACTCCGCGAAGTCCATCTTCTCCGCGTAGAAACGGCGGGTGCGCTCCAGATCGTGCACGTACCAGTGCACCGACTCCACCTTCTTGATGCCGAGCGATTCCATGGGCGTCCCTTTCGGTTTGGGCATGAAAAAAATCAGGCAGGCTGCGCGTCCGGCTGCGCGTCGGGCGCCGCCCTCTTCGCGAAGTCCAGCGCGAGGCAGGCGGCCTCGACGCGAAGGAGCGTGGGGTACTTCTCCGGTGCCACCGTCGCGAAGCGCCGCGCACCGAACAGCTGCGGCACGAGGCAGGCGTCGGCGAAGGTGAAGGCGTCGCCCACCAGGAAGGTGCCGGCGCTGGCCTTCGCCTGCGCCTCGAGCGCGTCGAGGCCCTTGCCCACCCAGTGCTCGGCCCAGGCCTTCTGGTCGCCCTTGAGCACGTCCTTCACGTAGTTGAGCGTGGACAGGTTGTGGAAGGGCTGGATGGACGCGTTGATCAGCTCCACCAGCGAGCGCATCTGCGCGCGCGCGCCCGGCGCCTTCGGGAAGAGGGGCCTCTCGGGGAAGCGCTCCTCAAGGTACTCGACGATGGCGACGGACTGGGGGATGTGCAGCGTCTTCCCGCCGTCATCCACCTCCAGCACCGGCACCGAGCCCCACGGGTTGCGCGCCTTGTGGTCGGCCGCGTGCTGCTCGCCCTTGAGGAGCGCGACGGGCACGTACTCATACGCGAGCTGCTTGAACTCGAGCGCCAGGCGGACCCGGTAGCTCGAACTCGAACGCCAGTAGTTGTAGAGCTTCACGGCCTGAGGGAATTTCAGCGCGCTTGCGCCGTGTCAAGCGCGCGCGCTTCATTCGTTGGGGCTCGCTGCCACGCGAGCGCGCCCGTTCCGCACGCGCCGTGCGCTTCCGTGTCGCGCACGCCCGCGTCGCCCGCCCGCGCGGTGCCTTCGCACGCCGAGACGTTGCCCCACTGGCACGACGTCGAGCAGGTGCGCCGGTGCGCGCCGCAGGCGCCCTCGTCGACGTCGCCCGGGTGGCAGGCGCCCTGGCCGGTGCAGGCGCTCCAGCTGCCCCACGTGCCGATCCACCGCCAGCCGTCCACCGCGGCGCTGTCAGTCCGCGTTGACAGGGCGGGGCCATTCACGGGACATGTCCCTTGTCAGTAGGGACGCGGCTGCGTGGGCGCGGCCAGCGACGGCGTCGAGTGGCTCCGCCCGCGTCGTCGCCGCCACGTCCAGCCGAGCAGCAGCGCCGACGCCAGCGCCAGCTGCGGCCCGAGGCTGACCGCGTCCGGGTATACGCCCAGCACCTCGACGGTGACGAAGCGTAGCGGCGCGAGGCCCAGCACGCCGAGCTCCTGCAGGCCGTGGAGCCCCTTGCCCAGCAGCACGACCGCCGTGGTGACGAGCAGCACCGTGGACGCGGAGAAGAGCGTCTTCATCGGCAAGACGAAGCCCACGCGGCGAATGACGGCCACCAGCACCAGCAGCGCCCCAAGGCCCGCGGCCGCGCCCCACGCCACGGCGGCCACCGAGTCCGTCGCGAGGCCTTCCAGGAAGAGCGCCGTCTCGAGGCTCTCGCGGCCCACGGAGGTGAAGGCGATGACGAAGAGGCCGAGCGCGTTGTCGTGGCCCAGGGCCCGCGACATCTTCGCCCGCAGGTGGCTCATGGACTGGCTGATCCGCGCGCGCGCGTTCAGCCACAGCGCCGCGTAGAGCAACATGCCCACCGTCGCGAGCGCGACGACGCTCTCGAGCCACTCGCGGTTTGCGCCAGCCACCAGCGCGTGCCCGAAGGCGAAGGCCAGCGCGCCCGCTCCCAGCGCCGACACCCAGCCGGCGTGCACCACCTTCGCCTGCGCGGCGGCGCGCAGCTTCTTCAGCACCGCCAGCAGCGCGCCCACCACCACGACGGCCTCGAAGCCCTCGCGGAGGAGGATGAGGAGCGCCCCGAAGAAGACGGACCAGAAGTCGCCGGCGGACTTCACGCCGCGAGCCTGCGCCAGCAGCGCCTGCGTGGCGCGCGCCTCCGCCTCGAGGCCCTCGCCCGACTGTGCGGCGAGGCGCGTGCGGGTGAAGGCTGCCTCCAGCTTCGCCACCAGCTCCGGGTCGCGCGCGCGCAAGAGCGGCTCCACCGGCTCGAGGCCCACCAGGTACGCGTCCACCACCGCCTGCCGCGCGGCGTCGTGCGCGCCATGCGACGAGAGGCGAATCGCGTCGTCGAGGCCTCGCTGTGCCAGCACCAACGTCGACTCGTCCGGCTTCGGCAACGCGCGGCGGAGGCACGCCACCTCGCCGGCGCCGAAGCGCGCGGCCAGCGCCGCGTCGGTGGAGGTGGCCAGCGTCTCCAGCGTGGTGGCGGGCGGCGTGTGCGTGCACGGCGGCTGCCGCAGCGTGAAGAGGTGAAAGGCCAGCGCCCAGCGCGTGTCCGGCGCCAGGTGGCCGAAGCCGGGCATCGCCGTGCCGGGGACGCCGAAGGCCAGCGTGTTGAACGCCTTGTAGGGCGTCATCGACGCCATGCGCGCGTCGTCGTGGAAGCTGGCCGGCGCGGGCGTCAGCGTCTTCGCCGCCTCGGTGTCCGCGCGCCCGTCGAGGCCGTGGCACACCGCGCACGCCTTCTCGAAGGCCGCCGCGCCGGCCGCGAGGTCGGGCGGCTGCCGCGGCGCCTGCGCGAGGTGCTGGTCGCGCACCAGGTCCCGCACCAGCGACTCGCACGCGGCCGTCACCGTCATCGCCTCGTCGCCGCGCTCGATGGCGGCCTTGAGCGCCTCGGCGCGGGCCCGGTACGCCGCGCCTTCGGCGCCGAAGCGCGCGAGCTGCTTCACCACCTCGTCGGCCAGCCCGCGCTGCTCCTCGAGCTCCGCGGCGTCGTGGCCGGCGATGGCCGCGCCGTAGTCGCCTTCGAGGTACTCGAGCAGCGACACCACCCGGTGCCAGTCCCCGGGCGGAACCGCCGCGCGAGCGTGGGGCGCCACCAACACCAGTCCGACGAGCACCATCATCCGCATGCCTGTGAGTCTGTTGGAATTTGAGAATCAAAGTCAAGAAGGCTCCGGGGTGGCGGCGCTGCGCATTGGAATCGCCGGGTGGTACAAGGCCGCCATGTCCGAGGCCGCCTATCTCGAGCTGTTGAAGACGGTGCTGACGCAGGGGAAGGAGCGGAAGGACCGCACCGGCGTGGGCACCCGGGGGCTCTTCGGCGCGCAGCTGCGTTTCGACTTGCGCGAGCGCTTCCCGCTTTTGACCACCAAGAAGGTGCACCTCAAGTCCATCATCCACGAGCTGTTGTGGTTCGTGCGCGGCGAGACGCACGTGCAGGCGCTCCAGGACGCCGGCGTCACCATCTGGGACGAGTGGGCGACGGCGGAACAGACCGCGCGCTTCGGGCGCCGGGCCGGCGACCTCGGGCCGGTGTACGGCCACCAGTGGCGCAACTTCGGCGCGACGCCGAAGCCCGACGGCGGCTGGGAAGACGACGGCGTCGACCAACTGGCGAACGTGGTGCGCGACATTCGCGAGAAGCCGTTCAGCCGGCGCCTCATCGTCAGCGGGTGGAACCCGAAGGAGGCGGAGCAGGTCGCGCTGCCGCCGTGCCACACGCTCTTTCAGTTCTACGTGCAGGACGACGAGGTGTCGTGCCACCTGTACCAGCGCAGCGCCGACATCTTCCTCGGCGTGCCCTTCAACATCGCCAGCTACGCGCTCTTGACGATGATGGTGGCGCAGGTGACGGGCAAGAAGCCGGGCGACTTCGTGCACAGCTTCGGCGACGTGCACCTGTACTCGAATCACGTCGAGCAGGCGCAGGAGCAGCTGTCGCGCACGCCGCGCGCGTTTCCGGTGATGCGCGTGAATCCCGAGGTGAAGGACCTCTTCTCGTTCCGCTTCGAGGACTTCACGCTCGAGGGCTACGAGCCGCACCCGGCCATCAAGGCCCCGGTGGCGGTATGACGAGCCTGCCGGCGCGCTTGCCGTTGGGCCTCGTCGCGGCGATGGGGCGGAACCGGGGCATCGGCCTCAACGGGCGGCTTCCCTGGCACCTCCCGGAGGACCTGAAGCGCTTCAAGGCGCTCACTCTGGGGCACGCGCTCATCATGGGCCGCAAGACGCACGAGTCCATCGGGCGACCGCTGCCGGGGCGGCGCAACATCGTCGTCACGCGCTCGGGCACGCCCTTCGGGGGGTGCGAGACGGCGGCGAGCCTCGAGGCGGCGATGACGCTGGCGCGGCAGACCGACAGTCAGCCGATGGTCATCGGCGGCGCGGAGCTCTACGCCCAGGCGCTGCCGTACGCGACGCACCTGTACCTGACGCGCCTCGACCGCGACGTCGAGGCCGACGCCTTCTTCCCGGTTTTCGTCGAGCACGACTGGAAGGAGGTTCGGCGGGAGCCGGTCGCGGAGGGCGTGACGTTCGTCGAACTGGTTCGGCGCTAGCGCCTCTGCCTCACTCCGTCATCCACTCGGGCAGCGGTTGCGGCCCCGGCACGATGCCAGCGATGTCCGGGTCCACGCCGTCCACGCGCGGCCCGCGCTCGGCCTTTTCCTTCTTGCGCTCCTCGCGGCGGGCTTCCTTCTCCTTCTGCTTCTCGAGCCGGGCGAGTTCCTTCTGGCGCTTGTTCCGTGCGGGCTGCATCTGCGTCTCCTTGCTGATGGCGCTGTTGCCCCGTCCCTCGTGAGGCTGCGTCAGGGCCCCTGCGCGCGATTCGAGGGGTCGGAGTACCCCTTTGACTCCGTCAGGTCGAGGGATTCCGCTTCGTTCCCCGCTGACCGGGTGGTGCGGCGGTGCGCGCCGGTGTGGGCGCCACGCCCGTTCCGCGGTGCAGGTCGACGTGGAACTTGCGGCCGCGGAGCTTGGTCTTCCGCAAGGCCTCGATGATGTGGGGCGCGTCAGCCGCGGGCACTTCGACGCGCGAGGACTCGTCGCTCACCAGGATTTCCCCGATGTTGCGCGCAGCGATGCCGGCCTCGTTGCTGATGGCGCCGACGAGGTCCTTTGGACGGATGCCGGCGCGCTCGCCAAGCGAGATGAAGAGCCACGTCGCCGCACCGCCCAGACGGCGGGGACGCCTCGCGCCGTCTCCGCGAGCCTCGCCCGCGTGCGTAAAGCGCGCCTGCCGCTTCGACGGGTGCGCGTCGGCGTCGCGCGCAGCTCCGTCTTCGCCGCGGCGATCGGGCCGCTCGCCGCCGTCGAAGGCGAATTCGGTGCGTGGGCCGCGCGCGTCGGCGTCGCGAGCGCGGCGTGGACCGCGCTCGCCGGCGTCGAAGTCCCGGCGTCCACCGCGCTCGCCCGTGTCGGACGCCCGGAGCGGGCCGCGCTCGTCCGAGTCGCGTTCGCGCCGCGGACCGCGCTCGTCGAAGTCGCGCCGTCCGCCGAAGTCGCGGCTGCTCGCGCCCAGGCGCTCCTTCCCGCGCGGGCCCCTCGCCGGGCGGTCCTCGAAGCGTGGAAAGTCGACGCCGTCGGTCGGGTGCGGCGGGAAGAGCTCGTCCTGCAACAGCGCGAGCGCGGCGGCGGCCACGTCGGCGATCGGGTGTGCCTCGCCCAGCCGTCCGGCCAGCGCGGCCAGCGGCGCGTGCACCTTCGCCTCGAGCGCCTCCTCCACCAGCCCGGCGAGCGCGTCAGCGCGGCGGCTCAAGAGCTCCGCGCGCGTCGGCACCTGCGCGATGGGCACCGGCCGCTTCGTCACGCGCTCGATGTTCTTGAGCAGCCGCAGCTCGCGCGGCTCGAGGAAGGACAGCGCCACGCCTTCCTTGCCCGCGCGGCCCGTCCGGCCGATGCGGTGCACGTACGGCTCGGGCGAGGTGGGGAGGTCGTAGTTGACGACGTGGCTCAGGTTCTCCACGTGCAGGCCGCGCGCGGCGACGTCGGTGGCCACCAGCACCTGCAGCGTGCCGGCCTTGAAGCGGCGCAGCACCGCGTCGCGGATCTCCTGCGTCATGCCGCCGTGCAGCGCGGCCGTGCCGTAGCCGTGGCGAGCGAGCGCATCGGTCAATTCGTCCACCTCGACGCGCGTGCGGCAGAAGACGATGGCGCTCTGCGGGCGCTCGGCCTCCAGCACGCGCACCAGCGCCGCTTCCTTCAGGTGCCTCGGCACCACGTACGCCGCCTGGCGGATGTTGGGCAGCGTGCCGGCCTGCACCGACCTGGGCGCGATGGTGACGCGCACCGGGTGCTTCAGGTGGTGCTCGGCGATGGCGGCGATGCGCGGCGGCAGCGTGGCCGAGAAGAGCGCCGTCTGCCGCGTGTCCGGCAGCCCCGAGAGGATGGCGTCGAGGTCCTCCGCGAAGCCCATGTCCAGCATCTCGTCGGCCTCGTCGAGCACCACGAAGCGTACACCGTCGAGCTTCAGCGTCTGCTTGCGCAGGTGGTCGAGCGCGCGGCCGGGCGTGGCCACCACCACGTCGACGCCGCGCTTCAAGGGTTTCAGCTGGAGGTGGAACTCCTGCCCGCCGTACACCGCCAGCACGCGCACGCCGAGCTGCTGGCCGTAGCGCGTGAAGGCTTCGGCCACCTGCATCGCCAGCTCTCGCGTCGGCACCAGCACCAGCGCCTGCGCCTCGAAGGCCTTCGCCGCGCCGACGTCGAGCCGCGAGAGAATGGGCAGCGCGAAGGCCGCCGTCTTCCCGGTGCCGGTGGCCGCCTGGCCCAGCACGTCGCGCCCGCCGAGCAGCGCGGGGATGGTCCTCTCCTGGATGGGCGTCGGCTCTTCGTAGCCCAGGGTTTTCAGCGCGGTCAGCAGCGGGGCGGAAAGGCCGAAGGCCTCGAAGCCGGAAGGTGCAGCAGGCGTGTCCATGTGGAGGCCGCCTGTATTCGGTTGCCCCGGAAAGGGGAAGCCACCCACGGGGCGTGACTCCCGGCGGCGGGGGCGTTACGAGGCGGCGGCGATGAAGATCTACACGAAGACCGGTGACGGCGGAGACACGGCGCTCTTCGGCGGCGGCCGCGTGGGCAAGGAGGACGCCCGCGTCGAGGCCTACGGCCAGGTGGACGAGTTGAACGCCTTCCTGGGCCTGGCGCGGGCCGAAGGCCTGGGCGCCATGGACGCGCTGGCGGCGGAGCTCCAGAGCCAGCTCTTCACCATCGGCTCCATCCTCGCGACGCCGGCGGGCTCGAAGGCGGCCAAGCACATCCCCGTCATGAAGCCCGAGTGGGTGGCGGCGATGGAGCGGGCCATCGACGGCTTCGACGCCGAGTTGAAGCCGCTCACCACCTTCATCCTGCCGGGCGGCTCGAAGGCGGCGGCGGCGCTGCACGTGGCGCGCACCATCTGCCGCCGCGCCGAGCGCCGCGTCGTCCCGCTCCTGCGCGCCGACAAGATCGGCCCGGAGGTGGTGGTGTACCTGAACCGCCTGTCGGACCTCCTGTTCACCATGGCGCGCGTGGCGAACCACCGCGCGGGCGTGGCGGACACGCCGTGGACGGCTCCGAAGGACCCGGCGGGTCCGGCGAGCTGAAGGAGGCGCGCGGTGCTGCCGTTGCCGTCGGAGGAGCTGGCGCAGCTGGCGCGCGCCGCGGGCTTCGACCTGGCCGGCTTCGCGCGCGCCGAGCCGATTCCCCGCGAGGTGCTGGTCGACTGGCTGGCCGCGGGCTACCACGCCGACCTCGACTGGATGGGCGAGCGCCTCGAGGAGCGGCTCGACGTCTCTCGGCTGCTTCCCGGCGCGCGCACCGTCATCGCGCTGGCGTGCAACTACTGGCACGGCGACGAGCCGTCACCCATCGCCCGCTACGCGCGCGGCCGCGACTACCACGCGACGATGCGCGATCGCCTGCGCGGGCTGCGGCGCGGCCTGCGCGAGCGCTTCCCCGGCGTGCGCGACTACGCCGAGGTCGACGCCGGCGCGGTGATGGAGAAGGTGTGGGGCGCGCGCGCGGGCCTCGGCACCGTGGGGAAGAACGGGTGCTTCATCACGCCTTCCTTCGGCAGCTGGGTGGTGCTGGCGGTGATGGTGCTCGACGCCGAGGTGGACGCGTATGCCACGCCCGCGCCCGACGACGTGTGCGGCGCCTGCCGGCTGTGTCTCGATGCGTGTCCGACGAATGCCTTCCCGAAGGAGGGCGTCGTCGACGCCCGCGCGTGCCTCTCGTACCAGACCATCGAGAACGAAGGCCCGGTGCCGCCGGCGCTAAGGGAGGCGATGGGGCACCTCGTGTTCGGCTGCGACCTCTGCCAGGACGTCTGCCCGCACAACGCGACGCCGGTGCGGGGGCAAGCCCGCTTCGAGCCGCGCGCGGTGTCGACGGTGCCGGTGCGGCGCCTCGCGGCGATGACGCGCGAGGAGTACCAGCAGTGGGTACCGGGCACGGCGCTCGCGCGCGCGGGTTACGACGGGCTTCGGCGCAACGCGGCCTATGCGCTGGGCGCGGTGCGCGACGGCGGGGCGCGCGAGGTGCTGCGCGCGTTGTCGGAGGACGCGAGCGAGGTGGTGCGCGAGGCGGCGCGGTGGGCGCTCGAGCGGCTGCCGTGACCGGACCCTCGTCACGACGTCGGGCCGCCGCGCGGCGGTCTTCCGGAGGAGCTCGCTTCGGCCGGCGAGCACGGGTCGCCCCGCCGCCTGGTTGTCTCGCGCCGACGAGTGCGCCCGAAGGCATCGCATTCACCTCGCGGCGGCGCGACGGGCTCGGGAGGACGCGATGAGGGCGGCCGGCGATCGGGGGCCGCTGCCTCGCGGCGTTCTCCTCGCGCTCTTGGGACAGACGGCCATCAGCGCCGGCACGCACCTCGCCGCGAAGCAGGCGGTCAGCGTCATCGACCCGTTGCTGTTGGTGACGCTGCGCATGCTGCTGTCCGCCGTGGCCTTCAGCGCGGTGCTGGCGCTGATGCCCGCGCCGAGGCTGCCGCCGCGCGACAAGTGGGCGTGGCTGCTCGGGTACGGCCTGCTCGCGGGGCCGGTGAACCAGGGCCTGTTCATGTACGGGCTGTCGCGCTCGAAGGCGACGCACGGCGCGCTGTTGTACGCGCTGACGCCCATCGGGGTGTACCTCGTGGCGCTGGCACTCAAGCGCGAGAAGCCGCGGGCCGGGCGTTTCGTGGGCATCGCGCTGGCGTTCCTCGGCGTCGGCGTGCTGCTGCTGGGGCGCGGCCTCACCGAGGCGCTGGGGCCGCTGGTGGGCGACCTCTTCATCCTCGGGGCGGTGGCGAGCTGGGTGGCGTGGACGACGGAGTCGCGGCCGTTCGCCGTCGAGCATGGCGGCGTGCGGACCGCGGCGTGGGCCATCATCGCCGGCGCGGTGTGGATGGTGCCGGTCGCGCCGTTCACGGTCTCGGCGGACGCGCTGGCGGCCATCTCGCCCGTCGGCTGGGTCTGCCTCGGCTACCTCGTCTTCCTCACGAGCCTCGCGGCCTACGCCATGTGGAACTACGCGCTGGCGCGCACTGACGCGTCGCGCGTGGCCGTCTTCACCAACCTGCAGCCGGTCGCGACCGCGCTGCTCGCGTGGGCGCTCTTGCACGAGGCGCTGGTGTGGGAGGTGGGGGCCGGCGGGGCGCTCGTGCTGCTGGGCGTGCGCCTCGCGCAGCGCTGAGATTCCGTCACCGCGACGGGCAGGTGGGCTTCGTCTCGCAGTTCTCGTGGTAGCACGTCGTGCTGACGCCGCCGTCCGGGAGGTTGCTGCCGTCAAGGGCGGCTCAGCGTGCACTTCGCCTCGGTGCCGGACATCTCGCACTGGGACGCGCTGAGCGTCGCCGGCGGGTTCGCCGTGCACTCTGACGGCGCGATGGTGCTGCCACCCGACGCGAACGCCGGCACCGCCAGCACGGCCACGAGCCACTCGCGCCTGGAGCCTCCCTCGGTTGGTCGAGGCGGGAAGTGCCCCCGCGGTCGGGGCCTGTCCAGCCGACGCCTCAGTAGAAGCGCAGGTCGTCGTGGTCCTCTTCCTTCTTCGGAGGAGGCTCCTTCGGCTTCTCGCGGCGCTTCGGACGCGGCGGCTCTTCCACGGCCGGCTTCTCCTCGCGCGGCCCGTCGTCGCGCAGGTCATCGCCCGCGGATTTCCCGTCGTCCTTCTGCGGCGTCATGCGGATGACGTCGTCGGCGGGCTTCTCGGCCTTCGGCTCGGGGCGCGGCTCGTCGCTCTTCTTCGCGGCCGGCGCCGGCGCGGGATCCTTCTTGTCTTCCACCTTGAGCGTGCTGCGCGAGGACTTCGGCACCTCGGCCGCCGGCAGCTCCTCGCCCTGGTGCGCGGGCGCGTCGTTGCGCAAGTCGTCGTCGTGGTCGACCGGCGCTTCCTTCTTCTGCTTCTTCTCGCGCGTCGGCAGGCCCTCGGCGTCCACCTGGTCGCTGGTGGGCGTGCCGTCGAGCGCGCCCTCGTCGAGGTTGGCGGCCTTCGTCTCCATCTGCCGCTCGCTGCAGCGGCGGGACGCCTTGGTGCACTTCTTGAGGCACTTGTCGTATTTCTTCTTCACCTCGACGCGGATGGAGCCTCCGTACTGGATGAGGCAGTCCTCCTTGCACTCGGAGAAGTCGTCCTCGCACTCACCGGCCCGCGCGGCCAGGGGGGCCAGCGCGACGGCGAGGGCGACGGTGAGGTGGGGCAGGGCAGCGCGCATCACGGTGGCAAGCCTACACGTTTCAACGAGTGGAACAGCCGTTGCTCACGACGGACGGCATGCCCATGTTGTTCCGCCTCGTGTGTCTGTCCGCCCTCGTGGCCGCGGCTGGCCGGCCGCAACCGGCTGAAGTCACGCTGCAAACCGGCGACGTCGTGCTGCAGACGTCGCGCTCGTCGCGGTCCGCGCTCATCCGCCGCGCCAGCGCGTCGCCCTACTCGCACGTGGGCGTCGTGGAGCGCACGAAGGACGGCGTCTTCGTCATCGAGGCCATTCAGCCGGTGTCGCGCACGCCGTTGGCGAAGTGGGTGAAGCGCGGCGAGGGTGGGGCGGTGACGGTGCTGCGGCCGAAGGGCCTGGACGCGGCCGCGCGCGCGAAGGTGGTGGAGGCGGCGAAGCGCGAGCTGGGCAAGCCCTACGACGCGCGGTACCGTTGGGACGACGAGGCGCTCTACTGCAGCGAGCTGGTGGTGAAGGCCTTCGAGCGCGGCGCCGGCGTCACCGTCGGCAAGCAGGAGGTGGTGAAGTCACTGCACCTCACGCCTGCGGAGCTGGCGCTCGGGCCGAAGCTGGGCATCGACCCCGAGCAGACGCTGGTGACGCCGGCCAGCCTCGTCGGCGACCCGGCGCTCGAGACGGTGGCCGCGCAGGTGACGCGCGTGAAGTGACGTCACTGCAGCGGGTTGCGGCACGCCGCGCCGCCGTCCGCCAGCACGTCGCACACGGCCTGCCCGCAGCACGGCTGGCCGCTCAGCTGGTCGCAGGCATTGCCGGCCGGCAGGCAAGCGCCCGCATCCGCGTCGGGCAGCTGGCAAATGCTGCCGAACTCCGCGGTGGGGCTGCACACGCTGCCGGGGCAGCACGGCACGGTGGGCCCGCAGCTGCTGCCGAAGGACACGCAGGTGCCGCCGCCATCGGGCGGATCTCTCACGTCCAGCGTCCAGAAGGCGCGGTGGTTGTTCTCCGCGAGGTCCTGGAAGGCGAAGCGGAACGCCGGGAAGCTCGGGTCCACCCCCTGCGCCAGCTTCTGGCGATCGATCGCCGCGACCCAGATCTGCTGCGTGCCGCCGTTCGGGTACACCACGCCGTACGGGCGCACGGAGTTGAAGGCCACCCAGTCGAAGTCGCCCGGCGGCGCCCACGTCGGCATGTTGTTCTCGTGCCGTCCGTTGGTCATCTGCGAGTTCACCACGCGATTCGCGTTGGTCAGCTCGATGGGCGTGCCACCGTCCACCGACACCACGTAGAGCTGCAGGGTGAGGTCGCCGTGGCCGCCGATGCCGCGCGCGTACGCCAGGTGGTGCCCGTCGGGCGAGAAGCTCGGGAAGAGGTTCGACTGGCCGTCCGCCGGTACCAGGACGCGCGGCGTCCCCCAGGTGCCGTTCAGGTACGGGATGAGCGACAGGTTGGCGCCGCCCGGAGAATCGCCGCCCTTGTCGGAGTAGGCGAGCTCGTGGCCCAGCGGCGACCAGTCCGGGTTGGTGCCTTCCGCCACCGGGAGATCGGCCACCTTCTGGCCCGTGTCCGCTTCGAACTCGCCCAGCTTCTTGTCCAGCGTCGCCACCACGCGCGCGTCATCGGGCCGGAAGGTCCCGAAGCCCTTGCGGGTGGTGATCTGCGTCGTCACCAGCGGTACCGGCGGGGGCTGCAGCGTCACCTCGTAGACGTAGCCGCCCTTCGTCGCTGCCTCGGTGTACGCGAACATCCGCTTGCCGCTGCGCGAGACGGTGTGACAGGCGACGCACTTCACGGTGCCGGCGTTGTTGGGCAGCACCGTGGCGACCGGCTTACCCACCACGTAGCCCTCGGGCGCGGCGTCGGACACGGACGCGCGGCGCACGCCGGCCGACGTCGTGGACCAGTAGAAGATGGCGCCCGTCACGTCGCGCTTCGAAAAGCCGATGGTGATGGGCGCGGCGCGGTACACCCGAGCGTCACCCATCGACACACCGTCGACGGTGACCGAGGTCGTCTCGCCGGCGTTCGAGCCGGCGATGGCGAGCCAGGCGGCGGTGTCGGCCTCCCAGCAGCCGGCCGTGGCGAGCTGCGCCGCGCATGTCGGGTGCTTGCCGTCGGTGAAGACGACGGTTTTCGAGCGCGGGCCCTCGAAGGTGATGCGGAAGAAGTCGTGGCCGCGGCGCTGCCATTGGAAGAGCACCTTGTAGATGTTGCGCGGGAAGCGCGTCTGGTCGCTCGGGTAGACGAGCGTCGGCGCCTTCATCGCGTCGTTCGGCACGATCATGCCGTTGAAGCGGTCGGTGACGGCGGTGCCCGGATCCTGCAGGACGATATCGAGCACCAGCGTGAGGCTCGTCGATGCGGTGACGCAGCCGTCCGTCGCGGTGATGGTGACGCGGCCGCCCGCGCCAGGCGTCGGCGTGTAACGCCCGGGCGCCGCGAAGCGACCCGGAGGCGTGTCGTCGTCGCGCGTCGCCGTCCACGTCAGCCGCGCGGTGACGTCCTGCGGCAGGCCGCCCACCGTGCCCTGCGCCGTGAAGGTGACGTCGGCCGGCTGCGCGCCGACGGTGAGGGTGGAGTCCGCCGGGGACAGTGTCAGCGCCGTCAGCCCGTCGATGCAGGCGGCGGTCCCGCCGCCACCCGCGCCGCCCATTCCGCCGCCGCCTCCGCTGCCTCCAGTGCCTCCGCTGCCACCGCTGCCTCCGCCGCCATCGCCGCTCGTCGGGGGCGTGCCGCAGGCACAGCCGGTGAGGTGCAGCATCAGCGCGACGACGAGCAGGTGACGGGACATGGGCAGCGCCTCCAGCGGGATGAAGTCAGTACGCTACGTGAGGCCCCCGGCGAGAAAGAAAGACACGGCATGGGCGCCTGTCGCGCGATGTAGGACGTCTACCACCCCGGCGCACGGTCATCACAGCCAGACGAGGAGCCCGACGAGGATGCCGATGAGCCCGAGCAACAGGCCCGCGGCGATCGCCAGCTGCGTCATCGCGTCCTTCTTCGCGACGTCGTCCAACTCCTCGCCGCGCAACAGGTGCAGCGCGTTCCACAGCATGCGGCCGCCCAGCACCTTATCGCTGCGGCGCGTCGGCCCCTTCGGCTCGGCCTCGTCCTTCTTCGCCGCGCCCGCGACGCCGGCCTGTGTCTTCACGTTGGGGATGATGACGGGCTTCACGTCGACGGCGCCGGGCGCGCGCGCTCGGGTGACGTCGACGGCGAGGCGCTCCTGCGCGGCGGCGTTGTCCTTCCACGCGGGCGCGTCCAGCTTGGCGGGCCGCACCAGCGCGCGCGCGTCGGCCGTCTGCGCTTCGAGCAGCTGCCGCGCCAGCTCCAACCCGCCGCGCCCGTCGTCGGCCTGCAGCTGGTGGAAGTTGGTGCGCTTGAGCGCCTTGTCGAAGCGCTCGAGGGCCTCCGCGCGCTCGGCCTCGGTGAGCGCCGCGGTGAAGGCCGGGCTCGTCTCCACCGCGCCGTACAGCCCCTGCGGCGTGCCGGTCAGCGCCTGCCCCGCCTTCGCGGTGCCCCAGGCGAGCTCCGAGAAGCGCGCCGCGTACGTCTCGAAGAACGCGTAGAGCCGCTCGGCCTTCTCCTGCCGCGTCATGCCCGGGTGGCCCAGCAGCTCGGCCTGTACCAGCGTGAAGTCCGCGAGGAAGCGCTCGGGCAGGGCGAGCGCGTCGTGGAGCTGCGAGACGTCGGGCGCCAGCGCGCGCACGTCGCGGAAGACGGGCCGGTTGCCCGCGGACAGGAAGGCGCTCAGCTCCGTCGCCACGCCCTTGAAGGTGTCGCGCAGCTCGGGGCTCGCGACGAGCGTCTGCGCTTCCTTGAGCTCCTGCGGCGTCACCTCGCCAGTGCGCGCGCGGCGCAACAGCTCCTGCGCCGCGGCCATGCCGCCGCCACCGCCGGCCCGCATCGAGCGGATGAGGTCGCCGTTGCCCGGCACGGCTGACGAGTCTAGCGCCGGCCGTCGCGAAGACCGAATCGGGTCAGCGGATTGCGGTGACGTCCAGCTTCCGCGGCTCACCGACGCGCACGAAGACGACGTCGCCCAGCTGGCCGTCGGGCGTCAGCTCGGCCTCGATCTCCCACGCCAGCACCCACTTCTCGGCGCCGTGCTCGATGACGGCGGCGGCCGGGTCGGTCGACTTGCGCGGCGGCGGTGTAGACGATCTTCTTGTTCACGATCTCCACCTTCGCGATGCGCAGCCGCGGCAGCGACGCGGTGGTGGGCGAGGCCTTCGCGAAGTCGATCTCCACCTGCCCGCGCACCACGCCCTTCTCGTTCAGCTGGAGGCCCAGCCGCGTCTGCGCGACCTGGAAGGTGAGGCGCGCGTGGTCGGGCTCGAGCGCGAGCGCCGGGTTGCCCGCGGCGGTGATGGCGCTGGCGTTGGGCTGCGAGAAGGACTCCACCGCGGCGCTCGACACGATGATGGTGGGCTTGATGGTGGCGTAGGGGTGCAGCGCCTCGAGCACCTGGTCCCAGACGGACGGCGCCGGCACAGGCGCGCCCGCGTCGGGGGCTGTCATCGCCGCGGCGGCGGGCTCGGGCGTCCGGCCGGCGTCGGGGGCCTCGTCGCCGTGCGGGGGCGCGGCGGCCGGTTGCAGCGGCGAGCTCATTCCGGTCGACGCAGTGGTGGGCGCGGCCGCGTCGGTGCTCGCCGGGCTCGTCTGCGCATCGGTGCCTGCTGCGGAGCTCGTCTGCGCGACCGTCGCGGCCGGCTGGTCGCCCGTCGTCCGCGTCACGCTGGCGCCTGGCGTCACGACGGCGGCGCCGGTCCCCGGTAGCGGCGGCGGGGAGCGCTGGGCGTGCGCGACGAGAGGGAGACACTGCGCGAGGGCGACGAGGACGTGGCGGGACACCGGGGAGTCCCTTCTGCGCGCACGCTACCGCTCCCGTGCGGCCGCGCGAGCGCGTCGTGCGGCCGGCCATTCTCCGAACTCCGCGCGCCGGTACGCGCGGCGTCACG
This sequence comes from Myxococcota bacterium, assembly GCA_040755835.1. Lineage (GTDB taxonomy): Bacteria > Myxococcota > Myxococcia > Myxococcales > Myxococcaceae > JADLDB01. Next base: position 43,328 of record JBFMAB010000075.1, read on the forward strand.
GCGGCTCGAACACCATCGTCGCGACGTCCCCCGCGAGGGGAATCACCACCACGCCGCCGTCGCCGAGGTCCACCCGGCGGACGCCGTCGCTCACGAGGCTCCACGCGCCGCCCGCGCCGATGGCGGTGCCCTGCTTCCCGGGCGCGGTGCCGGTGGGGAGGCTGCGCCGCGTCACCAGCGTCACCGGGGCGAGCTCGTAGAAGGTCTCTCCGTACGAGTCGATGTACCAGAGCGAACGCGCCCGCGCCGAACGCCGGGTAGCGGCTGCCCGTCGCGGCGGCGAGCTCCGCCGTCGCGCCCGTCGCGAGGTCCAGGCTGCGGATGCCCACGTCCGACTGGAACCACAGCTTGCCGGCGCCCACCGCGAGCACGTGGTCGCCGCCCGTCGCCGCGCCGACGCCGTCGAAGCGCTTCACCTGGTGCCCGTCGCGCGTGTCGAGGCCGATGACCGAGTCGCTCGACAGGTACAGCCACAGCGTGCCGGGGCCGCCGTCGAAGGCGGGCAGCCCGGCGTCCGCGCCTCCGTCGGTGCCTGCGTCGGTGGTGGAGGACGCGCCGCCGCAGGCGAGCAGCGCGGTGGTGGTGAGGCAGAGGAGGGCGGGGACGCGGAGGCTGGGACGCATACCCGGCGAAACGTGGCCGGCCGGGAAAACAGGACACGCCGGCGCCGTTTCCTTCCCGGGCGCGCCGCGTTACATGCCCCGGCGCATGCCGGAGCTCCCCGAGGTCGAGTTCGCCCGCCGCTCGCTGGTCCGCTGGTTCGACGCACACCGCCTGGTGCGCGCCGAGGCCGACAGGAAGGCCCGCACGTTTCGCGGCGCGAAGGTGGCGGACTTCGAGAAGCTGTCCGGCCGGCTCGCGTCGGCGACGCGCCGGGGCAAGTACCTCCTGCTGGCCTTCTCCAGCGGCCAGGGGCTCGTGGCGCACCTCGGCATGACGGGGAAGTTCGTGCTGCGGAAGCAGGGCGAGGTGGTGCCGTACAGCCGCGCCCGCTTCGTCCTCGACACGGGCGACGTCATCCACTTCCGCGACCCGCGCCTGTTCGGCCGCATCGAGCCGGCGCCAGCGTCGAAACTGGCCCAGGTAGAGGCCGTGGCGAAGCTGGGGCTCGATCCGCTCGTCGACGGCCTTTCGCCCGCGCAGCTCGAAGGCGCCATCGGCCGTTCGAAGCAGGACCTCAAGGTGGCGCTGATGGACCAGGAGCGCCTCGCGGGCCTGGGCAACATCCACGCCGCCGAGGCGCTGTTCCGCGCGGGCCTGCACCCGGCGCGCAAGCCCGCGTCGCTGTCGAAGGCCGAGTGGGCCGCGCTGGCGAAGGCGATCCGCGACGGCATCCGCTTCGCGCTCGAGGTGGAAGGTGGCGACGACGAGATCGAGTACGTCGAGGAGCCGGGCGCCGAGAACCCGTTCCTCGTCTATGGCCGCGCCGGCGAGCCGTGCCCGAAGTGCGGGACGACGGTGAAGGCCTTCACCCAGGGCGGCCGCACCACCCACTTCTGCCCGTCGTGCCAGCCGAAGCGGCCGGCGTCGGAGGGCAGGCCAACCTCGCAGAAGAAACAACGCACGAAGAGGAGCACCCGATGAGCCAGGTTCCCGCGAAGGGTCTCGACCACGTGGCGATCGCCGTGAAGGACCTCGACGTGGCGGTGAAGTACTACGTCGAGGTGCTGGGCTTCGCGCCGCCCGAGCTCGAGGAGGTGCCCGAGCAGCAGGTGAAGGTGGCCATCTTCGGGCACGGCCTGGGCCGCATCGAGCTCATCTGCCCGACGACGAGTGACAGCGGCGTCGCGAAGTTCCTCGAGAAGCGCGGCGAAGGGCTGCACCACGTCTGCGTCGAGGTCGGCGACATCGAGGCGACGCTGGCCAGCCTGAAGGCGAAGGGCGCGCAGCTGATCGACCAGACGCCGAAGGTGGGCGCCGGCGGCGCGAAGGTGGCCTTCATTCACCCCAGGGGCGCCCACGGCGTGCTGACCGAGCTGCGTCAGGGCCCGAAGCACGGGTGAGCCGGGGCCCGAAGGGCCCGTGATTTTCCTCACCTGCGCGCTTGGGATGCTGCTAATCCCCGCGCTCGTCTTCGGGAGTTTCTTCGAGGGGAGAACCGTTGCTCATGTCCCGCGCCCTGCTGGCCCTTGCGTCGCTCGTCGTCGCCTCGGGGGCCTCCGCCCAGACCGACGGCGGCGTCGCCCAGCCGCCCGCTCCCGCCCCGAAGGTGACCGAGGCCCCGGTCACGTCGCCGACGAACATCACCTCGAACGATCCCGAGGCGATGCGCAAGGAGTTCGACGCCAAGCTCGAGGCCGCGCGCCGCGAGATGAAGGAGCTGCGCGAGGAGATGCGCGCGCAGATGGCGACGCAGTCCGTCGCCGAGGGCTGGCAGGAGGACTGGGTCGACGAGAAGCGGAAGCTCGAGCTCGTCACCATCGACGGCTACCTCCGCGTGCGGCCGGAGCTGTTCTACCGCTTTGACCTCGGCCGCGGCGCCGACGCGGCGGGCTACCAGCTGTGGGGCCGCTCGCCGACCTCCAACGCCGAGCGCACCAACGCCGGCGTGAACATGCGCTTCCGCTTCGAGCCGACGCTGAACATCTCCGAGGAGGTGCGGATCCGCACGCAGGTCGACGCGCTGGACAACCTCGTGTGGGGCTCGTCGCCGGACTACGCGTTCTCGCGCAACGCGCCGAACAACTACTGGTACGACCGCAACGAGTTCAGCCTGTTCAGCTTCTCCGAGGCGCCGCAGCGCAGCGGCATCAACTCGCTGCAGGACTCGATCGCCGTGAAGCGCGTGTGGGGCGAGGTGTCGACGCCCATCGGCATCCTGCGCTTCGGCCGCATGGGCAGCCACTGGGGCCTGGGCATGATGTACAACGACGGCAACGGGCTGGACAACGACTGGGGCGACACCGTCGACCGCGTGTCCTTCACCGCCGAGCCGATCGCGGGCTTCTACGTCACCCCGATGCTCGACTGGAACGTCGAGGGCCCGTCGTCGGTGCGCCTGCCCGAAGGTGGCCAGCCGTACGACCTGTCGAACTCCGACGAGGTGCACAGCTACATCCTCGCGGTCGCGCGGCGCGACACCGAGAGCGAGCGGCTGGCGAAGCTGGACGCGGGCCGCACGGTGTTCAACTACGGCCTGCACTTCACCTACCGCGTGCAGCGGAACGACCCGGTCGACTTCCTGTCGCAGCCGTACTCCGGCACCGACGGGCAGGCGCCGGCGGCGTCGTCGCAGAACTGGGTGCAGCGCAACGCGCTCCTCTTCATCCCCGACGTGTGGGCGAAGGTGGAGCGGAAGAACTTCCGCATCGAGGCGGAGTTCGCGGCCATCCTCGGCAGCATCCAGAATCGCGCGCTGTCGGGCGCCAACGCCAACTCGCCGGGCCTCAACCAGTCGCTGTACGTGTACCAGTTCGGCGGCGTGCTGCAGGGCGAGTACCAGCTGCTCAACGGCGACCTGGAGATCGGCGCCGAGGTGGGCTTCGCGTCGGGTGACGACGCGCCGGGCTTCGGCAACTACCCGCGGCGGAAGGGCTCGGGCCCCGAAGGCGCGACGGGCAACGGCGACATCGACGGGCCGCAGTACCGCTGCACCAGCTTCGGCGGCTGCGCGGACGACACCATCAAGAACTTCCGCTTCAACCGCGACTACCGCGTCGACATGATCCTCTACCGGGAGATTCTCGGGAGCGTCACCGACAGCATCTACCTGAAGCCGCGCGCCCGGTACCGCATCACCCAGGGCTTCGACGTGTTCGCCTCGCTCATCTGGTCGCGCGCCATCTTCTACCAGTCGGCGCCCGGCGGGACGATCGGCCAGGACGCGAACCTCGGCGTGGAGATCAACGCCGGCGCCCGCTACGAGACCGAGGACGGCTTCTTCGCCCAGCTGCAGTACGGCGTCCTCTTCCCGCTCGGCGGCTTCGCGAAGCGCGACGCGCTGAACCAGGTCATCAACCTCGACAACGCGCAGGCGCTGCGCGGGCTCGTCGGCATCCGGTTTTAGAACGGGCGCTCCTCCTTCTCCCCCATCGGGCGAGAGGGGCGGGGGCAGGAGCAGAACCCCGCTTGCACGGCGTGCGTGACGGCGGCAGGGTGCGCGCGATGCAAAGGCTCGTGGCCCTCTCGCTGCTCCTCACGTCGCTCGCCTGCGGCATCAAGGGGCCGCCACGCCCCCCGCTCGAGTCCGTCGCGCCGCCCGCGCCGCTCGTCACCCCGCCCGACGCCGGCTGCTGCACGGAGGCGAAGTGAACCACTTCCATCTCCACCGCGGCGCGTTGCACTGCGAGCAGGTGCCGCTCGAGCGCATCGCCCGCGAGGTGGGCACGCCGACGTACGTCTACTCGACGGCCACGCTGACCCGGCACCTCGACGTGCTGCAGGACGCGTTCAAGCAAACGCCCACGCTGCTCTGCTACTCGGTGAAGGCGAGCTCCAACCTCGCCATCCTGAAGCTGCTCGCCGACGGCGGCGCGGGCTTCGACATCGTCTCGGCGGGCGAATTGGGCCGCGTCATCGAGGCCGGCGGCGACCCGAAGAAAGTCGTCTTCTCGGGCGTGGGCAAGCGCGAGGACGAGCTCGCGCTCGCGCTGAAGATGGGCATCCTCCTGTTCAACGTCGAGAGCGCCGAGGAGCTCGAGCAGCTCGACCGCGTGGCGCGGCGGCTGAAGCTGCGCGCGCCGTTCGCGCTGCGCGTCAACCCCGACGTCGACGCGAAGACGCACCGCTACATCGCCACGGGCCTCAAGACGTCGAAGTTCGGCGTGCCGTTCGACGAGGCCATCGGCCTGTACCGGAAGAGCCGCCGCATGAAGGGCCTCGTGGCGCGCGGCCTCGACTGCCACATCGGCTCGCAGTTGACCGACACGCGGCCGGTGCGCGAGGCGATCGGCAAGGTGGCGGACCTCTTCCGCGCGCTGAAGGCCGACGGCCTGCCGCTCACGCACCTCGACGTCGGCGGCGGCCTCGGCGTCACGTACACCACCGAGAAGCCGCCCGGCCTCGACGAGTACGCTCGCGCGGTCAAGGAGCCGCTGCGCGGCCTCGACGCCACGGTGGTGCTGGAGCCCGGCCGCGTGCTGGTGGGCAACGCGGGCGTGCTGCTGACGCGCGTCTTGTACCGGAAGAAGACGCCCGCGCGCCGGTTCGTCATCGTGGACGCCGGCATGAACGACCTGTTGCGGCCCGCGCTCTACGAGGCGCTGCACGAGATTCGCGCGGTGCGGCCGCGCCGGGGCCCGACGGCGCGGGTGGACGTCGTCGGGCCGGTGTGCGAGTCGTCGGACGTGTTGGGCTCCGACCGCGCGCTGCCCCCGGTGTCACCCGGCGATTGCCTCGCGGTGATGACCGCTGGCGCCTACGGCATGTCGATGGCAAGCACGTACAACTCCCGTCCCCGGCCTGCCGAGGTGCTGGTCGACGGCTCGCGCTACCGCGTGGTGCGCGCGCGAGAGACGCTGGAAGACCTCTGGAGAGGAGAGACGACATGATGAAGCTGTCCGGCTCGATGACGGCCCTGGCCACACCGTTCAAGGACGGGAAGCTCGACGAGGCCGCGTACGAGAGCCTGGTCGAGTACCAGGTCACCAACGGCACCACCGTCCTCATCCCCATGGGCACTACCGGCGAGGCGGTGACGATGACGCCGGCCGAGCGCCGCCGCGCCATCGAGGTGTGTCTCAAGGCGAACAAGGGCCGCGTGAAGGTGTTCGCCGGCGCGGGCTCCAACAGCACCGCGGAGACCATCGAGGGCGTGAGGGTGGCCCGCGAGCTCGGCGCCGACGGCGCGCTGGTGGTGACGCCGTACTACAACAAGCCCACGCAGGCGGGCCTCGTCGAGCACTACCGGCTCATCGCGAAGGCGCACCCGGGCTTCCCGCTCATGGCCTACAACGTGCCCGGCCGCACCGGCGTCGACCTGCTGCCCGACACGGTGAAGCGGCTGCTCGACGTGAAGGAGGTCGTCGCGCTGAAGGAGGCGACCGGCAACGTGCTGCGCACGCTGGACCTCTACGAGCAGGTGGGCGAGCGGCTGACGCTGTTGTCCGGCGACGACTTCGTGGTGGCGCCCTTCATCTTCTCGGGCGGGAAGGGCGTGGTGTCGGTGTCGTCGAACGTCGCGCCGCGGAAAATGGCGGACCTCTGCGCCGCCGCGCTGGCCAACGACGTGGAGACGGCGCGCCGCATCCAGCTCGAGCTGCAGCCGCTGCACCGCATGCTGTTCGTCGAGTCGAACCCCATTCCCGTGAAGTGGGCGCTGCACCTGATGGGCAAGTTCGGCCCGGAGATCCGCCCGCCGCTGCTCCCGATGACCGAGGGCAACGCCGAGAAGCTGAAGGCCGAGCTGAAGAAGCTGGGGCTCGTCTGAGCCCGGGAGGCGCCTCGACGTGACGACGCCGGTGAAAGTGGTGGTGACGGGCGTGTCCGGCCGCATGGGCAGCCTGCTCGTGCGCCTGGTGCGCGACAGCGACGGCTTCACGCTGGTCGGCGGCACCGACAAACCGGGCACCGCGGCCATCGGGCTCGACGTGGGGCTCGCCTCGCACCTCGGCGTGCTCGAGGTGGAGACGGTGGACGCGCTGGAGAAGGCGCTGCCCGGCGCCGACGTCGTCATCGACTTCACCACGCCCGAGGCGTCGGTGGCCCACGCGAAGGCCTGCGCCGCGGCGAAGGTGCCGCTGGTGGTGGGCAGCACGGGTTTCTCGCCCGAGGCGAAGGCGGCGATGGCCGAGGCCGCGAAGCACGTCGCGGTGGTGATGGCGCCCAACATGTCGGTGGGCGTCAACCTCGTCATCGAGGTGGCGCGCGAATTGGCGCGCCGGCTGGGCGAGGACTTCGACGTCGAGGTGGTGGAGACGCACCACCGCATGAAGAAGGACGCGCCGTCGGGCACCGCGCTGCGCCTCGCGGAGGAGATCGCCGCCGGGCTGGGGCGCTCCACCGACGTCATCCGCACCGCGCGCTCGGGCCTGGTGGGGGAGCGGCCGAAGAAGGAGATCGGCGTGCAGGCGTTGCGCGGCGGCGACGTCGTCGGCGAGCACACCGTGTTCTTCCTGGGCGACGGCGAGCGCATCGAGCTGACACACCGCGCCACCAGCCGAGAGCAGTTCGGCCGGGGCGCGCTGCGCGCCGCGCGCTGGGTGGTGGGCAAGCCCGCTGGCCTCTACGATATGACGCACGTGCTGAAGGGCTGACTGGAATGGCACGCTTCGCCCGCATCGCGCTCGGCGGCGCTCCGCTCTTCGTGGAGGCCGACGGCGAGGCGCTCCACGTCCTCTCCGGCGCGCCGTGGGAGGGCGGGGCGCGCACCGGCCAGGTGGTGTCGGCCGCCGAGGCGCGGTGGCTCGTTCCGACACCCGCGTCGAAGGTCGTCGCCATCGGCCAGAACTACCGGCAGCACGCGCTGGAGATGGGCAAGAAGGTGCCCGAGGAGCCGCTGCTCTTCCTCAAGCCGTCCACCGCGCTCAACCCGCACCTGGCACCCATCGTGCTGCCGCCGGCGAGCCAGGAGGTCCACCACGAGGCGGAGCTCGCGCTCGTCATCGGCCGGCGCCTCTCGAAAGTGGACGAGGCGGAGGCCCAGGCGGGCATCTTCGGGCTGTCGTGCTTCAACGACGTGACGGCGCGTGACATCCAGCGGCGGGAGACGCAGCACACCCGCGCGAAGGGCTACGACACCTTCGCGTGCCTCGGGCCGTGGCTGGTGACGGGCCTCTCGTGGGCGGACCTGCGCATCCAGTGCCGCGTGAACGGCGCCACCTGCCAGGACGGCCGCACCAGCGACATGGTGCACCCGCCGCCGAAGCTGGTGTCCTTCATCTCGCAGGTGATGACGCTGCTCCCCGGCGACGTCGTCATCACCGGCACGCCGTCGGGCGTCGGCCCGCTCGCCGCCGGCGACGTGGTGGAGGTCGAGGTGGAAGGCGTGGGCGTCTTGCGCAACCCCGTCACGCGGTGAGGCGCGTCGATGGCGCGCGTCCACCTGGCGCTCGGCTCCAACCTCGGTGATCGCGCCGCGGCGCTCGACGAGGCCGTGCGCCGCATCGCCGCGCTGCCGTCGACGCAGGTGCTGGCGCGCTCGATGACGCACGAGACGCCGGCGCTGTTGCCGCCGGACGATCCGACGCCGCAGCCCGACTACTTGAACGCGGTGGTGCTGGTGGAGACGGCGCTCGAGCCGCGCGCGCTCTTCGTCGAGGTGAAGGGCATCGAGCGCGAAATGGGTCGCGTGCCGGCGACGCGCTGGGCGCCCCGCGTCATCGACGTCGACGTGGTGCTGTGGGGCGAGCGCGTGGTGGACGAGGGCGACCTGGTCGTCCCGCACCCACGCATGCACGAACGCCGCTTCGTGCTGGCGCCGCTGTGCGAGCTGTCGCCGGAGGTGGTGCACCCGGTGCTGGGGCGGCGGGTCGACGAGCTGCTGCGCGCGCTGGCGCCCTGAAGCGGCCCAACGGGCGCCGCGCTCGTCTCCGTCAGCCCTTCGGCGCCCACCCCGAAAGCCGCGGTTCCGCGCCTCGCAGGAGGGGCCGTCTCGCTTCACGGCACGGCGCGGGCCGACAGCCAGGCCCGCCAGCCGCCAGAGCAGGCCTCGTCCCCCGCAACCCCGCGGGGCTTGTGTTAGTGACAGTCCCCGTGAACCTGCTCCTCGTCGCCGTCCTCCTCGCCCAGGCGCCGCTGCCGCCCAACCACCCGCCCGCGAACGCCAACGCGCCCGCGCCGACCGCCGACGCGCTGGTGCAGAAGCTCGACGCGACGCCGGGCCTCAAGGAGCAGCCCAAGCCCTTCGAGATCGCCACCTCGCTGGGCCGGCTGTACCTCGGCCAGGGCCGCTACCTCGAGGCGAAGACGTACTACGCGCAGGCCGTCGCCGTGGCCGAGCCGCTGCGCGCGCTGTACCTCAAGCAGAAGGCGCTGGTGGGCAGGAAGCCGGTGCCGTCCGCGGGGGACGTGGGTTGCGCGCCCGGCCCGGCGCTGACGCAGGCGGTGGTGCTGGAGAAGGCGCAGGCGCTCGTGAAGGCCGGCAAGGCCGCCGACGCCTACGCGTGCTTGAGGGTCGGCATCCAGGGCCTCGCGGAGGCGGAGACGGCGCTGGGGCACCTGCACTTCCTCGTGGGTGATGCGGCGGCGGCGTTGGCCACCTACGACAGGGCGCTCGCCACGTTCGAGGCCAACGCCGAGGCCCGCTACGCGCGCGGCGCGCTGCTCCTCGACACGAAGGGCGATGATCTCAAAGCGCTCGCGCAGGCGAAGGCCGATCTCGAGGGCTTCCTGAAGGAGGCGCCCACCGCGCCTCAGGCCCCGCAGGCGCAGCGGCTGCTGGTGCGCGTGGACAAGGCGATCGCCGCCGGCGGGCTGTCGAAGCTGGCGCCCGAGGTGGCCGCCGCGCCGCCGCCGCCGCGCCAGCCCGGCATGCCGCCGATGCTGTCGAAGGAGACGGTGGAGGCCTTCCAGAACGCGCCGCGTACGGCGGAGATGGAGGCGAACTTCGCGAAGCTGGTGGAGGACGCCGAGGACCACCTGGCGCATGGCCGCTACCAGGAGGCGCTGGGCAACTACCGGCAGGTGATGCCGTTCCAGCCCGACAACCCGCGGCTGCGCGCCGGCATGGCGTGGACGATGGTGAAGCTGAACCGGCAGCCCATGGCCGACACCGTGTGGAGCGTCGCCGCGCAGACGCCCGACGCCATCGCGGCGCTGGGCGACACGCTGAAGGCCAAGGGCGACGTCGAGGGCGCGAAGGCCGTATGGCAGCGCCTGAAGGACACCGTGCCGTCGTACGCGTCCAAGCTGGACGGTCGACTGTGAGATTCGCGCGCGCTCTGTTCGCCTGCGCCGTGTTGGCGGGGCTGGCCGGCGCGGCGTGCGGCCGGCAGGACGTGAAGCCCACCAACCGCGGCGATCTCCACCTGTCGCTCGACGGCGGAGCGCCGCTGCCGGAGATCTCCTACGACTATGGCGACGTGATGCTGGGGCAGACGCGCACCGTCGTGGTGACGGCGACCAACGTCGGCCTCGACGGCCTCAACCTGACGCGCCTCACGCTCGAGGGCTCGGACACCGGCGCCTTCTTCGTGAAGGGCGAGCTGGGGCGCGTGGAGCCCGGCGCCACCGCCACCGCGACGGTGACGTTCTCGCCGGTGCGGGTGGGCGCGCAGTCGACCCGGCTCATCTTCGAGCACGACGCCGACGCGGCGCGGCCGGTGGCCACGCTGAGCGGCACCGGCCGATAGGCGGCCTCCGTCGCGGCCGTCGGACTGCGCGCGCTTCGCCCACGTCACCCGGCCGTCCACCACCGGCGGCCTCAAGAGCAGTCGAGAAATCGGCCCGGAGCGCCGGCGCGGATCAGACTGGGAAACGGTGGCTCCGAGGCGTGACGCTGGCCGCGCACGTAGCCGCGATGCGCGGTGCGCTATTTCGGGACCTG